>JANXSM010000102.1 GCA_025352665.1 Rhodospirillales bacterium | reverse complement strand
GCATCGATCGTCTCCGCCCGCAGTTCCTGGGCCAGTTCCGCCAGCTGCTCGGTCGACAGATTGCGCAGATCGGCCGGCACACGAACACGATCGAGCAGCGGCGTCTTCGGCCGGGTGACGGGGACGACGGGAGCGTTCATGCGACCTTTATCAACTCCGGCGACTAGGTGCTGCTCCGGGCAGGCGACTTTTTCGTCCCTGACCCGGATGCAAATCCGCACCGATGAGATCTCTGTCAAGCCGCAAGCCACGGCCCTTGACCGTCGAAGCTACTCCTCCGAGGTTAATTGTGCCATACGCGCCGCCGATTGGTCTCGCAACCCGGGTGCGCGGGCTGGGCGGCTTGTCGCGTGGAATTATGGCACAGCTGTGGTTTGTCAGCCATGCCGGAGCAAACCGGCACAAGGAGATAGAGTGCATGTTGAAGGTCGTCCTGGCGCAACCCCGCGGCTTCTGCGCCGGCGTGGAACGCGCGATCGAAATCGTCGAGCGGGCACTGAAGAAATACGGCCCGCCGATCTATGTGCGCCACGAAATCGTGCACAACCGCCATGTGGTCGAGGATCTGCGCACCCGCGGCGCCGTGTTCGTGGACGAATTGGATGAAATCCCGCCCGGCGCCATGACGGTGTTCAGCGCCCACGGCGTGGCCAAACGGGTCGAGGAAGTTGCCCGCGAACGCGGCCTGCCGGTGATCGATGCCACCTGCCCGCTGGTCACCAAGGTGCACAACGAAGGCCGCCGCTACGCCGCCGCCGGTCGCGAGCTGGTGCTGGTCGGCCATGCCGGCCACGCAGAGGTGGAGGGCACGATCGGCCAGATGCCATCGCGCGTCCATCTTGTGCAAACCGTCGCAGACGTGCTGGCGCTCTCGCCAGCCACCCCCGACAAGCTCGCCTACATCACCCAAACCACCCTGTCGGTGGACGACACCCGCGGCATCATCGCCGCCCTGAAGGAGAGGTTCCCCACCATCGTTGGGCCCGATGTGCGCGACATCTGCTACGCGACGCAAAACCGCCAGCAGGCGGTGCGCGACCTCGCCGAGGCCGTCGACCTCATCCTGGTGGTCGGCAGCCGCAACAGCTCCAACTCCAACCGCCTGCGCGAAATCGGCGAGGAACTCGGCAAGCCCAGCTACCTCATCGACGACGCCACCCATCTGCAAGCCGAGTGGTTCACGGGCATCCGCACCGTCGGCCTCACTGCCGGCGCCTCCGCCCCGGAACTGCTGGTCCAAGGCGTGATCGACGGTCTGCGCGCCTTCGGCCCGGTCGAGGTCACAACACTCGACGGTGTCGCCGAGGACGTGAAGTTCCGCTTCCCTGCGGAACTCGCAGACGCCTGAACCCACCACCATCGGCTGAATCCAACGGGCGCTTTCACGCAGGTGAAGGCGCCCGAAGTTTTTTTTGGGTGCCCACCACACGCCTCTTGTAGTAGTCAGAGTTTCGATATATCTATATATTCGTTATATCGAAACACACACGGAGAACATCGCTTGAGACATAAACATTCCCACTCCCGCTTCCCCAGGAGCGAATGCCACCCCGACCGCCCCCGCTTCGCCCATGGCCCGCACGAACATGACGACCACCACCGCGGCGGCCGCCAAGGCCGGCTTGGCCGCTTCTTCGCACATGGCGATCTGCGCCTGGTCATCCTGGCCCTCATCGCCGAGAAGCCCCGCCACGGCTACGACATCATCAAGGCGATCGAGGAACGCGTCGGCGGCGCCTACAGCCCCAGCCCCGGCGTGGTCTACCCGACGCTGACCCTGCTCGAAGAAATCGGCCATGTCCGCGCCGATGTCGACGGCGCCAAGAAGCTGCACAGCATCACAACCGAAGGCGCTGCGTTCCTCGACGCCAACCGGCCCGCCGTGAACGCCCTGCTCGCCCGGATCGTCGAGGCCGGCCAGGCCCGCGCAAGCGCCGAGGCGGCCCCCGTCCTGCGCGGCATGGAGAACCTAAAGCTCGCCCTGCGCCTGCGCGTCAGCCGCGGCCCACTGTCAGACGAGCAGATCCGCCACATCGCGGCAGCCCTGGATGCGGCGGCCATCGCCATCGAACAAAGCTGAAGGAGAATCCCATGCCCGCAGCCACAGCCCAGGTCGCCACCGAGCTTCCTCGCCGCTACATGACCCAGCTCTGCAAACATTTCGAACACCGCCTGCCGGTCACCCTCGCCGAGGACAGCGGTCACATCACCTTCGCCGCCGGCACCTGCGCGCTGCGGGCGGAAGCGGGGAGCCTCGTGATGACGGTCGAAGCCGCCGACGCCGAGGTGCTTGCACAAATGGAGGGCGTGGTCGCCCGCCACCTGCTCCGTTTCGCCTTCCGTGAACCGCCCGAAATCGTCTGGCATCCCACGGCCTAACGCTTAATCGCTTCTGGCAGGCGCAGCGACCAGGCCGCTGCTGCCGACCAACCAGCCAGGCACGCATCGTGCGGAGACCGTCGGGTGGTCAGCGGCAACATCCAAGTGTTGCGCACTGACTGTCGGCGGGGAACCGGCCGTCGATCCGTAGCCCGCCAACACCTGCCTGCAACCGATGGCATCGCGGATCACAGCGCTGCATGTCGCGGAAGCGATATGCGGCTTTGGTCGAGGCAACAGTCGACTGCCTGTTGCAATAACATAACGATATGATGGCCGGAAAATGCCATCAGGACGCGCGGTCAATACCTTCCGCGAAGCGAGCCGCGATCGTCATGGCGGGTTCGTCGCCCGACGCGACGCACTCGGCCAGCCGACTCCTGAGGCGATCAACCTCCACGACGTTGCCGAGCGCCTCCATATTCACTCGAGGTTTCTCAGACGATACGCGGTCGCCTTCGAAATAGACCCGAGCCGTGCCGGTGGCCGCCTCCACCAGAGCCAGCACCCGCTGGCAGTCCTGGAGTTGGCCGGATGTCCATGCCTTGACTTCATCAAAATCAGCTAGTCTGGCCCACGTCATCAGAACGTTGATAAGTTTGGCCTGCCCGATGAGGGAACCATCGCTTGCGGCATCCTGGGTGCGCTTCAGCAGCATCGCGCCAAGGACGTCGACAACCTTCGCTGGCACAAGACCACGCTTTTCGGCCTCGTTCCCCGAACCCCGATCAGCTTTATACTGGCTCTTGAGCACGTCGTGGATTCCTCCCAGGGCATAGAGGGAGCCACAGCTCGTGAACGCTCGATAAAGCGTGAACTCGCGCTGCTCGGCGTCGAGCCGGAGCAGAAGAGGGCCCAGCACCCACCACAGCTTCCACCACGCGGTCGCACCGAGAGAGTCGTTATCCCGCTCATCGACCGCATTGTCGAAAAACTCATAGGCGTCGAGCAGGTTGATGACGCCGTCGCGGATAGAGGCCACCGGGACTTCATCGGAGCGCGTGAACAGCTCGTCGAGTAGGACTGCGGCCTTGGTCCCTCCTGCGGCCCTGCGAAAAGATGCGAAGGCGCCGATCGTTTGGCGAACGGCCGCCGGATCGGAGATAGCGGAGATGAACGCGTTGAATTCGGCCCGGGGAAGCGCGTCGGGGCCGACGCTCAGCGTGAAATAGGAATAGAAATGCGCCGCCGAGCAGGCCCGGCGTTCCCTGCCCCATTTCGTTAGGACACCTGAGTTGTAGTCGCGGTTCAACCACACGGACTCA
Organism: Rhodospirillales bacterium; assembly: GCA_025352665.1. Classification (GTDB taxonomy): domain Bacteria; phylum Pseudomonadota; class Alphaproteobacteria; order Acetobacterales; family Acetobacteraceae; genus CAIQQQ01. The sequence goes on along the minus strand of JANXSM010000102.1, from coordinate 7,619 downwards.
AGACGGGGGAACAGCAGTTGCAAAGCCGCTTGGGCGTCCTTGCGCCAGGGTTCGGCAACAAGCGCGAGCAGCGTGACGCTTAATTCTTCGTCCTTCTTCCTGTCGTCGGACCCGGGTCCGGTCAGTTCGGCCGGATGCTCGCGCAGATAGGCGTGCAGCTTCGGTTGGAATAAGCGCAGTGCCTCGAGGCCGACGAAGTCGGCAACATCCACCTCTGAGGCGACGGCGGGCCATGTGACTGCCATCACGTTCAGCAAGCGTCCGACGTCGCGCGGCGTTCGTAGCCATGGCGCAACCGCATCGTGGAAGGTGTTCTGCCACCGGATCTCGTCCGGAAGTTCCGCCCCGCGCACGATGGCGTTAAGGCCCGCCAGGAAGAGACGGTCGAGGTCCGTGCGAAGCACCGGCGGGAGGTCGAACGAGGCCTGCACGATCTTCTCCAGCCATTCCGGGCCACCCTCCTCCGGCGGCTGGCCCACGGCGCGTCGAGCTGCGTCGCGGTCGAAAAGCAGAAGATGGATGACGTACGGGAGGTCGGCCACGGACTTGACCAGCCGGAAAATCTGGAGGGCCTCGTCCGCAGGCAGCCTATCCACGTCGTCGATGATGACGAGTATCCGGCGTTTCTGCTCCTGCAGCGCCTCGCATAGCTTGCCCCGCGCCGAAGAAAGGCTGCCGCCGTCTTCGGACAGCTTCTCAACAAGCGAAAACGTGCCTGCCGCGACAACTTTGCCCACTGCCCCGCCCGGAAGGAGCTCCGTGGCAGCGATCACGAGACCCCGGACACCCGATACCTTGCGCGCAACCAGTTTCAGGAGATCAATTATCTTTTCATTACCAGTCTTCGCGAGCGTGTCGGACACTTCGTCGAAGAAGGCGCGTACTAAGTCCTCCTGGCCAGAGAACCACCACGGATTGAATCTAACAACGAACACTGGTTCCTCGAGGGGCTGCGACAACGCTATCTCGGACAGGGCGTCCACGACCATGTTGGCGGCGCTGGTCTTACCGCTGCCCCAAGGGCCGTTGATCGCCAGCACGATTCCGTCATGCTGCTTCATAGAGGCAATGCTGTGCGAGAGCGCCCGGGCGAATGCGGCATGGCCCAGTCTGTCGTCGGCCAACCGGTCCTTCGGCCTGTCGCCGCTTAGATTCACGTTCGGTTTCTTGTCCATGCCGCTCCGTCCGGGTGTCAGGGTCGATGCGCGCCCGCAGCTTATCGTAACGAAGGCGAGGGGTTGCGAATACCCCGCAGGGTCCGGTGATCAAACTAAATGGCGGCCTGGACTGAGAGTTCGTTACGGCAACCAGAAGATGACGGCAGCAGTGATGTGGATGGCCGAGAAGAAGGTGTCTGCATATCCGTCATAGCGTGTGGCGATGCGGCACCATTCCTTTAGGTAACTGAATGCGTTCTCGATGCAATGGCGCTGGGAGTGAGTGGTCTTGTCGCAGCCCAGCGCGACCTTGCGGTTCTTGGCGGACGGAACGCAGGGTGTGCTGCCACGTGCTAAAGCTCGGCGTGGAACCGATTGCTGTGACAGGCGTGGTCAGCCAGCAGCTCGGCCGCCGCAGACAGCCCGGGCAGCAGGGTGCCGAGTGGGGCTGCGAGATCGATGCCCTCCAGCAGCAGGCAAGTGGCGAGAATATGCTTGCTGATGCTGGCGTAGCGGCTGGGGGTATTGGGAGTGAAGTCCTGCTGGTATTCCAGGCTGGCGAGCCCTCCACAGGCGCTGCCGCGTACGCCATCAGTATCGAAAAGAACGAAGGCTCCCCCAGGCTCTCCTCCCCAAGCTTCCGCCATCCGTTCAGCGAGCGAAGTTGCAGTCACCCAATCGATCATCGCACTCTCCTTTCGCTTCGTTTCGTCGCTTCCACATCGACAAGGCCCCCGATGCTGGCGCGTCCACATGAAGGTCCATAGCGCCACAACACGCGTGGGCTTCATCATTGCGGGCTGCGACGGGTGCGGACGCCATGAAGACGCATACAGCACCACCGCTATTTTCCAGCCAGGATCGCATCTCGCAGCACATCGATAAAGTCACCGTAGAAACCGCGTATGATATGCGACTCGTGTGTTAAAACCGCGAGCTTCGCAGACATACGTGGGCGGATCCGACGGATGAACAGACCGTCCCGATGCATGCTGCGGGCCGTGAACTCGTCGACGATGGCTGCCCCGCACCCCGCCGCCGCAAAGGCGCACGCCAAATAATAGGTTTGCACCTCAATAGGCGGCTTGTAGGGGATGCCGAGCGCCTCGAAACCATCAGCCACCAGCCGGCCGACCCGGTCGACCCGTGAGAGGCCGACCAATCCGCCGACATCTATCTCCGCCAGAGTAATATCTCCACCGGCTGCTGGCCCGAGATAAACCATATCCGCATCGCCCAGCACCTGTGTGTGTATTCCGGGCTCGTCCTTCAGAAGCAGCGTCACCGCAAGGTCGATATGGCGACCGCGCAGGTCTACGAGCAATCGCTCGAGATGGTTGGTGTCCACCTCGCACGTGATGGATCGATGGTTGAGTTGGAAGGCGTGAATGGCCGGCGGCAAGATGGACAGTCCTAAGCTGGGAAGGCATCCGATACGCAAGCGACCTTCCGGGAAGCGTCGGAGATTGGCTGACAACATGCGCAGCCGCTCCAGTCCTTGGTGCAACACGGCCACCTCGCCATGGAGCACCTCGGCCTCCGCAGTGGCGTGCAGCCGTCCCTTCACGCGTTCGAACAACTTGAATCCAAGAGCCGCCTCGGCATGTTGAAGGACCTTGCTTGCGGCCGGCTGCGACACGCCGAGCAGCACCGCCGCCTTGCTGATGGAGCCGGTCTGTTTGATTGCGTGGAACACTTCGATATGGCGGAGCCGCATGGCACTTTCCCGGCGTTTCTAGCGGCCAGATATAACCCAACATTATGGATGTCGTCGATCTTGCCATTTGACTAGGTAACGATTTTGGCAAATCCTGCGATCAGATCTCATCTTCCGAATATGCCTGTGACTTTCCTTCTCAAGGATCCACCCGTGGCAAAGCATGAATCAGTCTCAGCGATTATTGCGAAATGCGGCCTGGCCGGACTGCTGATGTCGGGCAGCGTTTGCGCCACCGCCTCGGCCGCCACATTGCGGCTGGGCGTTGCCGGCGACGCGCTGACGGTCGACCCGATCGCTTCCAGCGACAACCCGTCGATCTGGACGGAATTGCTGATCTACGACCAACTTGTTCGCCCCAGCAAAGACGGCACAACGCTGGTGCCGGGCATCGCCGAATCCTGGACGGTGGCGCCAGATGGCAAGGAGTTCCGATTTAAACTGCGCGCCGATGCGAAGTTCTCGGATGGCCAACCCGTCACCGCCGCTGATGTCAGCTTCTCCCTGAAGCGTGCCGCCGGCGAGAAGTCCGAGTGGGGCCGCTTCTTTCGTCCTATCACCAGCTACGAGATCATCGATGACCACACCATCGCCATGAAGCTCGACAAACCGTTTACCCCGATGCTCAACAATCTGGCCATGTTCAGCGCCTCCATTCTGCCCTCCAAGCTTGTCGAGGCGCAGGGCGCCGCGTTCTTCGAGCATCCCATCGGCTCCGGCCCGTTCGTGCTCAAGAACTGGTCGCGCGGCCAAAGCCAGGATTTTGTGAAGAACGCCTTCTATTGGGAAAAGGGCAAGCCCAGCATCGATGGCGCGCGGATCGAGATCGTGCCAGAGGACAACTCGCGGGTTCTGAAGCTTAAGGCAGGTGAACTGGATGCGATCGTGGGCATCCCGTTCAACCAGGCCGACACCTTGAAGTCCGATCCAAACATCAATGTGACGGTGGCGACTGTGTTCCGAGTGGACATGGTCCAGCTCAACACAACCAAAAAGCCATTCAACGACTCGCGCGTTCGTCAGGCGCTGAACTATGCCGTCGACAAAAACGCTCTGGTCAAAGGCGTGCTGCGCGGTAACGGGACGGTTGCCAATTCGGCGATGCCGGTGATGGCCTATCACAATACAGACCTGAAGCCTTATCCGCTCGACCTCGTCAAGGCAAAGGCGCTACTGGCCGAGGCAGGTCTGCCCAATGGTTTCAAGACCACGATGCTGGTCGCTGCAGGCGACGTAACGCAGCGCCAGGCCGCCACCGTCATCCAGGCCGACCTGAAGAAGATCGGCGTCGAGGTCGAGTTGCAGACAATTGAGGGCAGCTCGCAGTTTGGCACCACGAAATCGGGCAACTACGAAATGTCGCTGAGTTATGCCACCAGCGACACGATCGACCCGGACCAGTCTGTGGGCTTTCTGGTCGTCAATCCGGAACGCGCCAATGCCTATCACACTCAATGGAAAAACGAGCGGCTGAATGAGCTCTACGCCCAGGAGCGCACGACCCCGGATGGCGAGCTGCGCAGCAAGATGTTCAAGGAGATTGAAGTACTGGCCCATGACGGCGCACCCTTCATCTTCCTCTATAACCCGTCTTCGCCTTATGCGAGTCGAAAGAACATCACCGGCTTCAAGGTGATGCCAACGTCCAACTATGACCTGACCGACGTCGTCATCAAATAAGGGTTGGAGCCCCTTCGCCCTGATTGGCGAAGGGGCTCGTGGCGACATATGAAACTTGTTTTTTTCACGTTATCCCGTTTGGCGCAGCTGCTGCCTGTGCTGCTGGGCATCACCTTTGTGGCATTCTTCCTGCTGCGGGTGATGCCCGGAGACCCCGCAACATTGATGCTTGGCAGCCGGGGCACGCCGGAAGACATCGCTGCGTTGACCCGGCAACTCGGTCTGGACCGCCCCCTTTCGGCGCAATACCTGTCGTTCCTCAGCGATATCGCGCGCGGCAGTTTTGGCCGATCGATCGCCTACAAGGCCCAGATCGGGCCACTGATCGGCGAAAGGCTATGGCCGACGCTGGCGCTGGTCGGATTCAGCACAGTCCTGGCAGTCGCCATGACGGTGCCGCTGGCCATGCTGACGGCCGTGCGGCGTGGCGGGGTGCTGGACCATTTGGTGAAGATCTTCTTCGTCGTCGCCATGTCTATGCCGGGCTTCTGGCTGGGTGTCCTGCTCATCCTGTTGTTCGCCATCGTGATTCCCATTTTCCCCGTTTCAGGATACGGCGACGACTTTCTGACCAGACTGCACCATCTCGTGCTGCCCGCCACGATCATCGCTCTCGGCACCGCAGCACTCACGATCCGTTCGCTGCGAAGTTCCATCGTCGCCGTGCTTGGCGCGGACTATATCGACACCGCGCGCGCCAAGGGCATGCCGGAACGCATTGTTCTGTGGCATCATGTATTCCGCAATTCGCTGACATCCACGATTTCCGTGCTCGCCGTCCACACGAGCTGGGTGGTTGGCGGCACTGTGGTGATCGAAACGGTGTTTGGCATTCCAGGCCTCGGCTCGCTGCTCGTCTCCTCCATCAGCGCGCGTGATTACCCCATGGTGCAGGGTTTGACACTGACCTTCGCTGTCCTGGTTGTGTCGATCAACCTGCTTGCCGACGTTGCCTATGCGCTGGTGGACCCACGGGTGAGCCTGTCATGAGGCCGTTGGTGAGTGACGCAACGCGACTCCGTTTCGCGCGCAACGGCAACCTGCAATTCGGGCTAGCAATGCTGTCCCTCCTCGTTCTTGCAAGTGTTGCAGGGTCTGCCCTGGTCCCGTTCGACCCGCTGGACATTGATTTCGGTCAGGCATTGCAACCGCCTGGCTGGCCCCACTTGTTTGGCACCGACGATCTGGGCCGTGATGTGCTGGCCCGCGTGGTGGCGTCCGCCAGCGTGGACATGAAGGTCGTTTCCATCTGCGTGCTGCTGCCCTTTCTCATCGGCAGCACGATCGGTCTTGTGTCTGGCTATTTTGGCGGCTGGATTGATCTGATCATCATGCGCTTTGTCGACGTTTTATGGGCCTTTCCATTCTACGTTCTGGTGATCAGCATCGTTGGTGCACTGGGCCCGGGCACCGGCAACATCTATCTGGCATTTTCCATGGTCGTGTGGATCTCCTTCGCCCGTATTGTGCGCGGAGAGGTATTGCTGGCACGTCGGCTGGAATACACGCAGGCGGTGTCAGTCCTGGGCTATAGCCATGCTCGCATTATGCTGCGCCACGTGCTGCCCAACGTGATCACCCCCGCTATCGTGTTCATGATGGCGGACGTTGTGCTCACCATTCTGGGTGTGACCTCGCTCGGCTTTTTGGGCCTCGGCATACAGCCGCCGACGCCAGAATGGGGCGTGATGATTGCAGAGGGCCGCAACTTCATCCAGGACGGCTGGTGGATCTCGCTTTTCCCCGGCCTCGCCATTGTGTTTGTGGGCATCACCTTCAGTTTGATCGGCGATGGGCTGGATGACTTCCTTCGGCCGAAGCCATGAGCCAGCCGATCATTAAAGTCGATGACCTCCGCGTCACCTTTGGACATGCGCCCGAATCGGTGACCGTGGTTGATGGCGTCAGTTTCGAAATCGGCGAAGGTGAGGTCTTTGGGCTTGTCGGTGAGTCAGGTTCCGGCAAAAGCGTCACCTGCCGTTCGCTCATCCAGCTGTTCGGTGGTGCGCGCCCAAGCTCTGTCACCGGCCGCATTCTGTTCGACGGACAGGATCTGGCCCAGCTCTCGCCAACTGACTTCGTGCGCATCCGCGGCACGCGCATCGCCATGATCTTCCAGGATCCGATGACGGCCCTGAACCCCACAATGCGCATTGGCGACCAGATTCAGGAAACGCTCTGCCGGCATGACGGACTGACAACACGCCAGGCGAGGCTGCGGGCGATCGACCTGTTGAAAGCGGTTGGTGTCACTGCGCCTGAGCGGCGTCTGGACAGTTATCCGCACGAGTTCAGCGGCGGCATGCGCCAGCGCGTCCTGATTGCCATCGCTCTCGCATGCCGCCCGAAATTGTTGATAGCAGACGAGCCGACGACGGCGTTAGACGTGACGGTGCAAGACCAGATCCTGAAGCTCATCCTTCGTCTGCGCGATGAGACCGGCATGGCCGTACTTTTCGTCACGCATGATCTCGGCGTTGTGGCGCAAACCTGCGACCGCGTCGGCGTCATGTATGCCGGACGCATCATGGAGATGGCCGACACGACACAGCTTTTCGCAAATCCCTCGCACCCCTACACGCGCGCGCTGCTCCGAGCCCTGCCGGCGCATGGCAAACGAACCGGCCGACTGGAGCCGATTGGTGGAGCGCCGCCGAGCCTGGCCGATCCACCAAAAGGATGCCGCTTTCATCCACGATGCCGCGATGCAGTCTTCGATTGCACAACGGTCCGGCCCCCTCTGGTGACGGTGGCGGCTGGCCACACAGGCGCCTGCCTCCGGATGGAAGCCGTGTCGTGACCACAGATCCACCGCAAGCCCTGCTCGCGGTTCGTCATTTGTCGAAAACCTTCACCCTGCCGCGCAGCACGCGTGATTTCGTGACCGTCGCCCCACAGCGCCGCCTGCATGCCCTGCGGGACGTCTCGCTGGAGATCGCACCAGGGGAGATACTCGGTATCGTCGGTGAATCGGGGTGCGGCAAAACCACGTTTGGGCGCTGCCTCGCTGGGTTGGAAAAAGCGGAAGCGGGCGAACTGCTCTGGCGCGGACAACTGATGTCGCA
>JANXSM010000085.1 GCA_025352665.1 Rhodospirillales bacterium | reverse complement strand
ATCGCATCGAGCGGTTCTTCAGCAAGCTCAAACATTCACGACGCTGCGCCACCCGATATGACAAGCTTGGAAATAGCTTTCTCGGCTTTGTTCAGCTTGCAACGATCAGATTGTGGATACGGTTTGTCCACAACACCTAGTATGCAGTGTGCCAAAACCGGGAAACACGTGCTGCTGGAAAAGCCAATCGAGGGCACGCTGGCGCGCTCGGAAGAATTGGTCAAACTCTGCGGGAACGCCGGCGTTCGCCTCGGCATCGTTTTCCAGAACCGCTGCCGGACACCGCATATTCGCCTGCGTGAGTTGCTGCGTGCCGGCACCCTGGGTGAGATCATTTCGGCCGCCGTGATGGTGCGCTGGTGGCGAACAGAGAGCTATTTCCAGGAACCGGGCCGTGGCATCAAGCACCATGACGGCGGTGGTGTTCTGTTCACCCAGGCCATCCATATGATGGACCAGCTGTCAGACCGTGCCGGGGTGCCCGAGCAGATCACAGGGTTTGCCGCAACCAGCAAACTGCGCCGGATCGATACCGAGGATGTCTTTGCCAGCCCTATGCGGTGGACCAATGGAGCACTTGGCGTGCTGTATGCGACGACCACGCATTTCCCCACCACCGGCGAAACCCTTGACATTGCGGCAAGCCTCGGTGTCGCCACGCTCGAACGCACACGCCTGCGGGTATGGTTGAAGGACGGCCAGACGATCGATGTCGCAGAGGACCCAGACGACCCCGCTGTTGCGAAGGATTACCTGACCCATCGCCGCCTCATCGCCGACATGGACGACGCTATCGCCCAACATCGCGCGCCGATCGCCGACGGGAGTGGCTCGCTTGGCGTACACCGAGTGATCGAGGCATTGTTGCGATCAGCCAATAGTGGCGCCGCGGAGCTGGTGACATGAGCCAGATCGTTTATGTCGGCGGCTACAGCACACCCGACCGGCGTGGGGTGGCGGATGGGGTCAATGTCTATCGCATCGACGACGGCGGCCGGTGGAGGCATTGCGGCATGTGCCCAGCTTTGACGACCCATCATTTCTGCGTAATGCGCCGGATGGGCAGGCCCTGTGTGCGGTGCATGGGGGGTGTTCCTACGTAAGCGCCTTTGCGATCCGGGCCTCCGGTCACCTCAAATCCCTCGATCGCGATGAGAGCGGCGGCAGCAATCTTGTCGATCTTGGCTTCGAGCCCTGTGGTCATCATGTAATCGTGGCCCACTACACCAGTGGCTCGGTCGGCGTGCTGCCATTAAACAGCGACGGATGGCTGGGCCACTCTCGCAATCGATCGGGTTAACTGGCATGCCCGGGCCGAAGACTGCCGACCAGCCGGAACTGTCGCCGCAGGGGGTGACACCCGAAAGCAGGCAAGAGTTTCTGCTCATTCCGGACAAGGGTCTTGACCGAGTCTCTGTCTTTACATTCCCCGATGGCGCGCTGGTTCCGGCACCGCAGCCGTCGGCGGCCACGCATCCGGGCTCCGGCTCGCGTCACGCGGCCTTTCACCCCAAGCTGCCTATTCTCTACGTGGTCTGCGAGCTGACCTGCACCGTCGAGGTATTCCGGTGGAACGGAGCCACTGGCGGATTGAAAGCCCTGCAGTCGCTCTCCGCCCTGGCAGCCATAAGAACAAAGCCGCGCGGCGCGCCATCCGCCAGGTCGGTGCACGGCTGATCCTGCTGCCGAAATATTCACCCGACCTCAACCCGATCGAGCAGGTCTTCGCCAAGCTGAAGCACTTTCTTCGGAAAGCCGCAGCTCGCACCCGCGAGGCACTCAGCGATGCCGTCGCAGACCTGTTGCAAACCTACACACCGGCCGAATGCGCCAACCACTTCAAAAACTCAGGCTATGGATCAACCTAAAAGCATCCCGCTCTAACGCAATATCGCCTGAGGTTGAACCAACCATGCGATGAAATTACTCGCCAAAACAAAAGGCTAAATCAGGATGACTTCGCCTATCAAAAGTCACCCCGACCCAGCGCCATAGCCGGCGATGATCGCCAGCAACGCATCCGCCGCGCGTGAGCGATATCGCTCGCTATGGCGCAACACGTTGAATTCCCGCTCCGGTAACGCGAGTCCCACCTGACACAATAACCCCGCCTCGATGCTCGGTGCCGCCGCCGAAGCCGAAATCGCCGTCGCTCCCATGCCCGCCTCGACCGCCGATCGCACCGACTCGTTGGATGGCAGTTCGAGCGTCACACGCAGGCTGTCAGGCGCAATCCCAAACCCCGCCAGCGCCGCCTCGAACACCGAGCGCGTACCGGACCCCGCCTCCCGCAGCACCCATTCGCTCTCAACCAGCCGCGCGGGCAGCACCGGGGCACCGTCCGCCCAGGGATGCTCATTGCCGACCACGATGACAAGCTGGTCGCTCGCCACCTGACGGATCTCCAGCAAGGCGTCATCCACCCCACCCTCGACGAAACCGAGCTCGGCCGAACCTTCATGGATCGCAGACGCCACCTGTATGGTGTTGCCCACGGTCAGCCGAATGTCGATGCCAGGGTGGGCGCGCCGGAACGCGACCAGATGGCGCGGCAGCCAGTAACTGGCAATCGTCTGGCTCGCCTGCACCAGCAACGTGCCACGCTTCAAGCCACCCAGCTCGGACAACACCAGTTCCGCCGCCGCCGCACGGGCCAACACCGCCTGCGCCTCAATCAAAAACAGGCTGCCCGCCTCGGTCAGCGCGATCCCGCGGCCAACCCGATGAAACAACTTGGCGCCATGACGCCCCTCCAGCGCCGCAATCGAGGCACTGGCCGCGGATTGAGCGATATTGAGCGATTCCGCCGCCCGCGTGACATGCTGGCGTTCCGCCACGGCGACGAAGATACGCAACTGCTCGAGCGTCATGGCACCCCCCCGCTACGCCGGCGTTCGGTTGAAATGTTCAAGCGTCAAAAGCGCCGCGTCGCGCGCGCAGACGCGGCAATGGCGCCCGTGCCGGCCTTGGTTGCGCAAGCCGCATGAGATCGAGCAGATAGGTCGCCGCCGGCGTCAGCGGCAGGTCGACGCGGCTGACGACGACCATGGCGGGCGCCGTCAGTTCCTCGCCCACCGCAATCGCCATGAGAACACCGCGCATCGGCGCGAAATCGGCCCATTGCACCGGCACCATGGCCAGCAGATCGCTGTGCGCCAGGCACGTCATCAACGTCAGTGCCGACTGGCTGCGCAAGCCAAGCTTCGGCGGCGGCAAACCGTTATGCTCGAACAGCATCCCTATCTCGTCCCGCGCCTCCGTCGTGATCGATGTGGTGATCCAGTGGGCCTCGATCAGTTCCCGCAGCGATGTCGCCGCGGCCAGCGGATGTCCCACGCGGCACAGAACGAGCCTGCGATTTTCGAAAAGCACCTCCCGCGACAGCTCCGGCATCAGCCGCTGGTTCGGATCGGGACCCACATAGAAATCCACCGATCCTTCGCGCAGTCCGGTTTCCAACGTCGGATAGAATCCCTCGATGATATGCAATCCGATCTGCCCGTAACGCGCGCGAAATGGCCCCAGCGCCTTGGGCAGCAACGCCAGATGGGCTGCAATCGACAGACCGACGGTCACCGTGCCGGTGCCGAGGCCCATGATCTGATCCACCTCGTCGCGGGTTCGCCGCACCTCATGCAAAATCAACGATGCACGGCGAATGAAGGCTTCGCCGAGCGGCGTTGCCACTACCCCGCGCGTCCGCCGCTCGAACAGCGGTGCTCCGAGTTCACGCTCCAGCTCGGCCAGGCTCCGGGTCATCGCCGGCTGCGCCACCTGAAGCTGGCGCGCCGCAGCCCGTATGCTGCCCTGCTCGGCGATGGCCACGACCACACGGAAATGGAGCAGTTTCATAGCGCGCATCCGGTGATGTGAAAACGGCATCGCTGCCCCACTCCTGTCACCTTCCGGCCGATCCGACAAACTGAGACTGTCCGAACATGGAGAAACGATCGGGAGCGATCGAACCGGCATGAGTTTATCCGTCGATGGTATGATCGTGGGCAGCGAAATGCCTCGTCGAACAGACAGAGCAAGCCCCACCGACCCCTGCACGCTCCGCATCCAGATTCAGCGGCAAACCAGTTGCGAATTCAAAGACGAACTCCTAGAGCGATATCGCCTGAGGTTGAACCAACCGCGCGATAAAATTGCTCGTTAAAGCAAAAGGCTAGAGCGTGATGACCGAAGGTGGAATCACCGAAAGGTCTGAATCACGCGATAAAACAAAGAGCTAGAGCGTGATCACGCTCTAGTTTAGGCGTTCGATCAGGGCGTGTGCCGCAGCCGGGTTGGTTTTCTTGGCCCCACCGATGACGTAGAGAAACACGTCACGCGCCTGTTTCGGCGTGGGCTTTGCGAAGGTTGCGAGGTCATTGGACACGATGCCTTGGGCCAGATTGCGGGCGCGCTGTGCCCAAACATCCAATTCGCTTGCGGAATAGCCATAGTCCTGGTCCGCCTGTGTGCCCACGATGCGGGCGTAGACGAAATCCGCCGTGATGTCAGCGATCTGTGGAAATTTCGCATCGCCGGCCAGGACGATCGCCACTTCGTGGCGGCGCGTGAGTGTCACGAAATCCTGCGTGGCGAGACTCACGTGACGCACTTCCACAACATGGCGAAGCTTGCATTCCTCCAGATCCATCGGCAGCAGTTTCAGAAACGCCTCGAAATCCTCGCGGTCGAACTGCTTGGTTGCGGCGAACGGTCAGTTGATCGGGCCCAGTTTTTCGCCGAGCCGGGCGACGCCGCTGGCGAAGAACCGCTCGATCGACGCGCCGGCCTCGCCGAGCACCCGGCGGTTGGTGACGAAGCGCGGCGCCTTGAGCGAGAAGACGAAATCATCCGGCGTCTGGTCAAACCAGTGGGCGAAACTGCCCGACTTCTGGCTGCCGTAGAATGTGCCGTTGATTTCGATAGAGGAGAGCTTGCCGGCGGCATATTCGAGCTCGCGCCTCTGCGGCCATTTCGGCGGATAAAATCGCCCGCGCCAAGGCCCGAACGTCCACCCGCCGACGCCGACCCTGATCGAAGATTTACGTGCCGCGGGCATCTGAAACCTATTTCGCCGGTTTGCCGCCCTTGCGGACCTCGGGCTGCGGCTTGAGCACGCTGGAGGGAAGCGGTGCCAGTTTCTTGTCGGCCTTGGGCTTCTTCGCCTCGCGATTGCCGTGCTGCTTGTCGCCTTTGCCCATGGGACATGACCTTGCTGTTGATGCCGGTGTCGGCGCCTCAGCTAAGCGCCGCGGGCGTATCGCTTACAAGCGGCAAGTGCGTCGGCGCGAAGGAACCGCGGCGCGTGCCCCGCAGTTATGCCGATATCGTGTCGACCCCTTCGGTAACCTTCGGGAACAGGAGAGCACAATGAGCACGGACCTCCAGCAAACCCGTTTGGAACGAGCGCAGAAACGCGCCTACGCGCTGTGGGAGCAAGCCGGCTGCCCCGAGGGCCAAAACGAAGAATTCTGGGTCCAGGCCGAGCGTGATATCGGCGCGGACGAAAACGACTACGACAAGGTTCTGGCCGATAGCTTCCCGGCCAGCGACCCACCGGCCAACAGCGGTCTCACCGACTGAAGCCAGGCCCGCGGTGCGGCAAATGGACCGCGCCTGTCATTTCATCCACCGGCTTGCCCTCGGGCCGCGAACATGGGAGTGATATCGGTACCAAAGCGTCGCTAAGGCGTTCGGCACCGAGGGAGACGGACCATGTTGATCAGCCGCCGCCATGCCCTGTTGGGCACAGCCACCAGCTTTGCAATCATCGGTCGCGCGCGTGCGGATGATGTGGTCCGCGTCGGCGGCATCGCGCCCATCACCGGACCGGCCGCCGAAGCGGGCCGTTTTCTGCAGAACGGTGTGGCTCTCGCCCTTGAGGCCATCAACGCCAAGGGCGGCGTGCTCGGCAAGAAGATGGAATTCGTCGTCGAGGACGACCAGACCACCAACCCGGGCGCGGTGCTAGCCTTCTCCCGCCTCGTCAGCCGCGGCGATTGCGTCGCTTACACCGGATCGATTCGCTCCACGCAGGTGAATGCCATCGCGCCGGATGTGCTGAAGGCCGCCAAACCCGTGATGTTCGGTGGCACCGACCCATCGCTGACGCAAGCCGGCAACCCCTGGCTGTTTCGCTGCCGCCCCAACGATAGCTTCTCCGCCCGTGTGATCGCCGATTTCGGCTTCAACACGTTGAAGAAGACGAAATGGGTGATCGTTCACAGCACTGATGCATTCGGCAACGGCGGCATGAAGGCGCTGGTCTCCTCGCTCGACGCTTACGGCATCAAGCCGGTTCTGGTGCAGGGCTACACCAATCAGCAAACCGATTTCACGCCGGTGGTTCTGGCCGTGAAGCAGGCGGAGCCTGACGTGGTCAGCAGCTACTTCACCTTCGAGAACGACCTCGGCATCTTTGCCCGCCAGCTTCGCCAGCTTGGCGTGACCGTGCCGTGGGTCGGCTCGCCGTCGATCATCAACACCACCGCACTCAACCTCGCCGGCCGGGCGTTGTTCGGAACCTACGGCATTGCCGACTACACGCCGGATGCCTCACCCGAGGCCAAGGCCTATGCCGAAACCTATCTGGCCCGCTTCAAGGCACAGCCGGACAATCAGTCGACCTGGGTGTACGATGCGCTGATGCTCCTGGCGAAGGCCATGAACGACGCGAAAAGCACCGAACCCGAGGCGATCCGCAAGGCCATCGTTGCCATCAAAGGCTACAAAGGCACCGAAGGCACCTACAACTTCGACGAAAAAGGCGATGGGCTCCGCGGCTACAACGTGGTGCGCAACGAGAACGGCAAGATCGTTTTCGACAAACGCGTGGAGTTCACCTCGTAACAGCTTGTGGCGATCTTTCTCCAGCTGTTGTTCACCGGCCTGGGCATCGGCGCGATTTACGCGCTGGTGGCCCTGGGCTTCGTGCTTCTGATCCGCGCCGCCAGCGTCGTGAACTTTGCCCAGGGCCAGTTCGCCATGGTCGGCGCCTATATGCTCGTGGTGTGCTTCAACGTGCTGGAGCTGCCATACCTTGTTTCGATGGCGCTCTCGGTCGTGTTGATGGGCTTGTTCGGTGTGATCTTTGCCTTTGTGACCTATTGGCCGCTGCGCCATCGCGGCGGCCTTCCGGTCATCATCAGCACGATCGGTGCCTCGATCTTTCTCGAGAATATCGTGCTCGTGCTGTACGGCCCCAGCCCAGCGGTTTTGCCCGGCCTGTTCGATAGCCCTGGCTTCCAGGTCGGCCCGGTGTTCATGGACAGCCAGTATCTGTCGATCCTGGTCAGTGTCGCCTTGCTCGTGGCCTTGCAATATTTCATCTTCGAAAAGACGCTGCTCGGCAAGAAGCTGCAGGCCACCAGCCAGGACAAGGAGATGGCGAGCCTGCTTGGCATTCCCGTTGCTGGCATGATCCTGTTCACCTTCGCCTATAGCGCCATGCTCGGTGGACTCGCCGGCATGCTGGTGGCTCCCGTGCTGTTTGTGTCAGTGGGCATGGGCGGGCTGATCGCGCTGAAGGCGTTTGCGGCCAACATCATCGGCGGCTACGGCTCCATTCCCGGCGCAATTCTCGGTGGCCTGGCGCTGGGCGTGGCCGAGACGCTGGGTGCGGGCTACATCTCAGTGCCCTACAAGGACGCGTTCGCCTTCGCCATGCTGCTGATGTTCCTGATGGTGCGGCCGCAGGGACTCTTTGGCGAAAAGATCTCGGAGAAGGCATGAGCGTCAATCTCGCCTCCGCGCGCGTGCTGCGCGGGCTGCCGCAAGCCGCGATCGCCTGTGTGGCGGTTGTGGTGGTGGCGTCCTTCGCCCCAGCGGACGGCTATTACCTCAACATCTTCATGCAAGCCGCCACCTATGCGATCGCGGTGACCGGCCTGGTCATCGTGCTCGGCTATTGCGGCCAGATTTCGATCGCCCAGGCCGCGTTTTTTGGCATCGGCGCCTACGGTGTCGCCATCGGCACGGTCGATTTCGGCCTCGGCTTCTTTCCTTCGCTGGTGATCGGCGCCGCAGCCGCCGGATTGCTCGGTTTGATCCTCGGCCTGGGCAGCCTGCGCCTGGGCGGCCACTACCTCGCCATGGTGACGATCAGTTTCCAGCAAATCCTGACCTTGGTCGCCACCAACTGGATCGGCTTCACCCACGGCCCCGACGGCATTCGCGACATTCCCCGCCCGACCTTGCTCGGCTTCAGCTTTCGCAACGGCCACGCCTTCCTTGCCCTTTGCCTGGTGACGCTGGTGCTGGTGACGCTGTGCGTCTGGCGGCTCAAAACCGGGCGGCTCGGCCGCGCCATGCAGGCTGTGCGCGACAACGAGCTTGCCGCTGGCACCTGCGGGATCGACGTGTTCAGCACCAAGGTGATCGCCTTCGGCCTTTCCGCCGTCGTGGGCGGCATCGGCGGCGGGCTGTTCGCCGGCGGGTTCCAATACATCTCGCCGGACCAGTTCAGCTTTAGCGAGTCAATCGTGCTGCTCACCATGGCCCTGCTCGGCGGCGTGCAATCTCCGTTCGGGGCATTGGTCGGCACCGGTCTTTTGGTCATCCTGCCGGAATGGCTGCGCTTCCTGCGCCAAGTGTATCTCGCGGTATACGGCGCCGCCGTCATTCTTATCATGGTATTCCTGCCAGACGGCCTGTGGGGCCTGATGCTCGAGCGTGTCCGCAGGCGCGCCAAACCCATCGAAGGCGGCGTGGCACCGCTGCCGCTGCTTGCCGAGCACGGCGAGAAAAGCGACGAGATCGTGCTCGACGTGCAAGGAATCGCCAAGCATTTCGGCGGTCTCAAGGCACTCGACGGGGTCGACCTCTCGGTTCGCCGTGGTTCGGTGCACGCGCTGATCGGCCCGAACGGGTCCGGCAAAAGCACGTTCATCAACGTCATCACCGGCCTTTACCGACCGACCGCCGGCCGCGTGATCTTCGCCGGCCGCGACATCACCAACAGCGCGCCCCATTTGCGCAACCGCGCCGGCCTCGCCCGCACCTTTCAGAACATCCGGGTGTTTCGTGGGATGACGGTGCTCGAGAATGTCATGGTCGGCGCCGAACGCCCCGGCAACGACATCGCCGAGAACCCAGCCGCCGGGGTCGAACGCGCTCTGGCGGCGCTGGACTTCGTGGGCCTGCGCGGCGATGCCCACCGCCAGGTTGGAGCGCTGTCCTATGGCCACCAGCGCTATGTCGAAATCGCGCGCGCCCTGGCCGCCTCGCCCAGGATGTTGCTGCTCGACGAGCCGGCCGCGGGCCTGAACCTCACCGAGAAGCAGGAGCTCGGCGCCCTGCTGCGCCGCCTCAAGGGCCACGGCCTGACCATCCTGATCATCGACCACGATATGAACCTGGTGGAACAGGTGGCCGACCACATCACGGTTCTCAACTTCGGCCGCCGCATCGCCGACGGCCTGCCGAACGAGGTGCTCGCCAACCCGGACGTGATTGCGGCCTATCTTGGGGAGCCGCGCAATGAAGCTGCTTGAGATCGAAAACCTCGTCGCCCGCTATGGCGCGGCGGACGTGCTGAAGGGCTTCTCCTTCTCGGTCGAGGAAGGCTCCATCGTGGCGCTTCTCGGGGCCAACGGCGCCGGCAAAAGCACCACGTTGCGCGCCATCTCCGGCCTGGTTCCGCATGTGACAGGCGACATCAAACTCGCCGGCGAGTCGATCCTGGGCCGCAAGACCGAGGCGATCGTCCGCCTCGGCATCTCCCATGTGCCGGAGGGACGCCGGGTGTTCCCCGGCCTTACCGTGCGCGAGAACATCCTGCTCGGTGCCTCCAATCGCCGCGGCCTCAAGCGCCGCCAGATGGACTCCGAAGTCGACGCCACCTTCGACCTGTTCCCCGACCTGCAACGCCTGGAACACGCGCTCGGCTGGACGCTTTCGGGGGGTCAGCTTCAGATGGTCGCCGTCGCACGCGGGCTGATGGCCAAGCCGCGCGTGCTGCTGCTGGACGAGCCTTCGCTCGGCCTGGCGCCGCTGATCGTGCAGCAGGTGTTCAAGATCATCAGCGAAATCCGCAACCGCGGCACCACCGTGCTGCTGGTCGAGCAAAACGCCCATATGGCGCTCTCAGTCGCCGATGAAGGCCATGTGCTGGAGACCGGGCGCATCCTGGTTTCCGGCAAACCCGCCGACCTCTGGAACGACAAGCAGGTGCGTGCCGCCTATCTCGGCGGCCTCGCCGGGTAGCGGCCCCAGGTGTCCGGCGGCGCCGGACACCTCGCCTCACCGTGGCCGCAGCACTTTCAGCGTTCCCAGGGCCGTGGCCACCAGTTCGCCGGCATCGTTGGTGACCTTTGCCTCGGCGGTGACCACGCTACCGCCGGCCCGAAGGGCTAGGCCGTGGGCGTGCAGCGTGCCGCGGCCGGGGATCAGGAAATGCGTGGTGAACTGGATGGTGGCACTGCTCATGCCGGGCGCGAGCGCGGCTCGGGCGGCGTTGGAGATCGCAGCATCGAGCAGGCTTGCGATGGCGCCTCCGTGCACCTCGCCGCGCCCATTGAGCAGATCCGGGTTGGCGGGCATGCGCACCTGGGCACGCCCCTCGCCTGCTTCGACGACTTCGATGCCGAGATGGCGATAGAACGGACGAACGACGGCCTGCGACATTCCTGGCCTCTCCCTGCGTGCTGCGAACCTACCAGGGAATTTCCTCACCCGTGTAGTTGTAGAGCTTGCCATTGTCCTTCGCGCCGGCGCCATCGAGGATGGCGATCATGCCCGCCACGCTGTCCGCGACCTCGACCGTCCCGCGGGCGCCGGCCATCGCCGTTTTGGCAGCCCCCGGATGCATCAGCAACGCAACCACGCCGCGCGGCGCCAGATCGATGCTGATGCTTTTCACCACCGCATGCAGCGCCGCCTTGCTGGCCCGGTACACGTAGCCGCCGCCCCGCGCGTTGTCGCCGATCGACCCCATGCGGCTGCCCAGGAACGCCATGACCTTACGGTCGGAGGCTGCCACCTGGTCGGCCAGCAAACCTACCAGGCGCATCGGGGCCATCACGTTGGTCTGCATCACCTTGAGGAACCCCGCCTCGTCGATCGCATCGATGGTTGCCGGGGGACTGTTGATACCGGCATTGCAAACGAAGACATCGATCGGCAGACCGTTGAGCGAAACCACAAGTTCCTCTGCGCGCACAGCATCGTTCACGTCGAGCTGGTGCAGGCTCACCCGACCGTCCGACCCGGCCGCGATGGCTGCCAGCTCAGGGCCGGGATCGGCGGGACGATGGGTTGCAATGATCCGCTCGCCTTTAGCGGCATATTGCCGGGCGAATTCAAGTCCCAGTCCACGATTGGCGCCGGTAATGAGAATCGTCGCCATGGGTGGCCCTCCGGATGATGACAGAAATAAACGTGAAAGGATTTTGACCACGCGATTTCGCGCCGTCTATAGTCCATTTCTTATCAGCAAGGGCTGGTCATGAGTCTGCGCTTTCTCGCCCTGCGCATCGCAGGCCTGATCCCGCTGCTGATCGGGATCTCGTTGCTGCTGTTCGCCGTCATCCATTTGGCACCTGGCGGGCCGATGGATTTCTACGCCGACAACCCCGGCGTCACCCCCGAGGCACTCGCCAGCATGAAGACCGCACTCGGGCTCGACCAGCCGATGCCGATGCAATACGTGAGTTGGGTAACCGCGTTCCTGCACGGCGAATGGGGTTATTCCATTCGCACCTCGCGCCCGGTTCTATTGGAAATAACCGAGCGCCTGCCAGCAACTTTCATGCTCGGCGGGGTCTCGCTGCTGATCGCCTTCGTCATCGCCCTGCCGCTCGGCGTGATTTCCGCCGTGAAGCGCTACACGGCTCTTGATTACGTGCTCACGCTGATCAGTTTTTCTGGCATCTCGCTGCCGGTGTTCTGGCTGGCGTTGATGCTGCAGCTTGTGTTCGCGGTGTCTCTGCATTGGCTTCCTTCAGGCGGCTACGAGAACATCGGCGACGGGTCGCTGATCGACCATTTGCGCCACATGGCCATGCCGGTGTTCATCCTCGCCTTCGCAACCGTGGCCAAATGGGCCCGCTACATGCGCGCCAGCATGATCGAGGTGATGCGCCAGGACTACATCCGCACCGCCCGCGCCAAAGGCCAGTCATGCCGCGGCGTCGTTATCCACCACGCGCTGCGCAACGCGCTGCTGCCGTTCGTCACCGTCGTTGCTCTCGATCTGGTCAACATCTTTTCCGGCACCGTGATTACCGAGGCTGTGTTCTCCTGGCCCGGCATCGGCAAGCTGTTCATCCAATCGATGGACGGGCGCGACTATCCGGTGCTCATGGGAATCATGATGATCGCCTCGCTCACCCTCGTGCTCGGCAACCTGCTGGCCGATGTCGCCTATGGCTTGATCGACCCCCGCATCCAAATGGCCTGACCTTCAGGCAAAAGGCGCCGCATCGATAAAGCGGCGCAGCACGTTTGTCGTGAGCTTGCCGAGCGTGGTGTTGCTGCCGTCGACGACCAGGCTGCCGACATAGGTCATCGATCCCACCGAGAACACGGCCCCGCCCGCGGGTGTTTCGAAGAACAGGATATCGGCGCAGGACCAATCCTCAGTCTTCTTCGGCAAAGCGGTCGCGAGGCGATCCTCATTGACCGGATAATAATCCGGATGGATCACGATCCCTTTTGCCACCACCAGCGTGTTTGGCGGCGTGCCGTGCGCGGGATCCACGCTGTCCAGCTCGAAGCCGGCCGCTCCGCCGCCCATGAAGCCGGTTTCCCCGAAGGACTCGCCCGGCGTCGGCTGCAGGCCCTCGCACATGAACGCCACCCGCGGATCGTGGATGCCGTCGGTGAAGCGATAGGGAAAGCCGAGCTGGCGCCCCTGGGCCGAAAACCCGCTGCCGACGAGGCGGTGCGACGGCCGGCCGACACGGCGCCACAGACCGCCCAGGCCACCGCCGAACGCCTGGTAGTTCTCGCCGGGCTCGGTTGCCCAAACGCGAATACCGTTCTCTGCACGACGGATTTCCAGAAGATGCGGTTCCGCGGCTGACGGCTCGGCGCGCCAGTAGAATCCGTTGCCGCCGAGATACATCATGCGCCCACCGCCTTCGAGGTAGGTTTCGAGTGCCTGCATCATCCGGTCCGACAGATACTCGGGGTGCTGGGCCGCGATCACCACACGGTACGGTGCCAGCAGCGCCTCGCCTTCGGCGTGCAGGTCGTGATCGGTCACCACGTCATGCGCCACCCCGATCGAGGTGAGCCACTGCACGATGTAGCTGTCGCTGCAGATCCGTGAGGTGCCGGAGGCGTTGGGGTCGAGCATGACGAACTGCTTTGGCCGCGTGTCGAGCATGGGCCGGCGGAAACTGGTGATTGCGACACCGGAACCGTCGGAATGGTTGTTGTACGACGACAGCCCGAATTGCCTGTTGATATCGGGTGTTTCGGTCAAGGCACCCCAGGCGAGCGCCTGCTCGTGAATGGCCTGGGCACGCCCGGGCCGCACGTGGCAGCCATAGACCTGGTAGGTGTAGGTGGGGACCAGCAACACCACGTCCGACGTTGGTTGCAATGGGCGTACGAAGAAAGGGATCATGTCCTCGCCAGCACCGTTGCGGATATGGGCTGCATAGAATCCGCTCGGCCAATCTGTCGGCACCTGAAGTGCGAAACTCTCGTCCCAGGCGAGATCGCCGACGTCGTCGTCGTGAAAATGGATCGCGCCATATTGTTCCGGCGCCGAGACCCAGTCGTGCACCGCACCGGTCCAGCTGGCGCCGGTCATGGCGCGGCCGGGGGCGTGGACCAGCGTGGCGTTCGCCGCGGCCGGCCCGATGTCGAAGGCGACATTGCTAGCCATGCCGAGGCTGAAATCCCACAGCGCCATCAGGCCAGGCACAGTGCCCTCCGCGACAGCCTGGCGCTGGTGGGTCAGAATATCGCCATCCTCGGCATCGCCTCCCCAGATCGAAGGGCGTTCGAGCTTCCCGTTGAAATATTCACCGGCCGGGGCAGCGGCCAGCAAGACGGAAAAGCCACCGATACAGTCAGGCTCGGGACCCACGCCCGATGCCTTGCCGCTGTCCACGAGCAATGCCACGGGCCGGCGTGCCACCTGGCGCACCCACAGCCGCCCTTTGCCGTCCTGGCCGGCCGCAACATCGTACCAGCGACGCGCCAGCATGGCTGCGGTAACCTCGACGGAGGTCCCCTGGCCGTCGGCGCCGGTTACCTCCAGACATGCCCCACCGGAAGATCCGATGCCAAACCACAGGCTCCAGTCGGCACCCGTCAGGCACAGGAACGTTTGGCGACCCTTGCCCGGCGTGGTCGGCCACACTGTCGCTGCGATCGAGAAACCACCGGAGATGTCGGCCTCGACGGCGGGCGCGTGGGCGAAGCTGCCGGGACGGGCCTGCTGAAAGCGGCCGACCTGCAGCCCGTCGAACGGGCTCGGCATGGCGATTTCGTGGTAGCCGGGGCCGTTCGGGTTCGGGTCGGCGCAGATATGGCGCACGAACCGCAGTTCGAAGTCGGTGTCATCGACACTGCTCACCATGAAGCCGATGCGGCCGCCAGGTTTCACGCTCCAGCTGTCGCCATAGCCTGTCAACGGATGCACGCAATCACCTCGAAAAAACTGGTCCGGAAAAGCTAACAGACCACACCGTCGTGCCGCCTGGCCAGAGTTGCACCATGTGCAAAATGCGGCACAGGGGTTTGTGCTGCGCCCTGGTCCGCAACCTGCCACGATGAAACGATGAACCAAGTTGCGACTCTGCCGCTTTCCCTGCCTCGCGTGCGCCAGCAGAGCTTCGGCCGGCGCATCTGGCGGCGCTTTGTCCGCCACCGGCTTGCCTTGGCCAGTCTTGTGCTGTTGCTGGTTCTCGCGGTGATCGTTCTGCTGGCACCTGTCATCGCGCCCTACGCCTATGACGCGCAGGATATCGACTTGCTCGGACAGCCGGATGCGCCTTCGTATGCGCATCTGCTCGGTACCGACCAGCTCGGGCGCGATGCCCTCTCGCGACTGCTGTATGGTGGTCGCATCTCACTCGCGGTCGGTATCGCCGCAGCCCTGGTCTCGACCGCACTCGGGACAGCGGTGGGGGCCTTCGCGGGTTTCTACCGCGGCTGGGTCGATACCGCGCTGATGCGCGCGACGGACGTGGTGCTGTCGGTGCCGGCGCTGCCGCTCATCCTGCTGGTCTCGGGCCTGCTGCGGCCGACGGTGCCGCTTCTTATCCTCATCATCGGCATGCTGAGTTGGATGGGCACAGCCCGTCTGGTTCGCGGTCAGTTCCTCAGCCTGCGCGAACGCGAATTCGTCGAGGCTGCCCGTGCCCTCGGTGCCAGCGATGCACGGCTGATCTGGCGCCATATCCTGCCCAACGCCGTCGCTCCCATCACGGTTTCGGCCACACTGACCGTGGGCCACGCGATCCTGCTCGAATCAGCGATGTCGTTCTTCGGCTTCGGCGTGCAGCTACCCACACCTACCTGGGGCAATTTGCTGAACGAGGCCACCCAGTGGCTGGACAGTGCCCCTTGGCTCGCCATTCCACCGGGGCTGCTCATCTTCGTCACCGTGCTGGCCGTCAACTCGCTCGGCGACGGGCTGCGCGACGCGGTTGATACCCGCGCCTGAGTTTTAAACCACGTCGCGAATACACGCCTTGAAATGGCCGGGCGCCACTTCTTCGAGTGGCGGGACCACTTCAGCGCACGCGGCCACGGCGTGGGGGCAGCGCGTGCGAAACACGCAACCGCTTGGCGGGTTCAGTGAGCTTGGCAATTCGCCACTGAGAATGATCCGCTGCGGCCGCACCAATGGATCCGGCGTGGGAGCGGCTGATAACAGCGCCACCGTATAGGGATGCCGCGGGTTGCGATACAGGTCGCGGCTGGGTGCCACTTCCATGATGCGGCCAAGATACATCACGATCACCCGATCGGCGATGTGCTCGACCACGGCGAGATCATGCGCAATGAACATCAACGCCAGGCCAAGCTGTTCCTGCAGATCCTGCAGCAGGTTGATGACCTGCGCCTGGACGGAGACATCGAGCGCCGATACCGGCTCGTCCGCCACGATGAAGGCCGGCTCCACCGCCAGCGCCCGGGCAATACCGACACGTTGGCGCTGGCCGCCGGAGAACTCGTGCGGATAGCGCTCCATGGCCTCGGCCGGCAGCCCCACGCGCTGCAGCAGATCGACGATGCGATCGGTGCGCGCGGACCCTTTTGCCAGGCCGTGAATGTCGAGCGCCTCGCCCACGATGGCGCCGACGCTCATCGTCGGGTTGAGGCTGGCGAACGGATCTTGGAAAATGATCTGCATTCGCCGCCGCAGCTTGCGCATTTCGGGCGCGGACGCGGCCAGCAGGTCGATGCCGTCGAACCGGATCTCGCCTGACGTGGGCTCGATCAGACGCAGGATCATCCGCCCGACGGTGGTTTTTCCGGAGCCCGATTCACCCACGAGGCCCACAACCTCGCCGGCGGCCACGGCGAAACTGACATCCTGCACGGCCTGCACGACACCGCGCCTGGCGACCGGGAAGTTCTTCTTCAGCGCGCGGATTTCAAGCAGGTCGGTCATGCCAGTTCCTGCCACCGCAGACAGCGTGTGAGATGGCCGTGGCCGCTGTCGACCAGCGCGGGCACGGCTGCGTCGCAGGCGTCGATCCGATCGTTGCACCGCGGTGCGAACGGGCAGCCCGGCGGCAGGTCTCGCGGGCTGGGCATGCTGCCGGGGATGGCCGCGAGGCGTTCCCGCTTGCCGGCGCTGCGACCGTGCAGCCGCGGCAGGCTGGCCAGAAGGCTGCGCGTATAGGGGTGCCGGGGGCGGTGGAATATCTCCACCACATCGCCCTGCTCCAACACGCGGCCGGCGTACATCACCACCACGTTCCTGGCGACTTCCGCGACCACGCCGAGATTGTGGGTGATGAACAGGATGCCCATGCCGAGCTCGTCCTGCAGGCGGCGCATCAGCAGCAGGACCTGCGCCTGCACCGTCACGTCCAACGCTGTCGTCGGTTCGTCGGCGATCAGCAGGCCAGGGCTGCAGGCCAGCGCCATGGCGATCATGACGCGCTGGCGCATGCCGCCCGACATCTGATGCGGATAGTCCTGCATGCGCCTCATGGGATCGGGGATGTCGACTCGGTTGAGCAAGGCCCGCACCCGCTCCATCGCGGCGGTTCGGCCGATATTTTCATGCAGCAGGATCGTCTCGGCAACCTGCGCTCCCACCCGTTGCACCGGGTTCAGGCTGGTCATCGGCTCCTGGAAGATCATCGCCATGTCGTTGCCGCGGATGCGTTGCAAGGCGTGATCGTCCAGGCCGACGAGTTCGCGCATCTGGCCATCCTTGCAGCGCAGCCGGATGCTGCCCTGGGAGATGCGCGCGGGCGGGTGCGGCAGCAGGCCCATGATGGACAGGCTGGTGACCGATTTGCCTGAGCCGCTTTCGCCCACCACCGCCAGCGTCTCGCCGCGCGCCACTGAAAAGCTGACCCCGTCGACCGGATGGATCTTGCCGCCTTCGACGGAGAACTCGGTGCGCAGGTCAGTGACTTCCAGCAGGGTTTCCGTCATGCGGCGGCGAACAGATCTTCGATCGCCCAGGTGAGGGGGACGTGGCCGCGAGCGATCAGGCCGTCGTGGAAGTCGCGCACATGACCGCGCCATTGGCCGCGCGCGGTTTTGATTTGCTCCACGCCCAGCCAATACATCAGGCGATTGCCGGGAAACAGGGCGTTCTTCACCGTCTCGAAATCCACCCGTGCTGCCGGAAAACCAGCTTCCTCGCGATAGTAGCGGCGCATTTCCGCGACATCCCATTGCTTTGTGTGAAAGCGGATGTCCGCGACCAGGCAACAGGCGTTGCGTACCTCGTTGGATTTTGCGAGCAACAATTCCGCCGGGGAATAAAAGCCAGGCACCTCCATCATCAGGTCCTGCACGTAACAGGACCAGCCTTCCCCCATCGTGCCGCCGGCCTGGAACGCGATGCCGCGGGCCACACCCTGGTTGACGATGCGAGCCAACAGCGAAGGTGCGACGCGCGCACGGGTGTTCTGGGTGTGGTGGCCGATGCTGCCGTGGTGGACGGCATGCGTCGATTTGATCGTGGCGGAGCTCTGCCCGGGCGGCGAGGTCCAGTACACGCTGCCGCTGCCGCCATTCGCTCCTGGCGGGCAGCGATAGGCGAGGAAATACAGGTCGCCGTACACGTTCTGGGACCATTCCGGGAACGGCTTGAATTCGAGTTTGTATTCGGTGGCGGGTGTGAGGAAGGGCTCGGCCGCGGCCATTGCCTGATCATGAAATCGTTTGTAGGTGTCGACGATCTTGTCGGGGTCCGGTGCGATGCGGTTGAGCGTTTCAAGCTGCTCCTGCCAGCTGCGATTGGAGTCGATCTGACTGGCCAAAGCAACGAGGCCCTGGCGTGCCTGGGCGATGCGGTCCTCGGCACGCGCCAGTGCCTCGGCGGGGCCGAAAGGCAGCACATGCACGTCGCGCATGAGGAATTCCAGGTGCTCCGGTCCGCAGCGTGGGTCCATGTCCGGCAAGGCCGCCACCACCGTATCGAACGCCATTGCGGCGGTTATCGCAGGCGGGAGCAGCGGCTCCATCGCCGCATGCCACAAAGGGTGCATCTGCAGGCGCCCTTGCAGCAGCCGCAAAATGACCTGCACCTCCTTGCGGGCCCGCGCTGTCCAGCCGCTGAACGATGACGCCTTGGCCAGCTGGGCCCGGCCTTGTGCGAGGTAACGGGGAATATCGGCCAGCCGGGCCGACAGCGCCGCGACCGCTCCCGGCATGGCCGATGGCAGCAGCAGGCTGATCAAGCCGAACACCGTCTCTCCGGTGTACCAGGTCGGGTCGCGGTAGCGTGGGCGTTCCTCCAGCAACTTCAAGTTGTGACCGATGACGTTGCCCAGGAGCCTGGCGTCCATCGCCTCACCGCGCCCGGTTGGGGCCGCTGCCGTCAACAGCGCCTGGCGCATGTCGCGCAGCACTTGCGTCTCTCGCGACGCCGCTTCGGCATCGGCGGGCGGCAACCGATGGTCGTGGCCGGGGATGCCCATGAAACTGGCGTCCACCGGATTGAACAGCAGGTGATGTGCGATGAAGCGTTTGGCGATCGCGGTGATCCCCGTCATGCGCCCTCTCCCGGTGGCAGCGACACCCAGCGGCGTTCGCGATGGGACTGGACGATGGCGTCGACGATCTCCTGGCTTTTCGCGCCGTCCCGGAAGGTGCCGTCGCCGGCTCCATTGTCGAGGATTTCGTCGGCCCAGTGACGCACCAGATTGCGGTAGTACAGCTCCGGCCATGCCGTGTTGACGGAGGTACCGGCGGCAAAAGCCTGCGAGGGCAACGCGACCGGACGAAACTCGACCTGCCCGGCGGTGGCGGCATGGAGGGTTTCGGCGACGCCGTTCTCCACGATCAGGCGGCCGATGGCAGCGCCTTTCGAGCCGTATACCCGCAGCTCCACACCGGGGTAATTGCCGATGGCGATGAACGAGGTTTGCAACACGCCCTGCGCCCCGGACGCGAATTCGATCGCTGCCACCGTGCCGTCGTCGATCGGCACGCGCTGCAGGCCTTGCTTGCCGCGCACCATCCGCTCCGGCACGAAATTGCGCATTGAGGCCGAAACTGCCGCGAAGTCGCCGCCCAGCCAGCGCATGAGATCCACCAGATGCGAGCCGTAGCCCACGATCGATGCCGGGATCAGCTCGGTGCCGACCTCGCCGAGGCCGTATTGGCGAAGTGGGAAGTTCACATCCAGGAACTGCGCGTTCTGCTGAAAGCCGTGGACGTGGAAGATCTCGCCCAGGGTGCCGTCGTCGATCCAGCTTTTGATCTGCCGCAGTGCTGGCGAGTAGCGGAAGGTGAAGCCGACCTTGGTGCGCAGGCCGGCCGCATCCGCGGTGTCAGCCAGGCTGAACGCGTTCGCTGCCGTCAGGGCCAGCGGCTTTTCGGTCAGCGCGTGTTTGTCTGCGCGCAGCACGTCCCCGGTCAGGGCGAAATGTGTGTCGGTCGGGGTGCAGACGTCGACCATGTCGATGTCGGCGTCGGCCAGCATCTCGGCGTGATCGGTGTAGACGCGCTCGAAGCCGAAGCGCTCGGCCAGCGCCACCGCCCGCTCGCGCACCGTGTCGCAGATGGCGACACGGCGGACACGGTTGCAGAACCGGTAGCCGGGCAGATGCGCCTTTTCCGCCCAGGCGTGGGCGCCGATGACGCCCACGCCGAGGAGCTTTGCCGTGCTCAAGGCAGCGTCTTGCCGATTTCGGCCACGTAGGCCTCCAGCTCGTCGTAGTTATGGAAACCCAGCTGGCGCTGGCCGTCTTCGATTTCGTAGATCATGGAGGACATCTTCTCGATCAGCCTGGTGTCGGCACCCTTCGATTTGCCATAGGCGACCAGCTTGGTGTTCTGCGCCTCGGTCTCGGACTTGCGCTTGCGGTAGACGATGTCCCACCACATGCCCGAGCCCTTCTTCTTGAACTCGTGCTTGTTGGGGTCCTGATCCTTGCGCAGCAGCCAGATGGCGGTGTTGATGTTGGAAATCAGCTTTTTGGTGTCTTCGGCGGTTTTTGGCTGATAGGCGATCGGGTCGAAGAAATCGAACGCTTCGAGCTCGATGCCGTTGGCGGTGGCGATCCCGATGGCTTCGCGCACCACGGCGCCGGCGATACGTGCGTAACGCTCCACGCCGAGCGTTTGATGAATGCGTGCATCGGCGAGGGCTGAGAAGATCACCTGGTTGGCATAGACCTGCTTGGCCCAGATCTGACCCCAGATGTTGTTCGAAACCACAACCTTCGTTAGATTTTCAAGCATCTTGACGAGCTCGCGCAACCGGGCTGTGTCGGATCCATCCATCTCGCCGAGTTCGATCTTGCCCTCGTGGACGAACTCGAGATGGCCGGGGTCGACCAGGGCGCCACCGTAGTTGGGGATCGAGCCGATGATCCGCTCCATGCCGCCGATCCCGGCCTCGGTCAGCAACTCCGCGATCAGCGGCTCGTTGAAGCCGTTCTGGTAGGAGACGATGAAGCTGTCGGGCCCCATGTGCGGGATGACCAGGCGCACGGCATCGGCCGTGTGCTGTGATTTGGTGGCGATCAGGATGGCCTCGAGCGGGCCTTCGAGCTGGTCCGGCGTCAGCGCCTTCACGTCCATATGCATGTCGCCACGCACGCCGTCGATATCGATGCCCTTGCGGTTCATCGCCTCGACATGCTCCACCCAGCGATCCACCAGGGTCACGTCATAGCCGGCCCGGCTCATGTGGGCCCCCGCCAGGCCGCCGATCGCACCGGCACCGATAATCGTCACTTTCACGCTTGCTGTCTCCTGCTGCTGCCGGCGGAACCGGCTGCGCGTATCAGCATCGCAGCCTTTTCCGCCACCATGATGGTGGGCGCGTTGGTGTTCCCGTTGATGAGCGTGGGCATGATGGCGGCATCCGCCACCCGCAGGCCGGTCGTGCCCCGCACGCACAGCGTTGGGTCCACCACAGACCCCGCATCGGCCCCCATCCGGCAAGTGCCTACGGGGTGGAACGCGTTGCTCACGCTCTGGCGCATATGGGCTGCAAGCTGCGCGTCATCGCGTGGGCCTGGTTGGATTTCCTTGCTGATCACAGAACGTATCTCGCCGCCTTCGATGACATCGCGCATGCGCCGCACACCCGCCATCAGCGTGGCGAGATCGCGGGGATCACTGAAATAGCGCGGTCGGATCACCGGCGGTGCGGCCGGGTCTGCGGAACGCAGCCGGATTTCGCCGCGCGAATGCGGACGCCCCTGGTTGATCGCCACGGCGAACCCGTGCTGACGCGGCAGGCGGCTCCAGGCAGTTTTGCCAACATTGCCGATCAACCCCATGGCGACGTGCGCCTGCATATCCGGAATGTCGAGTGTGTCGCTGCTGCGGAAGAACCCTCCTGTCGCCACCGCGGTCTGGCTGAACACACCTGTGCGGAACAGCATGTATTGCGCGATGGCGGCGGCCCCTCGCAGCGGGTGCATGTAGCGATACGCGGTGATCGGGGCGGAGCAGGTGTATTGCAGCCGATAGCATACATGGTTCTGCAGGTTGGCCCCCACGCTAGGCAGATCGACTGCGACATCGATGCCCTGTTCGCGCAGCTGGTCGGCGGGGCCGATACCCGACAGCATCAGCAACTGTGGCGAATGGACGGCGCCGCCGCACAGGATCACCTCGCGCTCGGCACGGATGATCTGGCGTGTGCCGCCGATGATCACCTCCACGCCGACAGCGCGCGTGCCCTCCAGCACGATGCGGGTGACGGTGGCGCCGGTGGCGACCACGAGGTGCTGCCGCGATTCCGCCGGGTGCAGGAAGGCGCGCGATGTGCTGCTGCGAACCCCGTCTCCGATGGTGCGGTCGTAATGGCCAAAGCCCTCGGCCAGTTCTGCGTTCATATCATCCAGCACGGGATAGCCGGCGGCTGCGGTCGCCTGCAGGAACAGGTCCGCGATCGGCAATCCTGGCGTTCCCCGGGTCACCCGCAACGGTCCGGAGCCGCCGTGATAGGGCCCCTCGCCGCGCTCGTTGCGTTCGGACTTGCGAAACAGCGGCAGCACGTCGGCAAAGCCCCATCCCTCGCAGCCATCCTGGCGCCAGAGATCGTAGTCGCTCGCGTGTCCGCGTGAGTAGATCATGCCGTTGATGGTGCTGGAGCCGCCGAGCACGCGACCTTGCGCCCAGAACAGCTGCCTGCCGCCCAGTTCCGGCTCGGGCTCGGTGGAATAGCTCCAGTTGAACTGCGGCGCCGTCGAATTGCGAAACAACGCGCCGGGGACGGCGAGCAGACGGTCCTTGTCGAGACCGCCGGCCTCGGCCAGCCACACGCTCACCGAGCGATCCTCGGAGAGCCGGCTGGCCAGGACGCAACCGGCAGAGCCGGCGCCGACGATCACATAATCGAATGACTTCGCAGCGCTCATGCCGGTTTTGGCACCCTCGGATCCTGAACCTTGAAATGCTCGACGAAGTCGGCCGCGAAATCGACGACGTAATCGGCGATGGCCCGGCCGATTTCCGGCGAGGAGAATTTCGAATCGCCTGACAGCACGCCGTCCTCGGTCATTGCCGCGATATCGAGCGGCATGCTGACGGCGACACCCCTGAAATCGACGGAGGACACGCTGCGCGTCGGCAGGCCGATGGCACTTTTCCACGTCTTGCGCTCGGGCAGCAGGTCCTGGCGCACGAGATCGGGGAAATAATGCATGTAGAACGAGGTGATCGGATCGCCGCCATGGCCGATCCGCGCGCCCGCGCCCGCTGCTCCCAGCAGCTTCTGCCACTGCTCGGCCGGGAAGATCCGCCACAGATGCAGGCAGGGGATCATGATGCCGTATCGATCCCGCAACTGCCTTGTCACCGTGTCCAGATGCGGTGCGTTGCTGGTCTGGCCGTTGAGGATGACGAGGCGTTCCAGCCCATGGTGCAGCAGATTGGCGCAGATATCGAACATCAGCGCCGTGAAGGTTGCCGGGCGGAGGCTGATGCAGCCGGGGAAACTACGAAAGAACTCCGAATCGCCGAACAGCAGCGTCGGCGCCATGACCGCCCCTGAGCGTTCCGCCACTTGTTGGGCGATCCGATCGGCCAGCACGAAATCGCCCATCGGCGCGGTAGGCCCCTGTTCCTCGGTGGCACCCAAGGGCAGCAGCACCACCGGTTTGTCGACCAGGCGATCTCGAAATTCCGTCCAGGTCATGTCTTGCAAACGATGCTTCATCACAACCATGCCCAGGCGCTCCGCAGCGCGTGCCGGTCCCGTGGCGGGTCCGGCATAGGCGCCAAACGAAGCATGCGCCCGCGGGAGCGACAATGGAGCAGCCCTGCCGATACCCGGGGCGTCTCTGCCACACTGTGAAAGTCATTGAAATAGAACGTCTTTTTTCCATAATTCGGAGGTGCGACAAATCCCTTGCATCCCGGCCTACGTTGGTATTCGTTTGCCGACATTATCGTCGCTCGAGAGGTATATGGCGGTCGCTCAGCAGTCTTCCATCCCAGCCACGGCTCGCCCCGGGACCGGCAGCCTGCGCAAGGCGCTGCGGCTCGTGGTGGAGCTCGGTGCGGCCGAGGCGGAGGGGCTTCGACTGACCGAACTTGTCGGCCGCACCAATATGGACACCTCGACCGCCTACCGCACCCTGGCCTGCCTGGTCGATGAGGGGTTCTTGCAGAAGGTGGAGGGCAAACGCTATCGGCTCGGCCAGCGGGTTTTCGAACTCGGGCTGATCGCGGGCCAGCATTTCACCGAACCCAGGCTCGCCAAACCCTCCCTGCGCCGGCTGGCCGATCGCATCGGTGCGACCGCCGTGCTCGCGGCGCGCAGCGGTAGAGAGACGGTCTATCTCGAGCGGATGGAGGGGCCGGAGCACTTCACCGGGCTGCGCTCGGCCGTGGGGACGCGGCTGCCGATCGGCGTGGGCGCCGGCGGGATTGCGATGCTGGCGGCGATGTCACCGGAGAATGTGGACGCCGTGATCGCCAGCAACGCCGCACGCTATCGCAGCTTCGGACGTGACACCGTGCAGTTGTTGCGCACGCGCATCGCCCAAGCGCACGCCGATGGGTATGCCAGCACCACCAGCTTCCTTCGATCCGACGTCGGCAGCATCGCCATCGTCGTTCCCGACACGACCAACGAAACCACCCTTGCACTGAGCATCGTCTGCGGCGCCGCCCGGCTGAAACATGCGCCGGAACTGGCTTCCGAAATCCGTATCGCGGCGTTGGAGGTCGCCACCGCGATACGTGGCGGAGATGGCTGTTGTACCAACCCGCTCTGAGGTTGACGCATGAAGGATGTGTCAACGACGGGTTGGCATGAGTTATATTTGGCGCACCGCCGCCGGCCAGCCCGGCGCGCGTGACCAGCCGCCTTGATGCTGGAAGAGTCGGTATCACGGCCGGCTGGCATTATCCGCTGTTTTTTGACCGCTGCAGGGCCTGCCATACGCGTTGGCCGGAGGCCGGCATGTCCAGATGCGTGACGCCGCGTGGATGCAACGCGTCGAGCACGGCGTTCATCGCGGCTGGCAGCGAGCCGCCGGTTCCAGCCTCGCCCACGCCCTTCACGCCGAGCTGATTGCTGGGCGAGAGCACGGGCGCCATGCGGATGGTGACCTGGCGCAGGAGATCGGCTTTCGGCATGGCGTAGTCCATGAAGGTGCCGCTCAGCATCTGACCATCCTCGCCGTAGATGCAGATTTCATCGAACACCTGCCCGAGTCCCTGCAGCAGGCCGCCCCAGATCTGGCCCTCCAGCAGGGTCTGGTTCACCACGGCACCGCAATCGTCGATCGAGACATAGCGGATCAGTTCGGTCATGCCGGTTTAGGGGTCGATCTCGACTTCGGCGACGTGGGCTCCGGAGGGGAAGGCGCGCGGGGCGGGCAGCTCGGCCGTGCTGTCGAGAGCGCCCGGATTCTGGCGCGCGAGCTCGGTGAGGTCGACCAAGCGGTCGGTGCCGCTGATGCGATAGACGCCGCCGGCGTAATCGATGTCCACCTCGGCCGCTTCGAGCAGATCGAAGGTGAGTGCGGGTCCCTTTCCGCTGACGAGCGCCGCAGCGGCCACGGCGACATTGCCCTGCGACATCATGCTGCGTGAGCCGAACGCGCCGCCGTCTTTCAGCGCTGGGCCATCGTTCCGCCCCGCCCGCAAGGTGATGCGCCGCGGGTCGATCTGCAACGCGGGGCCTGCGAGTTCGGGCAGCACCGTCTCGTGGCCCTGGCCCGAGGCGGTGGCGATGCGGCAGGGGAAGGCGTCGCGCGGAATGCAGGGCATCCGTCGCAGGTTCTCTGCGTCGGACAAAAGCATCACCCATCGCAATCAGCCCGTCCTGTTCCGGCAACCAAGTCCCGGTGCGCGCGATGATGGTCTGAACCGGCGGCCCTGACCAGACGTGCCGGGGTGTGTCGCTCAGTCGCCCGCGGCGCGCTCATGCGCCGGGCCGATCGCGCGGCTGAGGTTGAGGGCCGTGTTGATGAGGGCCACGTGGGAGAACGCCTGTGGAAAATTTCCCAGCAGCCGGCGGTCGATGGGGTCGTATTCTTCCGAAATCAGGCCGACGTCGTTGCACAGGGCGAGCAGCCTTTCGAACAAATGCGTGGCGTCGTCGATGCGGTTCTGCAGGACGTAGTTGTCGGCGAGCCAGAAGCTACAGGCGAGAAACACGCCCTCGCCCGGAGGCAGCCCATCGCCTCCGGTGTAAGTGTCGTAGCGCGAGACCAGGCCATTTCGCATCAGCTGGGTTTCGACCGCAACGATCGTTCCCTGCACCCTGGGGTCGTCGGGTGGCAGGAAGCCCACCAATGGAATGAGCAGAAGGCTCGCATCGATCGCTGTCGACCCATAGAACTGCACGAAACTGTTGCACGCGACATTGAAGCCTTCGCGACAGACCTCGTCGTGGATGGTCTGTCGCAGTTCGCGCCACCTGTCCGTGGCGCCCCCTAAGTCGAACTCCTCGCAGCTGCGGATGGCGCGATCGAGCGCGACCCACGCCATCACCTTCGAATGGGTGAAGTGGCGCGGCCCTCCGCGCATTTCCCATATGCCATCGTCTGGCTGATTCCAGATGAGCGCGACATGTTCGACCAGCGCGGTTTCGAGGTCCCAGGCCGGAGTCCACCCGGGGATGCCCTTCCTGCGAAACTGGTAAAGGGAGTCGAGCACTTCGCCGTAAACGTCGAGCTGCACCTGACCGGCGGCGGCGTTGCCGATACGCACCGGGCTGCTTGCCGCGTAGCCCGGCAACTGGGGAAGATCGAACTCGTTCAATCGGCGCTCGCCGGCCACGCCGTACATGATCTGCATCTGATCGGGGCTGCCGGCCACGGCGCGGACCAGCCACTCGCGCCAGGCGTGCGCCTCGTCGTGGAATCCCGAGGCCAGCAGCGCCTGCAGGGTGAAGGTTGAATCGCGGAGCCAGCAGTAGCGATAGTCCCAGTTGCGGCTGCCGCCGAGATGTTCGGGCAGAGAGGTGGTGGCGGCCGCGACGATGCCACCGGTTTTGTGGTGCGTCAGCGCTTTCAAAGTGATCAGGGAGCGCAGGATCGGCTCGGCCCAGCGCCCGTGGGCCTGGCAGCCAGCGGACCAGGTTGCCCAGTCGCGCGAGGATTGTTCGAGGGCGCCGGCTACGTCGAACCGCGGCGGCGGCGGGCGATACGAGGGCTGCCAGCCGAGGCTGAACGCGAGCGTTTGCCCGGCGGCGACGGCGAACTCGGCCCGCGTGGTGAGGCCTTCACCGTGCGTTACGACCGGCGCATCCAGGATCAGCTGCTCGGCGCCGGCGACCAGGCTGAGGCGACCGTCCTCGAGTTGGGAAACCCACGGAACGATCATGCCGTATTCGAAGCGGGCGATCAGTTCCATGACCATGGCCACCTCACCTCTGAGCCCGTGGACCAGGCGGATGAGTTCGGCGCCGCCGTCTCGCCGGGTCATGCAGTCGGTGACGCGAACGCTGCCTGCGGGGGTTTCGAAATCGGTTTCCAGAGTGAGCGTGCCGGGGCGATAGCGCCGGCTGATGCGGGCGTCCGATGCCGTTGCGGCGATCAGCCAGCGGCCGTGTTCGGGGGCGCCGAGCAGGGCGGCAAAACAGGCTGCCGCGTCGAAACGCGGGCAACACAGCCAGTCGATCGACCCGTCGCGGCCCACCAGGGCGACCGTCTCGCAGTTGCCGATAACGGCGTAGTCCTCAATGCGACTCGGCATCTGCCATCTTCTCCCTGCATTCAATAGCGTTGCGGTGGCAGCTGATGCGAGACCATTCCGACGTGCATGCGTTCACGTGGCACTGGATGCTAAAACCGGGAGTGTTATATGAAGGAATTCATCGCGACCGCAGCCATTATTGGTACGGTTTTCTTCGGGACTTCGAGCATTTCCGAGGCTTAGATCATCATTCAAACCTCTGGCGTGCAACGTTCTCCGGAGCCTCCCGATTACTGGCGCGACGATCGGCGCAGGCGTGAGGCGTTTCGCGGGGAACAGCATCGCTCTGCAGAGTGGGAGCATAGCCACTGCGTGCGCAACTGGCAGAACCCGGTGTTCTGCCGCCGCTGATCGGCTCCGCCTCTCGCCTCCGTGCGGCGCTGGTGCTGTTATCGCTGCCGCATGCTGAGGAGCGAAGCAATGGCTGTGGGACTGGCGCATGATTTCAACGATCGCACCGTCATCGTGACCGGAGCCGCGGTCGGGCTGGGACGTTCCATCGCCTATGCTTTCGCGGAACGCGGGGCCGCGGTTTGGGCCTGTGATATCGACGCCGCCGGCCTCATGGAAACCGCTTCTGCGGCCCCGGCACCGATCACAACCCGCGTGGTCAGCGTGGCGGACCGGGCCGGTGTGCAGGATTTCGTGGGCGACGCGTGGCGTGGCACCGGACGGATCGATATTCTGGTGAATGATGCCGGCGGCCTGTGTGGGCAGACATTTCAGCCGGTCGATGAAATTTCGGAGCAAGACTGGCTCACGGTGCTGCATGCCAACCTCACCGGTGCGTTCCTGTGTGTGCAGGCGGCGACGCCTGCGATGAAGCAGGCGGGATATGGGCGCATCATCAACGTCGCATCCAACGCGGGCCTGCACACGACGGTCACGGGCATTCAGGCTTACGCCAGCGCCAAGGCGGGGCTGATCGGCCTTACCAGGCAACTTTCCCAGGAACTCGGTCGCTTCGGCGTCACCGTCAACGCGGTGGCGCCTGGCGCCATTCCCTGCAACCCGTATGGACTGGCCAAATGGGAGTCGCTTGGCCCGGAGGGACAACGCATGGCGCTTGAGCGGGTCGCCATGCGCCGGGTCGGTCATGCAGAGGATGTCGCCAACGCCGTATTGTTCTTTGCGCAGGAGAGTACCCGTTGGATCACCGGGCAAACGCTGAGCGTGGACGGTGGCCGGCCGTAGCCCTGCCGTAGTCGCGGCTCGGCCGCCTCTGCCACGATGTGCAAGCAGCACCGCGCCCACTTGTGGCCGGCTTGGCCCGGTTCCTATGATCTGCGGCTGAGCGGTCATGGGTTTGGAGAGTGGTATGGACGATTTCGGGCCGATCAATGCATCTCGCGCCACGCTGGGCCGCCGCGCCCTGGCCAAGGGTGCCATCGGCCTTGGTATCGCGGCAGCCTTGCCGGGTGCCGCCTATGCGCAGCGCCGCGGCGGCACACTGACGGCAGCACTTCCCTATGATAGCGATACGCTCAACCCGTACGCCACCGGCTACCTCGGCGATGTCCAGGCTTGCGTGATCGAAGGACTGCTCGCACCCAACGACAAAACTGCCTATGTGCCGGTTTTGGCGCGCGAGGTGCCGACCCTGGATAACGGCGGCATCAAGGTCGCGCTCGACGGCAAGACGATGACGATCACCTACCATCTGCGCCCTGGCATCAAATGGCACGATGGCGCCCCGCTGACCTCCGCAGACATCCGCTTCACCTGGGAGGCCATCAAGGATCCGAGGTTTCTTGGCGAAGGCAAGGACGGCACACAGGACATCGACAGCATCGACACGCCCGATGAGCTGACGGCCGTTGTCAACTACCACACGGTGACGCCGACCTTTCCTTCCACGCTGTTCTCGGTGGGGATCCTTCCGAAGCATATCCTGGAAGGCAAGAACCTGATGTCTGATCCGTGGGCGGACAAGCCGATCGGCACCGGACCGTTCATGGTCACGGAATTCAAGCGCGGGCAGTACATCATTTGCGACCGAAACCCGAATTATTGGCGCAAGGACGACGCCGGCAACGCGCTGCCGTATCTCGACCGTATCGTCTTCAAGCCAATGCCAGACCAGACGGCGATGATCACGCAGTTGAAGGCGCGCGAGATCCAGTTCGCCTATACGCTCCCCTATCCACAGGCGTCGCAGATCGCGGCCATGCCGGATATGGAGGTCATTCAGAACCGCATCCTGTCCTGGCAATACCTCACCTTCAATTTCCGCAACCCTATTCTGCAGGATATTGCGGTTCGCCAGGCGGTCGCACATGCCATCAACAAGAGCGCGATCGCACGTGCGCTCGGTGGTTACCCGTATCCGGTAAAATCGGTGGTGGTGCCGAACTTTCCATATTACGACCCCGACACTCCAGACCACCCGTATGATCCGGCCAAGGCCGCGTCAATCCTGCAGGCGGCGGGTTACGTGCCTGGCAGCGACGGGGTGCGCGCGAAAGGGCCTGCCAGGCTGAGCTTTCGCATTGTCTGCCAAGCGGGGCTCACCGCGGACGAGATCGCCGAGCAGGTCATCATCGCCAACCTGAAGGCAATCGGCATCGAAGCGATCACCGACAACAAGGCAGGTGTGGCGTTGCGTGAGGCCCGCTACAAAGGGGGGTATGATCTGCTGTATGCTCGCTGGCTTACCTCGGCGAGCCCCAACTACAGCGTGTTCTATGGCTCCAAGGGGCCGAACAACGGCATGGGCTACAGTAATCCCGAACTCGATGAGGTGCTCTACAAGGTTGAGCACACGATGGGCGATGCGGAGCGCAAGGAGCTGTTCAAGAAGATGCAGGCGATCATTGGCACCGACCTGCCGACCATCCCGACGACCAGCAATGTCAACCTGATCGCAGTGACGAAAAAGCTGAAAAACTTCGTGGCCAATCCTACCAACCGGACCGATTTCATCGATACGAGCCGCTGGTATCTGGAGTCCTAGAGCGGCATGACGTCTGATAGGCAACGTAATCCTGCTTGAGTCTCTTGTTTTAACCGGAAATTTTATCGCGCGGGTGATTCAACCTCATACCACCCCGCCTTGAGGTTGACACATAAAGGATGTGTCAACGCCGATTTGGCATAACTCATATTTTGCGCGCCGCCGCCGGCCAGCCCGGCGCGCGACACCAGCCCACCTTGGTGCTGGAAGAGTCAGCATCAAGGTGGGCTGGTGTCAGGCGATATTGCTTCAGCCGCTGCTGGCAAACTCCGGATGCAGCGGCATTCCGCCATCGACGAACAACATGGTGCCGAAATGCTCGATCATGCGGACGAACATCGTCTCCATTGCCGCCGCGTCCGACACATACGTCTGCAGCGCGATGGCCCGCCGCCCAATGGCCGCGATGTCGTCGGCGACCTCCTCGCCACTCGTACGGTCGTTGTGGTAGTTGACAACCATATCCGCCCCAGCGTGCGTCAGCTCGACAGCAGCGGCCTTCCGATGTCGGAGCTTGCACCGGTCTCCAACGCCGGCGAACCCGTCAACGGGCCGCTCCCGATCGTCGACACGCGTGCCGGCTCGGTCATGTTGTTCCCTGCGGAATCACACCCTTCTCAGGCTGCGCGGGCGAGCGAAAGCGCCATGAGGACCGCTTCGAGCGCATCGTCACCGAATGGCTTCTGCAAGGTTGGTCGCCCCCGATGCGGCAGCTGCAACGAACCGGCATCAGAGCCGGTGACGAAGGCGAACGGCACGCCTCGGGCAGCCAATGCATCGGCCACGGGATAGGCGGTCTCGCCACGATTGAGATTGAGGTCGAGCAAAGCCACGTCCATCGGCGCATTTGCTATTAACGCAAGCCCCTCGGCCACAGTGGAAGCAGGGCCCACGACACTGCAGCCTAGATCTTCAAGCGAGACTTCGAGAAGCATCACGATCAACGTCTCGTCCTCGAGCACCAGGACCTTGAGGCCGCCTATGCTGTTGCCGGGGTTCATACAGGCTCTCCCGCTTCAGAACGCGCGACGGGCACACCCCATCGCGCAGTGACGGCTATATCAAGGATACTCTGGGCGTGAATGCAAACCCCAGCTGCGTCATTGCCGCGTCGTCGGATTATGGGCGTGGACAGGCAAGTTGGCCAGTCCACGCTCCGATAGTTATAGTATTGCGCTGCCAGCCGTAATCGCGAGCACGACGAAGATTAGGAATATCACGATTGCAATAAAGAACAGGATGCGTGCGATACCGGCGGTCGCCTGAGATATTCCTGTAAAGCCCAGCAAACCCGCCACAATTGAAATGATGAAAAACAACAATGCCCATCTCAACATTGGGAAATCCTCTCTGTGGACAAGGGTGAAAACGCTTCGCAGAACGTTGCAGGTTTCTAAAGGTTCCAAGCCGACTGCGCCGACTACGGCCGGCGATTGGATCTCTCAAAAAAAGGAACGTTCCGGAACCTTAGCAGTTGTGCCGGTACGATTTTGGGTGGTTCGAAATGATTCAGATCACACAGGCGCACCTGCTCCGCCTGGCGGGGTCGGCCGTTTGTGTCTTGGCCGAAGCGCTGTTTTGGCCCGTTGGGTTGGCTGCCATGCCAAGCCCCGCGAAGACATGGCAGCCACCACGGCCGACGCCACGGTGGTCGGGGCGGCCATGAACTTCGTCGGCATTGATCCAGCGTAAGCGCTGTTCTGCGGTGCTGTCGTCGATGGCGTGGTCGCGGTGCCGACCCTGGTTATGACGATGCTGTTCGCAAGCCGGCGCGACGTGATGGGACAGATCACGCTCAACAAGCCGCTGAGATCAATGGGGTGGCTGCCACCGCAGTGATGGCCATGTCAGCGATTTGCTATGTTCGCACCGTGGGATCAGTAGGTCGCGGGCGCTGCAAACCGGTATTTTCGGCCTGACGGAACCATTTAACATTTGCAGGGTTACCCAGAACGGTTTTACTGGCCGAGGTGCGTCTAGGGCACGTGCTTGAGCGGACAGTGGATCGCAGGAGAATCGAATGAGTGATCGTAAAAGTGCTGCGCCCGAAAATAAGGGCGGCGGTAAAACTGTCGCTTTGGCCGCTGTCTCCATTCCTTCTTCCATACAATCCGGCGCCACCCTCGACCCGCTGCTGCAGGCGCATATTGGGCGGCAGCTGCGAGCGCTCTACGACGAAATCGTACAGCAACCGGTTCCCGATCGCTTCGTTCAACTTCTGGAAGAACTTGAACGGAAAAAGGCGATCGAGACATGAGCGATCACCCCGATCCCAAGAC
This sequence comes from Rhodospirillales bacterium, assembly GCA_025352665.1. GTDB lineage: Bacteria > Pseudomonadota > Alphaproteobacteria > Acetobacterales > Acetobacteraceae > CAIQQQ01. Next base: position 20,001 of record JANXSM010000085.1, on the reverse strand, counting down.
CGAATTGCTCGCTGCGATACCGCGGTTGCGCGCGTTTGCGCTGTCGCTGTCGGGAAACACCGATCGCGCCGACGACCTGGTGCAACAGACCCTGGTCAAGGCATGGGGCAGCATGGCCTCGTTTGAACCTGGTTCTAACATGCCAGCGTGGCTGTACACGATTTTGCGAAATGAGTTCTATAGTGAATTCCGCAGGCGGCGGCACGAGGTTTCCGATAGTGACGGAATATTCGCAGCCCGGCTCGCGTCCTACCCCGCGCAGCACGGCCACATGGATTTCCAGGATTTTCAGACCGCGCTTTTCAAGCTCGCAGACGATCACCGTGAAGCACTGATCCTGATCGGAGCGTCTGGTCTCTCCTACCAGGAGGCTGCGGATATCTGCGGCTGCGCGGTTGGCACCATGAAAAGCCGCGTGCACAGGGCTCGCGCTCGACTGGCGGAGCTACTGACCGTGGGCACAGACGAACAATTCGGTCCCGACCAGATGTGGCAGGCGGCAGTCGAAACTGTGGCAGTCCCTGGACGGTCCTCCTCCGACACTTGATCGGCCAGCAACGGGACAAGTGGTTTTCACGACAACAAAGGCCGCATCCTCAACCAGAATGCGGCCTTTCTTCCGCCTGGCGATCAGGTAAACCATGGGAAAACCAAGTCCCCAGGCCAATAGCCGACTACTTGCCGCGCAGGGTGTCCTTCACGCCGCCAACAGCATTCTGAATCTTTCCCGCGGCCTTGTCGGCCTTGCCTTCGGCTTCGAGCTTGCTATCGCCGGAAACCTTGCCGGCAACTTCCTTAACGATGCCCTTGGCCTGGTTGAGGCTGCCTTCAATGCGTTCCTTGTCCATGTTTTACACTCCTGTTGAATATTGAATAGACGACGATGCGCGGCGGCCTACTTGTGGCCAAGGCCGCTGACAACAGAACGTTGGGTCAGAGCCGGCGTTCCCGCCCGCATTTGATTTGATTGGATGCCGACAGAAACTACAGGATCTAGAAACGCAAACGCTCTGACACCTTTGGGCTACGAAGCGGTATATTTATATTCCGGACGTTGCATGAGCTGGTCTTTGCTCGCCCCCGTGATGACGAGCTTGTTGTCTTTCAACTAAAGCTGACTGTATGACACGTTGACGAGCTTGCTCCCGATGCCAAGGAAACCGCCAATCGACAGGAGGGCACTCGAGATGTCATCCGCACTGCCGATCAGGAGTTCGTTCACGCTGCCGATTTTATGGTCCTGGTCATTGTAAACGCTGGCATCGATCACCTTGTTCGCCCGAAGCTGCTGATCGGCGGTCTCATTCGACGAGTTTGCCATGTTGGTGGAGCGGGCCAGGGTAGTCCCCACTGCAGGCCGGCGCCCGAATGGAGTCGTGGCACTCGGTGCGGGGGGACCATCGAACCGGGTCCCGCATTGCCGGGTGACGCGATACCTGGCTGGGTAGGTACCGTGGTGGACGTCTGCGCCAAGACGATTTGCCGTGCAGCGATCGAAGCAGCCGCAGCGATCATCACAGCGAACTGGCCTGTTGATTCCGCGATGTCTCTCCTTGCGCTGCGTGAGCAGGCAAATGAAGAACCATCATAAATGGCCACCGGATCCGAGGACGCGAGATCAGAGTTGTTATCGTAGAATCTTCGCTCAGTGCGTACCCCAGAGTGGTGACTCCATCAAGAACCGAATACCTCTGTCCGGAGCACTAAGGTCACGGATTTCATGGGCATTGAGTTGGCGAACATAACCGTCAGATAACCGACTGCGCATAAAATCGAGCTCTACCGCATCATCCCAGTCTCCGGTGACAATCAATGTCAGATAATCCCCTTCGAAGGAGACTTTTACTTTCATCATCGTGCCGTTTCCCGACATTGCCCTGTCTATATAAGGTGGCACCATAAGGGCCAGAAACAGGCTCAGCGCGATCGACTGATTGAGCCCGAGATTGTGCTTGAACGTCGACATCTCGACAGATATCAAGGTCTTTGGGCAACCGGCTATGTGCATCAGGCTGTCAAGCACTTCGCTGACCAACTCATAGACCGAGACCGACACTTGCTCCCGTGTCGCATTCACCACGCGATACGCCACCGCCATCGATTGGACGTGCTCCTCGATGAAGCGGAGGTCCGTTCTGCGTTCTGTGGTCAGTAGGCGCTTTTGCAGATTGATCAGACTTGCGATGATCTGAAAATTATTCTTCACACGATGGTGAAACTCTTTAAGGACCGGGTCCGAGTCACTCATCGCGCCTGAACCACCGCTGCCATCCTGGATGCCTCAAACACTCACCACACCACCTGAAGTCGGGTCCCGCTGAAACCAGGGACACCGAACCGGCAGACCAACTGGGTCGATCGGCAAGGATATCCGCACTCCCGCCTCCTGGTCTGACAAAACATTCGTAGTAGAACACCAGATTCTGACACAGGTTCCAGAGGGTTTTCCTTTTCCTGGCAGAGCGTTGCCATAGCATTGCATTCATGGCAATCCCGTCACAGATTTTCTGGCAAGCGCTGGATGGAACTTTCCGCATGCGACAGCATTTCGGTCGAACCGCGGAGGATGCGTCTTGCCTGCGGCCTGAGGGGGTTTTGAATGTCGATATCCGCTACGCTTGCGCCACACCTGCCTTACCTGCGGCGGTTCGCACGCGCGCTCACCGGCTCCCAGCAATCGGGCGACGCTTATACCGTCGCGGTGTTGGAAGCGATCATGGAAGATCCCAGCACCCTAAGCCCAACGCTCGATCCCCGCAGCGCCCTGTTCCGACTGTTCCTTTCGATCTGGCTGCCGGTCGGAAACCAGCACGAGTTCACACCCGCCGCCGAACCCTCGGATGCGGCGGATCGGCATCTCGAGGCGATGTCGCCACTGCCGCGTGCGGCGTTCCTGCTCCATTCGGTCGAGAACATGAATATCGAGCGGATCGCCGGGATTCTCGACCTGACGGTGCGAGAGACCAACAGCCTGATCGAGCAGGCCGGCCGTGAGATCGCAAGCGAAATCAGCACCAACGTGCTCATCATCGAGGACGAGCCGCTGATCGCCATGGATCTGGAATCCCTGGTTCAGGAACTCGGCCACCACACCACCTACGTCTCTCGCACCCATCGCGAAGCGGTGGCCGCTGTGCGACTGCACAAGCCTGGGCTGGTGCTAGCCGATATTCACCTGGCCGACGGTAGTTCGGGCCTCGACGCGGTAAATGAGATCCTGGCAATGTGGGACGTGCCGGTTATTTTCATCACCGCCTATCCGGAGCGTTTGCTGACCGGCGAGCGGCCTGAGCCTACGTTCCTTATCACCAAGCCATTCCGCACAGAAACGGTACAGGCGATCATCAGCCAGGCGCTGTTCTTCGACCGCAAGGCCCGCCGCCGGCAGGAACCGGCCACCATCAGCTAAATCCTCCAACTGATCAGGCTCGCGGCTGGGCTACCCCCAGCCGCGCAACCTTTCCCACCCACTTCGGTTATTCCGATTACTGTTTTCAACACAGGATCGGAGCAAATCCATGACCGACGCAGATTCGACCAAACTCGTGTGGGGCCATATTAGCGACATCGGCACCTGCATGATGGTGACCCAGGACGGTGATAAGATCCGTGCGCGCCCGATGGCTGGATTGGCACGTCCGCTGGAAAACGCCATCTGGTTCTTCACCGCGCGCAACACCCCCAAAGAGGGTGAGGTCAAAATCGCGCCGAGTGCCTGTTTGACCTACGCCGACACCAAAGGGCAGACATTCGTTTCCGTCTCCGGGCAGGTTTCCGTGGTACGCGACCGCGCCAAGATCGACGAGTTGTGGAGTGGTGCGGTGGAATTTTATTTTCCCAAGGGAAAGGACGATCCCGCCATCGAACTGCTGCGATTCGAGCCCGAGATCGCCGAGTATTGGGATGCGCCTTCGAGTCCCATCCTGCTGGCGATCAAATTCGTCAAAAGCAAATTGACCGGCGAGCGCCCTGAGCTCGGCGTCGCCGGTACGGCCAGGTTCGCGTAAGGGAGAGGCCGCACATGGCAAAGACCCCAGCGCCGGCGAAGCCGGATCGCAAACCAGCGGCGCCGAAAAACCCCGACTCTGATCCGCAACCAAAAGGCCATCCGACGTCTGACAGATATGAGATGGAAACGGCCTTTCAGGACGAGAGGGGCGACCCGCCTGATCACCAATAGCCAGGGGCGGGACATCGTGGAACCTCTGCAATGGGACTAGCGTTGCGCGTTCGCGTCGGCGGCGGAGGAAATGTCGCGACCCAAAAGCTTGCGGGCAATTAACCAACCACGTGATCTTCGCCTCTGTTATTGGATCGATCCGCATGAAATTGTTCAAATGTCAGTATTGCTCGCAGCTCCTTCATTTCGACAATCGTAATTGTATAAACTGTTCACGTCGGCTCGGTTACTTCGCGCCGAATGCTGACCTGCTGGCGCTCGAACCAGAGGGCAGTAACTGGAACTCCCGCGAGGGCGACCAAGTCTATCGATTCTGTGCCAACGCTGAGTATGATGCCTGCAACTGGCTGGTGAGCCAGAACGACGGCTCCCGCTACTGCCTCGCTTGCCGCCATAACCGGACGATCCCGGATCTCGGACTCGAAGAAAACCTGCAAAACTGGCGCAGGGTCGAACGAGCGAAGCACCATCTGTTCTATTCGCTGCTGCGTTTGAAGCTGCCCCTGGAAACCCGTGTGGACATGCCGGACCACGGTTTAGCCTTCGATTTCCTCGCCGAACCGGTGAACATTGCGGCACCGGTTATGACGGGGCACGACAACGGGATCATAACCCTCAACCTGACGGAGGCCGACGACGCGGTGAGAGAGCAGCGACGCATCGCCATGGGCGAGCCCTACCGCACGCTGCTGGGCCACTTCCGACATGAAATCGGGCATTACTTCTGGGACCGCCTGGTGGCGGGCGGGGGGGCTCTCGCTGAATGTCGCGAATTCTTCGGAGACGAGACCGCCGATTACAACGCCGCGTTGCAATCATATTATCGAAATGGTCCGCGACCTGCCTGGCAGAAAATTTTCGTCAGCCCCTATGCCACAGCGCACCCTTGGGAAGATTTTGCTGAAACCTGGGCCCATTACCTGCACATCATGGACACGTTGGAGATGGCAAGTGCCTATGGTCTGCACATTCAGCCATCGATCGATCCGTCGATTTCGGTCGCCGCAGCGGATGGTTTCGATCCCACCACCAGCGGCACGATCGACCAGTTGATCGACGCCTGGCTGCCGATCACACTCACAATCAACAGTCTCAATGGATGCATGGGGCAGCCGGAGTTTTATCCTTTTGTGCTCGCCCCGGCGGTGATCGCCAAGCTGGGTTTCATCCAGCGTCTGGTCCGCGGAACCGTTGAGAGCACCCAGATGCTGTCAGTCGCCGCCCAATGATCCCCGTACCCGATTTGATCTACTACCTCCATCCGCTGCTGGCGGGCCGGCCAGATAATTGGCGTGTACATTTCGAGCGCTGCGCCCGGATGGGTTTTCGTAAAGTCCTGCTCGCCCCACCGTTCGCGCCAGGACGCAGCGAAGATATCTTCCTCACAGCGGACCACAACCGCTTGCATCCAAAACTTGGCGGCGGCGATGCTCTTGACGTGCTGTCTGCCGCCGCAATACAGGCGCGTTCGTTCGGTTTGGAGCTGATGCTCGATCTGGTGCTGGATCGCGTGGCAACCGATTCACGTTTGGCCGGAAGCGCCGCTCTTTACCGTACTGCCAGTAACCTGGGCTCACCACCCGACCCACGGCGCCCCCCGGTCGATCGCAACGCTGCAGTGCTGCAACCACACCCGGCGGTCGAGGTCCTGCTTGATCAGTGGCTGCCGCGCCTCAAAACATGGCAACAGGCGGGGATTGCCGGATTTCGGTGTGATGCCCCGCATCACGTCGCCCCGTCAGTGTGGCGTCGGTTGATCAGCGAAGCCCGCAGCCGCAATGGTGCCAGCAGCTTCATTGCCTGGGTTCCAGGCACTCAGATGCAGCAGACACAGGCACTGAACGGCTGCGGTTTCGATCTCGTGTCATCGTCCTCCTGGGCTTGGGATTTCAAATCAGACTGGCTCGATGAGGAAACACGGCGGCTTGTCGGCATCGGTCGCATTCTCGCCATGCCGGAACTGCCCTTCGGTGCGCGCGTGGCCCACCAGGGCGAAGCCGCCAGCCGCCGCGCCATTGGCTTCGCGGCAGCTTTCGGACAGGCGTGCCTCATGCCGATGGGAGTGGAATTCGGCGCGACAGCACCGCTATCTGCAACTCACGGCGACGCGAGCGGCTTTGACGCACTGATGCGGCAGCCATATTTCGACCTGCAATCCGCGATCGGCGACGCCAACCGCCTCAACGCCGCTCATGCAGTCGCCCGCGCAGGGAAGCTGGTATCGAGTCCATTCACAGACATTGCAGCAATCGAACGATCGAGTGCCAGCGAGTGCTATCTGATCCTGGTCAACAGCAGGCTCGACAACGAAGTGCCACTTGACCTTGCGCCATTGCTGCCCGCGATCGGGGCAGCCATCGAGGCCTTTCCAGAGAGCAACGAGCCCCTTCACGCTGCCGAAGTGCGCCTGCTGCCATTGGAGCTGCCCGATCCGGTGCGCATTCCGGGACCAGATGTCAGCCAAGCCGTCCAGGCGCCTCGTCTTGCAATCGAGGCCGTGAGCCCTTCCGTGGATAACGGCCGTTTCGCCGTGAAGCAGCGCGTTGGTCAGCCGGTCGTGGTGGCGGCGGACATGATCTGCGAGGGTCACGACAAACTCGCAGCTGTGCTGATGTGGCGCACGGCGGACGAAGTACGTTGGCATGAGACGCCGCTTGTGCCGCTCGGCAACGATCGCTGGACAGCGAGTTTCACGCCGCTGCGCACCGGCCGCCATCTGTTCACCGTTGCAGCGTGGCTAGATATCTTTGGCAACTTTCGCGATGAGTTGGGCAAAAAATATGCGGCTGGGCTTGATCTTTCGCTCGAACTGCGTGAGGGCATCGAGCTGGTCTCGCAGACCGTCGAGCATTCCGCCAACGTCGAGCTCGCAGCCCTGGCAAAGCGCCTTGATGCGGCGGAGGGAGAGGAGCGCCGTCGCCTGCTCCTTTCTGAAGATACAGCCCGATTGATGGCGGCCCATGACCCGCGTGCCTTCGAGATCACCTACGCGCCGGAACTTCCGCTCGACGCGGAGCGCACTGGCGCCGGCTTTGCCAGCTGGTACGAGATGTTTCCCCGCTCGCAAAGCGCTGTGCCCGGCCAACACGGTACCTTCACCGATGTGATCGCCAAGCTGCCTGCCGTGCGCGACATGGGCTTCGACGTGCTTTATTTCCCCCCCATCCACCCAATCGGCAGCAAGAACCGCAAAGGGCCCAACAACACTCTGGTCACTGCGCCCGGCGATCCCGGCAGCCCTTATGCGATCGGATCTGATGACGGCGGCCATGATGCCATTCACTCTGAGCTTGGCACGCTGCAGGATTTTCGTGCCTTGGTTGCAGCCGCGTCCGAGCACGGCATGGAGATCGCACTCGACTTTGCCATTCAATGCTCGCCAGATCATCCCTGGCTGCGCGAACACCCGGATTGGTTCACCTGGCGACCGGACGGCAGCATCCACTACGCTGAGAACCCGCCCAAAAAATACGAGGACATCGTCAACGTTGCTTTTTATGCCGAGGGTGCGCGTCCTTCGTTGTGGATCGCCCTGCGCGACATCGTTCAGTTCTGGGTGGGCGAAGGCGTCAAGATCTTCCGCGTCGACAATCCGCACACCAAGCCACTGCCGTTTTGGGAATGGATGATCGCCGACATCCGCGGTCGCGATCCAGACGTGATCTTTCTTGCTGAAGCCTTTACCAAGCCGAAAATGATGTATCGACTCGCGAAGGTCGGATTTTCTCAGTCGTACACTTATTTCACCTGGCGCAACACGGCGCGTGAGATGCGTGAATACCTGACGGAACTGTCGACGACAGCACCCAGAAACTTTTTCCGTCCGAACTTATTTGTCAACACACCCGATATTCATCCGATTTTTCTGCATGATTCAGGCCGCCCCGGCTTTCTGCTCCGCGCAGCCCTGGCGGCAACGCTGTCAGGATTATGGGGCGTTTACAGTGGTTTTGAAGTTTGCGAGGCACGGTCGCTGAATGGCCGCGAGGAATATCTCGACTCTGAAAAGTATCAGCTGCGCAAATGGGACCTGGACGCACCCGGCAACATCGTCGATGAGATCCGCCGGCTCAACAATATCCGCCGCACCAACCCCGCCTTGCACAGCCATCTTGGCATTCACTTCCTGCTCAGCGGAAACGAAAACCTGTTGTGTTATGCCAAGACCAGCCCGACCGGCGACAACATCATTCTTGTGGTGGTCAGTTTTGATCCTCGCCAACCCCAGGAGGCCGACTTCGACCTGACGCCCGAGATCTTCGGGTATACCGCGCCTGGTTCGCTGGTGATGGAAGACCTGTTCCGCGGGGGAACCGCGACCTGGCAGACCGGCATGCATCGACTGCGGGTTGACCCCGCGACCTTGCCCTTTGGCATCTGGCGGCTACGCCAGGATATCAGCGCATGACAGGCTCGGAGACCAACGCGTCCGTGACAGACAGCCCGAATGGCCTACCGCATTTGCAGATCGAAACCGGGGTGGGCGACCTTCTGACGCCGGGCAACCGGGCGTTGCTGGAACGTGACATCCTGCCGGCATATGTGCGCCGACGCCGCTGGTTTGCCGCCAAGGATCAGCGTATCGAGGAAATTGTCATATCCTACAGTGCGCTCATCGGCCAAACGCCAGATAATCTGCTGCTGGCGGAGCTGTCGGTACGGCTATCGACCCGCACCGACGTCTACCTGCTCCCGTTGGCAATTGTTTGGACCGACGCGGCGTCGCCACTGGCACAGCAACTTGCGATCGCCACCGTGACAATCGGCACGCGCGATGGAATTCTCACCGACGGTTTCGCTGTCGACGTTCTACCGGAGACGTTGATCGCACAGTTTCGTTGTGGAACCGCATTGGCGCTCGACGACGGTGAACTGCGTTTCATCGCCACACCGCAGTTCACCGCGGCCGGCTTCTCTGATCACGATCGGATCTGCAGGCTCTCTGCCGAGCAGTCGAACAGCTCCCTGCTGATCGGGCGTGTCGCCATGCTCAAGCTGTTCCGCAGGATCCCGGAGGGTATCCACCCCGAGGTGGAGATGTCGGAATATCTCACGAAAAATTTCTATGCGAACACGCCGCCATTGCTCGGTGCAGTGTGGCGGGTGATGAACGATGGCGCCCGTTACGCGCTTGTCGTCGTCCAGGGCTTCGTCGCAAACCAGGGAGACGGCTGGGGCTGGAGCCTAAGCACGCTGAAGAATGCCGATGGCAAAAATGTTGCCGCGACCGCGTATGTGGACTTCGCATCCGCCATCGGCCGTCGTCTTGCTGAATTGCATGCCGTGTTGGGCCGCAGGACCGACAACCCCGATTTCGCCCCAGCACCTGCCAATGTGCAGGATGCCGCAGAATGGGCCGGCGACATCGTGCAGCAGTTCGATCGGGCAATCGATGCGCTGGAAAAAATCGGCGACTGGCGCGAGCCCACAGCCGCCGCAGACGCCGCTGTGCTGATTGGGTCCCGCGGAGCCCTCCACCAAGTTATATACCGCCTGTCAGAACAGGCTGTGGGCACGCTCAAAACCCGTATTCATGGCGATTTTCACCTCGGTCAAATCCTGGTGTCGGATGGCGACGTCTATTTGATCGATTTCGAAGGTGAGCCCGCGCGAACTCTGGCGGAGCGGCGTGGCAAGTTCAGCCCGCTTCGCGACGTCGCCGGAATGCTGCGCTCATTCGATTACGCGCGTGCCATGGCAGGGGCAGAAAGCGAGACCCACAGGCCGATGCTGGAGAGCTTACACCACGAAGCGGTGGCAGCGTTCCTTGACGCCTATCGAACTGCGCATGCAGCCGCTCCGACCCGTTGGGCGAGTGAAACGGCCGAACCGGCGCTGCTCGATCTCTTCCTGATCCAGAAGGCTGCTTATGAGATCAGCTACGAGGCCGCAAACCGCGTAGCTTGGATACCGGTGCCATTGCATGGCCTAGCTGAACTCGCTTCCCGCCTGCTGACCGACAAGGCGCCCCAGACCAATGGTTGAAATATCCGCCAATGCCTCGGCGATCGTGGCCATCCTCAATGGCCAGAACGGCGACCCGTTCGCAGTGCTGGGTCCGCATGGCAACACGATCGTTGCCATGTTGCCCGGTGCCACCGGCGTGGAGGCGGTGTCGCGACACGACGGCAGCTCCCTGTGCAGGCTTGAGCAAGTGGATCAGGCCGGCCTGTTCGCAGGGCAGACGAAAAGCCTTGTGCCCTATCTCCTGCGCATCGACTGGCACGGCGTAGCCCAGGAAACCGAAGACCCCTACAGCTTCGGTGAGCTTCTGGGCGCTTTCGATATCCATCTGCTGGCAGAAGGCCGTCACCGCGATCTCGCAACGTGCCTGGGTGCCCATGCGATCACCCAGGACGGGATCCCGGGCGTCCGCTTCGCCGTGTGGGCGCCCAATGCCCGGAGGGTTTCCGTGGTCGGCGACTTCAACAGCTGGGACGGGCGCCGTCACCCGATGCGCCATCGCTACGATGCCGGCGTTTGGGAGCTGTTCATCCCCCGTCTGAAACCCGGCGCGCGCTACAAGTATGAAATCGTCGGTCCGACGGGAAACATCTTGCCTCTGAAAGCTGATCCCGTCGCGGGATCGGCGGAGTCAGCTCCCGCCACCGCCTCCGTTGTGGCCGATCCCACACCGTTTGTCTGGACCGACGCGGATTGGTTGAAAACGCGAACCGGTCGACAGCAGAACGACGCGCCGATTTCGATCTACGAAGTTCACGCAGCCTCATGGATGCATGCCGACGGCAACCCTTTGGACTGGGACGGTTTGGCCGATCGCCTGGTGCCCTACGCGGTTGGCATGGGGTTCACCCACCTCGAACTCCTGCCCATCATGATCCATCCGTTTGGAGGCTCCTGGGGGTATCAACCGCTGGGCCAGTTCGCACCCACCGCCGAACTTGGTACACCGCAGGCTTTCGCTCGCTTCGTGGATCGATGCCACGAGGCTGGGCTCGGCATTATTCTCGACTGGGTACCGGCGCATTTTCCAAACGATGCGCATGGGCTGGCGCAGTTCGACGGCACAGCGCTGTATGAGCATTCGGACCCGCGCGAAGGTTTGCACCGCGACTGGAACACGCTGATCTACAATGTCGGCCGCAACGAGGTTCGCGGCTTCCTGATAGCCAGCGCCCTGCACTGGCTCGAGCACTTTCATGTCGATGGGCTGCGCGTCGATGCCGTCGCATCGATGCTGTATCGCGACTATAGCCGCGAGCCCGGCGAGTGGGTGCCCAACATCTATGGCGGGCGCGAAAACCTGGAAACCGTGGCTTTCCTGCGCGAGCTCAGCGAGATCGTTCACAAGCGTTGCCCAGGCACCCTGCTCATTGCCGAGGAATCCACCGCTTGGCCGGGCGTCACCGCGCCGGTGGTGCCGGAAGCCGGATTCAACCTCGGGTTCGACTTCAAATGGAACATGGGGTGGATGCACGACACGCTGCACTACATGGAAGAGGACCCGATCAATCGGCGCTATCACCATGATGAAATAACCTTCGGCCTCGTTTACGCCTTTTCAGAAAGATTCGTTCTGCCGCTGTCGCATGACGAAGTGGTCCACGGCAAAGGTTCGCTGTTTGGCAAAATGCCCGGCGATACCTGGCAACGGTTTGCCAATCTGCGGGCGTATTTTGGGTTCATGTGGACGCATCCGGGCAAGAAGTTGCTCTTCATGGGCGGCGAGTTCGCCCAGCCGCGGGAGTGGAACCATGATGTCTCGCTCGACTGGCACCTGCTCGATCAGCCCTTGCACAGGGGTATGCAGTTACTGGTTCGCGATCTGAACCTCGCCTATGTCGGCTTGCCGGCTCTGCATGCGCTTGATTGCGACCCGGCCGGCTTCCGGTGGCTGATCGGCGATGACCGCGCCAACAGCGTGTTCGCCTATCTGCGCAGCGGAGGCGACACCACCGCGCTGGTGATCTGCAACTTCACCCCCGTCCCGCGTGAAGGCTATCGCATTGGCGTCCCAGCCCCAGGACTGTGGCTCGAACGGCTAAACTCCGACGCCGCGGTTTATGGTGGCTCCGACATCGGCAATTCGGGCGCCGTCCTCGCGAGCGACATTCCAAGCCACGGGCTGCCGGCATCCCTGCTGCTCACCTTGCCGCCACTTGCCACCCTGATCCTGCACCAGGAGATCTTGCGTGCTTGATGTAAACTCGCGTGCGTACCGGTTCGGGCCAACTGTACTTGAACCCGCGCTGACCCGCTTTCGTTTCTGGGCGCCAGCGTGTCAGACCGTCAGTTTAGAATTTTCAGAAGGCCAGACCGTGCCAATGGACGCACTGGCGGACGGTTGGTTTCAATTGGAGCATCCTTGCGGGGTCGGCACGCGGTATCGTTTTCGCATATCGCCCGAACTTGTTGTTCCCGACCCCGCTTCGCGCGCCCAGGCCGGCGACGTGCACGATGACAGCGTGGTGGTCAATCCGGCCGACTACGACTGGCAGAACCGCGATTGGCATGGCCGCCCCTGGCATGAGGCCGTGATCTATGAATTGCATGTCGGCGCACTTGGCGGCTTCGCCGGTGTGACCCGGGAACTGCCACGTCTGGTAGCCCTTGGCGTCACAGCAGTGGAGCTCATGCCGATCGCCGATTTTCCCGGTGCCCGCAACTGGGGCTATGACGGCGTGCTGCCTTATGCGCCAGATGCGGCTTACGGAACGCCCGAGGAACTGTGCCGACTGATCGACACCGCCCATGGGCTCGGACTCATGGTCTACCTTGATGTCGTCTATAATCATTTTGGCCCTGACGGGAACTATATCACCGCCTACGCGCCGGAATTCTATCGTCACGACCGGCACACGCCATGGGGTGACGCGATTGACTTCCGCAAGCCGCAGGTGCGGGGATTTTTTGAAGAGAACGCATTGTTCTGGATCATGGAATACCGCTTCGACGGCTTGCGTTTCGATGCCGTGCACGCCATCGATGACACCGGCTTCCTGCAGGAGATGGCGGCGAACATTCGCCACACGGCCGGTCTCCACCGTCATGTCCATCTGGTTCTGGAAAACGAAAACAACGACGCGAGCCTGCTGCGCGAAGCCCCTGATGCGCCAGGCTATGACGCCCAATGGGCGGATGATGTGCATCACTGCCTGCATGTGATGCTGACCGGCGAGCACGAAGGTTACTATGAGCATTTCATGCAAGAGCCGGCCACGACTCTGGCGCGCTGCCTGGCCGAAGGCTTTGCGTTCCAAAGCCCGGTGACAACAGAATCGGGGATGAAGCATCACGGCACGCCGAGCGGGCATTTACCGACCACCGATTTTGTCATCTGCCTGCAGAACCACGACCAGGTCGGCAATCGGGCGTTCGGCGATCGGCTTCATCAGATCAGCCATCCTGCGGCACTGCGGGCCGCGACGACCCTGCTGCTGCTGACGCCGCAAATCCCGCTGTTGTTCATGGGGCAGGAATGGGCGACCACCGCGCCCTTCCTGTATTTCACCAGCCATACCGGCGAGCTTGCCGAGGCCGTCCGCGCTGGCCGCCGCAAGGAATTCGCGCATTTCGAGGCATTTTCCGATCCTGCGAAGCGCGACCGGATTCCGGACCCCAACGCCGACACCAGCTTCACCCAAAGCATGCCAGATCCTGCCGAGGCCGCATCGGGACCACACGAAGCCTGGCTCATTTTGCACCGGGATTTACTTGCAGTGCGTGCAGCCGAGATCATGCCCCGGCTGCAAGATGCGGCCGCGATCGGCGCGATAGCATTGGGCACTGCGGGTGTGCATGCACGCTGGCGCATGGGCGACGGCCAGGTGCTGGCGATCGCCATGAACCTGGGCGACACGCCAGTCCCCTGCCCGCCTCGGGCGGGCCGATTGCTGTTCGCCACCACTCCGCGCGATGCTGCAACGACTCTGCCGCCGTATGCGGCCGAGGTGACGTTGCAGGAGTCGATCGATGCAGGATGAGGATATCGTCTCACAGGCTCAGCGCGCCGGCATAGAGACGCGTTGGCAGGATGTCAGCGGCAACATCCGCGAGGTTCCGGTGGGCGTGCTGCGCCAGGTGCTCGCCGCGATGGGCGACGGGGATGACGGAGCGCGTCGTGCGACGTTGATCACAGCGGACGTGGATAGCCCGATTGTGGTCTCGGGATCTGCCGGCGCGTATCGCATCACCCTCGAAGAAGGCAGGGTCATCGATGGCCAAGCAGCGGTCATAGGCCGGGGCGAGGTACAGCTCCCGCCGGTCAATGTTCACGGCTATCACCGGCTGGAGCTCGACGGTCGCGAATTGACTTTGGCGGTCGCACCACAGCGCTGCTGGACGGTTTCTGACGCCACGGCTGGTGCCAAGGCCTGGGGGTTGGCGGTTCAGCTTTATGCGCTGCGCCGGGTCGGAGACGGAGGACTTGGCGATTTCGCGGCACTGGGCACCTTGGCGCGCCATGCCGCCGATGCAGGCGCAGATGCGATCGCGATCAGTCCGGTGCACGCGCAGTTCGCGGCCGATCCGTGGAATTTCAGTCCATATTCACCATCCAGCCGGGTGATGCTGAACGGGCTGTATGCCGATCCCGAAAGCGACGCCGCCCAGCCCGAGGAAGCGCCGGATGGCCTGCTGAATTGGCCGGCTGCCTCGCTTTGGCGCCAGCAGGCGTTCCGAGCCCGCTTCCGCACGATGATGGTGGAACAGGCAGCCGAATTTCACGCCTTCGATAGCTTTCGCGCCGAAAGTGGGCTCGCGCTGGCCCAGCACGCAGTGTTCGAGGCGCTGCATTCCGAACGGTTCACCGCCGATCCCGGCAATTGGGACTGGCGCCGTTGGACGGCCGATCTGCGCGATCCGACCAGTGGCTCGGTTGCCCGGTTCGCACAGACCCATCAGGACGACATTTCCTATCACGCCTATCTGCAGTTCCGCGCCACGACGGGCCTGGCCCACGCCCAGCAGGAGGCCCGCGCGGCGGGAATGCGTATCGGCGTGATCGCCGATATCGCGGTGGGCGTGTCGGCCGGCGGCAGCGATGCGTGGGGGCGGCAGGCAGAAATGCTGAACGGGCTGACCATCGGCGCGCCCCCGGATCTGTTCAATACCAACGGGCAGGATTGGGGGGTGACCAGCTTCTCGCCGCGCAATCTCCCGGCGCATGGCTATCAGACATTCCTGGATATGCTGCGCGCGGCGCTGCGGCACGCTGGCGGCGTGCGGCTTGATCATGTGATGGGTCTTGCGCGCCTGTGGGTCGTCCCGCAGGGGAACACTCCAGGCGACGGTGCCTATCTGCGGTATCCGCACAAGGAGATCCTTCGCTTGGTCAGGCTTGAATCCTGGCGCAATCGGGCGATCGTGCTCGGCGAGGATCTCGGCACGCTGCCCGACGGTTTTCGCGAGACACTCGAAACGGATGGGCTTGCCGGGATGCGCGTGCTGTGGTTCGAACGGAATGGGCGGCATTTCATCGCACCTTCCGCATGGTCGCCAAGTGCTGCGGCCATGACATCCACCCACGACCTGCCGACGGTTGCGGGGTGGTGGGTGGGCAGGGATCTGGAGTGGCGCAAAAAACTCGGCATCGACGCAGGTGCTGCAGAAGGCCGCGATGAGGATCGCGGCTATCTGTGGTCGGCGATGCAGGAATCGGGATCGGCGCAAGGTGCGATGCCCGCCACCTGGGATGCGCATCCCGTGGTAGCCGCGGCCTGCGCCCATATTGGAACTTCCGCCTGCGCGCTGGCGTTATTACCCATCGAGGATGCCCTCGCTCTGCCGGAACAACCCAACCTGCCCGGCACGCTCGATCAGCATCCGAACTGGCGCCGCCGCCTCGCATACCCGGTGGACAGCGTGCTGACCCAGCCCGACATTGCCGCCCGCCTGCAGGCACTCGCCAGGAGCCGCCGACAAACATGACCGAACTGACGATCACGACGACACCGCGAGCGACG
The DNA here is from genome assembly GCA_025352665.1 of Rhodospirillales bacterium. Taxonomy (GTDB): domain Bacteria; phylum Pseudomonadota; class Alphaproteobacteria; order Acetobacterales; family Acetobacteraceae; genus CAIQQQ01. The sequence goes on along the minus strand of JANXSM010000085.1, from coordinate 3,897 downwards.
GCACGGTTGCAACTGCACAAGGACTTCACGCTCGACGATGCTGCCGCAATCGTTCCTTATCTGGCCAATCTCGGGATCAGTCATGCCTATACCTCGCCCTTGCTGACGGCGCGACCAGGATCGATGCATGGCTATGATATCGTCGATCACCGAGCCATCAACCCCGAGCTCGGCGGCGAGCCTGCGTTGCGGCGTATGGTGGCTGCTTTGCGCGCGAACGACATGGGGCTGATCGTCGATATCGTGCCGAACCACATGGGCGTCGGCGGGGCCGATAACGCTTGGTGGCTGGACGTGCTGGAGTGGGGCCGGACCAGCCCATATGCCGAGTTCTTCGACATCGACTGGAACCCACCGGATCCGGCGCTGCAGAACCGGGTGCAGCTGCCCTTCCTCGGCGGCCCTTACGGTACGGTGTTGGATGCCGGCGACATCACCCTACAACTCGAGCCGTCCGGCCGCTTGGTCGCGCAGTATGGCGAGCATATATTTCCGATTTCGCCACGACTTTACCGTCTGGTCTTCGGCGATCTTGTGGCGCAATTTACCGCGCAGATGGCGCCCACGATCGGGCGCAATGCGGCCCGCGCCGCTGCAGCCGCCATGAAGGCGCACCTCGCCTCGCTGTCCCGATCCGGCTCCACGGAGCTTTCGCAGGCACTTGCCCGCTACGACGCCAAAACCGAAAGCGGTCGGCGGGAACTTCATCTTTTTCTCGAGCGCCAACATTATCAGCTGGTCTGGTGGCGTGCAGCGGCCGATGAAATCAACTGGCGCCGCTTCTTCGACGTGACGTCCCTGGCTGGTCTGCGCGCCGAATTGCCGGCCGTGTTCGATGCGACACATGCGCTGATCCTGCGTCTCTACGGAGAAGGTCTGATCGATGGTGTGCGCATCGATCACATCGACGGCCTGGCAGACCCCCGCGCCTACTGCCGCAAGTTGCGCCGCAGGTTGGAAGCCGCCGGCCAGGGCCGGCCTGCCAATGCTCCGCCGGGCGAGCCCTACATCGTGGTCGAGAAGATTCTGGCGCCGCATGAACGCCTGCCCGCCGACTGGCTCACCAACGGCACCACCGGCTATGACTTCATGGACCAGGTGAGCGCGTTGCTGCACGACCCGGCGGGGGAAGTGCCGCTGACGGCACTATGGCAAAACCTAACCGGCAATGCCGAAAGTTACGAGGCCGAGGAGCGTGTCGCGCGGCGGTTGATCCTGCGCGATACATTGGCGAGTGAACTGAATGCGACAGCCGCCGCCTTGCATCGCGTTGCCCGTCGCTCGTTGGCCACGCGCGACTATACGCTGACCGCCATTCGTCGCGCACTGGTCGAAATCCTCGTGCATTTCCCGGTCTACCGGCTCTACGCGGGTTTGGTCGGGCGACTGCGCATCGATGATCACGTCTTGGCCCGCGCCATCGCAGGCGCCCGGCGCACCATGCGCGCTGCCGATTATCCGTTGCTCGACCAAATCAGCCAATGGCTGGGCGGTGAAGCGCCGCGCGCCTTGCCCCCGGGGTCGGAACGGCGCGAGCGACTGCGCGCCATCGTGCGGTTCGAGCAGCTGTCGTCGCCGGTCGCTGCGAAGTCCATGGAGGACACGGCGTTCTACCGATATGGCCGCTTGCTGTCGCGCAACGAGGTGGGTTCCAACCCCGGGCAGTTCGCCCTGGCGCCGGCTGGCTTTCATGCGGCATGCGCGGCACGAGGCCGCAGCTTTCCGCATGCCATGCTGGCCACAGCGACGCATGACCACAAGCGCGGCGAGGATCTACGCGCAAGGCTTGCCGTGCTCAGCGAGATCCCCGATCTCTGGGCTGCCCAGCTGGCCCGCTGGATGCGGCTCAACGCCCCCTTGCGGCGTGAACTGGACTCCGGCTTCGCACCAGATGCCGCGGATGAAATCATGCTTTACCAAATGCTGATCGCCGCCTGGCCGCCTGAACTGGCCGCGTCCGATGCCGACGGTATCGCAGCGTTTGGCCAACGCATTCTCGGCTGGCAGGAGAAGGCGATGCGTGAGGCCAAGCGCCACACCGCGTGGGTAGGTCCGAACGAGCCCTATGAACAGGCCTGTCGCGACTTCGTTCTCGCCACGCTCGACACCGGACGTGCGTCCCGCGTGGTCGCGGAGATTTTCGCCTTTGCCGCAAGGATTGGCCCGGCGGGAGCTATCAACGGCCTGTCGCAGACCCTGCTGCGGCTGACCGTGCCCGGAGTCCCAGACCTGTATCAGGGGGCTGACCGATGGGATATGAGCATGGTGGATCCTGACAACCGCCGTCCGGTCGACTATGCCCTGCGCGAAGCGGCGTTGCCGGAGGCTTTGGCTCCAGAGACGGCGGTCGGCATCGGTGCCTGGCAAACCGGTCAGGTGAAACAAGCCGTTATCGCTCGCGCACTCGCGCTGCGCCGGCGCCTGCCGGACGTGTTCGCCGATGGCAGCTACACGCCGCTGACAGTAAGCGGCGCGGCGGCTGATCATGTTCTGGCATTCGCGCGCCAGCTTGGCGATACCAGGTTGCTGATCGCGGTGACCCGGCTTTCGTGGAGCCTGTTGGGTGAAGACGCCCGCCCGTTGGCTCCTCCGGGGGCGTGGCAGGATACCAGCATCAAATTACCCGCCGAATGGGTTGGGTCCCGCTGCGTCGATGCGCTCGGCGATGCTCGGGTGACGCTGGCTGAACAAGTGCCGGTTGCAACGCTTCTGGCTGGGCTGCCGGTAGGGCTGTTTTATATCAGCTGATCCCGCCCTCAATCGATGGGGCTGAACCAAATGGCATCTGCGGCATTGGCTGTGCACGATATCCAAGGGATACATTCCATGAGCCCTTCCGATCCAACGATCGAGCCCCCCGTCGCGCCGCCTATGAACCCGCCGTCGCAGCCCGACGTCATGCCACCGGACGCGCCGCCCCAGCCGGATCGGCCGATGGAGTTTCCACCTGAGGCGCCGCCTCCGGAGGCACCGCCGTTGCGGGCCTGAAGGCGTGCCCCGGATGGCGCGGATCATCCGGAATAGGAACCTTTCGAAGCACGCACCGTTGCCACTGTGGATGGAGCGAGACGATCGGCTGCTGTCCGTCGGCGGGTTCGGCCGCTGCCTCACCAGCCCACCATCGTTATGAGGCAAGACATGAACATGAAATCCTTGACGCTCGGCGCCTCTCTCCTCGCCATGACGGCAATGCCGTTGGTGGCACAGGCCGCTGATGAACAGCAGACGCTGATCCAGCGTGCCAGCATCACAATCTCCGACTTGCGCCGTGACAAGGAATTCGGCACCGCGAAAGACCTGATGCACCGTGCCAGCGCCATCCTGATCGTGCCACGCCTGTTCAAGGGCGGGTTCTTCGTTGGTGGCGAAGGTGGCGAAGGCGTGTTGCTCACGCGCCTGCCTTCCGGCAACTGGAGTGCGCCGGCCTTCTACGGCATCGGCTCGGTTTCGTTCGGTCTGCAGATCGGCGTCGAACAGTCGGAGATGATCTTGTTCGTGATGAACCCGAAAGCGCTCGACGCGCTGATGGCTGATCAATTCAAGGTCGGCGCCAACGCAGCGATCGCGGTGGCAACCCTGGGATCGAGCGTGGAAGGTGCCACGACCGCTGCCGCGGGCGCCGACATCGTCACCTGGGCCTCGTCGACCGGCGCATACGCGGGCATCAGCCTCAATGGTTCGATCATCAAGCCCTCACTTGAAGACAACCGCGCGTATTACGGCAGGGCACTGACCACGCATGACATCGTGACCGGCCAGGCCGTGACCGCGCCAGGGGCTGCCGCACTGCAGAGCGAGCTCGCCGCGTTACGATAAGATTCGCGTCGCCGTCGTTTTGCATTGGTAAGGTCAGCGACAGCGCATTGAGGTAGCTCGGTCAAGTGATACCAGCCCGCC
>JANXSM010000063.1 GCA_025352665.1 Rhodospirillales bacterium | reverse complement strand
GAGCCTCTGGACACCATTCGTTTAAGAAAGTTTGAGAGTGAGCAGGGGGTCATACCCGCGGGTCTTAGCGACCCGTGGGTATGACCCCCTGCTCACTCTCAAACCCGCTTCAATGCATAGAGGTCCAGGGGCTTGGCCCCTGGCAGGGGTCGAGGGGGCAGAGCCCCCGCCTTGCTTGCCTGCATCCAAACCGACAACATCACGGCGATGTGTGGGCAACTGGGACGAGGAGAGGCCGTTGGGGTCTCACGTCGCGTTTTTGCGGGCGGTTCGGCGAGGAGCCAGGTCTATGACCGAGACGGAGTTGACCCATAAGCTGGACGAGTTGGATCGCATGTTGAATGATCCGGACGTTCAGATGGTCCCCGCCCGGGTGTGGATGCTGCTCGACGAATTGGCGGAACATCCCGTCCAGGAGTAGGTGCGCGCTAGCTCCGGATCAGTTTGACCCGCTTGCCGGCAACGCCCAGGGCGAGCCGGCCTGCCTTCAACTCCATCGCGTCGGTTCCGAACACGTCCGCCCGCCAGCCGTGGGTGCAGGGGACGTCCGGCTGATCCTCAGTGGCCAGCCGGTCGATATCATCGGCGTTGGCGACCAGCTTCGGCGCCACGTTATGCTGCTCGCATTTGGCTGCGAGCAGCACCTTCAACAGTGACACGAGGGCGGGCGAGGCTCTTGGTCCGTCGCGGTGTACTGGCACTTCCGGCAGATCGCTGTCGGGAAGCGCCTTGGCCTCGGCCACGGCTGCAAGCAGCGAGGCACCGGTCTTGCCCTCGGCGAAACCGCGGGTGATGCCACGCGCTCGGGCGAGCGCCTCTACGTTGTCGGGGGCGGTTGCGGCGATTTCCAGGATCGCCTCGTCCTTCAGCATGCGCTGCCGGGGGATGTTGCTGCGCTGGGCCTCGCGCTCGCGCCAGGCGGCGATGGCGCGCAGCACGCCGAGCATGCGTCGATTGTTGGTGCGCGGGCGCAGCCGTTCCCACATGGCATCGGGATTGGCACGATAGGTATTGGGATCGCCCAGGGCGGCCATTTCCTCGGCCACCCATTCGAGACGGCTATCCTTGCCCAGTCGCTCGCACAGCCTGTCATAGACCCGACGCAGATGCGTCACGTCGGCGACGGCATAGGTGATCTGGGCAGGGGACAGCGGCCGCACCGACCAATCGGAAAACCGGTGCGCCTTGTCGATCTGCCCACCGGTGAGGCTCGATACGAGCTCGGCGTACCCGACCTGATCGCCGAACCCCGCGACCATGGCGGCGACCTGCGTGTCGAACAGCGGCTTGGGCACGTCGCCGAACAGCAGGACGAAGATCTCGATGTCCTGCCGGGCGGCGTGGAACACCTTCATCACGCGGGTATCGGCGAGCAGTTCGCCGAGCGGGGTCAGGTCGATGCCCTTGGCCTGCGCGTCCACCACAGCGGCCTCGCTGTCAGAAGCGAGCTGCACCACGCAGAGCTCGGGCCAGTAGGTCCGCTCGCGCATGAACTCGGTGTCGACCGTCACGTAGGTTTCGCGTCGCAGCCGTTCGCACAGCGCTGCGAGCGCTTCGGTCGTGGTGATGAGGTCGGGGGCGGGGAAATCGGAGTGGGGGGCGCGTGGCATAACATTGCTTGTACACACGGGTCTCCCGCACCGGAAGTGCGCTTGACATCGGCGACGCCCGGCGGCTTCCCTCGCGCCTCATTCTGCCGGGACGACACCCATGCACGCCTATCGCACCCACACCTGCGGCGCCCTCCGCGCCACCGATTCTGGCCAGGAGGCTCGGATCTCCGGCTGGGTGCATTCCAAGCGCGACCATGGCGGGCTGCTGTTCATCGATCTGCGCGACCATTACGGCCTGACCCAGTGCGTTTTCCCCACTGGCTCCGAGGCCTTCGCCGTGGTCGACACGCTGCGCGTCGAGAGCGTCATCACCGTCACCGGCCAGGTGGTGCTGCGTGAGGGCAACACCATCAACCCGCGCCTGCCGACCGGCGAGATCGAGCTGCGCGCGGCCCATGTGGCGGTGCAGTCGGCCGCCGACGTGCTGCCCATGCAGGTGGCCGGCGACGAGCGCTACCCGGATGACATCCGCCTGCGTCACCGCTTCCTCGATCTGCGGCGGGACAAGGTTCACCGCAACATCATGCTGCGCTCGGCGGTCATCGCCAGCATCCGCAAGCGGATGACCGACCAGGGGTTCACCGAGTTCCAGACCCCGATCCTGACGGCCTCCAGCCCCGAGGGTGCGCGCGACTTTCTGGTGCCGGCGCGCAATCACCCCGGCAAGTTTTATGCCTTGCCGCAGGCGCCGCAGCAGTTCAAGCAGCTTGCCATGGTCGCGGGGTTCGACCGCTATTTCCAGATAGCACCTTGTTTCCGCGACGAGGCCGCGCGCGCCGATCGCTCGCCGGGCGAGTTCTACCAGCTTGATTTCGAGATGAGCTTCGTCACCCAGGAAGACGTGTTCGCCATGCTCGAGCCAGTGATGGCCGGCGTGTTCGAAGAATTCGCCGGCGACCGCGCGGTGACCAAGCCACCGTTTCCGCGCATTCCCTACGACACGGCGATGGCGCTTTACGGCTCAGACAAGCCCGACTTGCGCAACCCGCTGCTGATCACCGATGTCACCGAATATTTTGCCGGGTCCGGTTTTGGCCTGTTTGCCAAAATCGCCGCATCAGGCGGCATTGTGCGCGCCATTCCGGCGCCTTCGACGGCGGCCAACCCGCGCGGCTTCTTCGACAAGCTGAACGATTGGGCGCGGGAGGAAGGTGCCGGCGGTCTCGGCTACATCCAGTTCGCAGCCGACGGTCCAAAGGGCCCGATCGCCAAGAACCTTGAAGCCGATCGCTGCGAGGCCATTCGCGTGGCCTGCGGGGCCAATGTCGGAGACAGCCTGTTCTTCGCCGCCGGCAAGAAAGACGAAGCCCCGAAATTCGCCGGCAAGGTTCGCACGAAGCTGGGCCAGGATCTTGGGCTGATCCCGCGGGGCGAGTTCAAATTCTGCTGGATCGTCGATTTCCCGATGTATGAAATCGAGGAGGAATCGGGAAAGATCGACTTCAGCCACAATCCGTTCAGCATGCCGCAGGGCGGGCTGGAGGCGCTGAACACGCAGGATCCGCTGATCATCAAGGCATTCCAGTACGACATCGTCTGCAACGGCATCGAGCTGTCCTCGGGTGCGATCCGCAACCACCGGCCCGAGATCATGATCCGCGCCTTCGAAATTGCAGGCTACCCCGCAAGCGAGGTCGAAGCCCGCTTCGGTGGCATGCTTAGCGCATTTCGCTACGGCGCCCCCCCGCATGGCGGATCGGCACCCGGCATCGACCGCATCGTGATGATGCTGGCGGACGAGCCAAACATCCGCGAAGTCATTTTGTTCCCGCTTAACCAGCAGGGCGAGGACCTCATGATGTCCGCCCCCGCCGAGGTCACCGCAGCGCGGTTGAAGGAGCTTTCGCTGAAGCTTGACCTGCCGCCGCAGGTGAAGAAGGACTGAACCGATTCAGGCCAGGTGCTGACCCCTCATCGCAATTAGATCGTTATGACTTTGGATACTTTTTCCAAAGTCATGAAAATGATCGGTCAAACCCAGGCCGCCGAGCGCATTGGCAGGCTTTACCCGCCCGGAGGGCTGCGGCTTCGGATGCGCGCGCACGGCCCAAAGCAAAGATACGGCCATCGAGAGAGATATACTCAGGATCACGAAAATGGGGGGTGACATGGTTTGCTCGGTCAGCTGCCGGGCAGGTTGTGGATCTCGGAAAAGAACACGTCTTTCCAGCTGTCGGGTGCCGCAGGAATTGCGCCGACCGAATTCATGAAGCGGGCAAACTCCATGACTTTCTTGGGCGTGATGGTCCACTCGTTCTCCGGCAGCACAATCATCTTGGCAACCGCGTCCGGCGGCAGCTTGGAATTCTCCGCCCGGATCCAGATGGCGGCGGCCTCGTCGGGTTTCGCCACGATCTGCTTCTCGGCCCGGTCGAGCGCCGCCACGAACGCCTCCATCACCTTGGGATTCGCGTCGTGATATTTGCCCGCCGCCCACACGGCATTGAACGTATGCGGGCCGCCGAGCACATCATAGCTGTTCAGCACGCGATGGATGCGCGGGTTTTCCAGCTCCTGATACATGTAGGGCGCGGACGTGAAGTGGCTGTCGATCTCCGACTTGAAGCTCATCAACGCCGCGAACGCATCGGGATGACCCAGCGAGACGGTGAGGCTGTCGAGCCTGTCGAACTGCGCCGGGCCAAAAACCTTCGCGGCCGCCATCTGCAGAACCACCGCCTGGATGGTCACCTTCACGGCCGGCAGCGCGATCCGGTCCTGATCGGTGAAATCCGCGATGGTCTTGACAGCCGGGTTGCGCGTGGTGAGCCAGATCGGCATGGCATTGATCGCCGCGACGCCCTTCACCCGCAACGCCCGCGCCTTGCCCCAGATCGTCAGCATCGGCCCTAGGCCGCCCGAGGCGAATTCCAGATTGCCGGAGATCAGCGCGTCGTTGATCGTGCCGCCGTTGCTGAGGGTAATGTACTGCGCGGCAAGCTCGAGCCCGCGTTTGTGCCCCTCGTCCTCCAGCAGCCGCGAGTCCTTCATCACCAGCAGGGGGAGGTAGGAGATGCCGTATTGCTGCGCGATACGCACCTTCTGCGGCTCCGCCCGCGCGGGTCCGGTCAACAGGGCGAGGCAGGTGAAAATGCCCGCAAGGATCGTGGTATTTCGCATTTTGGTCGCCACCCTTTGGCCAGAGCTTATCGCCGTTCCCTCGCTGGGCAAACGGTATTACGTTTGGCGCTAATTCACAGCGATACGCCGGCACAAGGGAGTGCAAAACCCCATGATCTCGTTGAACGTCAACGGAACCATCCACCATCTGGATGTCGACCCGAATATCCCGCTGCTTTATGTGCTGCGCGACGAACTCGGCCTGAATGGCGCCAAATTTGGCTGCGGCCTCGGTCAATGCGGCGCCTGCACGGTGATGCTGGACGGCCAGGCGATCTTTTCCTGCCTGACACCGGCCATCGTGCTCGAAGGCCGGCAGATCCGCACCGTCGAAGGCCTCGGCACGGTGGAACAGCCGGGCGTGCTGCAGCAGGCGTTCATCGATGAGCAGGCGGCCCAGTGCGGCTACTGTATCGCCGGCATGATCATGCGCGCCCAGGCCTTGCTGGAGCGCAACCCGAGCCCGACGGATGCCGAGATCCGCACCCAGATGCAGCCCAATCTGTGTCGCTGCGGCACCCACATGCGCATCATCGTCGCCATCAAGCGCGCGTCGCAGGCGATGGGCCATGCGGCCTTGCCCGCCGCAGCGGTCAAGGAGGTGGTGCGATGACCGAAATTTCGCGGCGCAAACTGTTCGCAACCGCTGGCGCTTTGGTGGTGGCATTCTCGCTGCCGGGCGAAGCTGAGACCAATCAGAAGCTGCCCGGCTCGCTCTCCTCGGAGCCGCGGCTCAGCGGCTGGATCCGGGTGGATGCCAAAGGCGATATCACAGTGTTCACCGGCAAGGCGGAGCTGGGGCAGGGCATCCGCACGGCACTGACCCAACTCGCCGCCGAGCAGCTCGACGTGGCGCCCGCACGCGTCACCGTGGTCACCGCCGACACCGGCCAGACCGCCAACGAAGGCTACACCGCCGGCAGTCACTCCATGCAGGACAGCGGCACCGCCATCGTCAACGCCAGTGCCGAGGTGCGCTCGCTGCTGGTGGAGGCGGCTGCCGCAAGGCTTGGCCTGCCCGCGGCATCGCTGTCCACCCAGGACGGCCGCGTGACGGCGCCGGACGGCCGCAGCCTCGGCTACGGCGAACTGGCGGCCGCGTTGTCGCCCGATCGCTCGGCCACGCCCGGCAATCGGCTGAAGGATCCCAAGGCCCATAAGGTGATGGGCCAATCGCTGCAGCGGGTGGACATTCCCGCCAAGGTCACCGGCGGCGCCGCCTATGTGCAAGACATGCGACTGCCCGGAATGGTGCACGCCCGCATCATCCGCCCGCCCAGCTATGGCGCGACTCTGCTGGAACTGGACAGTGCCAAGGTCGAGGCCATGCCCGGCGTGCTCAAGGTGGTGCGCGAAGGCAGCTACCTCGCCGTGATCGCCGAAAAGGAATGGCAGGCCGTGGTTGCCATGCGCAGCCTGGCGGGTGCCGCCAAATGGAACGCCGGCCGCGCTTTGCCGGACCCCGCCACCATCTTCGACACCATCCGTGCCTTGCCTTCTCGCGCCATCGTGATCCGCGACGACCAGGCGAACGTGGCGGCCGGAACTAGGTCGGTGTCGGCTCGCTATCTGCGCCCCTATGGCATGCACGGCTCGATCGGACCGTCCTGTGCCATCGGCCTCATGCAAGGCGATAGCCTCACGGTCTGGACGCACACCCAAGGCGTCTACCCCGACCGCCAGGCGATTGCTGCCTTGCTCAAAATGCCGCAGGCGAAAATCCGCTGTATCCATGTCGAGGGCTCCGGCTGTTACGGCCACAACGGCGCGGACGATGCGGCCGGCGATGCGGCGTTACTCGCCCGCGCCATGCCCGAAAGGCCCGTGCGGGTGCAGTGGATGCGCGAGCAGGAAAACACCTGGGAGCCCTACACGCCCGCCATGGTCACCGAGGCCTCTGCGGCGCTCGACGCCTCCGGCCGCATCGTCGATTGGCAGTACGGGGTGTGGAGCAACGCCCATTCCACTCGCCCGGGAGGTGCTGGCGAGCTGATCGCCGGCTGGTCGCTGCCGGAGCCGACCATCCCCTCGGCCCCGGTGCCGATCCCGCAGCCCGAAGGCGGCGGCGATCGCAACGCCATCCCCCTGTATAACGTGCCCAACATGAAGGTGGTCTCGCACTTCATCCCCGAAATGCCGCTGCGCGTCTCGGCCATGCGCGGGCTCGGCGCCTACATGAACGTGTTCAGCATCGAAAGCTTCATGCACGAACTGGCCGAGGCCGCCGGCGCCGATCAGGTCGCGTTCCGGCTGAAGCACCTATCGGACCCGCGCGCCCGCGACGTGATCAACCTCGCGGCCGAACGCTTCGGCTGGAATGCGGCGGCCCCGCTTGCCAAGGACCACGGCCGCGGCTTCGCCTTCGCCCGCTACAAGAACCTTGCAGCCTACGCTGCCGTCGCCGTCGAGGTGTCGGTGGACCGCGAAAGCGGCCTGGTCCGCGTCATCCGCGCCGATATCGCAGTCGACAGCGGCGAGGTGGTCAACCCCGACGGCATCCGCAACCAGATCCAGGGCGGCTTCGTGCAGTCCAGCAGCTGGACGTTGGTAGAGGAACTGCGCTGGTCGACTGCAGCCATCACCAGCCGCGACTGGGGCGGCTACCCGATCCTGCGCTTCCAGAACGTGCCGCAGAGCGTGACGGTCCATCTGATCGACCGTCCAGGCCTGCCGTTCCTCGGCACGGGAGAGGCGGCGCAGGGCCCCACCGCGGCTGCGATCGCCAACGCGGTGGCGGATGCGGCGAAGCTGCGCGTGCGGCAACTGCCCTTGTCCCCAACGCGGATGAAGGCGGCTCTGTCGGCGTAGCGACGGACTACGGCGGTCTCGGTGAGGCGACGCCCTCCGGCGATCTTGGAGCGTGATGACCAAACGTGGGGTCACCGAATGGTCTGAATCACGCGATAAAACAAAGAGCTGGAGCGGAATGATGTCGCCTATCATACCAACCCGCCCTGAGGTTGACACATGAAGGATGTGTCAACGGCGATTTGGCATGAGTCATATTTTGCGCGCCGCCGCCGGCCAGCCCGGCGCGCGATACCAGCCCACCTTGATGCTGGAAGAGTCAGCATCAAGGTGAGCTGGTATCAGACGTCATCCCGCTCCAGCGGCTCGCGTCGAGAGGGCCGGAGCTGTGCAGACCGTTGTGCATATTGCCATCCGGATCGAGGCGGCCTGAGCAGCCAATGGCGGTTCCCTCGAAATCCCCGCGCGTCTGGGCGGCCAGGGCGGAGGCGAACTTCGACGCCTGCAGCTTCACCGCCAGCCTAGAGCGGGCTGACGTCTGATAGGCGACGTAGTCCCGCTCTAGCTCTTTGTTTTCTCGCGTGATTCAGACCTTTCGGTAATTCTACCTTCGGTCATCGCGCTCTAAAATCGTCACCCCTCGCCGCGCTCTGTTCAAATTGGGGTGATCGATACGGTTGCATTCTGTCCGTGACGGCGTATTCCGGAAGGCCCGGACGACCGCTGCAGATCGGAGGGCTTGATGCAATCCATCCTAGCCTCACCCACGCTCGACCACGCGATCATCGTGGCGAGGGATCAGTTGGACGCAGCTAGTACCCGATGCCGAAGGCTCGGCTTCACGCTGACCCCGCGCGGCTACCACGGGCATGGCTCGATCAATCACACGATTGTATTTGCGACCGACTACATCGAGCTGATCGGCGTTGCGCCGGGCAAGACCGATCGCGACGACCTCATGCGCTTCCCCACTGGGCTTCACGGGCTCGCATTTTCCACCGAGGATACAGACGAGATTTACGCGAGATTGATCGCCGCCGGGCTGAACATCGAACCGCCGCACGAAGTCAGCCGCCCGGTTAAATTCATCGGCGGCACCGGTATGGCGCGTTTTCGCACCACACGGATACAACTCAGCACAACCCCGGCAGGCCGCCTGCTTTTCTGCCAGCAGGAAACCCGGCACCTGGTCTGGCGTGACGAATGGCGAAGTCATCCCAACGGCGCCGTTGCGATCGCCGGCGTCGTGATCCGCAGCAAAGTCCCGGCAGCCCTCGGTGATCTGTTCGCCCAGATGTTCGGCTGGGCCGCGGTCCGACCGATCCAGGGCGGGTTGCGACTGATTGCGGGCCTCGTCTCGATCGATGCCGTCATACCCGCCGAAGCAGCCCAGCGCCTTGGCCTGCCGACAGCTCAGGCAACCAACCACTGCGATGCCATGGTGGCACTCACACTCCGCAGTTGCTCGCTCGAGCAGACGGCAGCCTGCCTGCGCGAGGGCAATATCGATTTCACACAGACGAAAACCGGTATCGTTGTGACAAGTAACCCCGCAGTGAGCACGGCCCTGATGTTCATCGAGTAATACCAGCCCGCCGCGGTGCTGACTCTTGCGGCATCAAGGCGGATTGGTGTGATGCTCACCAGCTTCCCACCCCACAGTGATTTCAGATCATTCACCCGCGAGAGCGGCCGATGAAACAACTATAAATTGCTATTTCGGCGGGCCGCTTTTCCAGTCAATCCGAAGACAGGCCGCGATACAGAGCCACGGCCGCCAGCACCGTTCGCATCTGCGTGGTGTGCGCCAGGCGGAAATCCTCGCCGTAGATCGTCTCGTCCGGATATTCCGTGATCAGCTGGAAGTCGACCAGCTGCGCCGGTGCCTCGGTGACCATGCAGGGGATCGAGTCGTAAACCGGGAACGGCATCTCGCCGGCATGAGCTTGCCACACGGCGAGCTGGGTTTCGTTGAACGCCACCAGCAACGGATCTTCGGCAAGTTTGGCCGCCAGCGCGCGAATGAACGCATCCGCCTGTGCTGCCAGCCCCGGCCGATGCCGCAGAATGAGAAAGAACCCCTTGGGGATCGACCAAAGCTCGAAGCCCCGCGGCAGATAACCCGAGAACGGCCGCGTCCATTCATGCGAGGGATAGCCGTGCAGATTGATATGCAGCCGCGCCCCACTGCGGTGAATGGCATCCAATCGCGCCGCCTTTTCGAAGAACGGCTCGACCGTGCGCGATTCGAGGTCGTCGCCCAGCGCCGTGTAGCGCGCCGCGTGCAGCATATGCCGCGGATTGGTGGCGCGCAGGCGGTGATGCAGCGCATGGCCGTCCGGGTTGTCCATCGGAATGAACGCGATCCGCCCGGCGTCCTCCGCCACCAGCCGTCGCATCGCCCGCAGACCGCCAACCACCGAGGCGGTTTCGTTGGCATGCTGGCCGGAGCTGATCAGGATCGAAGCGCCAAGCCCATCGATGATGGTGCCGCCGACCCGCCGTCCCTCCACCGAAGGAAACTCGAACGCCTCACCGCCGAGCGCTGCCAGCGCCTGCTCGATCTGTTCGGGTTCGAGCGGCCGGTCCGCGTCCTCAAGGTCGGTCGGTCCCGGTTGGGTCAGATCGTCCAGCCCCTCGCGCAGGCTGATCCGCAGCAGGGCTGGCCCGCTGCCCTGGCGGATGTCCGGCACGATCTGGCCCGGCTGCAGCGTGCGGTCAGCGGCCCCCAGGCCTGCGCGATGCTTCAGCAGTTCGAGGATCGAGAAATACAGATCCTCATGCAGCGCCTCGACGGTGCTGACGACCTCATCGCCGTAGTCCAGCGGCCGTTCGACCGAAGGAATGCTCGCCTCGATCAGCAGCGTCTGAAAGAACGGCGGCCGCTCCGGCCAGGCGCCATCGGCCACGCAGGCGATGGCCGCCGCGAAAACCTGCTCGTACTCGGTCTCGAGCGGCCCGTCCTCGATCACATCCCCATCGGCGTCGGTGATGCGCAGCCAGCCGCAGGGCGCCAGCTGGGTCTGGCCGAGCGCGTCGAGCCGGGGGCGATTGGGGGCGAACACCGTCTCGATCGTGCCATCGATCCGCAGCACATAGTCGAGTGCGGCGCTGCCCTGGCTAAAGCTCAGACTGATCTCGCCCAGCAATCCCGCCAGCGGATAGGCCTCCAGCCGCCACCGCGCCGCACTGGCGGCCGGATGGTCTGGAACGGCGATATCGACGGCGAGCGCATTTTCCTCGGTTTCCTCCAGGAAGTAATGCAGCAGCGGCTTGTAGGCGCTGCGGAACCGCGCATTGACGCCATGGCTCAGCAGCCGGCCCTCGGCGCTGGCGCGGGCAGAATAGTCTTCGAACACCCAGGCCTCCACGCTAACCCCCGGCAGGCTCATCTCCAGCCGCTCCACCAGCGCGTCCAGCGTATTGGGGATCTTGAGGTCCAGCAGCACGGTCATGAGGTCGCCTTGGCGTTGGGGTCCAGGAAGTCGCGCAGCCAGTCGCCCAGAAGATTGAGCCCCAGCACCGTCAGCATGATGGCCAGGCCCGGGAACACCCCCACCCACCATGCCGTCTGCAGATAGCTTCGCCCGTCCGACAGCATGCCGCCCCAGCTCGGGATCATCGGGTCGATGCCGGCGCCGAGGAACGTGAGGCTGCTTTCCAGCAAAATGTTGTTGGCGATGTTGAGCGTCATCAGCACCACCACAGGTCCAATCGCGTTGGGCAGGATATGGCGGAACAGGATGGCGATGTTGCGCACGCCGATCGCCTCGGCCGCCTGCACGAACTCCCGCTCACGCAAGGTCAGCACGGAACTGCGAATCAGGCGCGCGTACTGCACCCATTGGGTGATCGCCATAAAGCCGATCATCTTCCACTCGTCAGCCCCCAGGATGGCGGTGAAGGTGATGGCGACCAGGATGAAGGGCAGGGCGAGCTGCACATCCGCCCAGCGCATCAGCACCATGTCCCAGATGCCGCGATAGAAGCCTGCAAACAATCCGGCCAACGTGCCCATCACCATGCCGCCGGCCACCGAAACCACGCCCACCGTCAGCGACACCCGCGCGCCCACCACAACCCGCGCCAGCAGGTCGCGCCCGATCGGATCGGTGCCGAGCGGATGCGCCCAGTTCAGCCCCGGTGCGATCAGCCGGGCGGACAGATCCATCGCCTCCCCGCCATCCGGAAACAGCCAGGGTGTCAGCAGGGCCAGCACAACGACGAGCAAGGTCAGCGCCGCTCCCAGGATGAATTCCAGGCTCCGGAAACGCCGCGCCATCTCAGCGGTTCCGCATGCGCGGATCGATCACGCCATAGCCGATGTCGATCGCCAGGTTGATGCCGACGATCATGACCGCCAGTACCGTGACACAGGCCTGCAGCACCGGATAATCGCGCGAGGCGACGGCATCGAAGGCCAGGCTGCCCATGCCCGGCCAGTTGAACACCCGCTCCACCACCACCACGCCACCGATCAGCCCGCCGAACTGCAGGCCGATATAGGTGATCAGCGGCACCGCGCAGTTGCGCAGCGCGTGGCGATACAGCACCACCCATTCGCGCAGGCCCTTGGCGCGGGCCACCATGATGTACTGCGCCGACAGCGTCTCCAGCATCGTCGTGCGCACCAGCCGCACGGTCGATGCGGTGAGGATCACGGCGATGGTGACGGCGGGCATCACCAGGCTCGATGGTCCCTCGGCGCCTGAGGGCGGCAGCCAGCCCAGTGCCACGCCGAACACCAGCACCAGCATCAGCGCCAGCCAGAAATTGGGAAACGACAGCCCGACCAGGGACAAGATGCGAATGGCCTGGTCGGCCAAGCGACCGCGGTTCACCGCCGCATGCACGCCGAGCGGGATGGAGGCAAGCAAGGCGAGGCCGAGCGAGACGAAGGTGAGCAGAACCGTCAGCGGCAGCGCATGCCCCACCAGCCGCGCCACCGACGACCCGCCCATGAAGCTGCGCCCCATGTCGCCCGTCAGCATGCCGCCGACGAAGCTCAGATACTGCACATAGAACGGCCGATCGAGGCCCAGGCCCTGGCGAATATTCGCCAGGTCCTGCGCCGTCACATTGCCCGCCCCCGTCAGCATCACGGCCGGATCGCCCGACAGCCGCACCGCCCAGGCGACCAACAGGGTCACCACCAGCACCACGAAAATCGATATGGCGAAGCGGCGGACCAGAAAGCCCGTCATGTTCTGCCGCCGGCTATTCCACCGTCGTCGTCTGCAGCCGGATGCGGTTGTCCGGCGGCGGCACGAAGCCCTTCACCCGCTTGTTGAGCCCGTAGATCGTGTTGAGATTGTACATCGGAATCTCCAGCGCATGATCCGCCACGTAATGGGCGATATCCTGCAGCTTGGCCTCCCGCTGCTTGGGGTCGGCGATCAGCCGTTGCGCATCGAGCATGCCGTCAAGGGTTGCGTCCTTGTCGTATGGGTTCCAGTGCTCGCCCGTGTGATACATCAGATAGGCGGTGTTGTCGTAGTCGAACGTCCAGCCGCCCCAGCCGAACTGAAACATCTCTCCGGTCTTGCCATTCGGCACGATGTCGTTGGTATAGACGTTCTGTTCGCTCGGCCGTACCGCGACCTTAAGCCCGACCGCCGACATATACCCGGCCATCGCCTGCGCGACTTCCCGGAACGTGGTGTTGTTGGACGGGAAATCGAGCGCCACCGCGGTGCCCGCGGGCACCTTCGCCTCCGCCAGCAGCTTCTTCGCCCCGGCCGGGTCAAACGGCACCGCCGCCTGCTTCGGATCGAACCCGAAGCTGAGGCTGGACTGGAAGCTGGTCACAGTCTCGGCCTGGCCCATCAAGATCTGCTTCACGATCGCATCACGGTCGACCGCCATGATCATGGCCTTGCGGACTCGCACATCCGTGGTTACGCCATGCGCCGTGTTCAGCCGCACCACCACAACCGTCGGCCCGGTGATGCTCTCCAGCTTCAAATCGGCGGATTTTGAAACGATCCCGGTCGCCGCCACGGAAAGATTGCTGGCGATGTCGATCCGCCCGGCCTGCAACTCGGCCAGCTGCGTGTCCGGCTCGACGATGAAGCGATACACCACCTTGTCGAGTTTCGGCTTGACGCCCCAATAGCCGGCATACGGCTCCAGCGTCACGCTCACCTTCGGCTGATAATCTACCACCTTGAACGGCCCGGTGCCGACTGGCGCCAGCGCGAACGCCGCACTGCCCTTCTCCGTCACATATTTCGGCGGCACCATCATCGCACCATAACCGGCGAGCTTGGTGAGCATCACCGGGTCCGGCTGCTTCATCACGATATCGACCGTCGCCGCGTCCACGATCTCGACACTGCCGATCGTGGTGTAGTTGGACTGCTGCGGACCCTTTTTGCCTTCCGGACCCAACAGCCGGTCGATGGTGAACTTCACGGCCTCCGCATTGAACGGCTCGCCGTCATGAAAGGTCACGCCCTGACGCAAATGAAAACGCAGACGCTTGCCACCCTCCAGAACCTCCCACGAGGTCGCGAGCCCGGGCTGCAGCTTGAGGCTCTCGTCGCGGATCACCAGACCTTCGAAGAAATTGCCGGCGACCGACCCCCAGGAAATCAAAAAGGTTGCGATCGGGTCCCAATTGTTCGGATCCTGCGCCTGCGCAATGGTCAACGTGCCCGCCGCCTGGGCAGGCGACCCCGCAAGCAGGGCTGCGAGAGGCAGGGCAAGCAGCCAGTTTCGCGAGAGGCGCATCGCAGTCTCCTTGTGGTGCAATAGCCACAACTCTGAGGATCTGTGCGACATTCGGTCAAGAGCGGATTTCCGCCAGGCAAGGACCCCCATGCTCATACTCATCTGCGGCATCGTGCTTTTCCTGGGCGTCCACACGCTCACCACCCTGCGCAACACGCGCGCCCGACTGATCACCGAGTTCGGCGCCAACCAGTACAAGGCGATGTATGCCATCCTCGCCCTGGCCGGCTTCGCCCTCATCGTGTGGGGCTTCTCCCGCTACCGCGCCGACGGGCTGATCGTCGTGTGGCAGCCCCCGGTGTGGACGCGCCATCTCACCATCACCCTGATGTGGTTCGCCTTCATCGCACTCGCCGCCATGAGCCGCACCCCCAGCCGAATCCGCGGCTGGCTGCGTCACCCGATGCTGGCCGCCATAAAAATCTGGGCGCTCGCCCATCTCCTGGTGAACGGCGACCTCGGCGGCATGATCCTGTTCGCAAGCTTCCTCGCCTGGGCCATCTACGACCGCATCGCCGTCAAACGCCGCGGCGATTTCGGCGCCGAACGACTGCTCGGCTTCACCCGCGGCGATGCCAAAATCCTGCTCGCCGGCACCATCGCCTATGTCGCCATGATCATCCTGCACCCCTGGCTGATCGGTGTGGCGGTGGTCAACATGTAACACCAACCAAAAAGCGAAACGGAAAGGCGAACGATCCACGCCGACAGGCTCCGCCACCGTCTTAACCGTCGCCGACATCTCCGCGCGCGGAGCGAAAGTGGCGAAGCCGCCCGAAACCTTCTCCTACGGCATGCGCCACTTCGACGTGCTCGATCTCGAAGGCAACACCTCCAACTCCTGGATGTCCGTGCCTGTCGCCTGACGATTGTGTTTCGTCCCGCCCCGCCGCCTCAAGGGCAAGCCGCCTCCGGCAGTCGCAAGCGCGACCCTTGACCCAGCGAAACCGCACGAAACAGCGGCCGACATCGACAAAATGAACCGCTCTGCACAGACGAGCTCTCAGTGTCCATCCGACAACAGCTTGAGTCGGATGAGTCGGTTGTGAATCGATGGCGTCCAGACCGATCCGCTGGAGCCATCGCATGTGGACACTGGAAAGCCGCCCCCGTTATGACCGCAGAAAGCTTCGCGATCCGAGCGATCTGACCGACGACGAATGGGCGCTGATTGAGACATTGATCCCGCCCGCCCGGCGCGGCGGCAACAAGCGCACGGTCGATGTGCGCGAGCTGGTCAACGGCGTCATGTTCATCCTCTCGACTGGGTGCCAGTGGGGATCGCTGCCGAAGGACTTGCCGCCGCGTCGCACGACCAACGATTATTTATGCCGGTGGGATTATGACGGCACATTGAACCGCATCCATCATGCGCTCTATCTGCAATGTCGCGAACAGGGCGGGCGCGAGGCCAGTCCGATGGCCGCAATCATCGATAGTCAGAGCGTAAAAAGTGCAGAAAAAGGGGGATCTCGGACCCGCCTGGCTATGACGCTGGGAAGGAGATCAAAGGCAAGAAACGCCACGTTCTCGTCGACACCCAGGGCCTGCTAATGCAGGGAATTGTCCACGCGGCAATTGTGCAGGATCGTGATGTCGGCGTGGTGCTGATGGCCTCGCTGTTCGCGCTGTTCCCCTTCCTGCTCAAGCTCTATGCCGACAGCGGCTATCAGGGGCCAAAATTCCAGGACGGCCTGGCACGGGTCTGCCACCACGTGAATGTCGAGATCGTCAAGCGTTCCGATGGGCGCGGAGCCGGCGCCAGCATGGTCGACGGCTTATTTCCGCTTCCCACCAAACTCGCACATTCCGGCATCATCCAGAGCCAGTCTCTACACCCGCTCGTCCAACGCCGCCTTCACATCGTCCAGCGCGCTGGGATCCTCGATCGTTGGCGGCGCATTGGCTGGCTGTCCATCAGCCAACCTGCGAATACTCGCCCGCAGGATCTTGCCCGACCGCGTCTTCGGCATCCGGGGCACCACAATCGCATCCTTGAACGCCGCCACCGGCCCAATCGCCGCGCGCACCATCGCCACCAACTCCCGGCAGATCGCCGCGTGCTCCCGCTCCACCCCCGCCTTCAACACCACCAGCCCCAGCGGCGCCTGACCCTTGAGGCTGTCCGCCGCCCCCACCACCGCACACTCGGCCACATCTGGGTGACGCGCCAAAACTTCCTCCATCTGCCCCGTGCTCAGCCGATGGCCGGCCACGTTGATGATGTCGTCGGTCCGCCCCATGATCGAAACATCGCCGTCGGCATCGATCAGTCCGGCATCGCCCGTCCGATACCACCCCGGAAAATCCGCCAGATAAGCCTGGCGATACAATGCGTCGCTGCCCCAAAGCGTCGGCGCGCATCCCGGCGGCATCGGCAAACGAATGCACAGATTGCCGCTCTCGCCCCGCGACAGAACTGTGCCGACATCGTCCAGCACCTGAACGTCATAGCCGGGGCAGGGCCGCCCCCCGGCACCTGGATTGGCCGGAAACAACCCATAGCCGCGAAACCCCGCCGTGATCGGCCAACCCGTCTCGGTCTGCCACCAATGATCCACCACAGGCTTGCCCAGATGCGCCGCAGCCCAGATCGCCGTCGGCGGGTCGCATCGCTCGCCCGCCAAAAACAGCGCATCCAGCTTCGACAGATCGTACTGCGCCCGCAACGCCATCTCCGGGTCGCGCTGGCGGATCGCCCGCAACGCCGTCGGCGCCGTGAACAGCACGCGGACGCCATAATCGGCACACACCCGCCAGAACGCGCCTGCATCCGGCGTGCCCACTGGCTTGCCCTCATACATCACCGAGGTGCACCCGATCAGCAGCGGCCCGTAGACGATATAGGAATGCCCCACCACCCAACCGACGTCAGATGCGCACCAGTAAACATCGCCCGGCGAAACGCCGTAGATCATCGACATCGTCCAGTGCAGCGCCACAGCATATCCCCCGCAGTCGCGGACCACGCCCTTCGGCTTTCCCGTCGTGCCGGACGTGTAAAGAATATACAGCGGATCCGTCGCCAGCACCGGCACACACGCATGCGGCTCGGCCGCCGCCACCGCCTCGGTAAAATCCGCGTCGCGTCCCGCCAACAACGCCGCCGCCAGCATCGGCCGCTGCAAAATCAGGCAGTGCGCCGGCTTATGCGCGGACATCTCGATGGCCTCGTCCAGCATCGGCTTGTAGGCCACGAGACGCCCGGGCTCGATCCCGCAACTCGCCGAAATCACCAGCACCGGCTGCGCATCCTCAATCCGCTTGGCTAGCTCGGCTGCCGCAAACCCGCCGAACACCACCGAATGAATGGCGCCAATTCGCGCGCACGCCAGCATCGCCATCACGGCTTCCGGCACCATCGGCATGTAGATGACAACACGGTCGCCACGCCCCACGCCACGCGCCGCCAACGCACCCGCAAGCTTGGCCGTCGCATCGCGCAATTCCAGGTAGGTCAGCACACGCTTGTCATGCGCTGCCGGACTGTCCCAGATCAGCGCCGCCTGATCGCCGCGGCCGCCATCGACATGCCGGTCCAGCGCATTGTGACAGACATTGATCTGCCCGCCCGCGAACCACTGCCCGAAGGCGCCGAGATCCGGATCGAATACCCGGTCCCAGCGCCTGCCCCAGTCCAGCCCCCGCGCTGCTTCCTCCCAGAACGCGCCGGGGTCAGCCTGCCATTCGGCGTAGGCTGCATCGTAGCTGGACCGTTTCGGTTCCATCGTTCCTCCCTAAACCCGCCACGCGATCACCTCTGTGGCATGGCCACCGGCACGATGGTCCTGACGATGGAAGCGTCCAGCGCCTCGTACCCGGCATAGTCGATCGTGGCGTACAGCTCCTTGCGGGTCTGCATCAAATCCACCTGGTTGTGTGTGCCGCCGTCTCGCTGGATCGCCGCATACAGCGTCTCCTGCGCCTTGTTTGCTACCCGCAACGAACTGACCGGCCAGATCACCATCTTGTAGCCCATGTCCTCGAACTCGGCCTTGGTGAAGAAGGGCGTGCGGCCAAACTCCGTCATGTTGGCCAGCAGCGGCACGCCGGGCATGCGCTTCGCAAACCCACGAAACATCTCGGCCGTGTTCAACGCCTCGGGAAAAATCGCATCGGCCCCGCTGTCCATATAAAGCTGCGCCCGCCCCACCGCCCCATCCATCCCTTCGGACGCCGCCGCATCGGTGCGCGCGATGATGAACAGATGCCGCCGCGCCCGCCGCGCCGCCGCCACCTTCGCGGCCATGTCATGCGGCTCGGCCAGCTTCTTATCGTTCAGATGCCCGCATTTCTTGGGCAGCAGCTGATCCTCGATATGCACCGCCCCCGCGCCGGCATCCTCGAAGCTGCGCACCATGTTCATCACATTGAGCGCCTCGCCATAGCCGGTATCCCCGTCCACCATCACCGGCAGCCCCGTGCTGCGCGCCACCTGGCGGATGAAGAAACACACCTCGTCCACGGTGATGATGCCCAGGTCCGGCAGCCCCATCGAGGCCGTCATCGCCGCTCCCGACAAATACAGAGCCTCGAACCCGGCCGCCTTCGCCTGCAGCGCTGCCTGGCCGTTATGGGTGCCGGGAATGCCCAGAATGCCCGGCCGCGCCAAAAGCCGCGCAAACCGCTCGCCGGCCGGCGCCTCAGGAAAGAAATCGCCGTTCAGATAGCTCATGCCCCGCGCTCCGCAATCGGCACGAACACCTGATCGTCAGGCCCGGTGTAATTCGCCGCCGGGCGGATGATCTTGCCGTCCTGGCGCTGCTCGATCACATGTGCCGCCCATCCGCTGGTCCGCGCGATCACGAACAACGGCGTGAACATCGCCGTCGGCACGCCCATCTCGTGATATGAAACCGCGCTGAACCAATCCAGATTGGCGAACATCTTCTTCAGCTCCGCCATCACGCTTTCGATGCGTTCGGCGATGTCGTAAAGCCGTGTGCTGCCTGCCTCGACACTGAGCTGATGCGCCACCCGCTTGATCACCACGTTGCGCGGATCGGACACGGTATAGACCGGGTGCCCGAACCCGATCACCACCTCCTTCGCCGCCACCCGCGCGGCAATATCCGCCGCGGCCTCATCAGTCGTCGCATAACGCTGCTGGATCTCGAGTGCCACCTCATTGGCCCCGCCATGCTTCGGCCCGCGAAGTGCGCCGATGCCGCCGGTAATCGCGGAATAAATATCCGCCCCGGTGCCCGTGATCACCCGGCAGGTGAAGGTCGACGCGTTGAACTCATGCTCGGCATACAGGTTCAGCGAAGTATGCATCGCCCGCACCCAGCTCGCCGATGGCGCCTTGCCATGCAGCAGATGCAGGAAATGCCCACCGATGCTGTCGTCATCGGTCTCGACCTCGATGCGCTTGCCGTTGTGCGACCAATGATACCAATACAGCAGGATCGACCCCAGCGAGGCCATCAGCCGGTCGGCGATATCGCGCGCCCCCGGATGATTATGGTCATGTGCCTCGGGCAGAAGGCAGCCGAGGGCGCTGACCGCGGTGCGCATCACATCCATCGGATGGGTGGAGGCCGGCAGCTGCTCCAGAATGACCTTCAGACCGGCGGGAATGCCGCGCAGCGCCTTCAGCTTTGCCTTGTAGGCCGCAAGATCAGCAACTGTCGGCAGGCGCTCATGCACCAAAAGATAGGCGATCTCCTCGAACTCGCAGGTCCCGGCCACGTCGAGAATATCGTAGCCACGGTAATGCAGATCATTGCCGGTGCGCCCGACCGTGCACAGCGCCGTATTGCCGGCCACCACACCCGAAAGTGCCACGGATTTCTTCGGTTTATTGGGCGCCAATGGAACATCGTTCATGCTGATCTCCCGTCTTGCTAAAACAACCCAGGCTTGCCGGCCGCGAGCCGTCCCGCGGGCAATGCGATGGTCAGGCCCGACAATTCGGCAGCCGTCAATTCTGGCAGCCGCTCGGCCACCGCCAGAAACCGCTCCGCCTCGGCGTGATCGATCAACCCTTCGGTCAACGTGCGGAACTTCCTGACGTAATCCGCCCGCTTCCAGGGCGTCGCCCCCAGCGTGTGCGCGTTGGCAACCGCCATCTCGTCGACGATCTCAGACCCGTCGTTCAACCGAATGATCACCTTGCCGCCGAACGCCTTCACCGCCGGATCGCTCGAGTGATATCGCTGCGTCCATTCGGCATCCTCGACCGTGCGGATCTTGCCCCACAGCCGCACCGTGTCCGCGCGCTGCGCCCGCTCCGGCAGGTAGCTGCGTACATGGTGCCAGGCGCCATCCTGCAAAGCGACCGCCACGATATACATGATGGAATGATCCAGCGTCTCCCGGCTGGCCTTCGGGTCGAATTTCTGCGGATCGTTGGCGCCGGTGCCGATCACATAATGCGTGTGATGCGACGTCTCGATCACGATCTCCACCACATCATCCCAGTCGGACACTTTGCGGCCCATCCGGAACGCCAGATCGATCAGCGCCTGGCTCTGGTATTCGGCCGAATGCTCCTTCGTGTAGGTATCGAGAATGGCGCGCTTGGCCTCCCCGGCCGCCGGCAGCGGCACCTGATAATGGGCATTCTTGCCGTCCAGCATCCAGGCAATGACGCTGTCCTCTCCCTCATAGATTGGGCTCGGCGCGCCCTCGCCGCGCATGGCCCGATCCACCGCCTCGATGGCGAGCTTGCCGGCATGGCTTGGCGCGAACGCCTTCCAGCTGCTGATCTCGCCCTTGCGGCTTTGCCGTGTCGAGGTCGTGACATGCAGCGCCTGCTGCACCGCCTGATAGATCACCTCCGGCGAAAGCTTCAGCATCGTGCCGATGCCTGCGGCGGCTGACGGCCCGAGATGGGCGACATGGTCGATCTTATGCGCATGCAAGCAGATCGCCCGGACCAAATTCACTTGGATTTCGTAGCCCGTGGCAATGCCGCGTACCAGATCGTGGCCCGAAATGCCCAGCTGCTGCGCGACGGCCAACAGGGGAGGGATGTTGTCGCCGGGATGGCTGTAATCCGCCGCCAGGAATGTGTCGTGGTAGTCGAGCTCGCGCACCGCTGTTCCGTTCGCCCAGGCTGCCCACTCTGCGTGAACGCGCATATCTGGACCATAGCCGAACACCGTCGCCCCTCCGGCGCGGCCATGAGCCAACGCCTGCGCCCGCGCGGTTGCCACCGGATGCCGGTTGATCGCGGCGATCGCCACAGCAGCGTTGTCGATCACCCGATTGATGATCATGTCGACCACCTCCGCCTCAACCGCCACGGGGTCAGCTGCCACCGCCGCGATTTTCCAGGCCAGCTGGCCCTCGCGCGGTAGACGGTCGGCTTCCGGATGGACGGTGACGTCATGGATCTGCACGTGGGCTGTCCTTCTATCGCACTCTTTACGGCGGTCTGCGCGCTACAGCAGCCCTTGTCCAATCCGATTGACGAGGCCCTATGATATGAAATTACTATCGTAAATGGACCTCAGCCTCATCAAGCG
Source organism: Rhodospirillales bacterium (assembly GCA_025352665.1). GTDB lineage: Bacteria > Pseudomonadota > Alphaproteobacteria > Acetobacterales > Acetobacteraceae > CAIQQQ01. Next base: position 38,588 of record JANXSM010000063.1, on the reverse strand, counting down.
TTTCACCCATTTCCTTGCGGTGGTGGAGGAAGGCAATTTCGGCCGCGCCGCCGCGCGTCTCGGCATGTCGCAACCTCCGCTCACCGCCCAGATCCAGCTGCTGGAGCGCGCGCTCGGGGTGAAACTCCTGGAACGCAGCCGCCAAGGCACGCGCCCGACCTGGGAGGGCGAAGTGCTGCTGCCCGCCGTTCGAAGGCTTGAGGAAGCCGCCCGCGCCGTCGAAGCCCTCGCCCGCGAAGTCCGCCTCGGCAAACGCGAACTGGTCACCATCGGGTGCATCACCTCGGCGATGTTTGAAACCGTGCCCCCGATCATGCGCGCCGTTCAGCAGCGCCTGCCCGACACAACCGTTTCAGTCCGCGAGCTCGACACCAACGACGCGATCGAAGCGCTCCGCCGCGGTGAGGTCGACCTCGCCTTCGCAAGGCTCGACCGCGACCGCTTCCCCATCCGCGTTGCCTTCCTGGCCCCCGACCGGCTGATCGCGGCCTTGCCCGAAGCCGACTCGCTGGCGGCAACTGCGAGCGTCGACCTCGCCGATCTCGAACACCGCTCCTTGGTGATGCTGCCTCGCGCCATCAGCCCGGCCTATTACGACGGCCTGGTCAACGCCTGCCGAAAAGCCGGTTTCGCGCCGGTCGCCGCCCGCGAGGTTCACTCCGCCATGGCCCAACTGGCTCTCGTCGCGTCTGGCCTGGGTGTCGCCTTGGTGTCTTCTGGCATGGCCTGCCTCGCCCCACCTGGCGTCGCCTTCCGGCCACTCCGTGTGCCGATGGCCGCGGTCGGCGTCTCCATCGCCTGGAACAGCGAGCGAGAAAGCGCCATCACCAAAGCCATCGTCGCGATTGCCAAGGAAACGATCGCTTGAAGCGTGGTGATTTCGGGTGGGCGCTATCATCACGCTCTGGCGAACTCCGCCACCGACGCTAAGTGTTACGACAACGTAACAAAATAGGCGTGCGAAAGGGCGGACGCTCAGCCCATTCTGTAAAACCAGTGCCCCAGTTCCACGCCGCCGCCAGGCTCCACCGCTGGCGCCGAACGCCTGGCGTTTGATTTCACATCGGTCGCCGTCACCGCGGCGTAGGCCTTTGTTGCACCACACGCGCCAACATTTGAGTCGACGGCTGCTGCCACCGGCGACAGCAGCGCAGGCTCGATTCCGAGCATTCGGCCCAACGGCTGCAGCATTTTCCCCAATCGAGGCGATGCCGCCAGCAACGCCACCATCTCAGGATCGCCCAGCACATGCCGTAACTGGCTGGCAAACCCAGCCGCGTGGTAGGGCACCAGGACAATCAGCCACGCGAACCGGCGCGGCAGACGAACGCAACTAACGCATGTGGCCCGTGGCGCAACCTGGGTCCGCGCGACTCGCTTCTGGATCACCCAACCGCCGCGGTCTCGCCCTGCTCGGATTGCCGCCACCAGTGCCAAAAACCGCGTCTCAATCCGTCGGATCCGGCCACAGATCAGCATGATCATTGCAGCTTCCAACCGCCGCCCGGCACTCATCGCCGCCACCGCTCGCCACAGTCCATCGATGGACTGCGAAAAACGCTCGGTGATGGAAATTGTGCTGAAACTCATGAACAAGACAAGACCATAGTGCGCGCGTGCTCGCAATACGTGGTAATACTTAGCTCCTCAACGACCGATTTCCACCACAACGCGCCCGCGCGTCTGCCCGGCCAGAATCCGCCTGCCATACTCCGGCAGCTGCTCCAGCCCGATCACCTCGGTCATCCCGTCCAGCACACCCCGCGGCAAATCGGTCGCCAACCGCGCCCACGCCACCTTCCGGTCCGCCAGCGGATACATCACGCTGTCTATCCCCAAAAGCTTCACCCCGCGCAGCAGGAACGGAATAACCGTCGTGTTCAGCTCGCTCCCCCCCGCCAGGCCACAGGCCGCCACCGACCCGCGGTATCTCATCTGCGTCAACACGGTCGCCAATGTCGTCCCGCCGACCGCATCGATCACCCCGGCCCAGACCTCGCTCTCCAACGGCCGCTTCGGCGCGCCCGCCAGCACCGACCGATCCAAAATCTCGGCAACGCCCAGCCCCCGCAGATAGTCATGCGTCTCCGGCCGCCCGCTTGAGCCGACCACCCGATAGCCAAGCTTTGCCAGGATCGCCGCGGCCACACTGCCCAACCCGCCGGCAGCCCCAGTCACCAGAACATCCCCGCCGCCGGGCGTCAGCCCGTGCTCCTCCAACGCCATCACCGCAATCATCGCGGTGAACCCGGCCGTGCCAATCGCCATCGCCTGCTGCGCACTCATGCCGTCGGGCAACGCCACCAGCCAGTCCGCCTTCACGCTGGCCAGTTCCGCATACCCACCCCAGCGCTGCTCGCCCACGCGCCAGCCCGTCGAGATCACCGCCTGGCCCGCAGACCACCGCGGGTCGGTGGAATGCTCCACGACCCCTGCGAAATCCACACCGGGAATATGCGGGTAGGTCCGCACGAGCTTGCCAAGGCCGCCCAGCACCATGCCGTCTTTGTAATTGAGCGTGGAATGCGTCACCCGCACCAGCACGTCGCCATCTGGCAAATCCACAGCAGGCACTTGCTCGAAGCTCACTGCCATGCCGTCGTCGTGCTGGCGCAGCATCAAGGCGCGGAAATCAGTCATTCTAGATCCTCGTACTATGGATTAAGGCGCCTCACAGCCTCACGCAGCCCAGCGGCCAGGCATTCCGTCAACGCGCGAACCGGTGGCGTGTGCCGCAGACCGTTCTTCGAATCTTCAGGCCGTGCCATGCGTTGCCGGGTGGCATAACGTTCGCCACCGGCGCCCATGCTAGGTTGTTCGGCCAGAACCGCCACGCCATGGCCGCCGAACAACTGGCCCCGAACCCAAGGACGCTCGCATGCATCCCCGGCCGTCTCACCCAAGTTTCTTCGTCAGCCACGGCGCGCCGACCCTGCCGCTCACCGATGTGCCGGCGAGACACTTCCTGGAAGGCCTGGGAGTGTCCATCGACGCAAACTACGGCCGCCCGCGCGCCATCCTGATCGCCTCGGCCCACTGGGAGACCGCAACCCCCCAGCTCAACGCGCCGCAAATCAACCCGACCATCCACGACTTCTCCGGCTTCCCCGAAGCCCTCTATAACATGACTTACTCCGCCCCCGGCTCGCGCCCACTTGCCGACCAGGCCGGAGCCCTGCTCGACAAAGCCGGCCTCGGCCACCGCATCGACCCCAACCGCGGCCTCGACCACGGCGCCTGGGTGCCGCTGCGCCTGATGTATCCGCAAGCCGACATCCCCGTGGTGCAGCTGTCGATCCAGCCCGATCTCGGCCCCGAGCATCACCTGCGCCTCGGCCAGGCGCTGGCGCCCTTGCGGGCCGATGGCGTGCTGGTGATCGGCTCCGGCTCCTACAGCCATGATTTGTCGGAATTCCGCAATCACCGTAACGAGCCGCCTTCGGCCGCCGAACCCATCTGGCTCAGCGGCTTTTCCAACTGGTTCAGCGCAGCCCTCACCGAAGGCCGCACCGCCGACCTGCTCGCCTACCGCAGCAAGGCGCCGTACGCCGCCAAGAACCACCCGACCGACGAGCATTTGCTGCCGATCTACGTCGCCATGGGCGCGGCCGGCGCCGAACCGATGGCCAAACACCTCCACCAGAGCAACACGTTCGGCATCCTGCGCATGGACGTCTGGCAGTTCGAAAGCCTCGCCGAGACCCAGCCCGTCGCCGCCTGACGTCACAGACGTCTGACCTCTGGCGGGGCATGAGAATTGCTGGCACCGTCGGATACCCACTCGAGGAGTTCGCCATGAACCGCCCCGCCAGATCCTTCCGGCTGCCCGCGTTCGCAGCACTTGCATTGGTCGCAGCCAGCGGGGCCGCCCAGGCCGCCACCCCGCGCGACGCCTTGGTCATGGCCTGGAACCTCGATGCGCTGATCACCTTCGACCCCGCCCAGATCGGCGAGGTGAACGGCAACGACATCATCGTCGGCAATGTTTGCTCCACCCTGGTCAACTACGACCCGAAAGACGTCTCCCACATGCTGCCGTCGGCCGCCGAAAGCTGGTCGGTCTCGCCGGACGGGCTCACGCTGACCCTCAAGCTGCGCGCCGACCTGAAATTCCCCGACGGCCACGCAGCCACCGCCGCCGACGCGGCCTGGTCGCTCCAGCGCGTTCTGCAACTCGGCTTTTTCGGCGCCGCCACCCTCACCCAATGGGGCTTCACCAAGGACCACGCCCTCGAGCAGATCCGCGCCACCGACGACCACACCCTGGTGCTGACGCTGGACAAACCCTACCCGGTCGATCTCCTGCTCTCCGCCATCTTCGCCCAGAACGTCGCCACCATCCTGGACCGCGACGCCGGCACCAAGAACGCCAAAACCACCGAGGGCCGATCCGACTACGGCAACGCCTTCTTCAAGACCGCCCCGATCTGCGTCGGCCCGTACCATGTCAGCCGCTGGGATGCGAACGACGTGGTGGTGCTGGAACGCAACGACATCTACTTCGGCCCCAAGCCCAAGATGCGCCGGATCATTCTGCGTCACGTCCCGGAATCGAGTGCCGAGCGCCTGTTGCTGGAAAAGGGCGACATCGACATCGCCCGCCTGCTGTCGCCCGAGGACCTCAAGGCCCTGGAAGCCAACAAGGACATCCATATCGAACAGACTTTGATGCAAAGCCTCAGCTACGTCGCCATGAACACGGATGACCCAATCCTGGCCAACCCGAAGGTGCGCGAGGCGCTGCGTTACTTGATCGACTACGATGGCCTCGCCAAGACCGTGCTGCAGTATCAGGGCCAGCCGCGCGCCAGCCTGGTGCCCGAAGGCGCCTTCGCAGCGCTCGACCACACCGAAGGCGAGCCCTTCACGCTCGATCTGGCGAAGGCGAAGCAGCTCATCACCGAAGCCGGATACCCCGACGGCTTCAGCAAGAAGATGATCCTGTCAGCCAACAGCACCAGCCCCGCGATCGCCCAGCACATCGCCTCCAACGCCGCCAAGATCGGCATCAAGATCGATCTCGAGCAGATGGCCGACAGCAATTTGTTCACCCGCGGCCGCAACCGCGACTTCCAACTGCAGCTGGTCGGCTGGGGGGCCACCTACCCCGACGCCGATTCGATGGTCTCCCGCCACGCCACCAACCCCGACAAGCGGACAGAGGCCAAGCTCACCGGCTATCCGGTCTGGCGCACCGGCTGGCAGAACCTCGACATCAATGCCAAGGCCGACGCCGCCCGCCTGGAACGCGACCCCGCCCGCCGCACCGCCATTTATCGCGACATCCAGATCTTCATGATGCACAACGGTCCGATCGCCTATTTCGCGCAGACCATCCGCCCGATCGCCTGGCGCACCATGGTGAAGGATTTCAGCGTGGGGCCGTTCACCGTCGATTATGGAAGTGCCAGCAAGTAGCATGCGGCTCTCACGTGTGGCACGGGGCGCCGGCTCCGTGCTGGCCACCATGCTCGGCCTCCTGGCATTGACGTTCTTCATGGGTCGCATGCTGCCGAACGACCCTGTGATCGCCGTCATCGGCGACCACGCGGACCAGGCCACCTACGACATGGTCTATCACCAGTTGGGCTTGGACAAACCGCTCACTACCCAGTTCCTGCTCTACCTCGGCGCCATGCTCCGCGGTGATTTCGGCAACGCGCTGTTCACCGGCCACCGTGTCGCCAGCGACCTCGCCCGCGCGTTTCCCGCCACCATCGAGCTCGCCACCATCGCCATCGTCATCGGCGTTGGCCTCGGCGTGCCGCTCGGTGTCGCTGCCGCGGTGTTCCGTAACAGCCCGATCGACTATCTCGCCCGATGCCTCGGCCTGATCGGCGCCTCCGCCCCCACCTTCTGGCTCGGCATCATGGGGCTCATGGTGTTCTACGCGAGCCTCGGCTGGGTCGCAGGCCCTGGCCGGCTCGACGTGTCGTTCATCGACAGCATCGAGCCCCACACAGGTTTTCTGCTGATCGACGCCCTGATCGAAGGGGACATGGACGTGTTCTGGAACGCCGTCGACCACATCATCCTGCCCGCTTCCATCCTGGCTGCTGGCTCCATGGCCACCATCAGCCGACTGACCCGCAGCTTCATGCTCGAACAGCTCAGCCAGGAATACATCGTCACCGCCCGGGCCAAGGGACTTTCCAAATGGGCGGTGATCCGCAGGCACGCATTCCGCAATATCCTGGTCCAGCTGGTGACAATCATCGCACTCGCCTACGCCTTCCTGCTGGAAGGGGCCGTGCTCACTGAAACCGTGTTCGCCTGGCCCGGCTTTGGCCGCTACCTCACCGCGGGCCTGCTCGCCGGCGACATGAATGCCGTGCTCGCCTGCGTGCTGATCGTCGGCGTCATCTTCATCGGCCTCAACATGGTCGCAGACCTGCTCTACACATGGCTGGACCCACGCACCCGATGAGCGGAATGCACGCGTGGCTCACGGCCACCGAAACCACCAGCAAACGCCAGGCGCATCTGCAAACCTGGTATCTCGCCTGGCTGCGCCTGCGGGCCAACCCGCTCACCTTGTTCGGCATGGCCGTGCTGGCGGGCCTGATCCTGACAGCCATCCTCGCCCCCTGGATCGCCCCCGCCGGTTTCGACGACCAAAGCCTCACTCACCGCCTGCTGCCACCATCCGCCGCCAACTGGTTCGGCACCGACGATCTCGGCCGCGACATCTTCTCCCGCCTCGTGCACGGTGCCCGCATAACCCTGATGATCGCAGCTCTGGTCGCCGTGATCGCAGCCCCCATCGGCCTGCTGGTCGGAACCGCCGCCGGCTATTTCGGCGGCTGGGTGGACGCCGTGCTGATGCGCATCAACGACATCTTCCTCTCCTTCCCGGGCCTGATCCTCGCACTCGGTTTCGTGGCCGCCCTCGGCCCCGGCATCCGCAACACCATCATCGCCATCGCCTTGACGGCCTGGCCATCGATCGCCCGCCTGGCGCGCGCGGAAACGCTGACGATCCGCCACAGCGACTACATCGCAGCGGTGCGCATCCAGGGTGCGTCGAGCCTTCGCATCATCACCCGCCACATCATGCCCATGTGCCTGCCGTCGGTGATCGTGCGCATCACGCTGAATATGGCCGGCATCATCCTGACCGCCGCCGGCCTCGGCTTCCTCGGCCTCGGCGCCCAGCCGCCGATGCCGGAATGGGGTGCCATGCTGTCGGCCGGCCGCAGCCACATCAGCGGTGCCTGGTGGCTCTCGACCGTGCCAGGCATCGCCATCCTGCTGACCAGCCTCGCCTTCAACCTGGTCGGCGACGGTCTGCGCGATGTGCTCGATCCGCGATCGGGACGCTAGAGCGTGATGACGTCTGATAGGCGACGTCATCACGCTCTAGCTGCTTGTTTTATCGCGTGATTCAGACCTTTCGGTGATTCCACCTTCGGTCATCACGCTCTAAGGCATGTGCTGGGGTGCGTGACGGATCGCGGCCTGGGTGTCGATCGCCTTATCCAGCGCCACCCGGCACCCACAATGTGTCGCCGGAGGGGTTGAGGCGCCGGCCCAGCACGAAAAGATGGTCGCTGAGCCGATTGAGATACCGGATCACCGCCGGGTTCACCGCCTCGGCATGCGCAAGTGCCACCACGCGCCGCTCGGCCCGCCTTGCGATCGTGCGGGCCAGGTGGGCGTGGGCCGCAGCCTGCGTGCCACCCGGCAGAACGAAGCTTGTCAGCGGCGGCAGATCCGCGTTCATCTCGGCCACCTCCTGCTCCAGCCGCAGGCTCCCAGCATCCCCCACCCGCAACCGATCGCCAGCCACACCGGGCACGCAGAGATCGGCACCGATATCGAACAGATCGTTCTGAATACGCGCCAGCATGGCGTCCTCGGCGCCCACGCAATCCAGCCGCAATAGGCCGATCGCCGCATTGGTCTCGTCCACCGTGCCATAGGCCTCCACCCGCAGCGCATCCTTGGCAAGTCTGGTCCCGTCGCCCAGCGACGTCTCGCCACCGTCGCCACCACGGGTGATAACGCGATCGATCCGGATCATGCGTGCGTGCTCCTACAAAACAAGAATACCGTGATGCTTCGCCTTGCCTTCCGGCTCGACATGGATGGTGATCATCAACCCGTCCATCTCAGCCTTCAACGCCGCCTCGATACGATCACATATGGCGTGCGCATCCTGCACCGCCATCGTGCCGGGCACCACCAGATGGAATTCCAGGAACGTCAGCCGCCCCGCATGGCGCGTGCGCAGATCATGCGCCTCGATCGCCCCTTGCGCCTGCTCGCCCACGATGGTGCGAATGCGCCTGACAATCTCCTCCGCTGGCGCTGCATCCATCAGCCCACCCACCGACCCCTTGATGACAAGGATGCCAGACACCAGCACATAGCCCGCCGCCGCCACCGCCACCACGGGGTCGAGCCAGATGATCCCCGTGGCCAGCACCAGCCCGACGCCCACCAGAACACCCGCCGATGTCACCACATCCGATATCAGATGCCGTCCATCCGCCAGCAGCGCCGGCGAGCGCAGCCGCCTGCCGGCCTGCAGCAGGCGCGCCGCCCACAGCACGTTGATGACGCTGGATATGGCGTTGAGCCCTAACCCGAGCATGCCCTGTTCCAGCGGTGCCGGGTGCAGATAGCTCTGCCAGGCCTGTTCCACGATCAAAGCAGCCGCCAAAACGATCAACGACCCCTCGATCACGGCGGCAAAGAACTCGGCCTTGTCGTGGCCATAGGGATGGTTTGCATCCGCCGGCCGAGCCGCCAGCCGCAGCGCCAGCCACGCAACGCCTGCGGCCGCCACGTTGACCACCGTCTCCGCCGCATCCGAAAACAGCGCGGCACTGCCCGTCACCCGCCATGCGGCAAGCTTCAACCCGAGTACCACCAGGCCTACGGCGATGCTGCCAATGGCCATGTTCTGAGCCTGTTTCACGTCGAGCGGGTCCCGCCAATCTGCCGCGCCGTGTAGCAGGAACCGCCGCCCGCGTCAGGGGCGATACGGTTGCAGGAAAATCCGGTCGGTGGTGAAGCCCAGCCAGATCCGGTGGGTGAGAAAGAAGTCCATGCCAAGCACCAGGGGAAACGCATCGGCCGACCCACCCACCGCCAGCACCGGCCTCGGCGTCACCTCCAAACCCACGCGCAGGCTGTCGAAGCGGTGCAACCGCAGCGGCGTTGAGGTTCCGAACGCATTGGCCGTCGCCCCTGGGTCACGGGCGAGTTCGGCCGCATCCAGGTTGAGCCGGACGGCCAGCGCCGGATGCACCAGGCCCGCAAACAAGGCGCCGCTGTCCAGCATCGCAGGCGTCGCCACGTCGTTCAGCCGCGCGGTCAGCATGAGATAGGGCAGGGGCGAGACCGAGCCGTCGGCCGCCCGCACGGCCACGCTTCGTCGCGCCGCCAACTGCTGCAGCTCGCCCTTCCAAGGCGGCTGCTGGCCCACGCAAAGTCCACCGGGGTGCAATGTCAGCCGGGTGTGGCCCAGATCGAAATCGACATCGAACCGCTTCAGCACGTCAAGGCCGAGCACGCCGTCCACCGGTGCCTCGGCGGTGATCGCCACCGGCATGGCGGGCAATTCCGCCCAACCCAGACGCAGCGACTTGATCTCGCTGATGGTATCTTGCATCTCGCCCGCCGCGGTGTGGCTGGAGCGTTTGCGGCCCAGGTCCTGCGGCAGCCCCAACCGGCTTGCCGCTGTCACATTGATGTTGGTGAGATCGGCGCCGGTATCCAGCAGCAGCCGCGCCGGTTTGCCATTGATCAAGACCGGCACGATCGCGGCTTTGCCAACCATCACCACGGGAAGATCGATCGCCTGCACCTCGCCGCATTCGGTGGCAAGCCTCGGCAGTTGCCCGCAACCGACCAGCCCGAGCGCCAAACCCGTCGCGGCCGCGGCCAGGCGAAGGGATGTCATGGCGACGGTCTGGCTGCCGATCTTCAAGGTATTGAACTCCCGCAGCGAATGTACTGTCCTGGTCACAACGCCGCGACCGCCGAAATTGCGTGACACCGCCAGAGCTGGCGGTGTCACGCCGAGCGCCAGGGCGGGCGATCATCGAAGCATCGCCTTCTCGCCATTGAATTATGCCTGGACATCAGCAACGTCGCTGCAACCCGACAGAAGCAACAAAAGAGCTATGGCGTTCCACATGCCTCGGCATCATCACGCAGCAATGGGCACTACACCGAAAAATATTTCGCCTTGGAATTGAGAACCACGATCGCACTGGTCGACTGCTCCGGATGCAGCTGGAACTCGTCCGACAGATCCACCCCAATACGCTCGGCCCCCAAAAGCTTCAGCAACGGTGCCTGGTCCTCAAGCTTCGGGCACGCAGGGTAGCCGAACGAATACCGGCTGCCACGATAGCCCTGCTGCAACATTTTCTCGATGTCGCGATCGTCCTCGCCGGCAAACCCAAGCTCGGCGCGGATGCGCTTGTGCGTCACCTCGGCCATCGCCTCGGCCATCTCCACCGACAGCCCGTGCAGATACAGATAATCCTGGTAACGGTTCTCCTCGAACCATTCCCGCGCGGTGTCGGATGCCTTCTGCCCGACGGTCACCACCTGCAGCCCGATCACGTCGCGCTCGGCATCGTCAATGTCGCGGAAGAAATCGGCGATGCATTCGCCGTCCTCCTTCGGCTGGCGCGGCATGCCGAAGCGGAACAGTTCGGTGGTGCCGTCCTGCTCGAACACCACAACATCGTTGCCCTGGCCAGCGGCTTTCCAATAGCCATAGATCGCCTGCGGCTTGAGAATGTCCTTCTCTTCGCAGATCCCCAGCATGCGCCGCATCACCGGGCGCAGCTCCTGCTTCGCCCATCCCAGGAAGTCGTCGAGGTTGCGGCCCTGCTTGCGAAAGCCCCATTGGAATTGGTACAGGCTGCGCTCGTTGATGAAGGGCACCAGCGATTTCGGCGCCGCTTCCACCATCCGCCCCCCCCAGAACGGCGGCACGATGACAGGCTCGTCTGCAGTGAACCTGCGCCTGCGCACCTGCACCGCCGCCACATCCACCGGCCGGAACGCCTTCGCATCCGCCTGGCCCAGCGTGCGTGCGGTGTTGCGCGCCTTGCCCTTGCGTTTCGACTGGAGCACCGCGAGGTAATCGTCGAACCCGTTGCCGGTCACACGGTCCATCAGATACAGCCCGTCGAAGGCATCGCGCGCGTAGGCCACCCGCCCGCAGGCATAGGCGCGCACGCAATCGTCCTCAACATAGTTTCGCGTCAACGCGGCCCCGCCGAGCAGGACCGGAACATCAAGTCCCTGGCGCGACATTTCCTCAAGGTTCTCGCGCATCACCACGGTGGATTTCACCAAAAGCCCGCTCATGCCGATCGCATGCGCGCCGTGCTGCTTCACGGCGGCCACCATATCGACCAGCGTCACCTTGATGCCGAGGTTGACCACGCGGTAGCCGTTGTTGGTCAGGATGATATCGACCAGGTTCTTGCCGATGTCATGCACATCGCCCTTCACCGTGGCGAGCACGATGGTGCCCTTTTCCTGGCCCGCGACCCGCTCCATCAAAGGCTCCAGATGCGCCACCGCGGCCTTCATCGTCTCGGCCGACTGCAGCACGAACGGCAGCTGCATCTTGCCGGAGCCGAACAGCTCGCCCACCACCTTCATGCCGTCGAGCAGAATGTTGTTGATGATGTCGAGCGGCTTGTGGTGCAGAAGCGCCGCATCGAGCTCGTCGCCGAGGCCCTTGCGATCGCCATCGATGATGCGATCCTTCAGCCGGCCCTCCACCGTCTCGGAGCGAACCTTCTTCACAGCATCAGCCAGTTTCCGGTCGGCAAAGATCTCCAGCAGCTTCCGCAGCGGATCATACCCCTCGGCACGGCGATCGAAGATCAGATCCTCGCACACCTGCACCTCCTCGGGGGCGATCAGATGCAGCGGACGGATCTTGGACACATGCACGATGGCGCCGGACATGCCGGCTTTCAACGCATGGTCGAGAAACACGCTGTTGAGCACGGCGCGCGCGGCAGGGTTGAGGCCGAAGGAGATGTTGGACAGGCCCAGGATGATCTGGATGTCCGGGAATTTGTCGCGGATCAGCCGGATCCCTTCGAGAGTCCATTGTCCCAGCTTGCGATCGTCCTCATTCCCCGTGGCCACCGTGAAGGTCAGCGGGTCGATCAGCAGATCCGATTGCTGCAGGCCGTACCGGTCGCAGGCGAACTCCACCAGCCTGGTCGCAATGGCAAGTTTTGACTCGGGCGTCTTGGCCATGCCGCTCTCGTCGATGGTCAGCGCGATCACCGCGGCGCCGAACTTCTTGGCCAGCAACATCCGGTCCGCGGCCGCCTGCTCGCCATCCTCGAAATTGATCGAGTTGATGATCGGCTTGCCGCCATGCAGCTTCAACGCGGCCGTAAGCACGATGAATTCCGTGCTGTCTATCACCAGCGGCGAATTCACCGAGGAGGTGAAACGTGTGATGACCTCATTCATCTCGCTCACCTCGTCGCGCCCAACGAAGGCGGTGCAGACGTCGAGGCTGTTGGAACCTTCGCCAATCTGCTCACGACCCATGGCAACGCAGCCGTCCCAGTCGGCGCGCTCCTGAAGCTCGCGCCATTTCCTCGACCCGTTGGCGTTGCAACGCTCGCCAATCGAGAAATAGCTGTTTTCCTGCCGGAACGGAACCTGCTGATAAAGGCTCGCCACCGACGGCATCCACACCACCGAACGTGCCACCGGCGCCGGGCGAAAGCCGCCCCGCCTGCGCAGCATCTGGTCCAGGGCCGCGATATGCTCGACATTGGTGCCGCAGCAGCCGCCAATCAAATTCACACCGTCTTCGACCACGAAGCGTTCCACCCAGGTCGCCATCGCATCGGCCCCGAGCGGATAGCGGGTCTGGCCGTCGACCAGCTCAGGCAGGCCAGCATTTGGTTGGATGCTGATGAGCCCTGGCCAGTTGCTGGCAAGCCAGCGCACATGCTCGGCCATTTCCTGCGGACCGGTGGCACAGTTCAGCCCCAGCAGCGGCACGTCCAACGCCTGGATCACGGTCGCGGCGGCGGCGATGTCGGGTCCGACCAGCAAGGTGCCGGTCGTCTCCACCGTCACCTGTACAAATATCGGAATGTCTCGCCCGGCTTCGAGCCGCGCGATCTTGGCGGCGTTGACGGCGGCCTTGATCTGCAGCGTGTCCTGGCACGTCTCGATCAGAATGGCATCCACGCCGCCGGCGATCAGCCCGCGGCATTGCTCGGCGAGACCGGCTTCGAGCGGGTCATAGGCGATGTTGCCCAGCGTCGGCAGCTTGGTGCCGGGCCCGATGCTGCCGATCACCCAACGATGCCGTCCGTCGACAAAGCTGTCGGCAGCCTCGCGCGCCAGCTCGCCGGCCACCTTGTTGATCTCGAACGCCCGTGCCTCCAGCCCGAACTCGCCAAGGGTGATCGGCGATCCCCCGAACGTGTTGGTCTCCACCATGTCGGCGCCGGCGGCGAAATAGCCGCGGTGAATGTCGCGCACCAGATCCGGTCGCGACAGGTTCAGCACCTCGGTGCAGTTCTCCTGGTTCCAGTAGTCGCGTTCGACATCCAGGGTCAGCGCCTGCACGCGGCTGCCCATGCCGCCGTCGCATAGCAGTACCTGGTGCTGGAGGGCTTCGAGCAGGGACGGAGGGGTCATCGCGTGGTTTCCAGAACGAGAGGTGCTGTGACAGCGGCGCTGGTGGCCGACCAGAGACGAACTTCCATCGGCCCATCGACATGGCTCGCCGGCCCAGCGATCAGGTCGGGGCCGAGCAGTTCGGCGATCCGCGCGTCGGAAAATCCGGGCCAGCGATGTGCCAGCCTGGTCATGCAATCGGCATTGTCATGCACCGCGAGGTCGACGATCACCAGGCTGCCGCCGGGCCGCAGCACGCGGGCGGCCTCGGCCAAAGCCGCTGCGGGGTCTTCGGCGTAATGCAGTACCATCTGCATCACCACATGATCGAACGACGCATCTTGCATTGGCAGGCGGTACATGTCGCCCAACCGCACGGCGCAATGCGTCAGGCCAGGGCGAGACAGCCGGGCGCGGGCGAGGGCCAGCATGGCACGGCTGGCGTCCACCCCGGTGCCCGAGGTAATGCGCGGGGCGAGCAGTTCGAGCAGCTGGCCGGTGCCGGTGCCGACATCGAGCAGCCGACCCATCTGCTGCGGCAGCAACGCAAGCAAAGCCGCCTCCACGGCCGCGGCCGGTAGTTCAAGGGCCCGCATCTCGTCCCACTCCGCGCCGCGCTTCTGGAAGCTCTCGGTGGCAACGCGCGCGCGCTCGGCCAGAACGCGAGCGGCCTGGCGGCGATCGGTGGCCAGAATCGCGTCGTCTTCCGCCAGCCGTTCCAACAGGGCGCGGGCCAGCGAGCCCTCCGCCGTCTCGGCCGAGGGCAGGGCGAACCACACATTGGCGCCCTCGCGGGTGCGCTCCAGCAGGCCGGCCTCGCCCAGCAGGCGAAGATGGCGCGATAGCCGTGGCTGCGATTGGCCGAGAATTTCGGTGAACTCGGTGACGCAGAACGTGCCACGGGCGACGAGTGCCAGGATGCGCAATCGCGTAGGCTCGGCGCAGGCGCGCAATCCAGACAGCAGTTGTTCCATAACCTGTTTATCGTATAAACATATCCTTATGTCCAGTCGGTTCTTGAGGGGGCACAGGCGGATGACGCTATGATAAGGCGTTCCGCATTTATAAGGAGTTCGGCATGCATATCGACGCAAGGGTGCCGATCGTGTTTGCGACGATCGCGGATCTCGCGCCAGACGACGCGTTGCTCATTGATGGCGATGCCGACGCGCCCGAGGATCGCATCGTCGTAAGGCTTTCGCCGCAGACCGGCGCTGCCCATCTGGCCGGATGCGTCTGCTGCGTGCCCCGCTCGGCCGCCGGATCTGCGCTGGCCGGCCTGTTCCTGGCCCGCGGACGCGGCGAAATTGCGTTCTTCCGCCGGGTGGTGGCGATCAGCGACAACCCGGCCGCCATCCGGGCAGCCATTGAGGACGACATGCTGGCATCGTCCTGGTTTCGCATTGCCTAACTTTTGACGGGGATATCCATCATTCAGGTACGACCGTGTCACCCTGACCGAGCGGCCGCTGCATATAAACTGTATCCAGCCAGCGGCCGAATTTCAGCCCGGTGGCGCGCAACACCCCCACCTTCTGGAAGCCCAGGCTGGAATGCACCCCGATCGAACCGACATTCTCGCTATCGCCGATAACGGCCACCATCTGGCGAAACCCGGTCTCCGTGGCGGCTTTCAGCAGCGCCGTCACCAACGCCTTGCCAACACCTTGCCCGCGCACGTCGTCCCGCACGTAGATGCTGTCCTCGGCTGTGAAACGATAGGCGGAGCGCTCTTTGATCTGCTGGTAGTAGCCGTAGCCGATCACCCCCGTATCGTCGCAGGCGGACAGCCAGGTCCAGCCGTGATCGACGATTTCTGCCCAGCGCTCCAGCATGTCCTCGATGCAGGGAGGAATCTCCTCGAACGTTCCGGTGCCGTGCAGCACGTGATGGGCATAGATCGCCTGGATTTCGGCAAAATCGGCCGCGACGGCGGGGCGAATCAGCATCGGAGATTCATCTTTCCTTATCGTTCGGACGATCACAGTGTCATCGGCCCGTCGCAATGGGAAGAGGAGAGCGCACAAAGGTTTGCCTGCCATTGGCCCACAAATATGTGCTACGCGACAAAACACTCGACGACGGGTATGCCCGGTTTGCTATGACAGACCAGGCACGATGCTGATCGTAACTGGGATGCGTGACTTGGCTACGTGACTGGGAGAATGGCTGCGGCACCGTTCCGGTGGGGCGCGGCTACCGACTGCGCGCGATGAAGGATACATGACGATGGACTCGATCGACAGCCACTTCCAGGGCCCCGCCGATGCGCCGCGCACGCCATACGGCGGCGCCGACGGTACGCCACGGACCCCGGTGGACATCCGCGTCATGGCCGTTCTCGCCGCCGCCCGCTTCCACGGCTACGAGCTCGACAAGGACGAGATGCGCGTCGCCAAGGGTGAAGACCCATCGCCGGCGTCCTATGTCCGCTGGTTGCTGAATGCCGGCATGTGGGCGCGCGCGGCTAAAATGCGCTGGAAACAGCTGGTCGGCATGAGTGACGCACGGCCCGTGGTTTTGTTCCTGAACGACGGCAGCGCCGCCCTCATGGTGCGCACCGACGCCAGCCGGAACCTGGTATGGCTAAAGGATCCTGCTGCCTCGTTCGAGTCTGACCCCGTCGCGGTCGACGAGCTGCGTCTCTCACAGGTGTGGTCCGGCATGGTGCTGATGCTGCGACCGCAGCGCGGCCTCGCCCAGGACGACGAGCCGTTCAGCTTCAGCTGGATCCTCAACCTGGTGATGATGGAAGGCCGGCTGCTGCGCGATATCCTCGTCGGCTCCGTCACCTTGGCGATTCTGACCATTTTCCCGCCGCTGATCGTCATGACGGTGGTCGACCGCGTGGTCACCCATCACAGCTGGAGCACCCTGATCATGGTGTCCATGCTGCTGGTGGTCGCCACGATTTATGAAATGATGATCGGCTATTGCCGCCGCGTGCAGATCCTCTACGTGGCCACGCGGCTGGACGCCAAGCTCAGCCTCTACACGTTCCGCCGGCTGCTCGGATTGCCGATCGACTTCTTCGAACGCACGCCGACCGGCGAGATCTTCCGCGCCATGTCGGAAGCCTCCAAGATCAAGGAATTCCTCACCGGGCGGCTGCTGGCCACAGCGCTCGATTTCATCACCCTGCTGATCATCCTGCCGGTGCTGTTCATCCTGAACCCCACGCTGACCTGGATCCTGATCGGCTGCGGCGCCTGCATTCTGCTGATCATCTTCGCCTTCATGGCCCCCTACCGCAGGCTCTACGGCAAGTTCATCCAGGCCGAGGTGGCCAAGAACACCATCCTGATCGAGACCATCCAGGGTATCCGCACGGTGAAGTCGCTGGCGCTCGAGCCGAGCCAGAAGGACGAGTGGGACAAGCGCACCGCTGCCTCCGGCGAGGCCAAGCTCGCCTCGCAGAGACTGGCCAACTGGCCGGCCACCCTGGTGGTGCCGTTCGAGGCGACGATGACGCGGTTCATCATCCTCATCGGTGCGGCGATCATGCTTAGCGACACAACTGGCGGCGCATCGAGCATCGGTAGCCTGTTCGCCTTCATGATGCTCGGCGGCCGCGTCGCCGGTCCGCTGGTCTCGCTATCCAAGCTCATCGAGGACATCGAGGAGCAGCGCACCGCCATCGCCTACGCCGCGCAGGTTCTCAACAGTCGCCAGGAGACCACCAACCCGAGCGCTGGCCTGCGGCCACGCTTCGAAGGCGCCATCTCCTTCAACAAGGTGGAGTTCACCTATCCCGGCAGCCGCACTCGCGCGCTCGACGGCGTGGAGTTCAGCATCCCCGCTGGCACCATGCTCGGCCTGGTCGGGCGCTCCGGCTCTGGCAAGTCCACCATCACCCGCCTGCTGCAGGGCATCAACCGCGACTACGAAGGCTATGTGAAGATCGACGGCGTCGATCTTCGCGAAATCAACCTTTCGCATCTGCGGCGCAGCTTCGGCGTGGTCTTGCAGGAGAACTTCCTGTTCCGCGGATCGATCCGCGAAAACCTGCTCGCCGGGCGCGCCGGCCTGACGCTGACCGATGCGGTGCGCGCCGCCCGCCTCGCCGGGGCCGAGGAGTTCATCGAACGCATGCCGATGGGCTACGAGACCTTCATCCAGGAAGGCTCGCCCAACCTGTCCGGTGGCCAGCGCCAGCGCCTCGCCATCGCCCGCGCGCTGATCCACGACCCTCGCATCCTGATCCTCGATGAAGCGACCTCGGCGCTGGATCCCGAGAGCGAGGCGCTGGTCAACGCCAACATCAAGCGCATCGCCCACAACCGCACGATGGTCATCGTCTCCCACCGTCTGTCCTCGATCATGGACTGCCATCAGATCATGGTCATGGACCGCGGCAAGGTGATGGACATCGGCACGCATGACGAACTGGTGGAACGTTGCGCCATCTACCGTCATCTTTGGATGCAGCAGAATCGCCATATGGACGCGGCGCTGGAGCGCAACGCAGCCCATGCCTTGGCGCAGGGAGGCTGAGCATGGCGCAAAATCTGGCCCGGATCACACCACGCTCGATCGCTCTCAAGGGCGATGAGGCAGAGGCAAACCGCTCGCTTCTCGAATTCCAGTCGCCCACGCTGGCGTTGGTCTCACAGCCCGTACCCGGCTTCTCATTCTACGCCACCTACGTGATGGCAAGCATGCTGATCGCCTTCCTGGTGGTTGCCGGCACTTTCCCGATCGACCGCGTGGTGACCGCCTCCGGCAAAGTAACCTCGCGCTCCTCGAACATCTTGGTGCAACCGCTCGACCCGTCCATCGTCCGCTCGATCAACGTCAGGATCGGCCAGCACGTCCGCGCCGGCGATCTGCTCGCCGAGCTCGACCCGACACTCACGGGTGCCGACCTCGCCAGCCTCAAGGCGCAGACCAAAAGCCTGCGCACCGAGGTCGAGCGGCTGTCCGCCGAACAGAACCACACGTCCTTTGTCAGCGACGGCACGCCCGACGGCAGTCTGCAATCGTCCATCTTCACGCAACGTCAGTCGGAACTCGGTTCAACGACGGAAAACTATCGTCAGAAGATCAGCTCGCTCGATACCGCGGTGAAAAAGGCGATGAACGATATCGTCAATTACAACCAGCAGGTCACGATCGCCGAGGGCTTGTTGAAATCCCGCCAGGACCTCGAGCGCCAGGGCGTCGGCAGCAAGTTCAACACGCAGCAGGCGCTGAGCAGCTTGCTCGATGCACAGCGGGCTTTGGCTGGCTCTCGATCGGCCTCCATCGCGGGGCAGAAGGATATGGACGCAATGATCGCCGAGCGCGACGCGGCCGTTCAGCACTTCCGCAACGATGCCTCACAGCAGCTGACAGAGGCGCGTCGTAAGCTCGACGATGCCACCGAGCAGCTGGCGAAGGCACAAAAGCACCGCGATCTCGTGGAAATGCGAGCCGCTAGCGATGCAACCGTCTTGTCGATCGCCAATGTCTCGGTCGGCTCCGTCCTGACCACCGCCGATCCGTTCCTGACATTGGTGCCAGATGACGCCGTGATGCAGATCGATGGCGCCATTCCCGCAACCGACGTTGGTTTCGTGCGCGTTGGTGACCCCGTGGTCATCAAGTTCGACACCTATCGGTTCAACGAGCATGGCTACGCCGAAGGCACCGTGGTGGCGATGGCGCCGGACGCTCAGGACAATCCCGCCGAGGGCCCAGGCAAACCCAAGATCGACAATATCGCGGTCAATATGGGCAGCAGCGTCTATCGTGTGACCATTTCGATCGATGCTCTCAAACTCACCAACATGCCAGTCGACTTCAAGCTGCAGCCAGGTCTTGGCATCGCGGCAGACATCAAGATTGGCAAACGGACCGTCCTCAGCTACCTGTTTTCTCGCTTCATCCCAGCCTTCACCGAGGGCATGCGCGAGCCGTGAACGGGTGCTGCGTCCTGCAGCTCACTAATAGGTTCGCCTTTAGGCTAGCAATAAATAGAGGTGCTTGACGTTGGCAGGTTTGTTCACACGGCTGGGCGGGTTGTTCCGCTCCAAGCGGGGTGATCTCAAGCGGGCGCTCACACTGATCGAGGCCGGGCGGCGGGCTGAAGCCTTCCGGTTACTGGTGCGAGCCGCCCAGGCAGGCCTTGCCGAGGGCGAGTTCCAGATCGCCCGCAGTTATCTGGAGGGTGCCGGTGTGCCGCATAGCACATCCGAAGGTGCTCGCTGGCTGGAGCGGTCGGCCAAGCAGGGCTTCTCCCCCGCTCAGTCGCTGCTCGCGGCGTTTTATGTGCAAGGCATCGGCACGTCCGCCTCTAACGACGGGGCGGACGGGCTGGGCGGCAGCCTTGCGGCAACACTGTTCGCAACCGTTCCAACCACGCCGAAGCCTGACTTCGACAAGGCCGCTCTATGGGCCCGCAAGGCTGCGGAGGCTGGAGAGGCAGATGCGCAAGCCCTGCTCGGCTACCTGCTCACCGCCGGTCCCGAGACGATGCGCGATTTCGAGCAGGCTGAGGCGCTCTATCGCAAGGCCGCGGAGGCCAAATCCCCACAGGGCCAACTCGGCTACGGCCTGGCGCTGCTCCGTCGCGCCAAGGCGGCGGAAGACTACCTCGAACCGGCACAGCTTATGGCCCAGGCCGCGGCCGCCAACGTCGGAACCGCTGAATATCTGCTCGGCGTACTCACGGAGCAGGGCCAGGGCGTGGAACGCAACCTGCCCGACGCCGTGGACCTGTATCGGCGAGCCGCGGAGCGCGGCGTGCGCACGGCGCAATATCGCTATGGCATGGCTCTGCTGAACGGCAATGGGATCGACCAGGACACGATCACGGCGGAATCCTGGCTCCGCCGCGCTGCCATGCAGGGTGATCCGGATGCCGCCGCCGCCGTGGGCGAGCTCTATTCCAAGGGTGGTGCATTGCCGCCCAACATGGCGGAAGCGGGTATCTGGTTGAAACGTGCCGCCGAAGCTGGCCATCGCGGCGCCGCCCGCGCGCTCGGCGCCATGCATATTTCCGGCAGCGGCGTGGTCAAGGACCCCCAGGAAGCGGCCAACTGGTTCCGCGTCTCGGCCGAGGCCGGCGACCTGCAATCGCGCTACGACTTGGCCGCCCTGGTCCTGCAGGGCAAGGCCTCCCCCACCGACAGCGCCAATACCGCCGCCTGGTTCCGTGGCGAGGCCGAGAAGGGTGACATGGTCGCAGCCTTCAACTACGGCGTCTGTCTGTCCGAAGGCGTCGGCGTCACCCGCGACGAAGTCACCGCAGCCCAATGGCTCTGCCGCGCCGCCGATACCGTCGTCAACGCGCAATACTGGTACGGTCGCCTGCTGCTCGAAGGCCGCGGCGTGCCGGCAGACCTGGACAAAGGCCGCATCTGGATCACCAAGGCAGCCGATGCCGGGGTGGTTGACGCCCAGGTTGCGCTGGCCGAGATGATGATCAACGGCCGCGGGGGCCCCAGGGACCAGGCCGGCGCGCTCGCGTTGTTCCACCGGGCCGCCAACCAGAACCATCCCGGCGCCATGTACGCGCTTGGGGCCATTTATGGCGGCGGCCACGACGTCCCCTGGGATCGCGCGGCCGCTCAAACCTGGTTCCATGCTGCCGCCGACCGCGGCCATGCCCATGCCATGATGATGCTGGCGCGCTACCTCGCCCGCGGGCTCGGTGGCCAGCGAGACCGCGAGGCAGCCCGAATGTGGTTCCAGCGCGCCCTCGCCGCGGGCACCGCCGAAGCCCAGGCGGACCTCGACGCCTTGCCCGCCCCCACCGCCGCGCTGGTGTGAGGCGCCCGGCGGGATCGCCCGCGCCGCACACACATGCCGAGACGCTGCAGGACCAGGCGATGGACGCGCTGCGCCGCGGCGAGGCCGCCCAGGCGCTCGGCGACAACCGCGCCGCCCGCGCCTGGTTCGCCCGCGCCCGGCGCATCGTGCCGAGCGAACCGGCGGTCGCCTTCGCCCTCGCCAACGCCATGCTCAATCTGCAGGACCCCGCCGCCCGCCCGCTGTTCGCCCAGGCGGCCCAGGCCACCGATACGCGTGAGGCCTGGCTTGGTCTGTCGGCGGCCTGCTGGCAGGCAGGCGACGGGGCCGGCGCCGCGGCCGCCCTCGCCGCCGCCCTGTCGCGACACGTGCTGCCGGAACCGCTCGCCCCCATGCGCGGCCTGGCCGATTCGGTGGCCAGCATGGTCGGCAAGCCAGACTGGTGCGGCCTGGCCGCCGCGCCGCCGGGGCGAAGCCTGCGCCTGGTGACGGGGCAGTGCGCCCCGATTGAAATCCTGGTCGACGGTCAGGCCCACCACGAGCCGAACCTGCCGTCCACAGGGATCGCCTCGATCAGCCGCGACGGCCAGGCCCTGCTCGGCAGCCCGATCGACCTTGCGCGCATGCGCCGAAGCGAGGGCTTCGTCGAAACAATCGAAGGTGGCCTCCAAGGCTGGATCTGGGTGCCATCAGACCCGGACCACGACCCTGCGGTCCGCATCATCGCGGCCGGCGAAACCGACGGGATCGTCCGCGTGGCCTCAGACACCACAATGCAGGCGCAGCGACCGCTGGCTCGCCCGCGCCGCTTCTCAGTGCCCGCAGCCGATCTCGCGCCAGACATCGGTTTGATCCACGTCCTCGGCCCTGACGGCCGCGATCTCGCCGGCAGCCCGCTCGATCCGACCCTCGACCTCACCGCGGC
Organism: Rhodospirillales bacterium; assembly: GCA_025352665.1. Taxonomy (GTDB): domain Bacteria; phylum Pseudomonadota; class Alphaproteobacteria; order Acetobacterales; family Acetobacteraceae; genus CAIQQQ01. The sequence goes on along the minus strand of JANXSM010000063.1, from coordinate 16,291 downwards.
CCGCTGGATCGCCGAGATCGCCGCCGCCCACCACCCCGCAACCGGCCTGGCCCACACCACAGCCGCACCGGAATTCCTGCCGATCCCCGCTGCCATTCGAGGCCCGCCCGCAACGGCTCCCGCCGCGCCGCGCCGTCCGGTCGCGATCGTCATTCCCGTTTACCGCAACCTCGCCCTCACCCGCGCCTGCCTCGAAAGCGTATTCGCCTCTTGCCCGGAAAGCCCGGTCATCGTCATCGACGACGCAACACCTGAGCGCGAGCTCGGAGCGGCGCTGGACGTCTGGTCTGCAAGCGAGCGCATCACGCTGTTGCGCCACGCCAAGAACAAGGGCTTTCCCGCAGCGGCCAACGCCGGCCTGCGCGCCGCCTTCGCATTGGAGCCACCGCACGACACCGTGTTGCTCAACAGCGACACGCTGCTGCCCAGCACCCGCCCCGGCGCTGCCACCTGGCTCGAGCGTCTGCGTGGCGCGGTGCACGCCGCCCCCGACATCGGCACCGCAACACCGCTGTCCAACGACGCCACGATCCTAAGCTACCCGCACCATGACAAACCCAACCCGCCCCCCGACGCCGCCACCCTCGCGCGGCTCGACGCTCAGGCCGCCCGCGCCAATCCGGCGGTTTGCGTGGAAATCCCCACCGCGGTCGGCTTCTGCATGTATATCCGCCGCGAATGTGCCATTGCCACCGGCCTGTTCCGCACCGCCCTGTTCGCTCAAGGCTACGGCGAGGAGAACGATTTCTGCAGACGGGCGAATGTGCTCGGCTGGCGCCACGTCGCGGTCCCGGGCGTTGTGGTCGGCCATGTCGGCGGCGCCTCCTTCGGCGCCGCGCGTGAGGCGCTGATCACCCGTAATCTCGCGGTGCTGGAGCGTTTGCACCCCGGCTACCACCAGTCCATCGCCGCCTGGCAGGCACGCATCCCAGCCGAGGATGCGCTGGCCCCCGCCCGCCGTCGGCTGGACGCATTGCGCTGGGCCACCGGCCGCAAACCCAACGCCACTCTTCTCGTCACCCACGATAAAGGGGGCGGGGTCGAGCGGGTGGTCCAGTCCCGCGTCAACGCCCTGCGACAGGCCGGGGCCCGCGCCATTCTGCTCCGTCCGGTCGGCGATCCCGAAAGCGACGGCGGCAGCATCGCCGGCCTGTGCCGGGTGGACGACGGCGCCGGCACCTGCCCCAACCTCATCTTCCGTCTGCCGGAGGAACTGCCCGCGCTGGCCAAACTGCTGCGCGCCGACCGCCCCAACGCGCTGGAAGTCCACCACCGCATCGGCCATCACCCCAGCGTCATGGAGCTCGCAACCCGGCTTGCTCTCCCGCTCGACCTGCATCTGCACGACTACGCCAGCTTCTGCCCGCGCATCAGCCTGCTTGGCACGGAGCAGCGCTACTGCGGCGAGCCGGCGGAAATCGCCGTCTGCCAGGCCTGTGTCGCCGACGCCGGCAGCCGCCTCGAGGAGGCCATCGACGTGGCCGCGCTGCGCCAGCGCTCGGCCGCCGAGTTTCACCGCGCCCGTGCCATCATCGTCCCCTCGGCCGACATGGCCAGCCGCATGCGAAGGCATTTCCCCAGCTTCGCCGCGGTCGTAACGGCGCTGGAGCCCACGCCCGCGCGACCGCCCTCCGCTGCTGCTGCGACCCTGCCGCGCCGCATCTGCGTCATCGGCGCCATCGGCCTGGAGAAAGGCTACGACGTGCTGCTCGCCTGCGCCCGTGATGCCGCCAGCCGCAGCCTTCCGCTGGAATTCACCCTGGTCGGCCGCAGCACGGATGACGACCGCCTGATCGAGACCGGCCGCGTCTTCATCACCGGCCAGTACGACGAGGCGGATGCGGAGGCCCTGGTCCGCGCGCAATCCGCCCATCTCGCCTTCCTGCCCAGCATCTGGCCGGAAACCTGGGGTTTCACCCTCGGCCTCGCCTGGCGCGCCGGCCTGCGTGCCGTGGTGTTTGATATCGGTGCCATGGCGGCGCGCGTGCGCGGAACAGGCTTCGGCCTCATCCTGCCGCTGGGCCTGCCGCCCGCTGCGGTCAACAACGCATTGTTGTCTCCCGCAGCGGCCGCGCCAGCCGCTCGATGACGTCGGGCTCTCTTGCGGCCTCATAACAAGACCGCCTATGCACACCGAGGCGATCCCCATGACCGAGAATAGCGAGAAATTGCATGTCTGACGTCCAGCAAGCCGCCCCGCAAAGCGATCAGCGACTGACCGAGCTGCGCGTCTCTGCAAGCATGATGCAGCTGGATGCCGGTCTTTACTGCGTGGTGGTCGCCCCCTCGCCGCATGCCGAGGCTCACACCGGGCTGCCCGGCCTGCGCATCACCCAAGCCCCAGGGGTCGCCGGGCGTCCGGAAGCCGTCACCATCCGCACCTTCTCGCCCGATGGCTGGATGACCGGCTTCGGCGACGCAGCCCTGGTGCGGGTCACCGGCGGCCCCGCCTTCGTGCTGCTCACCATCTACCAGGCGCCCGGCAACGGCGTTGAAACGGCGCCCCACCTGCAGGTGCTGCCGCTGATGGGCGACGTGGTGCCGCCCGCGATGCTGCCCGGTACCGCCCAGCGAGGTGCTATCGCCTCCGACGCCCTGCCGGGGGCCGCGAAGAAGGTGGACGTGGTGGCCCACGTTCAGACCCGTGGCGATGTCGGTGTGGTGTTCGGCGAATGGCTGGGCGAGCGCGGCAGCGGCAAGTGGATCGAAGGTTTCGCCATCGCCCCCACCGCCGGCGTGGCGCTCGGCGACATCGAATACCAGGTGGTGCTCGGCCGCGGCTGGATGAGCCCCTGGGCGGAAGGCGGCCAGTATTGCGGCAGCCGTGGCATGGCGCTGCCCATCCTGGGCTTTCGCGTTCGCCTGAAAGGCGTCGCGGCCGAGCAGTTCGAGCTGCGCTATTCGGCAAGCTTCATCGACGGCAAGGCCTCGGGCCCGGTTGCCGCGGGCGAGCCCTGTGAGTCGGAAAGCCTAGCTGCGGTCGAGGCGCTGCTGATCGAGATCGCCCCCATCGGCGGGTTCGTGGCCGCCGCCGCGAAGGCCAAACCCGCCAAACCGGCGCCCAAGCGCCGCAGCTGACCGAGGCGAGGCGCCAGCGTGAAATATCTGTTCGTCCACCAGAACTACCCCGGCCAGTACCTCCATATCGTCCGCCATCTGTTGAAAAACCCGGCGAACGATGTGGTGTTCATCACCGAAGGCAATCCCAACCACATCACCGGCGTGCGCCGCGTGGTGTACGACATGGGGCGCCCGCGCCGCACCGATCTGCCCAGCAATGTGCGCGACTACGAATACGCCCTGCATCGCGGCGAACGCGTGGCGCAGGCCGCGCGCAACATCAAGAAGCTCGGTTTCACGCCCGACATCATCATCGGCCATCACGGCTGGGGCGAACTGCTCGACCTCGGCGACGTCTACCCCGGTGTGCCCGTGCTGGGATATTTCGAGTTCTACTACAACACCGAAGGCTACGATGTTGAGTTCGACCCGGAATTCCCGATGTCGGAGAACTACAAACCTGGCATCCGCGCGCTCAACGCCATCAATCACGCAGCCCTCGCGCTCGGCCAGCACGGCCAAACCCCCACACGGTTCCAACTCGGCGCCTACCCTGCCTGGGCGCAGTCACAGATCCAGCTGCTCCCCGAAGGCGCCAGGCTCGACATCTGCCGTCCGGACCCCGAGGCCCGCAAGCGCCCCTTCGCCATCGGCGCCTTCAAGGTCGCACCCAGCGACAAACTGATCACCTACGTCGCCCGCAACCTCGAGCCATATCGCGGCTTCCACACCATCATGCGCGCCCTACCGGCGATCCTCTCCGCCCGGCCGGACGTCAAGGTCGTGCTGGTCGGCGGCGACGAGGTTAGCTACGGTCCCCGGCTCGGCGATAACAACACCTGGCGCAAGATACTCACCGCCGAACTCGCCGGCCGTTACGACACCACCCGCGTGCTGATGCCCGGGCAACTTCCCTACGACGTCTACGTCAGCCTGCTGCAGCGGTCGGACGCGCATGTTTATCTGACCTACCCGTTCGTCGCCTCCTGGTCCTTGCGCGAGGCCATGGCCACTGGATGCGCCATCGTGGGGGCTGACGTCGAACCGGTCGCCGAATTCCTCACCCACGGCAAAACCGGCCTGCTCGCCCCCTGCCTCGACCCGGCCAGGCTGGCCGAGACGGTCCTGCACCTGCTCGACTCCTCCAAGCTCGCCCAACGTCTGCGTCGCGGCGCGCGAAGCTACGCCGAGAAGAACCTCGACATGGCCGCTCACATCAAGGCCTTCGAAACCCGCATCGACGAAGTCATAGGCGCCGCCTGAAGCAAGGACGCCATCGGCAACAGTTGCGCCGAAAAGCGGCCTGAGAGACAAGCCTTACTACTCCGAAGCTTCATCGCCGGAGCGAGATTACGTCGCCTATCAGACGTCATCCCGCTCTAGGTCCGCGAAGAGGTCATCCTGCAGTTCCCGCTCGAAGCGCCTGCACTTCTTCGACGAGACCAGCGGCTGGCGGCTCCTTCCGGTTCAGCCCTGCTTCGCTGCTGCCGCGATACCGGCCATGATCAGTTCCTCGGCGCGCGCCTTGTCGCCCCAGCCCTCGACCTTCACCCACTTGCCCTTCTCCAGATCCTTGTACCGGGTGAAGAAGTGCTCGATCTGCTGGCGGGTGATCTCCGGCAGGTCCTCGATCTTGTGCACATCGGTGTAGAGCGGGTGGATCTTATCGTGCGGCACGCAGATCAGCTTCTCGTCCTGCCCGGCCTCATCGCTCATCAGCAGCACGCCGATCGGCCGCGCCCGGATCACGCTGCCAGGAACCACCGGCACGGCCGGCGTCAGCACCATCGCATCAACGGGGTCGCCGTCATCCGCCAGCGTGCCCGGAATGAAGCCGTAGGCGGCCGGGTAGGCCATCGGCGTGAACAGGAACCGGTCGACCATGATGGCGCCGCTGTCCTTGTCGAGCTCGTATTTCACGGCGGAGCCCTGCGGGATCTCGATCACCACGTTGATATCCGACGGCGGGGCCTTTCCGGTCGGCAGTTTCGTCACGTCCATGGTGTCTCGCTCCGCGTGAGGTTGCGGCCGCCGTATAGCCTGCGGGCGACCAGTTGCGAAGTGGTCGCCGCACGTGGCACATCCGGTCTGCGTATGCGCCTGTAGCTCAACTGGTTAGAGCGGGCCGCTCATAACGGCTTGGTTGCGGGTTCAAGTCCTGCCAGGCGCAGACGCGCAGATCGTCGCTTCCGCTGCGCTGTGCAGTTGTGCAGTGCCGATCTCGTTGTCGGCCGTCGTAGAGGTCCGGGTCGGAGTAGCGCGTTGCAGCTCAACCACGCCAACACCGCTGCTCCTCCACGCCCACACACCGCGCGCACGGGACAAGACCTGTCGTGTTGCTTTCGGCAATGTTGGCGCTGATGATTTTACGCCTCAGTTTCGTTTGATAAGAGGAGACATTACGCCAATGCAGTTAGGCATACAGGCCGTCGCAAACGATACACGCGGGCTCAGCGAGGAGCAGGGCTGGAATCGGCTCGCAGGGGGCATTGAATATGCCCTGTTGGTGCATGCCAAACAGAGGCGGAAAGGCACTGACACGCCATATGTCAGCCATTTGCTTGGCGTTGCCAGCCTGGTGCTTGAGCACGGTGGCGATGAGGACCAGGCCATCGCAGCGATGCTCCATGACGCCGTCGAGGACCAAGGTGCCGAATTTGAACCAATCATTCGCGAGCGTTTTGGCCCCCGGGTGGCGGATGTCGTTTTGGGCTGCACCGACGCAGACACGCTTCCCAAGCCGCCGTGGCGTGAACGGAAACAGGCGTATATCAGCCATCTCGAGGAAGCAGCCGAAGACGTGCTGCTCGTCTCCCTGGCCGATAAGGTCCACAATGCTCGCGCAATTTGTACCGATGTGCGAACGCATGGGCTGGTGGTCTTCGAGCGGTTTAAGGCAGGCACGCAGGGGACCTTGTGGTATTACGAAAGCCTTTCGGCAGCATTCTTGCGCCTGTATCCGAGCGCTTTGTCTGACGAGCTTGAAACTGCTGTCGCTACGATGGGAAAGCTCGCAGCGGCGTGAGTCCGTAAAAACTGACGGAGAAGCTGGTGTTCGTTGGATCCTGAAGCAGGCGGCTCGCCTCGCTCCTTACCTGCTATGTTCGGGCCGGGCGGATGGCTTCTGAGTGTCAGGCTCACCCTAATCCTGCACGGACGGGGCGAACCCGACTTGGCCGCCAGGGCATCCGGGGAGAGGGAGCGAACTGTCCGTCCGACGCGGGCAATGCGACCCGAAGGCTCCTTCGATCGTTTCGGCGCAACACGGCTCAGGTTTTGCGAAGACCGCAAACCACGAGGATCAGCGATTAACGCGCACTGGCGGGCGATGACAACTGCGGTGCGATCTCGGGCTGCATCCACAGTTTCGATGGGAAAAATTCGCCGAAATCGTGCCGGCGTCGAACGCGAGGCGGCAGATCAGCAAGATCATCTGGCTGTGCCAATTTGCCACCATCGTGGCCGAGGATGATTTCTGCGCCTCGGCCTGCGCTCTGGCTAGGCTGGCGGGCAGGCCACAGGTGATGCAAGACCGCAGCCAAATCGACTTGTGGCGTCCGGCACTGTCGAAAAAATAATGTCCATAGCGACATACGTCGTCGATACGATTATTGCGAAATAGCGACGCTTGGCTGCGACATTGCGCCTTGGCGACCGCCCGCCTAAAACTGCGGCCGCATCGAGGGAGCCCACCATGGCCAGCTATCAGTACGTCTATGTGATGAAGGATGTCACCAAGGCGTTCCCCGGCGGCCGAGAAGTATTCAAAGGCATCACGCTGTCGTTCCTGCCCGGCGTGAAGATCGGCCTGCTCGGCGTGAACGGCGCCGGCAAATCGACCCTGCTCAAGATCATGGCCGGCCGCGAGAAGGAATTCGGCGGCGAGGCCTGGGCCGCCGAAGGCGTGCGCGTCGGCTACCTCGAGCAGGAGCCGCATCTCGACCCGGACCTGACGGTGGCCGAGAACGTCACATTAGCCTTCGGTCCGCTAAAGGCCGCGATCGACCGCTTCAACGAAATCTCCAACCTTTTCGCCGAGCCGATGACCGACGACGAGATGAACACTCTCCTCGCCGAGCAGGCCGAACTGCAGGAAACCATCGACAACCAGGACGGTTGGGAGCTCGACCGCCGCATCGAGATAGCACTCGACGCGCTGCGCTGCCCGCCGCCCGACAGCCGCATCGACAAGCTCTCCGGCGGCGAACGCAGGCGCGTGGCCCTGTGCCGCCTGCTGCTGGAAAAGCCCGACCTGCTGCTGCTCGACGAGCCGACCAACCATCTGGACGCCGAATCGGTGGCCTGGTTGGAAAAGACCCTGCGCGATTTCGCCGGCACCGTGATCGTGGTCACCCATGACCGCTACTTCCTCGAAAACGTCACCAACTGGATCCTCGAGATCGAACGCGGCCGCGGCTACCCGTTCGAGGGCAACTACTCCTCGTGGCTGCTGCAGAAGCGCAAGCGGCTGCAGCAGGAGGAAAAGGAGGAAACCTCACGCATGCGCGCCCTGGCCGCCGAGTCGGAGTGGATCACCTCCAGCCCCAAGGCCCGGCAGACCAAGTCCAAGGCGCGTATCCAGAAATACGAGGAGATGCTGCAGAAATCCCAGGACCAGCAGATGGGCGTGGCGGAGATCGTCATTCCCCCCGGCCCCCGCCTGGGCGGCACCGTCATCACCGCCGAGGACGTGCGCAAAAGCTACGGCAACCGCCTGCTGATCGACGACCTCAACTTCAAGCTGCCCCCCGGCGGCATCGTCGGCGTCATCGGCCCCAACGGCGCCGGCAAAACCACTCTGTTCCGCATGATCACCGGCCAGGAAACGCCGGACGCCGGCACGCTCACCATAGGCGAGACCGTCCACCTGGGCTACGTCGACCAAAGCCGCGACAGCCTCGACGCGACCAAAACCGTGTGGGAGGAAATCTCCGGCGGCACCGACGTCATCCACCTCGGCAAACGCACCGTCGCGAGCCGAGCCTACGTCGGCGCCTTCAACTTCAAAGGCAGCGACCAGCAAAAACGCGTCGGCATCCTGTCAGGCGGCGAGCGCAACCGCGTCCACCTCGCCAAGATGCTGAAGTCCGAAAGCAACGTCATCCTGCTCGACGAACCCACCAACGACCTCGACGTCGACACCCTGCGCGCGCTGGAAGACGCGCTCGAGGAATTTGCCGGCTGCGCCGTCATCATCAGCCACGACCGCTGGTTTCTGGACCGGTTGGCCACCCACATCCTGGCCTTCGAAGGCGACAGCCACGTGGAATGGTTCGAGGGCAACTTCCAGGACTACGAGGCCGACAAACGACGACGCCTGGGTGCCGCCGCCACCGAACCCCACCGCATCAAATACCGCCCACTCCAGAGATAGCGTGTCCGCCGGCGCGGAACTCCACACTGGCCGCCTGGTCCTCCGCCCGGTCAGCTGGCACGACCTCGCCGACCTCGTGGAGCTGAAAGGCGACGCGCGCGCGTATGCGGTGATGCTGGGCGGTGTGCGGTCGGCCATGCAGGTTGCAGAGGAACTCGCGGCCGAGATCTCGGAATGGGGCTGCCATGGCTACGGCATCTGGGCGATCCGCGAATCGTCGACCGAACGCTTCGTGGGTGTAACGGGCTTGCAGCCACGCCTGGATGGGCGTGGCGTGGGACTGCGCTTCGCGTTGCTGCCAGATGCCCAGCGCCGCGGCTACGCCAGCGAGGCGGCGGGGGCAGCGCTGCGCTTCGGCCACGAGCGGGCCGGCCTGTCGCGTATCGTGGCGGTCGCGCGGGAGGACAACATCTCCTCGCGCCAGGTGCTGGGCGGAATTGGGATGACGCAGGGCAGAAGTTTCGAGCGGGACGGAATTCAGATGCTACTTTTTTCAAGCGCCAGGATAATCGGGTGGATGATGACAAATCCCATCCGAAATCCTGGGAACATCGATGAGTAAATATCGATAGAGATTTCGTCGTGACCCAAAATATTTTTCCGTGTGATCAGCGCTTGATCAGCGTGATCACAAGAGAGGAGTAACCCTCATGCCTGATGTTCCCCGGATCAGTGATTTTTGCAAAAAATCTTGCTGATTTTGCGAGATGGAGGGCATCTCCACGAGGCTGATCTCCTTTATTCCGACCTTCTGATGCAATTTCCCTAGGATGCGACACTTGCGTCAGATTTTGCTTGGCTCGCGCACAAGCAGGGTAATTGGCCAGCCGCGGTCGAACGGTGGCAAAACGTGATTGAACGGTTTGCCGGACTTCTTGAGGCTTATTGCATGGCAAGCAGCATCCGCATTGAACATATCGGCCGTTCAGATCTGGGTATAAGTTTCGCACGCGAGGGTCACAGGCGCTTTCCGGACCATTTCGAGATTGCTTACAATTATGGGCATGCCGCTAACCTTGAAAAAACTAGGAAGAGGCTGGACGCGTCTGGCCTACCCTGATCGCATGCCACCCTGTACGCCGCGCCGTGATCGAGGGGCGTGCCGAGGGTGAATTCATTCGGGCGGTGGAATCCATCGATACCTCAATACATTCGGCAGAACTTCGCGAGAGCAATACGAAAAGCGCATTTATCCGAACGGTCTTTGCAGCCGAAGTAAGTGAGCGTGACCTGCTTATGTCGTTCCAGCCGCTCGGCGACAACTGTGAGTTCGGACTGGTGCAAAGGCCCTTCGGCGCAGAGCCAATCGATTTGCTACGCTGGAATGCGATCGGGCCAGAGGCTTTGATTTGCGGCCTGGATTGCAACTTTGAAGACATCGAAAACCCAGAAAGTACAGAACTGGATTTAGACGGTGAGGAATTCGTTCTTAAAGACCACCGTTACGGCATGGCGATGCACACTTTCATTCGATTGCATCAATGCGAAGCGAGATAGGATCTTTTCATCAAGATTATAAGAAGGATGAAATATCTTTGGGAAAAGTCTTTGCAATATGTAAGTGATGGGCAATAGATATTCGTCTATAAGTCTCATCATGACCTGAGCGTAGAGGCAGCTCAAGATGTATATCGTGCTGTTAACAGGCGCGGTAAAAACCATCTACTCTAAGTCTGTGAGGCAACCGATCCAAGTCTGATCGGTTCTCTGCGCCGGCTAGATGCCCGCGTGTTCGTCGGCTTTATCGATGCATTCGTGCCGACGCGGGGAGATTGGCGCACTATTTCGGTCAACATGTGGGTTCGCACTTGTCGAGGCATCGGCGACATGATCGATGCGCCTTTGACCGACGTGGGCAGCCTAGCATAGGCCCCGAAGCGGTCTCACTCCAGATGTGCTGCGATGTCCTGACCCTGTGGAAGCTCCGGCGCCTCCAGCCAGATTGCGATGGGCGGATTTCGCGCCTTTCGACTTGTCGGCTATGAGTGATCCGGCAGGGACGACTCAGGGCGAAACATGATGTTGAGTGACATATTTGAACGCATCGACTCTCTCGCTGCCAGCGCATCGCTTCTCGATGCTCCCGGCTTCACGGAGGCACGTGTCGCTCGAATGATCGTTGCTTGGGCGCAGAAACTACCCCAGCCGTTACCCTTGGTCGGTGACGATTCGCGCCTGGTGGATCCCTGGTTGGGCAAGTACCACGGTCACGGCCACAACCAGGCATCGAGAGACATCAGCTGCTACTTCTGTCGCGATATCGGCGTGTCTGGACGCGGGCATCTATATTTGGATCGGGCTATCATCCTGTCTGACGAATTTGTGCCAAACTACTGGCGGCAGATTATTACCGACACTGGTGGCATCGATATCGACAATGAATTTTCGCTGCCCCAGCGTGTCATTGAAGAGCCAACACTCGTGGTGAGCGGGCATGGTGTCGACGTCTACGGTCACTTTTTAATCGAAACACTGCCCAAGATTATGGTGGCGCGTCGCGCGTTAGGTGGCGATATAGGCAGCTTGCGCGTGTTGCTCGAGATCGGGACGCCGCTGTGGCTTTTGCGTATTCTGAGCGATGTGCTCGAACTCGATGCGGAACAATTCGTCGTGTATGATCCGCTGCAAGAACGCATCCTGCTTCGTCAAGCGGTTATGCCCACGCTTGCTAGTTTTGACGGCTGGTTTCATCCATTTTGTAACTTGGCGATCGAAGAAACGATCCGTCTTGCTGGCGTCGAACCCAACAGCATTGATGTCCCTCGCCTGTTTCTGTCCCGTGCTCTTTTCTTCAATCCCGCGACCGAGGTGCGGCGTTGTACGAACGAACTTCGCCTCGCCGAGATAGCGGCCAAGGAATTTGGTTTTGCATTGATCGCACCGGAATCTTTCCCCTGGCGAACGCAACTCGGGCTATTCCGAAATGCCAAGATTGTGGTTGGAGAGTTCGGTTCTGGGCTGCACAGCACATTGTTCTCGCGGCCAGGCACGGTCGTCGGGTCTATCGGGCTGGCGTCCATGGGACAGAGTATGATTGGTGCCCTGCGCCAACAGCATAACGCCTATCTGCGAACAGAGCGAGACGAGGACGGAAGCTACGTGATCGACGAGGACCTGTTCCGCCTTTTTCTGATGCAGATCGTGGCTGCGGCAGGTCGGCTCTGAGCGGCGAAAAGGCGACATCCATGCGAGAGCCCCTGGAGGACGCTCAATTCTCGGCACTGTTGGCCGCGACCGGAGAAAAGGTTGCGGCGAAGAATTGGATGGAAGCAGCACAAATATGGGTGCGCCTTGTGCTCGGCCGTCCAGATCGCCTTGGCGGATATCTGGGTTTGGCAGAGACCCTGCGCGAGGCTCGCCAGATGAGGGTAGCCGATGAGGTGCTTTTCGCCGCGGCAGAGCGTTTTCCGTTGGATCCCTGGCCACGCTCTTATCTCGCAGTCAACGCCGTTGTACGCGAGGACTGGCCCACTGCGGACAGGCTTTGGGCAACGGTGCGATGTTTGTTTCCTGAGCACGGCCCAGGTTACACCCGTGGTGCCGAAGCGCTGGTGCGCTTTGGAAAAGTGCCTGAAGCGGAGGCGATGCTAACGGCTGCGGTCGATCGCTTTCCGCAAGATGCGGATGCCGCCATCCTGTTCGCAACCATCGCTTCCGAACGAGAAGATTGGGCGCAAGCCCTGCCGCGCTGGCGAAGGGCCGCAGCCCTCTTGCCGAGCCATGAAGGGGTTCTGTCACGCCTCGACGAGGCCTTGCGCCATCTTTCCATACAAGCCGCGCGGGAGACTGCCGCATCCGGACCCGCCGAAATCAGCTCGGCGGAACATTTCACCCAACAGCTTTCAGCTGCTGCCTCCACCAGCAACCGGGAAGCCCTGGGCCGGATTGTGGGCGCCGCCTTACGGAAATATCCCGACGCAGCCGAGCTTTATCTGGCTGCGGCTGAGGCCTTCTTCCTTATCGACCTCGAAGCAGAATGCGACCTGGTTTTGCTTCGTGCCGGCACCCGTTTTCCGAACGATTCCCGCTACATGACCTGGCTCGCCAGCCTGTCGGCCCAGCGGGGAAATCGTGAGCAAACGGCAAGCCGGTTGAGAAGCCTGTTGCGGAGCTTTCCCGATAAAGTCGGTGTCGTCGAAGCCCTGAACGATCTCGTGCAAGGGAACAGCCTGCCGATCCTGCAGACATTCCCGCCTATCAAGGCGGTGCAGCCGGAGGTAACTGATCCAACTCTGCTTGCAGCGCCGTTGCCGGAGGGTGCTTTCGAAGCTGAACTCCATACCCGCCTGCAAGCGGGCGAGATTTCAGCCTGTGTGGCGTTGTGGCACGCCCAGGCAGTGCATGGCGTGCGAGACCATCGGTTTTACGCCGTCAGTTGGCGGCTGTTGCTCGCCTTGATCCGCGAAACTCCAGATGCCGCTGATGTCGCAGATATTTGTAATGCTCTCGTCGCCGAAACGCCGGCGCCACGCCTGCCCTGGGCGCCACAGGTCAGCCTAATGCTTGGTGAACTGCACCTGGCATCCTATCTCACCGGCAGTCAGGCGGAAAACGTAAGACAATCTCTAAACACGGCGGCTTACCAGGCCGATCGAAAGACCGACCTCACCGCGGCCATTGTCAGGGTGCAACTCAATCGGTCGCCAGATGGCACATCGAGCATGAGCCCCGCCATTTTTGCCGAATTGGCTGATATGGCTCTGACGCGCCATTCCGCCTTCAATGCGGCGCTTGGCGTGTTTGCCAACGCAGCGCTGCCGCGAGACATTGTCGGAAAATACCTAACGGAACGAAGCACTAGCCTGGGTTCTACGGCGTTTCCGGCGATGTGCCACGACCAGATCCGCCTGCTCATGATCGCAGCAAGCGCCTATTGTCCACAGGCTCTCGGGGCTCTAGAGGCGACGGCACGCACCATGGTTGGTGCGGCGGAAGCCGACGATGGTGCCTCTGAACTGGCGGCACTGCTGGTCAGCCGGCGGTGCGGCGATCGCCCGGCGTTGGATGTGCCGTCTGCTTCCTTGCGCTTTGCGATCTGTGTCTCGGGTCAGCTGCGCGGGTTCCGCGAGGCATTCAAAACCTGGCGTCACCTGTCCTTGGCCGGCCACACGGCGGACTTCTACGTCCATTCGTGGCAGGAAATCGGCCGGCGTCAGCCCGAGAATGCAGTTCAGGCGTTCAAATGCTTCCAAGGGACACTGCACGCGACATTGCTGGCGTTGTCTGCCGAGCATGGCTTCGATGTCGTTCTGGACAGGTTTCCGGCGCTGCGCGAATGGTTCCGCGTCGGCGGCACCGTTGAGGCGTCCGCGCTGTCTGCTCTCTATGGCACCAAGGATGTCGTCTTGGAAAACGACAAGGCACAACCTTTTGCGCAAATGTCGAACTCCGAGAAAATGTACTACAAGATCGAGCAGGCGCATGCGTTGATGCACCGCGTCCAAACTCCCTACGATCTGGTCATTCGCATCCGGCCGGACCTGGCGCTCGCCGCTGATCTTCCCATCGATTGGCAGCGGATCGCCGCAATTTGCGCCGACCAGCAGACGATCTTCAGCGACTTCCCGCCTTATATCGATCCTGGCCTGGGCTACGTGGTCGGCGATAAGTTTGCCGTCGGTTCCCCTGTTGCGATGGATCGCTACGCCCGCACCTGGAGCTTCACGCGCGCGGCCCGAGCGCATGGTCACCGGACCGTGCCGCTGGGCTTCATGGCGCACGCCAATCTGGCGTATGCCAGCTTCTGGGGTGGAATCGAGACCTGCAATCTGCCCGAGCTTCAGATGGACAATATGCTGGATGCCGGTCCAATCGATGCAAAGACGGCCTATTCGCTGATCTCAGCTGCTCGGCCGGAATCGCAACGTAACAATATCGATCGCGCCATGCTCGATGCGGCGCGGGTGGACTGTGCAGCATAGTCAGGACAGTTTGATTTTTTAGAAAACTTAAGGACAGGAAAATGCGCAACGACTGCATTATTATTCCAGCACATATTCACAAAGCCAATTGGCTCATCGCATTTTTGAATAGTGTCGCTTTAAAGAATTCGATCTCTGGGAAATTAATTGATTTTGATATTATTATAGCAGCATAAAATTATGACGAATACAGAGTATTCAATAAAATTGTTGCTCTGACAGGCATGGATCCCAACGACATCAAAGTTATATCGGTTGGTGACTATCTGCATGATCACCTTGGTTCTGATGATTTGATGAATCGGTTCAACCACAATATCGAAGGCGGCATCATAAACCTTAAGAAATTCGGGGCACTTCATTGGGCTCTCAAGTCTGGCTATCATTGGATGGCCTGCATCGACAGCGACACATTGGCAGTTCGGCCGCTCGAGGGCCTATTCGATGTCCTGAGACAGAATTACGCAGCCGCGCGTTATATCGGAAACAGTGTGGAAAATGTTGGATTGCACGAAATCCTAACGAGCTGCCGCGCCTATTTCTTGCCGGAAGACCAAGTCAAGATTAAGAATCTGACGAACGACGATAGCCTGTATACTTGGTTTTTTGACGTTCCCTTCTATGAAGCCGCGGATCTAGCAGACTTCTTCGTCTACATGGCAGACAGATATGGTTCCGTGAATGGATT
Source organism: Rhodospirillales bacterium (assembly GCA_025352665.1). Lineage (GTDB taxonomy): Bacteria > Pseudomonadota > Alphaproteobacteria > Acetobacterales > Acetobacteraceae > CAIQQQ01. Next base: position 1,248 of record JANXSM010000063.1, on the reverse strand, counting down.
TTTGTGCCAATTGAGGGTGTCTTCTTTCGAACACATTCTCTACGTCCAGTGGCGGAGCCTATACCGAGGCGCAACGCTGGTAAACTGCAGCGCACTCGGCATCTATGGCGATCCAGAACATTGGGGATTTCACACGCTTATGAGGGTTCGCGACAAGTTCGCTTACGAAACCAGTTGGGCCCGTGCGGGCGAGTTCCTCATTAATCCCGACATGCTGCAAGCGATGCCCAACCTGCGCATGCTGTTCCACTTCGACCGTATGTAGAAAAGACCGCCGTGATATCAGTTACAGCCAGAACATCCTTCCCAAACTGGAAAGGCTTGCGGTTGTCGAAGTGGAGTTTATTGGCAGTTGCGCCATGTAGGCATCGCCCACATCCGCGAGCGTGAGATCACGATATTCCGCAAGAATGTCGAAATATCGGTCGGCTAGCAGCGTCGATGCGGGATCAAGTCCGGTAACAGCGATCAACCCCGTCGGCTCGGCATCGAAGGCATGAAGTTGCAGTTCTGGTCGATACTTCATCAAAAATGCAGTGACTTTCCAAACATCTCCAGCCCACCAGCCTTCATGCAGGCTTTGCGGCGCAAGACTGCGATCGTCATCGTCGCGACGCCCAACATGGCTGTCAGCCGGGATGCAATCATGCAGGCAGATGATGGAGTTGTGGTGCGCGTGCCGCTCAGTGTTGATGAAATCGCGGAGAAGAAACTCGAAGAAGTGCAGCCCGTCTAAGAACGCGAGTTCTACCGGCCCGCCAAAGATTAGGCTGGGGTTATGGGCCGCGAAGAACGCGTCGCTTGTCATCTGATATAGACCGCAAAATGGCTTGCGACCCAGCACGGGCGTATCGATCATAAAGGCGGGGTCGACGCCAATTGTGGCGCAGTGTGAAAGAGCGAGGGTTGCGCCGGTGGAAACGCCGATCTCCAGATAGCTCTTCGGGCCCAGCACATCGTGCAATCGCCCCAGGACCTTTTGGTAACTCTCGCCGGCGACAGTTTGACCGTGCCAAAATTGGTCGTTCACGGCAGCCAAATGTGACTCAGGGCTCACAGGCGTTTCTCCGGGACCTTGCCGGACCATGGGCCGGTTGAAGGACAGTGTTCTGACAATACTGGCGCTCGAAAAGCAACATCGGATCGCTGCGCAACCAGACGCAAATCTCGCTGGCCTACCCCGGCGTGCTCGCCTGCTTCTTCAAGGCATCAATCAACGCCTGCACATCGTTGTTGTTGCGCCCCAAA
>JANXSM010000062.1 GCA_025352665.1 Rhodospirillales bacterium | reverse complement strand
ACGCCAGAGGATTCCGCCAATTCTTGCTCAGAGGCCTCAACAACGTCCGAGGCGAGTGGGCCATGCTCCGCACCGCCCATAACCTCAACAAGCTGCATCGAGCCACAGCCTGAACCACGCCAGCTGGGCCGGACCTCACACGTGACAAGCTGAACGACGGCCCGCTTGCAATGATGCGCGCCCGAGAGGCCGCTCGCCAATCAGCAGCTACGTCTCAAACGGAGCCCTTACCCATTCTCGGACAAGCTCCTAGAGCGTGATGACCGAAGGTGGAATCACCGAAAGGTCTGAATCACGCGAGAAAACAAAGAGCTAGACCGGGATTACGTCGCCTATCAGACGTCATCCCGCTCTAAAGGCCCTGCTGATCGAGGCGAATGATGTCCACCGCCGCACCGGCTGGCAGCGCTGGCGCGTGAGGCGCCCGCAGGATCAGCGCATCGGCCGAGGCCAGCAGACGCATCTGCCCAGAATCCTGGCTCGGAAACGCGGTGGCGATCAGTTCGCCGCTCGCATCGCTCAGCGTTGCGCGTAGATGATCGGTCCGCCGGTCGTTGGCGAGCAAGGGCGAGCCGAGCGTGGCGCGGGTGGTGGCGGCAGCCGCCCCGGGCAGGCCGCTCAACACTTCGATGGCGGGGCGCAGGAACAACAGGGCGCAGACCAGGGCGGAGACGGGGTTGCCGGGCAGGCCCAGCAGCGGCAGGTCGCCGAGGTGGCCGTGCATCAGGGGCTTGCCTGGCCGCATGGCGATTTTCCAGAAATCGAGCTCCAGGCCGCGGCCACCGAGCGCCTTGGCGACCAGATCGTGATCGCCCACGCTGGCGCCGCCGGTCGTGACCAGCAGGTCGCAGCCCGCTGCGGCATCGGCCGCGCGCGCGATCACGTCCGTGTCGTCGGCGGCCACCGGCAGCAGCACAGGCAGGCCGCCGGCGCTGCGAACGAGGGCGGACAGCGCGTGGGAGTTGGAACTAACGATGCCACCAGGGGGAATCGCCTCGCCGGGCAGCACGATCTCGTCGCCGGTGGCGAGGATGGCGATGCGCGGGCGGCGGTGCACGGTGACCCACGGGTGGTTGGCGGCTGCGACGAGGCCCACATCGCGCGCGGTCAGGCGCCTGCCGGCGGGAACCAGAACCTGCCCCTCGGCGAAATCCTGACCGCGGGCGCGGATGTGCTGGCGAGAGCGAATGGTCTCGGCAGTCACGACGATTTCGCCACCGACAGTGACATCCTCCTGGATGATCACGGCGTCAGCTCCGTCCGGCACGACCGACCCGGTGAACAGGCGCACCGCCTGGCCCGGCTGCACCACCCCTTCCCAGGGGTGGCCGGCTGGTGCGTACCCCACGAGCCGGTAAGGGCCCGGCGCCGCGGTGCTGACAGCATAGCCGTCCATGGCGGAAACATCATGCGGCGGCTGGGTCAGGCGTGCGGCGATCGGGGCTGCGGTGACCCTGCTCCAGGCCTGCGCCAGCGGTACGATCTCGGCTGCGACCGGGCGCAGACCGGCCAGAACCCGTGCGCGCGCTTCGTCGACAGATATCATGGCCGTCTACTCCTGCGTGAAATCACCGGATTTGCCGCCGGATTTCGCCACCACCCGCAGCCCTTCGATGCGCATCCCGCGATCGACCGCCTTGACCATGTCATAGACTGTCAGCGCAGCGACGGAGGCCGCCATCAGGGCTTCCATCTCGACACCGGTGCGCCCGGTGGTGCGGACGGTGGCGGAGATCTCGACGGTGCCTGGGGCATGGGGTTCGAGCTCCACGGTCACCGAAGAGATCGGCAGTGGATGGCACAGCGGGATGAGGTCGGCGGTACGCTTGGCGGCCATGATGCCGGCGAGGCGGGCGACGCCGAGCACGTCGCCCTTCTTGGCGGTGCCGGTCTGGATCAAGGCCAGCGTTTCGGGCTGCATCACCACGCGGGCGCAGGCGGTGGCACTGCGGGCGGTTTCAGGCTTGGCGCTCACGTCCACCATGGCGGCATGGCCCTGCGCGTCGAAATGCGTCAGCTCACTCATGCGCGAGCAGGGCGCGGGTGGCGGCGGCGACATCGGGCGCGCGCATCAGGCTTTCACCGACCAAAAAGCAGCGCACGCCGGCACGTTCGAGGCGCACGAGGTCCTCCGGCGCGCGAAGGCCACTCTCGCCGATCAGCACCCGGTCGGGCGGGACCAGCGGCGCCAGCTCCAAGGTGACCTTTAGATCAGTCTCCAACGTCTTGAGATTACGATTGTTTATGCCAATCAGGCGGGTCTGAAGCGCAAGCGCGCGCTCGAGTTCCATGCGGTCGTGCACCTCGGCCAGCACGTCCATATCGAGAGCGTAGGCGATTTCCTCGAGCTCGCGGGCACGCTCGTCGGTCAGGCATGCCAGGATGAGCAGCACGCAATCGGCCCCCATCGCGCGACTTTCATAGATCTGCCAGGCCTCCAGCATGAAGTCCTTGCGCAGCACCGGAAGGTCGACTGCGGCTCGGGCGGCGCGCAGATGGTCGGCGCTGCCCTGGAAATGCGGGCCGTCGGTCAGGACAGACAGGCAGGCGGCGCCACCCGCCTTATAGGCCCGGGCGAGAAAAACCGGATCGAAATCCGGGCGGATCAGGCCGCCGGACGGCGACGCCTTCTTGATTTCGGCAATCAGCGCGTAGCGCTCGGCCGCGACGTCGAGCAGGCGGCGCGCGAAACCGCGGGTGCGGCCGGCGGATTGCGCCTGGCTGCGGATGGTCTCCAAGGGTTTGGCGGCCTTACGCCTCGCGGTCTCCGTCAACGTGTCGGCGCAAATCCGCGCCAATACATCGGAGCCGGCGTAATCGGGCAGGTCAGGCGAACTCATGCGGTTTCCCGTCTCATGGCTTCAAGGCTGGCAAGGGCCGCTCCACTGTCAATGCTCTGTGCGGCGCGTGCCACACCCTCACGCAATTCGTCCACCTTGCCGGCAATCACAAGGGCTGCTGCGGCGTTGAACAGCACGGTGTCGCGGAATGCGCCAGGGGCACCAGCCAGCAGATCGAGCAAGGCGGAGGCATTGACCGCGGGGTCACCGCCAGCGATGGCAGCGAGCGGCGAGGACGGCAGGCCCGCATCGGCGGCGTGCAGCGTGAACGCGCGGATCTCGCCGCGGTGCAGCGAGGTGACGTGGTTGACCCCGGCGGTGGTGAGTTCATCGAGCCCTTGCCCGTGCACAATCCAGGCGTCTGTCGTGCCGAGATTGCGCAGGGTTTCTGCCATCGGCCGTGCCCAGACCGGCGCGAACACACCGGTCAGCTGACGCGTGACGCGAGCGGGGTTCGCGAGGGGGCCGAGCAAATTGAAGATGGTGCGCGTGCCAAGCTCAACCCGAGGGCCGGCGGCATGGCGCAGGGCTGCATGGTGGCGCGGGGCGAACAGGAAGGCAGCCCCTGCGGCGGCCAGCACGGCGGGCAGCCGCTCCAGCGCCACGTCGACATTCACGCCCAGGCTTGTGAGCACATCAGCGCCCCCGGTGCGCGAGCTCAGCGCGCGGTTGCCGTGTTTGGCGACGGGCACGCCGAGGCCGGCCACGACAAAGGTCACGGCGGTCGACACGTTGAGCGTGCCGGCGTTGTCGCCGCCCGTGCCGCACACGTCGATGGCCCCCTCGGGGGCAACGACTGCGAGCATGCGGGCGCGCATGGCGCGAACCGCCCCGGTGAGTTCCGCCACGGTTTCACCACGCACGCGCAGCGCCATCAGCAGGCCCGCGATCTGCGCAGGTGTTGCCTCGCCTGCCATGATCGTGGCGAAGGCATCTTCCGACTCAACGTCGGTCATGGTTTCGCCCGCGGCAAGGCGCGCCAGAATCGGCTTCAGATTTCCGCTCATGCGGCGGCTTTGACACGGGTTTCGTTGTCGCCCCGCGCCAGCGCAAGGAAATTGCGCAGGATGTCGTGGCCATGCTCGCTGGCGATGCTCTCGGGGTGGAATTGCACGCCGTAGATCGGCTGGCTGCGGTGCCGCAGGCCCATGATGAGGCCGTCGTCGGTATGCGCGGTGGCCACCAGCGAGTCGGGCAAGGTTTCCGCCGCAACGATCAGGCTGTGATAGCGGGTCGCTGCAAAGCGTTGCGGGAGACCTTCGAAAATATCGGAATTTCCGTGGGTTACGGGGCTGACCTTGCCGTGCATGGGGAATGGTGCGCGGATCACCTCGCCGCCGAAGGCCTGGCCAATCGCCTGGTGGCCGAGACAGACGCCGAGCAGCGGCACCTGGCCTGCGGCTGCGACGATGAGGTCGAGGCAGATGCCCGCTTCATTGGGGGTGCACGGCCCGGGCGAAAGCACGATCGCCTCCGGCCTGCGGGCCAGCGCGTCGGCCACGGTGATCTGGTCGTTGCGCACAACTTCGCATTCCGCGCCGAGATCGCCGAGGCAGTGCACGAGGTTGAAAGTGAAGCTGTCGTAGTTGTCGATCAGAAGGATCATGCGGCTATCCTGCGTGCGGCCCTGGCGCCGGTCAAATCGCAGCAGTGCCGGGTGAAAGCAAGCTTTCGCGCGATACCGAAACAGCGCAGGTTGCAGGACAGGCCCGCTCTGTGGCACGCCACGTCAAATGACCTGGAGTGACTCGTGGCCGTCTCCAATCGCCATCTGCTGCAGATCGAGGGCATGCACCCGCCGCAGATCTCCAGCCTGCTAGATCTCGCGGAGAGCTACGTGCTGCTCAACCGCTCCGGCAAGACCCAGCGCGACCTTTTGCGCGGGCGCACGCTGATCAATCTGTTCTTCGAGGACAGCACCCGTACCCGCACCAGCTTCGAGCTCGCCGGCAAGCGGTTGGGGGCGGATGTGATCAACATGTCGGTCTCGACCAGCAGCGTGAACAAGGGCGAGACGCTGCTCGACACCGCAGCCACCCTGAACGCCATGATGTGCGACCTGCTGGTGGTGAGGCATTCGCAGTCGGGGGCGCCCAATCTGCTGGCGCAGAAGGTCGACGCGGCTGTCATCAACGCCGGCGACGGCACGCATGAGCACCCGACCCAGGCGCTGCTCGACGCGTTGACCATCCGCAGGCGTCGCGGCCGGCTCGAGGGGTTGAAGATCGCAATCTGTGGCGACGTGCTGCATTCCCGCGTGGCACGCTCGAACATCCATCTGTTGTCGGCCATGGGCAGCCGGGTCCGTGTGGTGGGACCGCCGACGTTGATCCCCGCGGAATGCGAAAGGCTGGGCGTCGAAGTGTTCCACGACATGGCCCAGGGTCTGCGGGATTGCGATGTGGTGATGGCGCTGCGGTTGCAGCGCGAGCGCATGACCGGCGGGCAGGTGCCCTCGGCGCGCGAGTATTTCCGCTTCTATGGGCTTGATTTCGAGAAACTTTCCCATGCGAAGCCGGACGCTCTGGTGATGCATCCGGGTCCGATGAACCGGGGCGTGGAGATCGATTCCGCGGTGGCCGACGACCCCGTTCGCAGTGTGATCAAGGAGCAGGTGGAAATGGGTGTTGCGGTCCGCATGGCCGTGCTCGATGTGCTGGCCCGGGCGAACCGCCGCAATGTTTGATTTTCTCATCGACAACGTGCGGCTGATCGACCCGGCCTCCGGGCTCGACCAGCAAGGTGCCATTCTGGTGCAGGCCGGGGTGATCGCGGATCTCGGCCGCATCACAGCACCGGAGGACGTGACCGTCATCGACGGCGCGGGCTGTGTGCTCTGTCCGGGACTGGTCGACATGCGCGTGGAGCTCGGCGAGCCCGGTTACGAGTATCGTGAGACCGTGGCATCCGCCGCGCTGGCCGCCTCTGCCGGCGGCATCACCACCGTGGCGGCCATGCCGGACAGCCGGCCGCCGATCGACGATCCGGCGCTGGTACGGCTGCTGCGGACCCGCGGCGAGGAGACCGGGCGGATCACTGTGCTGCCCTATGGCGCTGCCACGCGAGGCTGTCGCGGCGAGGAACTGGCGGAAATCGGGCTGTTGCGCGAAGCGGGTGCGGTCGGGTTCACCGATGGCGCGCGGGCGATCGGCTCCAGCCGGCTGATGCGTACGGCGCTCGCCTACGCCGCGGCGTTCGGCGCCATCATCATCCAACACCCAGAGGACCCGGAGTTGGCCGCCGGAGGCTCGGCCACCCAGGGCGAGATGGCGACGCGGCTCGGGCTGCCGGCGATCCCTGCGGCCGCGGAGGCGATTTTGGTGGCGCGCGACATCCGCCTGGCCGAGTTGACCGGCGGCTCCGTGCATTTCGCCCATGTTTCGACCGGCGAGGCGCTGGCATTGATCCGCGATGCCAAAGCGCGCGGGCTGCGGGTGACATGCGATACCGCACCGCCCTATTTCGACCTCAACGAGACCGCAATCGGCGATTTTCGCACCTTCGCCAAGCTGTCGCCGCCATTGCGGGCGGAGTCGGACAGGCGCGCTGTTGTCGCGGGGCTGGCCGACGGCACCATCGATGCGATCGCCTCCGACCATCAGCCGCGCGATGCCGATGACAAGCGCCTGCCGTTCGCACAGGCGGCGGCCGGTGGAGTGGGGCTTGCGACCTTGCTCGCCGTAACATTGGCACAGGTGCATTCGGACCAGATCAGCCTGACCCGTGCAGTGGAACTGCTCACCGCCTCACCTGCCCGGCTGCTGGGTGACGCGTCTGGCACGTTGGCCCGCGGGGCTGCGGCCGATCTCTGCCTGTTCTCGCTCGACGAGATCTGGCAGGTGACCGACGGCACGCTGGCCGGCAAGTCGCAGAACACCCCGTTCGACGGACGGGCGCTGGAAGGCCGTGTGCGCGGCACGTGGAAGGCCGGACGGAGAGTGTTCGGATGACCGCGGGTGCCGCCCCCTGGGTGATGCTGTTCGTGGTGGTGCTGTCCTATGCGCTGGGCAGCATTCCGTTCGGCCTGCTGCTCACCAAAGCGGCGGGGCTGGGCGATATCCGCAAGGTCGGCTCGGGAAATATCGGCGCTACCAACGTGCTGCGCACCGGCCGCAAGGGCCTGGCAGCGGCGACCCTGCTGCTGGACGGCGGCAAGGGCGGTTTGGCTGTGGTCATGGGCGCCGGTCTCAACGGTGCGACCGGCGCGTTGTTGTGCGGCGTCGCGGTGGTGATTGGCCATATGTTCCCGGTCTGGCTGCAGTTTCGCGGTGGCAAGGGCGTGGCGACTGGGTTTGGCGTGTTGATCGCGGCCAATCCCCTCGCAGGCCTCGCGGCCGGGGCGATCTGGATCACGGTGGCGGCGATGTTTCGTTATTCGTCGCTGGCCGCATTGAGCGCCTTTCTGGCGGCACCGCTGCTGTTCGCCCTCATCACGCAAGATGTGATGCTGGTGCTTCTGGCCTTCCTTGTGGCTGGCCTCGTGTGGATCCGCCATGGCGGCAATCTGCGCCGCCTGTTGACGGGGACCGAACCGCGGATCGGCCAAAAGTGAGCCCAGGCGACACCGACCGGCTGCGGCTGGCGCGGTGTCCGGGCATTGGGCCGACCTCGTATCGCAAGCTGCTGAACCGGTTCTCGACGGCGGCCGCGGCGATCGAGGCCCTGCCGGATATCGCCAGGCGCACGCGCGCCATTCTGCCTGCGGTTCCCAGCCGGGCCGCCGCGGAGCAGGAGCTCGAAGCCCTGGCCAGGTTGGGTGGGCGCATGCTGTTCCTGGGCGAGGCCGACTACCCTGCCCTGCTCGCCCTGCTCGATGACGCGCCGGCCGTGCTGTCCGTGCTGGGCGATCCCAATGCCTTTGCATCCCCCGCGGTTGCCATGGTCGGCAGCCGCAATGCCTCCGCCAACGGCATGACGCTGGCAGGGCGCCTCGCCGAGCAGCTGGCTCGGCATGGGCAGGTGGTGGTGTCCGGGCTTGCCCGCGGCATCGACACCGCAGCCCATGTGGGAGCTATCAGGGGCGGTCTGACGATTGCGTGTGTCGCTGGAGGGCTTGATCGTCCTTACCCCGCAGAGAACACCGATCTGCAGGCCCGCATCGCGGAGCACGGCTGCGTGGTGGCCGAGGCGCCGCTTGGCACCGCCCCGCAGGCCCGGCACTTCCCAAAGCGCAACCGGGTGATCGCAGGATTGTCGCTGGGCGTGCTGGTGGTCGAGGCTGCGGTGCGCTCGGGCAGCCTGATTACCGCGCGATTGGCCAACGAGGCCGGGCGCGAGCTGTTCGCGGTGCCGGGATCGCCGCTCGATCCGCGCTGCCAGGGTACCAACATGTTGATCCGCCAGGGCGCGCATCTGACCGAAACCGCCGACGACGTGCTGGCCAACCTGCCCGACCATCCCAGCCGCTCTGGTATTTCCCGTGATCCGCTATTCCGTCACATGGCCTTGCCGACGGCTGCCGCCGAACCACAGATCGCGCTCGTGACCCCGGCGTCGGCGCTGGAAACCGTCACGGGTCTGCTGGGTCCCGCACCGACGTTGGTTGACGATCTGGTCCGTCGCTGCCAACTCTCGGCGCCGGAGGTCCAGGCGGCGCTGCTGGATCTTGAGCTTGCGGGGCTGGTGGAGACGCTGCCGGGCAACCGGGTGGCCCTTCTCTTCCCCGCCGACTGAGAGCCTCAGCACCAGGAAAAGTAAGCACCCATGCCTGATGTCGTCGTCGTAGAATCACCCGCCAAAGCCAAGACGATCAACAAGTACCTGGGTGCAGGGTTCACGGTTCTGGCCAGTTTCGGCCATGTCCGGGACCTGCCGCCGAAGGACGGGTCCGTGCGTCCGGACGAGGATTTCGCCATGGACTGGGCGGCCGACGAGCGCGGCAGCCGCCAGATCGCAGCGATTGCCAAGGCGATGAAGGGCACCAAGACGCTTTATCTGGCAACCGATCCGGATCGCGAGGGCGAGGCGATCAGCTGGCATGTGCGGGCGATGCTGGAGGAGAAGAAGCTTCTCAAGGGCATCACCGTCCACCGAATCACCTTCAATGAGATCACCCGCTCGGCCATCCGCGCCGCCATGGCCGCACCGCGCGAACTCGACCAGCCGCTGATCGAGGCGTATCTGGCGCGCCGGGCGCTCGACTATCTGGTGGGGTTCACGCTGTCGCCGGTGCTGTGGCGCAAGCTGCCGGGCAGCCGCTCCGCCGGGCGCGTGCAGTCCGTGGCGTTGCGGCTGATCTGCGAGCGCGAGGCGGAGATCGAGGTTTTCAAGCCGCGCGAATATTGGAGTATCGAGGCCGGGCTGAGCACGCCGGCAGGCGCCCCCTTCGTCGGGCGGCTCACGCATCTGGATGGCAAGCGGCTCGACCAGTTCGACATCAACAATGCCGAAAAGGCCGCCAGCGCCAAGGCGCAGGTCGAGGCCGCGGCTTTCTCGGTGGCCTCGGTCGAGCGCCGCCGGGTGAAGCGCAACCCGCCGGCGCCGTTCACCACGTCCACGCTGCAGCAGGACGCCAGCCGCAAGCTCGGCTTCGGCGCTCAGCAGATCATGCGCCTGGCGCAGGGGCTGTACGAGGGTGTCGACATCGACGGCGATACCACCGGCCTGATCACCTATATGCGAACCGACGGCGTGCAGATGGCGCGTGAGGCGATGCTTTCGATCCGCGAGCATGTGACCGAGGTGTTCGGGCCCAACTACATTCCCTCGGCACCGCGCGAATACACCTCCAAGGCCAAGAACGCGCAAGAGGCGCATGAGGCGATCCGGCCGACCGATGTGGTCCGCACACCCGATCAGGTGGCGAAATACCTCAATGTCGACCAGCGCCGATTGTACGAGCTGATCTGGAAACGGGCGGTGGCGTCGCAGATGCAGTCTGCCGAGCTAGACCAAGTCATCGTGGAGCTTGCCGACCTCGCCAAGCCTGCCGGGCCGAAGCTGCGCGCCAACGGCTCGATCCTCGCCTTCGACGGCTTCCTCAAGCTGTATCGCGAAGAAGCCGAGGAAGGCGCCGAGGACGAAGACAATCGCATGCTGCCGCCGATGGCGGAGCGCGACCCGACTCGCACCGGCGAGGTGAAGGCCGATCAGCATTTCACGCAGCCGCCGCCGCGCTTCTCGGAGGCCTCGCTGGTCAAGAAAATGGAAGAGCTCGGGATCGGCCGGCCTTCCACCTATGCCTCGATCCTGACGGTTCTGCAGGAGCGGAACTATGTGAAGATCGACAAGCGCCGCTTCATCCCCGAGGACCGCGGCCGGCTGGTGACGGCCTTTCTGACCAGTTTCTTCGAGCGCTATGTGGACACTGGCTTCACCGCCGGGCTGGAAGAGCAACTCGACGACATCTCGGCCGGCAAGGCTGACTGGCGTGCGGTGATGCGCGCCTTCTGGAAGGATTTTTCGGCGGCGATCAGTGAGACCAAGGATCTCAAGATCTCCGACGTGATCGACGCGCTGGACCAGGACCTCGGCGAGCATTTCTTCCCGGCCAAGGAAGGCGGCGGCGACCCACGGCTGTGCCCGTCGTGCTCCAAGGGGCGGCTGGGGCTGAAACTGGGGCGACATGGCAGCTTCATTGGTTGCTCGAGCTATCCGGAATGTCAGTACACGCGCAGGCTCGCCGTCGAGGGCGGCGAGGACGAAGGGGCGGCAACGCTCAAGGAAGGACTGCGCAATCTCGGCAGTCACCCCAGCACGGGCGAGGACGTGACGGTGCGGCGTGGGCCTTACGGGGTGTACGTGCAGCAAGGCGAACAGGTACCTGACAGCAAGGCGAAGCCACGACGGACCTCCCTGCCCCGCGGCGTGGACGGCGACACGATCACGCTGGAATCAGCGCTGGGATTGCTATCTCTGCCGCGCATCGTCGGCATTCATCCGGAGATGAAGGAGCCGATCGAGGCCGGAATCGGCCGGTTTGGGCCTTACGTGAAGATGGCGAGCGTGTTTGCCTCGCTCGACAAGGACGACGACGTGCTGGCGGTGGGGCTCAACCGGGCCGTGGACGTGCTGGCCAAGAAACTCGCAAGCGTGCGTGCGCTCGGTTCGCATCCGGCGGACAAGGAGGCGGTGACGGTGCGCAAGGGGCGGTTCGGCCCCTATGTGCAGCATGGTCAGACGGTGGCGAACCTGCCGCGCGACATGGTGATGGATGACATCACGCTGGACGAGGCGGTGGCGCTGCTCAAAGAGAAGGGCAAGGCTTTAAAGGCCAAGCCCGGCCAGAAGAAGAAGGGTGCGGCCGCCAAGAAGCCCCGGGCTGCGGCAGCTCCGGTGGCGGCGGCCGCGGCTGCGAGCGCCAAGCCTGCTGTGAAGAAGCCGGCGGCGAAGAAGAAGAAACCTGCTGCCAAGAAGCCGGCCGCCAAGAAGGCCGCCGGCTGACGTGGCGCGCAGGCCGCCCAACCAGCCAGTCCCGCTCCCATCGCGTGACGAGGTTCGCCGCTTCATCCGGGAAAGCCCCGGCCGCGTCGGCAAGCGGGAGATCAGCCAGCGCTTCGGCCTGACCGTCGAGCATCGGGCGGGCTTGCGCGAGCTGTTGAAAAGCCTGGCCGGTGAGGGCGAGGTGGCGCCCGCCGGGCACAAGCGTTTCGCAGCCCCTGGCCGCCTGCCCGATGCGATGGTGGTGCAGGTGACCGGCACCGACAACGATGGCGACGCGGTGGCGCGCCCGGTCGGCTGGGATGGCGAGGGGCCGCCGCCGATGGTGCTGATGGCGCCGGAGCCCCGTGGCAAACCGGCGCTGGCGCCGGGGGAACGCGTGTTGGCGCGGCTACGGCCGATCGGCAACGGCAAATACGAAGGCCGCACGCTCAAACGGCTGACCGAGGCGCAGGGCCGCATCATCGGCGTGTTCCGCGAAACGGACCGCGGGTTTCGCATCACGCCGACCGACAAGCGCTCCAAGGCGGAATGGACAGTGCCGGCGGATGAGGTCAACGGCGCCGAGACCGGGGAGATCGTGCTGGCGACGCCACTGCCGACCACCGCCCATGGTCTGAAGCCGGCGCGGGTGGTGGAGCGGCTCGGCAAGCTCGGCGATGCGCGGTCGGTTAGCCTGATCGTGCTGGCCGCACATGACATTCCGCAGGTGTTTCCAGAGGAGGCGATCGCGGAGGCCGAACGTGCCCGCGCCACGCCGTTGCGGGGACGCGACGATCTGCGCCATGTGCCGCTGGTCACCATCGATGGCGCGGACGCGCGGGATTTCGACGATGCCGTGTTCGCCGAGCCGCATCCGCAGGGCTTTCTGCTGATCGTGGCCATCGCCGATGTCGCTTATTACGTGCGGCCTGGCTCAGCACTCGATCGCTCGGCCTGGACGCGGGGAAATTCGTGCTATTTCCCCGATCGCGTGGTGCCGATGTTGCCGGAGGCGTTGTCGAACGGCTGGTGTAGCCTGCGGCCCGACGAGGACCGCGGCTGCCTGTATGTCGAAATGGTGATCGACCGGCGCGGCCGAAAGCTGTCGCACCGGTTCGGGCGCGGGCTGATGCGGTCCGCCGCCCGCCTTACCTATGAGGCGGTGCAGGAGACGCATGATGCCGGAACGCCCACGCACCTGCCGCTGGCACCCTTATATGATGCGTTCCACGTGCTGCTCGACGCCCGCACGGAACGCGGCACGCTCGATCTCGACCTGCCAGAGCGCAAGGTGGTGCTCGACGACGAAGGCAAGGTGACGGCGATCTCGCCGCGGCCGCGGCTCGACAGCCATCGGCTGATCGAGGAGTTCATGGTGCTCGCCAACGTGTGCGCCGCCGAGGAGTTGGAGCGGCTGGCGCGGCCGGTGATGTACCGGGTGCATGCGCCGCCGAGCGAGGAGAAGCTTGAGAACCTGCGCGGTTTCCTGCGGCAGTTCGACGTGTCGTTGCCGCCCGGCAACCAGCTGCATCCGCGTGACCTCGACCATGTTCTGAAGAAGGTGGCCGGCACCGAGCACGCGCAGATGGTCAACGAGGTCGTGCTGCGCAGCCAGTCACAGGCCGCCTATGACCCCGAGAACATCGGCCATTTCGGCCTGGCGCTGGCGAAATACGCCCATTTCACCAGCCCGATCCGCCGCTATGCCGATCTGCTGGTACACCGGGCACTCATCGTCGGGCTGAAACTGGGCGTGGGCGGGCTGGAAGCGGACGAGATCGCCCGCCTGCCGGATACCGCGGAGCACATCACTGCGACCGAGCGGCGGGCGGCGGCGGCCGAGCGCGATGCGATCGATCGGTATCTGGCCGCGTTCATGGCCGATAAGGTCGGCAAAACCTTCGAAGCCAAGATCTCCGGCGTGACGCGCTTCGGCCTGTTCGTCACAGTTTCGGGAAGTGGCGCATCGGGACTCGTGCCGATGTCCTCTCTGCCCGATGATTTCTGGATGCATGATGAAGCGACTCAGACATTGACCGGTCGCCGCAGCCACCAGGTGTTTCGCCTGGCCCAGGAGGTCGAGGTGCGCCTGGCCGAGGCCAGTCCGATCACCGGCGGACTGCGCTTCGACATCCTGCACGGTCACCAACCCGCCCGTGGCGGGCCCAAGGCGAGCCGGTCCGGGGCCAGGCCCCGCTCCATGTGAAGATCACGTTCTTGATGCTGGCGCTGCTGCTATGCAACGGCGCACATGCCTCGGCCGAGCCCTTCGCGCCCGGCCAGGCGCTGGACCAGCGCCTGATCGCCGATGTGACCGCCGCGGCCCTGGCCTTCATGGCGCCACGCACGCTGGAGCCGGTGCCGATGGGACAGCTGACCATCTGGGGCCTGCGCGGGCTTTCCACCATCGATCCGCGGCTGACCGCCGAACTCAACGCCCAGACGCTGCGCCTGGCCCTGGGTTCACGCACGCTGGATGCGCGGCCGCCGCCGCGCCCCGATGATCCGCGGGCCTGGGGGGAAGCCGCTGCCGAGCTGAGCCGGACGGCCTGGGATGTTTCGGAACCGGTGCGCCGGGTCGGCACCCAGGGCGTGGTGCGCGGCTTCTTCGACGAGATGCTCAACCATCTCGATCCCTATTCGCGATACGCCACACCGCTCGAGGCCGCGGCCGACGCCAATCGTCGAAACGGGCGCGCGGGCCTTGGCATCGAACTCGCCCGCACCGGCAGCTTCTTCATCGTGCGCGGCGTGGCGGCGGAGAGCCCGGCGGCCCAGGTGGGCATTCGCCCCGGCGACACGCTGCTCGCCATCGACGGCCAGCCGCTGACTGGCGCCGACCTGGCTGCGGCCGAGGCGCTCATGGGCGGGCCCGAGGACAGCACGGCGCTGTTGACCCTTCGAACACCCAGACGCGGGCAGCGTGTGGTGAGCCTCACCCGCGTGATGATCACACCGCCCACCGTGTTCGCCCAACGCGAAGGCGACCTGCTGGTGATCCGCATCACCGGCTTCGCCCGCGACACCGCGGACAGCCTGTCGCGCGAAATCACCCGCCCCGCTCCCCCCAATCGGCCGCCGCGCGGGCTGGTGCTGGATCTGCGCGGCAATCGCGGCGGCCTGCTGCGTCAGGCGGTGGCAAGTGCTGAAATGCTGGTGCCGCACGGGCTGATCGCCATCACCGCCGGCCGCGACCCGGCGGCAGCCCACGAATACCTCGCCGACGGCGTCGATCTCGCCCATGATCTGCCGGTGGTGGTGATGGTCGACGGCCATTCCGCGAGCGCCGCCGAGGTGCTGGCCGCAGCCTTGGCCGACCAGCGCCGGGCGGTTGTGGTCGGCAGCGCCACGTTGGGCAAGGGCCTGGTGCAGACCATCCTTCCGCTGCCCGACGGCGGCGCGCTGTCGTTGACGTGGAGTCGGATCCTGGCGCCGCTGGGCTGGCCGATCCAGGCGCTCGGCGTGCTGCCGCAGGTGTGCACCAGCCTGGGCGAGGAGCAATTGAAGCGCCAACTGGCCGAGCTCTCGGCCGGCCACCAGTTGCTTGCACGCGCGTTGACCCGCCACCGCGAGGCCCGCGCACCCCTGCCACCCACGGATATCCTGGAAATCCGCAACGCCTGCCCTGCCGGCGAAGGACGCGATGGCGACATGATTGCCGCTGACTTCCTGGTCAGAACGCCAGCCGCCTACACCACGGCCCTGGTTCCCCTGCCGATGGCACCCTAGAGCCTGATCGCTTCCGGTAGGCGGAGCGATCAGGCTCTAGCCTTTTGTTTTAACGAGCAATTTTATCGCACGGTTGGTTCAACCTCAGGCGATACCGCTCTGGAGCCTGATCGCTTCTGGTAGGCGAAGCGTTCAGGCCGCGCGCACGCCGGCCACGAACTGGTCAACCTCCCTGGACAACCGCTCGGCCTGTTTGGCCAACGTGCTCGCAGCGCCCAGTACTTCGTCGGCGGCGGCGCCGGTTTCATTGGCGGCCTGGCTGACACTGGTGATGTTGGCGGTGACCTCTCCGGTCGACATCGCGGTCTGCTGTACGTTGCGGGCGATTTCGGCGGTGGCGGCACCTTGTTGCGTGACGGCGGAGGCGATCGATGTCGCGATGCTACTGACCTCGGCGATGACCACGCCGATGCCGCGGATCGCCTCCACCGCTTCCTGGGTCGCGGACTGGATCTGGGTGATCTGGCTGCCGATTTCCTCGGTCGCCTTCATTGTCTGGTTGGCGAGGCTCTTTACCTCCGAGGCCACCACCGCGAAGCCTTTGCCGGCGTCGCCGGCGCGGGCCGCTTCGATCGTGGCGTTCAGCGCCAGAAGATTAGTCTGGCCGGCGATATTGGTGATGAGGCCGACGACATTGCCGATCCGATCCGCACTTTGCGCGAGCGCCTGGACGATCTGATCGGTGCGGCGTGCGTCTTCCACGGCACGATCGGTGATAGCGGCGGACTGGGCGACCTGGCGGCTGATCTCATTGATCGAGGCGGCCAGTTCCTCAGAGGCCACCGAGACCGTCTGCACGCCGTGACTGGCCGACATAGCGGCCTGGGCTACGTCTGATGCCCGATTGTTGGTTTGGTCAGCGATCCCCGACATCGATTGGGCGGTGGATTCGAGCTCGCTGGCACCGCTTGCCAGGACAGCGATCATCTGGCCGGCGCTGGCTTCGAACTTCGCCACGAGATGCTCGAGTTGCACGGCGCGGGCCGCCTTGGCCGATGCCTCGATTTCCTGCACCTCGCGCAGGCGGTCGGCACTGACCAGGCCGTCGCGGAAGATAAGCACTGCCGCGGCCATGGCGCCGATCTCATCGGAGCGGCCGGCGTAGGGCACTTCGATGCCGCGATGCCCTGCGGCCAGTTCAGCGACCACACGCGTCATTTCCACCAGCGGAACCGTGATCCGGCGACGCACGAAGACCGTGGCGGCGAGGGCGCCAGCGACCGTTACGCACAGAACCACCAAGGCGATTGCAAGATCACGGCGCACCAACTCGTTGGAGGCGACGATGGTGGCTTCGGACTGATCCAGCGCCGCGTCGCGCATGGCGACGACTGCGTTGTTGCCGATCGTCGTCAGCCCGCGCTCAGCCTCAACCGCCGAGTCCATCACCCCACCGGCCATGGCAATCTGCAGCAGGGCGCTGCTGCCGGAGCGGCCCTGGCGGATGAAGCCATCCTGTAGCGCCTTCATCCGATCGGCCAGCACGGGGGAATTGCCGAGCCGGGCGAACGCCTCGTCGATCTGCAGGGCCAGCTGGTCGATCTGCCCGGCGAGACGTTGGCTGGTCTCGAGGTCGCCAGCCGTCATGCGGCGGCGGGCGGCGATGGCGGCCACCAAGCGGCTGTTCTGCCGGCCGCTGACATCGCGCAGATTGGCCGCCAGCAGCGCCACACGGCTGAAGCCGCCGGCACGCACATCGGCCTGCGCGGTTTCGCGGTCCTGCAGGTTGACCAGAAGCATGAGGTTCTTCTGTAGTGCTGCCACAATGTTCTGGATATCATCGGCAATGGACAAGTCGCGCTCCTGGGCGGGTTTGGCCAGGACGCCGTCCAGTTTCGCCCGCATTCCAGCGAGAGCTGCGCGAGCTTCGGTGAGGCGAGGTGTTACGTCCGTGTCCTCGCCGATCAGCGGCAAAGTGGCGACCGAAAGGCTCTGCAAAGTACGATCGGTCACCGTGCGGGCGTTCTGCAGCGCCTTGGCGGCATTGGTGGCCTGCGCTTCGCGGGCGCCGAGCACGGTGGTGCTGGCTGCCCGCTCGAGCCCCAGAACCTCGACCGTCCGCAAGGTTTCGGCGAGGGTTCGGGTCGACGCGATGGCGTGCTCCGCCGTGGCCCAGCGGTGCCATGAATCGAGCACCGAAATTGCCGCAAGCACGCTGGCACAGGCTGCCAGCAGGAACATACACAAGCCCAATCCGCGACCGACCGACATCAAGAGATCCCTCGTTGCTTCGAGCTCAAAGCCATTGCCCGAGTATGATTGACGAAACGTAAATAATCGCGGTCCTCACGCGCACGTGTCGCCGGCACGTGCTGCGAACGTCTCCACAGCGAGAGGCCACGCGTGGGCGCTCTGCGCCGCCGGTTGCGGAACCAACCCATGCAACTTCGGTTTCGGTACCGCATCAGGAGCGCAACAGGATGGCCATTCCGCTGAAAAACCGGATTCGTGAAGGCTTGCCGTTTCCCATCGGCGCGCATTGGGACGGAACCGGTGTCAATTTTTCCCTATTTTCAGCCCACGCCACCAAGGTCGAAGTGTGTCTGTTCGACAGCACCGGCACGACCGAGATCGAGCGCATCACGCTGCCCGAATATACCGATCAGATTTTTCACGGCTGGCTGCCCGACATCGGGCCCGCCCAGCTGTACGGCTACCGCGTGCACGGGCCGTATGAGCCCGACGCCGGCCATCGTTTCAACCCGAACAAGCTGCTGCTGGACCCCTACGCCCGCGCCCATGTCGGCGATCTCACCTGGGATCCGGCGATCTTCGGCTATACCATCGGCCATGCCGATGATAACCTGTCGTTCGACGAGCGCGATTCCGCACCGTTCGTGCCCAAGTCGGTGGTGGTCGACGCGAATTTCGACTGGCATGGCCAGCCCCGGCGCAATCCGATCGCCTGGGACCGCACGGTGTTCTACGAGACCCATCTGCGCGGCTACACCATGCGCCATCCGAAAGTGGCCGAGGAATTGCGAGGCACCTATGCCGGGTTCGGCACGCCAGAGGTGCTGGAGCATATCCGCAAGATCGGCGTGACCTCGGTCGAGTTGCTGCCGGTGCACAGCTTCATCAACGACAGCCATCTTTTGGAAAAGAACCTCACCAACTACTGGGGCTACAACACCATCGGCTTCTTTGCGCCGGACCCGCGCTATGCTGCGGATCGCGCCAATTCATTGCGTGAGTTCAAGGAGATGGTGGCCCGCGTGCACGAAGCCGGGCTCGAGATCATTCTCGACGTGGTCTACAACCACACCGCAGAGGGCAATGAGCGCGGGCCGACGCTGTCGTTCAAGGGTATCGACAACGCGTCCTACTATCGGCTGCTGCCAGACCAGAAACGCTTCTATATCAACGACACCGGCACCGGGAACACGCTCAACCTCAGCCATTCGCGGGTGATCCAAATGGTCACCGACAGCCTGCGCTATTGGGCTGACGAGATGCATGTGGATGGGTTCCGCTTCGACCTCGGCACCATTCTGGCGCGTGAGACGAACGGGTTCGACAACCAGTCGGGCTTTCTGAAGGCCTGCGGGCAGGATCCGGTGCTGGGCACGGTGAAGCTGATCGCCGAGCCCTGGGATTGCGGGCCGGGCGGGTACCAGGTGGGTGGCTTCCCGCCGGGCTGGACCGAGTGGAACGACAAGTTCCGCGACACCGTGCGCGATTTCTGGAAGGGGGAGGCAGGCGTTGCCGACCTGGCTCCGCGCCTGCTGGCATCGCCCAACGAGTTCGACCATGAGGGCCGCAAGCCCTGGGCGTCCGTCAACTTCATTACGGCGCATGACGGTTTCACCCTGGCGGATACCGTCAGCTACAACGAGAAACACAACGAGGCGAACGGGGAGAACGGCCAGGACGGCTCGTCCGACAACCGCTCGTACAATTACGGTGCGGAAGGTCCGACCGAGGACGAGGAGATCAATCGGGTACGCGGCCGGCAGATGCGCAACATGCTGGCGACGCTTCTGCTGAGCCAGGGCACGCCGATGCTGGTGGCCGGCGACGAGTTCGCCCGCACGCAGCAAGGCAACAACAACGCCTATTGCCAGGACAACGAGATCTCCTGGGTGAACTGGGACATCACGCCGCAGGGCCAGGCGCAGATCGATTTCGTGGCACGGGTGACAGCGCTGCGGCGGCGGTTTCCGATCCTGCGGCGCAATCGGTTTCTGACCGAGGCGTATAACGAGGAACTCGACGTCAAGGAGCTCACCTGGGTCAATGCCGGCGGCGGCGAGATGCAGCAAGGCGACTGGGATGGTGGCGCCCAATGCGTGGGGCTGATGCTCGACGGACGGGCAGCGCCATCGGGCATCCGCCGGCGTGGTGAGGACGCGACGCTGCTGATGATCTGCAACGCCTGGCACGATCTGGTGGAGTTCACCTTGCCGAGCCAGGGCAGCGGCGACCAGTCCTGGCGTCTCATGATCGACACCAATCTGGAGGGCGAGCCGGACGAGCCGAATTTCACGCCCGGCAATGTCTATGAGGTCACTGGCCGCTCGTTCCTGTTGTTCGAGGCGGTTTAAACAATCGCCAGCCAGAGCCCTTCATAGGAGAGCGTGAAGGGCTGGCGGCTGAGCGCGTCCAGTCCCAGCACCATGTCGAACCCGGGCTGCGGCACTTCGGCTGCCAGCAGTTCCGCGTTCGGGATGGTCAGGCCGCCCAGTTTCAGGCTCACGAAACGGTGGCGGCGGGCGGTGAAGCTGCCACCGATTGCGGCACTCTGCACCACAGGGTCGCGCGCCAGGGCGGCGGCGGTGAGCCCGAGCTGGAACAGGCCGCGGGCGTTGATGAACGAGATCGAGGCACCGGTGTCGACCAGGGCTGCAAGACGGTGGCCGTCCAGCGTGACTGGGACGAGCAGCAGATTGAGGCGGAATTTCTCCAGCCGGATACGGGCCGACGAGACCGGCGGCGCGTCGAACTGCAATTGCCCGGCGGCCAGATCCAAAGTGACGCTGTGATGGCGCAGCATATCGCTGCCAAGCAGACCGTCGACGCCTTCGAGGTCGAGTGCTGAGACCGGCAGGCTGAGGGCCGTGCCCGGTGCGCGCTGATACAGCCTGGTGTCGCCGATCATGGCGGTGTGGACGACCGCGTTCTGGTGCTCGTCAATCCGGCCACCAGCGCCGCGCAGAGCACTGCCGACCCAGGGATCGAGCGCCAGCTTCAGACGTGCGACGGCCGCGCGGGTGATGACGCTGCGTTCGGCGCCGGTGTCGAGCAGCATCCGCGCGTCCTGGCCGTCGAGCCGTACTGAGACAACGCATAGTCCTTGCCAGATCTCGACCGGTTGCGGCGCAAGCCCCGCCCCCATCGTGGCAAGACCGGCCAGAACCGCGCGCCGGCCGATCGCTTCAACCTTGACGCCAGCTGCTTCCATGGCCATTGTCCGCGCCCTTCATGAGGGTTTCCCGATGGCCAAGACCAACACTGTCCAGATCAAACTCGTGTCCACCGCGGACACCGGCTTTTTCTACGTTACCAAGAAGAACGCGCGCGCCCAGACAGGCAAGCTGGAGTTCCGGAAGTATGATCCGGTTGCTCGCAAACATGTCGTCTTCAAGGAAGCCAAGATCAAGTAATCTGGCGACCCGAATTTACCCGGGCGGCGCCATCTCGACACGGTTCCGTCCGGCACGTTTTGCCTGATACATCGCATGATCTGCGGACTGCAGCAAAAGCTCAGGCGTCATCAGTGGGCTGTCGGTAAATGAGATGCCGATGCTCACCGTCAGCGCGTGGGTGAGTCCTGGCTGCGGGGCAAAGGGCATGCGCTCGACCGAGCTGCGCAGGCGTTCGGCGGCACTCAGCGCGTCCTGGGCCCCGGCGCCAGGCATGACAACGACGAATTCCTCGCCCCCGTAGCGCGCAATGCTGTCGAACACGCGCGTGCGGGTGCGCAGCGTGTCGGCGATCGCCTTCAGCGCGGTGTCGCCGACCGAATGACCGTAGCGGTCGTTGATCTCCTTGAAGTGATCCACGTCCACCATCATGACCGCAATGCCGTTGGGCTGTCCGCCGGCGAGCAGGCTGCGCAGGTGGCGCATCAGGTAGCGCTGGTTGTAAAATCCGGTGAGCGGATCGGTCAGCGCCATCTCCAACGCGGATCCCAGGTCGGCGCGCAGGCGGTCCTGGTAGAACTTGCGACGGATCTGGTTGCGTGCGCGCGCGCGCAGCTCATTCTCGTCGACCGGACGCAACAGCCAATCGTTGGCGCCAAGGTCGAAGCCGCGCAGGATACGTTCACGCTGCTCCGGCTCGGCGATCAGCAGCAGCGGGATGTCGTGGGTGATGTCGGCGGCGCGCAGGCGCGAGGCCAGGCGCAGCGGGTCGTCCGTGGTCATCGACAGGCTGAGCACGATGAGGTCGAACGGAATGGCGGCGGTCAGCGCCATCGCCTCCGCCTCGCTGCTGGCGCGACCGGGCAGGATGCCCTCGCGGGACAGGCTGTCCTGGATCGCCTGGGCGCCGAGATCCCAGTCGTCGACCACCAGCGCCCGGGCGCCGGAGACGGAGGGGACGCACACCTGTTCGCCGGCGAGGCCCAGCGCCCGGGCGGTCTCGCCTCGTACACGCAATTCATCGAGCAGGCGTTTGAGGCGGACCAGGGAGCGCACGCGCGCCAACAGCGTGTCGTATTCGACGGGTTTGGTCAGAAAATCGTCGGCGCCGGCTTCCAGGCCCTGCAGCCGCTCGGCAGGCTCCCCGAGGGCTGTGACCATCACGACCGGAATGTGCAGCGTGGCGGGGTCGGCCTTGAGGCGTCGGCAGGTCTCGAAGCCATCCATCTCGGGCATCATGATGTCGAGCAAAATCAGGTCCGGCTGCCAAGCCTGGGCCAGACGCAGGGCCTCGAACCCGTCCTGGGCGCTGGCGACCTGATAATATTCCGCGCTCAGCCTGGCTTCGAGCAGCCGCGTGTTGGCGGGGACATCGTCGACGATGAGAATTCGGGCTGTCATCGGCGGCGAGTAGAGCCTTCCATCAGGCGAACGGCAACATGCCGCGGCGCGGCCGAACCACTTTGCGTGCGAGTCACCCGAGCATAGCGTTCACATGAGGAGGTTGAAAGGCGGCTTGCCGACATGGATGAACGTCGGCTTGCCGACATGGGTGAACATCTGCCTGCCGACATGGATTGACCTCGGAACTCGCATCCGATTGTCTGCGTTGCAACGCATCCCTCATCAGACATCTTTCCCAACCCCCCTGATTGCGCTAGCACCGCCGGCGCGACGCGGTCGAACAGGCACAAGAGTGACACAGCGATGACACACGTGATGAAACCCGGATTGCGACAGACCCCGACCGACGAGACGGGGGCAAGTGAGGGGTCCGATGCGACCACGGTGTCCAATCCATGGATGTTCTTCCGTCGCTGGATCGCCAATCCGCTGCAGATGGGCTCGATCGTGCCGTCCTCGCCGGTCCTGTGCGGCAAGGTGGTGCAGCAGACCCGCCGCGCGCCCGACGAGTGGGTGGTGGAACTCGGCGCCGGCACCGGGGTGATCTCGCGCGCACTGCTCAACAGCGGCCTGCCGCCCGAGCGGCTTTATGTGGTTGAAATCGTGCCGACCATGGCCGCCCACCTGCGACGCGTGCTGCCGGGGGTGAACGTGATCGAGGGGGATGCACGCTCCTTGCCAGCCCTGCTGCCCGACCATGTGCGCGGCAAGATCGGCACCGTCGTTTGCGGCATTCCGCTGGTGTTGCTGCCAGTGTCCGAGCAGCGCCGTTTCATCGACGCGATCGAAGCTGTGGCCCCCGGCCGTGGTTTCCTGCACTACAGCTATTGCGTGACCTCTCCCTTGCCCAGCCGCAAGCACGATCTGGCCGCCAAGCGCGAGGCCTGGACTGCGTTGAACTTCCCGCCCGCTTCCGTCTGGCGCTACACGCCACAGGGCTGAATCCAGGCGTATTCAACCGGACGGGTGTGTTCGGTCGAAAGGCAAATCAGATGGCGAGGCCGACCACTGGGGAAATGGTGCGCAGCGTCATCCGCGTTTCCAGCGGCAACTTCCTGGAAATGTATGACTTTTTCATTTTCGGATATTTCGCGGCCGACATCGGGCATACGTTTTTCCCCAGCGACAACCCGCTAACCTCGCTGCTCAGCTCCTTCGCCACCTTCGCCGTCGGTTTCCTGATGCGTCCGTTGGGGGCGATCATTTTGGGCGCCTACATCGACCGCCATGGTCGCCGTGCCGGGCTGTTGCTGACGCTTGGGCTGATGGGACTGGGCACCGCCACGCTTGCGTTCACGCCGGGCTACGCCACCATCGGTCTGGCGGCGCCGCTGATCATCTTGCTGGGACGGCTGATCCAGGGGTTCTCGGCCGGCGTCGAACTCGGCGGCGTGTCGGTGTACCTGGCGGAAATCGCAACGCCTGGGAACAAGGGCTTCTATGTCAGCTGGCAGTCTGGCAGCCAGCAGGTGGCGGTGATCGTGGCCGCCGGCCTGGGTGTGGCCGTCAGCGCCGCGCTGAGCCCGGCGCAGGTGGGCGACTGGGGCTGGCGGGTGCCGATGGTGATCGGCTGCCTGATCATCCCGGTCCTGTACTGGCTGCGCAGTTCGCTGCAGGAGACCGACGCCTTCACCAACCGCAGGCATCACCCCGGCGCCCGCGAGATCCTGCGCACCGTGGCAGCCAACTGGCGCATCGTGGGCCTCGGCATGCTGATGGTCTCGATGACCACAGCGACCTTCTACCTGATCACCGCGTACACGCCGACCTTCGGCCGTCAGGTGCTCAAGCTGACGGCGACCGACAGCCTGATCGTCACCGCCTGTGTCGGGCTGTCCAACTTCATCTGGCTGCCGTTGGCCGGCGCCCTGTCCGACCGGGTGGGCCGCAAGCCAATCCTGATCGCGACCTGTGTGCTGGCCCTGGTGACGTCCTATCCGGCGCTGTCCTGGCTGGTGTCGGCCCCGTCGTTCGACCGGCTGCTGGGGGTCGAGCTGTGGCTGTCGTTCCTGTACGGCTGCTACAACGGCGCCATGGTGGTGTTCCTCACCGAGGTGATGCCGGAAGCGGTGCGCACCTCCGGCTTCGCGCTGGCCTATCAGCCTGGCGGCAGCGATCTTCGGCGGCTCCACGCCGTTCGTTGCGACCTGGCTGATCGCTGAGACCGGCAACCGGGCGATCCCCGGCGCGTGGATCTCGCTGGTCGCCCTGCTCGGCCTGGTCGCCACGCTGGCGTTGAAGCCGCACGCGGACGACAGCGCCATACCGGGGCGCCGTTGACACATGAAGACTGCGTCAACGACTGCCCGGTATGAGTGATATCCGGCGCGAGATACCAATCACTTCACTCGCGCAACCCTGAGCGCGTTGGTGGTGCCGGGCTCGCCGAACGGCACGCCGGCGGTCACCACGATGTCGTCGCCGTGCGTGGCAAAGCCTTCCGCGATCGCGTGACGCATGGCCTTGCCCACGGTTTCGGTCATCGAGTGGGTCTCGGGCGTCAGCACGGCGTGAACCCCCCACACCACCGCCAGCCTGCGGGCCGTCTGCAGCGAAGGCGTGAGACCGAGGATGGGAGCTTCCGGGCGTTCGCGCGCGGTTCGTAGCGCGGTGCTGCCGGACTGCGTGAAACCGCAGATCACCTTGGCGCCGATCGTGTGGGCCACCTGGCGGGAGGCGGCGGCGATGGCGTCCGCCGTCGAATGCTCCGGCGTGGGACGCGAGGCCTCGATGATCTCGCGCCAGCCGGGATCGCTTTCGACCCGCGCAATGATGCGATCCATGATGTTGACAGCCTCGAACGGATACTGGCCAGCCGCGGTCTCGGCTGACAGCATCACGGCGTCGGCGCCATCAAACACGGCGGTGGCGACATCGGACGCCTCGGCGCGGGTCGGCGCCGGTGCCGAGATCATGCTCTCCAGCATCTGGGTGGCGACAACCACAGGCACGCCGCGGGCGCGGGCGGCCCGCACGATGCGCTTCTGGGCCAGCGGCACTTCCTCGGGCGGCAGTTCGACCCCGAGGTCGCCGCGCGCCACCATGACGGCATCCGACAGCGCCAAGATGGCGTCGAGATTGTCGAGCGCCTGCGGTTTTTCCACCTTGGTCATGATCCAGGCGCGACCGGCGGCGATGTCGCGCGCCTCCGCCACGTCCTCGGCGCGTTGCACGAAGGACAGGCCGATGAAATCGACCCCGTGGGCGAGGGCGAAGTCCAAATCCACGCGGTCCTTTTCCGTCAGCGCCGGGATCGGCAGCACCATGTCGGGCACATTGACGCCCTTGCGGTCCGACAAGGGTCCGCCGGTGACGATCTCGGTCATCAGGTGATCCGGCCGCACGCGGGTGATGCGCAGGCGCAGCTTGCCGTCGTCGAGCAGCAGGTTGGTGCCGATGGCGGCGGCATGGATGATTTCGGGATGGGCGAGCTGCACCCGTGTGACATCGCCCGGGGTGGGGTTGAGGTCGAGCTGGAAGCTGTGGCCGGATTGCAGCTGCACCCGGCCGCCTGAGAATATTCCGACCCGCAGCTTGGGGCCTTGAACGTCGGCCAGGATGCCGATTGGCCGGTCGAAGCGTTTTTCGATGTCGCGGATCATGGCGATGCGGGCAGCGTGGTCGTCATGCGTGCCGTGGCTGAAATTGAGGCGGAACACGTCGGCACCGGTCTGGAACAGCCGGATCAGCACCTCGATGCTGGAGCTGGCCGGTCCCAGCGTCGCGATGATCTTGGTGCGGCGGCGGCGACGGATTTTGATGCGTGATGACATGACTTCTCCTTGGCATTCCGCGAACCGGCGCCTTTTCTCTGGAGCGTGATGGCGTCTGATAGGCGACGCCATCACGCTCCAGCTCCGTGTTTTATCGCGTGATTCAGACCTTTCAGCGATTCCACCTTCGGTCGTCACGCTCTAAGCGATCAGGATAGCGCGGATATCGTTAACATTGGTAAGCGTGGGCCCGGTCCGGATCAGGTCGCCAAGGCCGTCGAACAGCGTGTAGCTGTTGTGGCCGGCAAGGTGGGCGTGCGGGTCCAGGCCCCGGGCGCGGGCGCGGGCCAGCGTGTCCGGCGTGACCAGGGCGCCGGCGGCGTCCTCCGTGCCGTCGATCCCGTCGGTATCGCCGGCGGCCGCCCAGATACCGGCGTCTCCTCCGAGGGCGACCGCCAGGGCGAGCAGGAACTCGGTGTTGCGGCCGCCGCGCCCGGGTTTGGCCAAACCGATGCTGACCGTGGTCTCGCCGCCCGACAGCAGGAGTGCAGGCGATGCGAGCGGGGCGCCGTGGTTGCGGACGGAGCGGGCGATGCCGGCCATGACGATTCCCATTTCGCGACTTTCACCCTCCAGCGCATCGCCCAGGATCATCGGCGTCAGGCCGAAATCACGGGCACGCGCGGCGGCGGCGGCCAGCGCCATGGCAGGCGTGGCGATCATGCGGAAGCTGGCGTGGGGGAGTTCGCCCGGCTTGGGGGTTTCCGCGGCGTCGGTCAGGCAGGCCTGCATGGCCGGCGAGATCGCGATGCCGTAGCGGGCAAGAATGGCGCGCGCCTCAGCCTTCGTGCTGGGGTCGGGCACCGTGGGGCCGGAGCCGATGACGGCGGGGTCGTCACCGGGCACATCGCTGATGGCCAGGGTGATGACGGTGGCGGGGCTGGCTGCGGCCGCGAGGCGGCCGCCCTTGATGCCCGACAGATGCTTGCGGACAACGTTCATCTCGCCGATGACGGCGCCGCTGGCAAGCAGCGCGCGGTTGACCGCCTGCTTGTCGGCAAGGGTCAGCCCGGGGCCTGGCAGGGCCATGATGGCGGACGCACCGCCGGACATGAGGGCGATCACGAGGTCATCGGCGGAAAGGCCACGGACCGCTTCCAGCATGCGACGCGCCGCGATCTCGCTGTTCGCGTCCGGCACCGGGTGGCTTGCTTCGATCACCTCGATCCGGCTTGTCGGCATGCCATGGCCGTAGCGCGTGGCGACCAGGCCGGAGAGGGCGACATCCGGCCAGGCGGCCTCGAGGGCTGCGGCCATGCAGGCCGCCGATTTGCCGGCGCCGATCACGATGCAACGGCCGGAACGCGGTTTGGCCGGCAGGTGGTCACGCAGCATCCGTCTGGGGTCGGCGGCGGCGACCGCCGCGTCGAACACCGCCCGCAGCGCCGTGCGGGCCGCGTTGTCGTTCCAATTCATTAACGCTTCATCCCAGCTTTACAAACACTATGGCGAAACTGCGGCATACACACCATCTATGCTGCAACTGCGAAGGAACCACGCTCATGAGCCGTCCTGACATCGACGCCGCCACGACCACCGAACTCGAGGCGGCCGCGTTTCGTACTTTGGTAGCGCATCTGCGCGAGCGGAGCGACGTTGCCAACATCGACATGATGAACCTTGCCGGGTTCTGCCGGAACTGCCTCAGCCGCTGGTATCGCGAGGCCGCCGAGGCTCGCGGCACCGAATTGGCGGACCCGGATGCGCGCGAGATCATCTACGGCATGCCCTACAAGGAATGGCAGGCAAAACATCAGAAGGTCGCGAGCCCGGAGCAGCTCTCAGCGTTTGCCGCATCGTCGGCCGCCTGACTCCATTGACCTGCGGGGGGCGGGGCGCTACGCCCGCGCCCCCACCCCCAGCAGGATCGCACCATGCCCAGTGATGGCGCCAACGACACCCAGGACAATGCCCAATGGGGCAACATCGCCGCAGACCGGTTGCGCAGCCTGATCGAGCGTATCGAACGACTTGAGGAAGAGCGCAAGGCGTTGGGCAGCGATATCAAGGACATCTACGCCGAAGCCAAAAGCGCCGGGTTCGACGTGAAGGTGATCCGCCAGCTCATCCGCATCCGCAAGCAGGAGCCGGCGGATGTCGAGGAGCAGGAGACCCTGCTGGACGTGTATCGCCGTGCACTGGGGATGTAGGGACCTGGCCGGCCGGCGGCGACGGGCAAAATATGACCCATGCCAAACCGCCGTTGACACATCCTTCATGCGTCAACCTGAAGGCGGGTTGGTCTAAGCACCGGCCGGTCAGGAGTTTTGATGAGCGGAGCCACCGGGACCAAGCTGAAAGCTTCAATCGGTGCGCTCCGCCTGCTGATCCCCTATCTGCGTCCTTACCGCAGCCGGGTGATCGGCGCCTGGATGGCACTGGCGGTCGCAGCCGCGCTGCTGCTGGCGCTGGGCCAAGGGGTTCGCCACCTGATCGACCAGGGCTTCTCCGGCGGCCCGCACGAGCTCGACCGCGCGGCGCTGGTGATGTTCGCCGTGGTGGCGCTGCTGGGGGTATCGACCTATGCGCGGTTCCTGCTGGTCTCGTGGCTCGGCGAACGCACGGCCGGCGACATCCGGCGGGATCTGTTCAACCATGTGATCGGGCTCTCCCCCGAATTCTTCGAGACCGCCCGCACCGGTGACATTCTGGCGCGCATGACCGCGGATATCGCCGTGCTGCAGGCTCTCGTCGGATCGGCGGTGTCGCAGTACCTGCGCAACGCGCTGATGATGGCGGGCGCGATCGGCATGCTGCTGTACACCAGCCCCAAGCTTGCCGGCATCGTGCTTCTGGTGGTGCCGGTCGTGGTGGTGCCGTTGATCTTTTTCGGCAGGCGGGAGCGCAAGCTGTCGCGCGCGGCGCAGGACCGGGTGGCCGATCTCGGCGCCGCCGCCGAGGAGGCGCTGGCCGGGCTGCAGACGGTGCAGGCGTTCACCCATGAGGCGATTGCGCGGCGGGATTTTGCAGCCGGCGTGGAATCCTCCGTGCAGGCGGCCTTGCAACGGGTGCGCACGCGGGCCGGCCTTATTCTGATGGTGATCCTGCTTGGTTTCGGCGCGATCACCTTCTCGCTTTGGGTCGGCGGGCGCGACGTGATCGCCGGGCGGATCACCGGGGGCGAGCTGTCGGCCTTCGTGTTCTACGCGGTGCTGCTGGCCAGCGCGGGTGCGACGATGAGCGAATTATGGGGCGAGGTGCAGCGCGCCGCGGGTGCCGCTGAGCGGGTGACCGAACTGTTGGCCGAGCGGGCGGGCATCGCAGCCCCGGCGCATCCGGCGACATTGCCGAAAGCACGCGGGGCGGTGGCGTTCGACCACGTCAGCTTCACCTATCCGGCGCGGCCGGAGACGCCGGCGGTGCGAGATTTTTCGCTGAGCGTGGCGCCCGGCGAGACGGTGGCGGTCGTAGGCCCGTCGGGCGCCGGCAAGACCAGCCTGTTCCAGCTGCTGCTGCGCTTTTACGATCCACAGTCCGGCGTGATCCGGATGGACGGGGTCGATATCGCAACCGTCGACCCGCAGGCGCTGCGCGGACGCATCGGCCTGGTGCCGCAGGACCCGGTGATTTTCAGTGCATCCGCGCGGGAGAACATCCGCTACGGCCGGCCAGATGCGAGCGATGCCGAGGTGCTGGCGGCGGCACGCTCGGCCAATGCCGCCTTCCTGGAGGCGCTGCCGCAGGGGTTGGACTCATTTCTGGGCGAAAAGGGCGTGCGACTGTCCGGCGGCCAGCGCCAGCGCATTGCCATTGCACGCGCCATTCTGCGCGATCCCGCGGTGCTGCTGCTGGACGAAGCCACCTCCGCCCTCGATGCCGAGGCCGAGCGCGCGGTGCAGGATGCACTGGCGACCCTTGCGATCGGGCGCACCACGCTGGTGGTCGCCCACCGCCTCGCCACCATCCGCAACGCCGATCGGATCGTGGTGATGGATGCCGGCCGCATCGTGGAAACCGGCACTCATGCCGGGTTGGTCGAAGCCGGCGGGCTCTACAGCCGGCTCGCCGCGCTGCAGTTCACCGAGGCGCTGGCCTAGAGCGTGATGACCGAAGGTGAAATCGCCGAAAGGTCTGAATCCCGCGATAAAACAGAGAGGTAGAGCGAGATGGCGTCGCCTATTAAGACGTCATCTCGCTCTAGGTTATTTCGATTGCGAGATGCTTTGCGTAGGCGGGACGCTGGACGAACCGCTCGTACCATGCAGACAGATGAGCGAGCTCTGGCCGGCCGGGAATGTCCAGCTTCAGCCAGCGGTGGACATGCGGGCCATACACCATGTCAGCCAGCGTGAGGCTGTCGCCGATCATATAAGGGTGGCGGGCAAGACGTGCATCGAGGATGGCGTAGATGCCGCTGAGCTCCTTGATCGCGGCCGTGATAGCGGCGTTGTCGCGCTGTTCCGGCGGCGTGCGCACCAAGCCCTGAAACACAGTGGTCTGCGGCCGGCCCAACGAGGTCTGCTGGAAATCCATCCACGACTCGACGGCCGCGCGCCCCGACGGGTCGGCCGGATAGAACGGCGACGCCGGGGCATGGGCGTTGCACAGATAGCGCAGGATGACGTTGCTCTCGAACACGGCAAAATTGCCGTCCTGCAGGCTCGGTACCACGCCGAGCGGGTTCATGGCGCGGTAGTCGGGCGTGGCGGTGCCGCCGAACGGGCCGCCGACGTCGACGCGGTCATAGGGCAGGTGCAACTCCTCCAGCAGCCAGATCACCTTCTGCACGTTGCTGGAATTCACCCGGCCCCACAGCTTCAACATGTTGCTCTCCCGTATTTATCGGGAACCTAGGACAGGCAGGCAAGCCGGGCAACTTGCCCGACGCGGGCTTACCGCGTCATATCCACTGCGGGCAACTTGCCCGACGCGGGCTTACCGCGTCATATCCAATGCATGATGATCCCCCGGCTGCGCCTGGCGCTGTTGATCTGTGCCGCGATCTCCGGGGGCGCGCTCGGTTTCGCGTTGGCAACAGAATATTGGGGAGGGCTGGTGCCCTGTGCGCTGTGCCTGGTGGAGCGCTGGCCCTACCGGATCGCAGCTCCGCTGGCGCTGTTCGGCGCGGTGTTGCCGCGTCCTTGGGCGAGATGGGTGCTTCTGCTGTGCATCCTGGTGCTGCTGGGTGCGGCGGCCGCAGCCTTCGTGCATGTCGGTGTGGAGTACCACTGGTGGCCGAGCCCGCTGCCGGAATGCGCCGCACCGCGGCTGACCGGCCTGTCGATCGCCGAGCGTCTGCGCGCCATGCCGGCGACGGCCTCCAAACAATGCGAGGATCCGACGTTCCTTATCCCTTGGGTGCCGATCTCGATGGCCGGCTTCAACCTGCTGCTGGCCCTGGCACTTGCCGCGGGCCTCGCCATGTTCTGGGTCCGCACAAAACGGAGTGCTCCATGACCGATACCATTTCTGACCGCCCCTTGCCGGGTGACGCCACCGCGAAATCCCGCATCGCGCGTATGATCCGCGTCGACCACGCCGGGGAATACGGCGCGGCGCGGATCTACAGCGGCCAACTTGCCGTGCTCGGCCGCGGGCCAAACGGCGATATCCTGCGCCACATGAAGGCACAGGAGCAGGTCCATCTCGACACGTTTGCGGGCCTGATCGCCGATCGCAGAGTGCGCCCGACAGTGCTGTTGCCGCTCTGGAACATCGCCGGATTCGCGCTCGGCGCGGTCACTGCCGCGATGGGTACTCGTGCTGCGATGGCCTGCACGGTGGCGGTGGAGGAGACAATCGACGAGCATTATTCCGCGCAGGCGGGCGAACTCGGCGATGACGAGACGGCGTTGCGCGAAACGATCGAGACGTTCAGGGCGGAAGAACTCGAGCACCGAGACATCGGCCTGGCCCATGAGGCGGAGCAGGTGGTCGGCTATCGTCTGCTGACACGTGTGATCAAGGCGGGGTGTAAAATTGCAATCGCAGTGAGCGAGAGGATATGAGGCCACGCCATCAGCGAATGTTTTGGCTGGGCGGCGCTCACAGCAATTTGTTATATAACAATGAGCAAAGGCGGCTATCCACGAGCTTGAGCACGCTGGGTGCCTTGGTTTCATTCTGAACAGACTGTAATAACTTCGCAAGGTTTTGGTTTGTCTTACACAGTTCTTTCCAAAGCATCGTCCGGGGCAACTCCGTTTCGCCAGACAGCGAATACAGATCTTGCCACGGCGATTGCCCGCTACGCCGCAGCCGGCCCTGAAACGCCGCATGGTCGGTATCTGACCCCCCATCTTCGACGGCTTGAGGCCGAGTCGATCGAGATCATGCGCGAAGTTGTTGCGCAGTGCGCGAACCCGGTGTTTCTCTACTCGATCGGTAAGGACAGCACGGTCATGCTGCACCTTGCGCGCAAAGCCTTCTTTCCGGGCCTGCCGCCGTTTCCATTTCTACACATCGCCACCACCTGGGATTTCCAGGATATGATCCGCTACCGTGATCTGTTGGTGAAGGCGCTCGGCATTCGCCTGATCGTCCACACCAACCAAGATGGACTTGACCGCGGCATCAACCCAATCGCCTCAGGCCCCACCGTGCATGCACAGGTGATGAGCACGGAGGGTCTGAAACAGGCCCTGGATCTCGGCGGATACGACGCAGCTTTTGGCGGAGGCCGGAGAGACGAAGAGGCCAGCCGCGCAAAGGAGCGCATTTTCTCGTTCAGAACGCCGCAGCATACCTGGGATCCGCGCAACCAGCGTCCGGAGCTTTGGAACCTTTACAACGGTCGTGTGGCCCGCGGTGAATCGATACGGGTGTTCCCGATCTCCAATTGGACTGAAGCCGATATCTGGTCGTACATCCGCGCTGAAGAGATCCCTGTCGTGCCCCTGTATTTTGCAGCCACGCGGCCGATCGTCGTCCGCGGGGCAACCCTTATCATGCAGGATGACGAAAGGATGCCGCTGGAGCCGCAGGAGAGACTTGTCCAGATGCAGGTTCGTTTCAGGACATTGGGATGTTATCCGCTCACAGGGGCAATGGAGTCCAGTTCCGAAACAGTCGATGCAATTGTTGACGAAATGCTCGCCTCGACGAAATCCGAGCGGCAAGGCCGGTTGATCGACCATGACGAGACCGCCTCCATGGAACGCAAGAAGCGCGAGGGTTATTTCTGATGCTCGCGCGGCCCCAAGCCAAAACGCTGCTCCGTTTTATCACCTGCGGCTCTGTCGACGACGGCAAGTCGACCCTGATCGGCCGGCTGCTCTACGATACCAAGCTTATTTTCGACGACCAACTGGCCTCGTTGGAGCGTGCGTCGCGCCGCCACGGCACAACCGGCGAGGATGTCGACCTCGCGCTGCTGGTGGATGGGCTTGAAGCGGAACGGCAGCAGGGCATCACCATCGATGTCGCCTACCGGTTTTTCACCACGCCAGCCCGCAGTTTCATTGTCGCCGATACGCCGGGGCACGAACAATATACCCGCAACATGGCCACTGGCGCATCGACCGCGGATCTGGCGATTATTTTGATCGACGCGCGCAAGGGACTGCTGCCGCAGACGCGACGCCATACGAAGATCTGCTCACTGCTTGGCATCCGGCACGTGGTTGTGGCTGTGAACAAGATTGATCTCGTCGACGACCCGGAGTTGGCCTTCGCCGAGATCGTCGACCATTACTCGGAATTTTCGACCGCCCTTGGGTTCGCCTCGGTGGTGCCGATCCCGGTGTCAGCTCGGTTTGGCGATAACGTCACTTCGTCCTCGCAGCGGACACCGTGGTATGAAGGGCCTACGCTGCTCAATTACCTCGAGGCCGTCGATGTTGCCGACGAGGCCAGCAGCGCGTCATTCAGGTTTCCGGTGCAGTGGGTCAACCGGCCCAACCTGGATTTCCGTGGCTTTGCAGGAACAGTGGCATCTGGTGCTGTTGCGGTCGGCGATCCGGTGGTGGTTGCAGCCTCTGGCAAAACAAGTGTGGTGGAACGGATCGTCACGTACGACGGCGATCTCTCGCACGCCAACGCCGGAACTGCGGTAACGTTGGTGCTGGCAGACGAAGTAGACATCACGCGCGGGGATGTATTGGCCGCACCCCGTGATCGCCCTGAAGTCGCGGACCAATTTGCCGCCCATCTGGTGTGGATGAGCGAAGACGAGATGCTGCCAGGCCGCAGCTATCTGTTGATGTGCGGCACAAGGACGGTCCCGGCGCGGATAACGTCGCTCAAGCACAGGATCGACATCCACGATCTCTCCGAGAAAAGTGCCAAGACCTTGGAGCTCAATTCGATCGGTGCATGCAATATAGCAACTGATTCGCCCCTGGTTTTCGACCCCTATGGCGAAAATCGCCGGACCGGGGCTTTTATTCTGATCGACCGATCGAACAACACGACTGCTGGCGCGGGTATGATCGATTTCGGTCTGCGGCGGGCCAGCAACATCCACCGTCAGGCACATTCCATTGGCAAGGCCGACCGCGCCACAGCACTCCATCAGAAGCCAGGGATCCTTTGGTTCACCGGTCTTTCCGGGTCGGGAAAGTCGACGATCGCGGATTTGGTCGAGCGGGAGCTTCATCGTCGCGGGTTGCACGCCATGCTGCTGGATGGGGATAATCTTCGGCACGGTCTGAACCACGATCTGGGCTTCACTGATGCCGATCGGGTGGAGAACATCCGGCGGGTTGGCGAGGTCGCAAAGTTGATGGTGGACGCAGGGCTTGTGGTGATCTGTTGCTTCATTTCGCCATTCGCAGCAGAGCGCGAGTTGGTGCGGGGGATGGTGGCGGAGGGCGAGTTCACCGAGATTTTTGTCGACACGCCGATCGAGGAGTGTATCCGGCGCGATCCGAAGGGGCTTTATCGGAAGGCGCAGGCAGGGGAGATCCCGAATTTCACGGGGGTTGGGTCGCCTTATGAGCGGCCTCAAGCGCCGGAGCTTTGGCTTAATGGGGCGGCGGAGGCAGACCAGGCTGCCGCGAAAGTCTTGGCTTTCGCTTATCCGGCCCTGATGTAAATGTTATTCCCACCGTTTGAACGGTTAGGTTTCTTTCTATGGAGATGCTTTTGTAGGAGGTAAGGCGCTTGAGGGCATATTGTCAGCATCTGGAGCTCCTGGCTGAGCGAAATGGCCGCAGAGTTTTTCCAGGCCTGACGGATTGTGTGCAATCAATCAGCATAACCAAAAGCCTGCCGAAAGGCCTCGAACTCCGAACATTGTTGTATATCGGCAGCCGAGAGATCATTTTTCCACCGGCCAATTGAATTTTGGGGACTTTCTGATGTTCCATGGCCGGCAAACAAGGCGGAGAAGGTCAACTCACTGTGGCTTTCATCGACAGAAAGCCCAAGGTATTTGAATATCTCCGAATATACTTTGTCAAAATTCTGGATTAGATCTTCGTATTTAACAAAAAGAATGTCTGTATTTTTAAGAAGTTTAATACTTAGTATGTTACGGGATGATGAGACAATATACTCAATAGATTGCTCAAGGGACATGTTTCCATAATTCATGAAAGAGCAAGCAACATCCCTGAGATCTCGCACCAAAACAATTTCTTTAAGCTTCGGAAAGAAATATCGGCTTCCTTCCCGAATCTCGAACTCCGGGATAGCTTTTTCTGCAAAATATATCGGGGACTTGATATTTTTATCTAAGGCAACCGCCTCATAGAAATCAAGTATGATCTTCTCAAAGGAGTTCCCAAATGTCTGAGGGAGTTTTCCATTGAGAAAATCATCAAACTGGTTTTTATTTCCGAAGTTTTCTCTGAAGCTACTTTCGAAGAAAGGGTTGAACCCAATTTTATAGCGGAATGAGATGTCAGTTATCTTATCAGGTCGCAATGAACGCTCATGGTCGCCGGCGGCTACCAGCATACGAAATAGATAGCTGTAGTAGGTAAGCAGTTCTATTTCATAGGGTCTTTTGTCGCCAACGACGATCGCAGGATGACTTTCGAGAAGACCCATAAGAAGAGTTGAGCCAGACCGGCCCATAGTAGAAAGGAGAACTCCATTTTGCGGTCGACTCGTGGTGAACCCTCGTGATTTCACAGCGTCGAGCGTAACCACGCCTGGATCAAGCTGATAGTCAGATCCTTCAATCCGAACCTCAACTGTGTTACGATCGAAGGGAGACAGAGGCGTTTCGAAATGGTGCTTAAAACCATATGCTCCCGTAGCTTCAAGACCAACTTCATCCAGCCCAAGACGAACGGTTGCGGCATGAGCCCGATGCAAAAATTCGCCGTTCACATAAATGAGAACGGTGACAGTGATTTTCGTATTATCCAAATCACCTGCCCAGCCAGAAATCGAATAACGGGTAACCTCATCAAGGTAACCGAGAGGTCGCACCTAAATTCCTCCTATTCGCGCAGATCTATTATATCAGCGCCGACGTGTATAACTTAAGTTATTACATGTTAACCAAAGCTTCCGATACTTAGTGGGGAAACTTCTATTTCTCGCGCATAATTGAACGCCCGGCGTAACGGGCCGAGGTGCCGAGCAGCTGCTCGATACGTATCAGTTGGTTGTATTTGGCGGTGCGGTCGCTGCGCGACAGGCTGCCGGTTTTGATCTGGCCGCAGTTGGTGGCAACTGCGAGGTCGGCGATGGTGCTGTCCTCGGTTTCGCCGGAGCGGTGGCTCATGACGCAGGTGAAGCCGGCGCGGTGGGCCATTTCCATGGTCTCCAGCGTTTCGGTCAGCGTGCCGATCTGGTTGACCTTGATCAGGATGGAATTGGCGGCCTTTTCCGTGATGCCGCGCGACAGCCGGGTGACGTTGGTGACGAACAGGTCGTCGCCGACCAGTTGGGTCTTGGCACCCAGGGTCGCGGTCAGATGCTGCCAGCCTTCCCAGTCGTCTTCAGCGCAGCCGTCCTCGATGGACACGATGGGGAATTTGTCGACCAGTTTGGCGAGGTAGTCGACCATGCCGGCGCTGTCGAACTTCTTGCCTTCGCCGGCGAGGTCGTAGATGCCGTCGTGGAAGAACTCGGTGGAGGCACAGTCGAGCGCGAAGGTGACGTCCTCGCCCGGGCGGTAGCCGGCGGCGTTGCAGGCCTTGGTTATGAAGTCCAGGGCCTCCTCGGCCGACTTCAGATTGGGTGCGAAGCCGCCTTCGTCGCCGACATTGGTGTTGTGCCCGGCATCGTGCAGCGCCTTCTTGAGCGCCTGGAAAATCTCTGAGCCGATGCGCACGCCTTCCGCCATCGTGGTGGCTGCGATCGGCTGGATCATGAACTCCTGGATGTCGATCGGATTGTCGGCGTGCTGGCCGCCGTTGATGATGTTCATCATCGGCACCGGCAGGATGCGCGCGTAGGCTCCGCCGACGTAGCGAAACAGCGGCTGCTCCAACGCCTTCGCGGCCGCGTGGGCGGTGGCAAGGCTGACGGCGAGGATGGCATTGGCGCCCAGGCGGGACTTGTTGGCGGTGCCGTCGAGCTCGATCATCGCCATGTCGATGGCCACTTGTTCTGTGGCGTCCATGCCGCCGATGGCGTCGAGGATCTCGCCCTGGATGTTGGCGACGGCCTGGAGCACGCCCTTGCCGCCGTAGCGAGACTTGTCGCCGTCGCGCAGTTCCATCGCTTCATGCGCGCCGGTGGAGGCGCCGGAGGGGACGATGGCGCGGCCCATGACGCCCGATTCGAGGATCACGTCGGCTTCGACCGTGGGGTTGCCCCGGCTGTCGAGAACTTCGCGGGCGACGATGTCGAAAATGGTGGTCATGGGCGCTCTCCGGTCGGTCGAAAGAAAGTGGCTTATTTCACATCGAGCAGTTCGACATCGAACACCAGAGTGGCGCCCGGGGGGATGACGCCGCCGGCGCCACGGGTTCCGTAGCCGAGCTCGGGCGGGATCGTCAGCGTGCGTTGGCCGCCGATCTTCATGCCGGCGACCCCCTGGTCCCAGCCCGCGATCACCTGGCTGGCGCCAAGGCGGAAGCTGAACGGATCGCCGCGGTCACGCGAGCTATCGAACTTCTTGCCCTTGTTGTCGGGGGCGCCGGCATCGAACAGCCAGCCGGTGTAGTGAACGATGACGGTCTTTCCGCCGACGGCGGTTTCACCGGTGCCGATCTTGTGGTCGATCATTTGCAGTCCTTTCGTTTGCGCCTGGGCGCTGGTGGCGAACAATGCAGCGACGGCTGCGAGCAATGTCTGGCGGCGGGTCATGGTTCACACCTGTTTGGCAAGGGTGTCGAACGCCTTGAGACGCGCCAGCAGAGCCGGCATGTCGCGCAGCGGGATCATGTTGGGACCGTCCGACGGAGCATTGTCGGGGTCCTGGTGGGTTTCGATGAAGACCGCCGCACAGCCGACCGCGAGCGCCGCGCGGGCGAGAACGGGCGCGAATTCGCGCTGGCCGCCGGAGGTGCCGCCCTGCCCGCCCGGCTGCTGCACGGAGTGGGTGGCGTCGAACACCACGGGGTAGCCGGTCTCGGCCATGATCGGCAGGGCGCGGAAGTCGGTCACCAGCGTGTTGTAGCCGAAGCTGACACCGCGCTCGCACAGCAGGATGCGCTGGTTGCCGGTGGACGCGATCTTGGCGGCGACATGTTGCATGTCCCAAGGTGCCAGGAACTGGCCCTTCTTGACGTTGATGGCGGCGCCGGTTTCGCCGGCGGCCAGCAGCAGGTCGGTTTGGCGGGACAGGAAGGCGGGGATCTGCAGCACGTCCACCGCGCGGGCGGTGGGGGCGCATTGCTCGGCGGTGTGAACGTCGGTCAGCACTGGCATGCCCGTGGTGGCGCGGATCTCGGCGAGAATTTCAAGGCCGGCCGCCATGCCGACGCCGCGGGCACGGTTGAGGCTGGTGCGGTTTGCCTTGTCGAAGCTCGACTTGTAGATGACGCCGATGCCGGCGGCCGCACAGATCTCCTCAATCGCGAACGCCATTTCCAGCGCGTGCTCGCGACTTTCGATCTGACAGGGACCGGCGATCAGCACGAAGGGCAGATCGTTGCCGATCGTGAGGTCGCCAACGGTCACTGATTTATACAAGGCGGGACTGCCGGACGGCGGCTGTGATGAAACCACGGAACAGCGGATGGGGATCGAACGGCTTGGATTTAAGCTCGGGATGGTATTGCACGCCGATGAACCAGGGATGGTCCGGCCGTTCGACGATTTCCGGCAGGATGCCGTCCGGCGACATGCCGGAGAACCGCAATCCGGTGGCTTCCAGCATGTCGCGGTAGCGCACGTTCACCTCGTAGCGGTGGCGGTGGCGTTCGAAGATGCGTGGCGCCTCGTTGTAGGTCGCACGAACCAGGCTGCCTGCCGCGAGATCGGCCGGATAGGCGCCGAGCCGCATGGTGCCGCCGAGATCGCCACCTTCCTGGCGGATTTCAACCTCGTTGCCACGCGCCCATTCGGTGAGCAGGCCGACCACGGCTTCGTCGCAGGGGCCGAACTCGGTGCTGGACGCATGTTCGAGTCCGGCGAGATTGCGGGCCGCCTCGATCACTGCCATCTGCATGCCGAAACATATGCCGAAGAACGGCACGCCGCGCTCGCGGGCGAAGCGCACCGCGGCGATTTTGCCTTCGGTGCCGCGCTCGCCGAAGCCGCCTGGCACCAGGATGCCGTGCACGCCCTCCAGGCGGTTGACCGCGTCCGGCGCTTCGAAGATCTGGCTGTCCACCCAGTCCAGATGCACCTTCACCCGGTTGGCGATACCGCCATGGGCGAGCGCCTCGGCCAGGCTTTTGTAGCTGTCGAGCAGGTTGGTGTATTTGCCGACCACGGCGATGCGCACCTCGCCCTCCGGCGCGCGGACGATGTTGACGATCTTCTGCCAGCGGCTGACGTCGGGCTCGACCTCGAACGGCAGATGGAAGTGGCGCAGCACTTCGCGGTCCATGCCTTCCTTGTGGTAGCTGATCGGCACGTCGTAGATCGTATCGACGTCGAGCGCTGCGATCACGGCGGTTTGGCGAACGTTGCAGAACTGGGCGATCTTGCGGCGCTCGTTCTCGGGGATCGGCCGGTCGCAGCGACACAACAGCATGTTGGGCTGGATGCCGACGTTCAGCAGCTCCTTGACGGAATGCTGCGTCGGTTTGGTCTTGAGCTCGCCGGCCGACGGAATCCAGGGCACCAGCGTGAGGTGCACGAACATCACATGGTCAGAGCCGAGCTCGTTGCCGAGCTGGCGGATGGCCTCCAGGAACGGCAGGCTTTCGATGTCGCCGACCGTACCGCCGATCTCGATCAGCACGAAGTCCAGCGGCTTGCCATCGGCATCGTTGGTATTGGCGGTGATGGCTTCCTTGATGGCGTCGGTGATGTGCGGGATCACCTGCACGGTGGCACCGAGGTAGTCGCCACGGCGTTCGCGGGCGATCACGTCCTGGTAGATGCGCCCGGTGGTTGCGTTGTCGGACTTGCTCGCAGCCACGCCCGTAAAGCGCTCGTAGTGGCCGAGGTCGAGATCCGTCTCGGCACCGTCGTCGGTGACGAACACCTCGCCGTGCTGGTATGGCGACATCGTGCCGGGGTCGACGTTAAGATAAGGGTCGAGCTTGCGGAGCCGAACGGCATAGCCGCGGGCCTGCAACAGCGCGCCGAGTGCGGCCGAAGCGATGCCTTTTCCGAGGGAGGACACCACGCCGCCGGTGATGAATACGAACCGGGTCATGGGCGTGCAGCATAACCCACCAACCGAGTCGGCGGTATCCTGGAGGGCATGCGTATCTGTCCTGTCTGGGGGTCCTTCAACAGGACTAGTTGGTTGGAACGGCTGGTGCCTTGGGGGACTGCGGCACGGGAGCCGCGGCAGCGGGGACGGTGGCCGGAGCAGGCGCGGCCCCGGGAATGGCGGGGGTGAGGGGGACGGCTGGAGCCGGTGCGGTCGTCTGGAGCGGCACATCCAGGATCGAGTGGCCGACGCCGTTGGTGCCGCGGTTGAGAATGGCCATCGTCAGCGAAAGCGCGAAGAACAACGCGCCCAGGATGCTGGTGGTGCGGGTCAGCAGGTTGGCCGTGCCGCGGCCGCCCATGAACGCGCCCATGCCCTGCGAGGAGCCGATGCCCAGGCCGCCGCCCTCGCTGCGCTGGATCAGCACCAGGCCGATCAGCGCCAGGGTCACGAACAGATGGACGATCAGCAGAACGGTGGTCATTGCGGTCCTCGGGGTTGCCGGGGTTCTAGCTGGCGACGGGCGGGGCTGCAACCTCGTGCGCCGCCTGGGCTATGGCCAGGAAATCGGCGGCGTTGAGGCTGGCGCCACCCACCAGTGCGCCGCCCACATCAGGCAGTGCCAGCAGCGCGCCGGCGTTCGACGGCTTCACCGAGCCACCATAGAGAATCCGCGTGGTCTGGCCCGGCAGCCCCAGGTGGCGCACCAGCGATGCCCGGACATAGGCGTGCATGGCGGCGACGTCGGCCTCGGTCGCAGTGCGCCCGGTGCCGATCGCCCAGACCGGCTCATAGGCGACCACGCCCTCGAAATCCGCTGGCAGACTGCCGATCAGCTGCGCGCCGACCACCGCGTTCTGACGCCCGGCGGCCCGATCCGCCTCGGTCTCGCCGACACAGACGATCGGCCTCAGGCCAGCCTTGCGAGCGGCCTGCACCTTGGCCTGCACCATTGCATCGGTCTCGCCATGGTTGGCGCGTCGTTCGGAATGGCCAAGAATCGCCCAGGTAGCGCCGGCGTCGCGCAGCATGGCGGCGGACAGGTCGCCGGTGTGGGCGCCGTGCGGCAGGGCATGGCAGTCCTGGGCGCCGAGCATGACCGGGGAGCCGATCAGAACGGCGGAAAGTGTCAGTAACAGCGTGGCCGGCGGGCAGATCACCAGGTCGACAAAAAGCCCGTCGGCCCCGCGGCGCAGCGGGACGGCGATGGCGCTGCCATCCTCGAGACGACCGTTCATCTTCCAGTTGCCGGCGATCAGATGGCGCATGGCTGCCTCCCTAAAGCGTGATGACCGCAGGTGGAATCACCGAAAGGTCTGAATCACACACTAAAACAAAGAGCTGGATTGGGTGGGCCGAATCACCTGACTGGTCGGGGACCAGTTGTCAGGTTCGGGCCACGATTGTCGCGTGGCTGTAACCGATCCGGGGGCGGGCTGGCAAACCCCGCCCCGCCCCCCTATGGTGCGTCGCCTTTCCTGTGGGATCCCCTCGTATGCTGACGCTGTTCCGCCGCTTCCTCGACACATGGCTCGCCAAGCTGTTCTTCGTCGTCCTGGTCGCCTCGTTCGGTCTGTGGGGCGTCGCCGACGTGATCCGCAACTACGGCAACGATGCCGCCGTCGCCGTGGTCGGCAACAAGAAGATCGAATTGCCGGAGGTGCAGGAAGCCTACAAGCGCCAGCTCGACCAGGTGACCAAGATGTTCGGCACCCAGATCCAGCCGACCATCGAGATCAAGCGCTCCATCGCTGGCCAGGCGGTCGAGCAGCTGGTGACCACCGCCGCCATCCAGAACGAGGTTGCGAGCCTGGGTCTTGCGGTGACAGACGAAGCCGTGCGCCACACGGTGTTCGACATGGCGGCCTTCCGCGGCCCCAAGGGCGCGTTCGATCGTGACCAGTTCAACAATGTTCTGCGCACCAACGGCTATACCGAGAAGCGCTTCCTTGACCTGGTGCGCGCCGACCTCGGCCAGCGCCAGCTGCTGCTGGCGGTGCGCGCGGGCACCATGGCGCCGGACACGCTGGTCAAACAGGTCTATGGCTTCCAGCGCGAGCGGCGGGTGGCCGATGCCGTCGAGTTCCCGTTCGGCACGGTGACCGATCCCGCTCCGCCGACCCAGGCGCAGCTGGAGCGGTTCTACGACAACAACAAAACCCGCTACGCCACGGTGGAATACCGCCGCATCAAGGCGGTGATCCTGTCACCGGACCGGTTGATCCCCGATATCGACGTTCCCGCCAGCGACATCGCAGCCTACTACGCCCAGCACAAGGCCGAGTACAACACGGCGGAAAAGCGCAGCGTGCAGGTGCTCAACAGCCAGGACGAGGCGGTCGCCATCAAACTGGCGGCGGCCTGGAACGGCGGTGCCGATTGGACTGCGATCCAGAAGCAGGCGACCGAGGACGGCGCCAGCGGGGTGGAGTTGAACGATTCGGCGCAGATTGAATTCCCGGCCCCAGAGCTGGGGGCCGCCGTGTTCGCAACCTCCAAGGATCAGGTGTCGGCGCCCGTGAAATCTGCGCTGGGCTGGCACGTCCTGAAGGTGACCGCCATCGTCCCGGCCACAGCTCGGCCGCTCGCCGAGGTCAGTGCCGAGATCAAGGGCCGCATCGCCGCCGAGAAGGCGACCGACCTGCTTTATACCCGCGCCAACAAGATCGAGGACGCGCTGAACGCCGGCACCACGCTGGACGATCTGCCGGGCGATCTCGGCTTGGCCGCGGTTTCCGGCACGATGGACGCGCAGGGCAACAAGGCGGACGGCACTCCGGCCCCAATTCCAGGCCCGGCCGAGCTGCGGCCGGCGCTGGTGCAGGCGGCGTTCCAGGCCAAGAAGGGCGATGCGCCGCATTTCGTGCAGGCGCCCAACGCGGCCGATGGATCGCAGTCGTTCTACGCCGTGGCGGTGGAGGACATCGTGCCGCCGACGACCAAGCCGCTGGCGGAAGTGGTGGACCAGGTGCGCACTGATTGGACGCATGATGCCGTGCGACACAGCCAGGAAGAAGCGGCGGCGAAGCTGCTGGCCGCGGTGAAGGCCGGCCAGACGCTGGCCGCCGCGGCGGCGGCCGAGAACCTGCAGGTGAAGGCGCTGCCCGCCGTGGGTCGGGCCAGT
This sequence comes from Rhodospirillales bacterium, assembly GCA_025352665.1. Classification (GTDB taxonomy): domain Bacteria; phylum Pseudomonadota; class Alphaproteobacteria; order Acetobacterales; family Acetobacteraceae; genus CAIQQQ01. The sequence continues at coordinate 36,967 of JANXSM010000062.1, read as the reverse complement.
CCGGTCGACGGCGTGCCCTCGCAATTGATCGCTCCGCTGTTCGGGCTCAAGGTGGGCGAGCCGACCATGGTGGAGACGCCCGACGGGTTCACCGTCGCCGTGCTCGACCGGATCGAGGGCGCCGACCCCGCGGCCGATCCGATCGGCTTCGGACAGACCCGCGATCAGCTGCTGAAGTCCATGTCCGACGATATCGAAGCAGTGTTCGGCACCGCCGTGCGCGACCGGGCCAAGCCGACAGTGAACCGCACGCAGCTCGAATCGATCGTGCAGGCCGAGTGATGGACGACACACGCAGCGGTTTCCTCGCCGATTACGAGGCCGGGCGCGGACATCTCGTCTGGGTGCGGACGGTGGCGGACCTGGAAACGCCGGTCGGCGCCTATCTCAAGCTCGCGCAGGGGCGGGCGAACTGCTTCCTGTTGGAATCGGTCGAGGGCGGCGCCTCGCGCGGGCGCTATTCCATCATCGGGTTGGATCCGGATCTGGTGTGGCGCTGCAAGGACGGCATCGGCGAGATCAACCGTGATGCGCTGACAAATCCGGATGCCTTCGTGCCGGATCCGCGCGCACCACTCGACAGTCTGCGGGCGTTGATTGCCGAGGTGCGGCTCGATGTGCCCGAGGGGCTGCCGCCGATGGCCGGCGGGCTGGTGGGCTATCTTGGCTACGACATGGTGCGGCAGATGGAGCAGCTGCCGGCCAAGAATGTCGACGTGATGGGCGTGCCGGATGCGGTGATGCTGCGGCCGACGTTGTTCGCCATCTTCGACAACGTGACGGACCTGCTGACCTTCGCAGCCCCGGTGTACCCACACGAGGGTGTGTCGGCGGCGGTCGCCTGGCAGCTGGCGCAGCTGCGGCTGGAACGCGCCGCCTCGCTATTGGCGCAGAAGCTGCCGCTGGCGCCGGCCGCCGTCGACCTGCCACCGCTGCCGGAGCCGTCGTCGACTTTCACCAAGGCAGGCTTCATCGCAGCCGTGGAGCGCGCGAAGGACTATATCCGCGCCGGCGACGTGTTCCAGGTGGTGCCGAGCCAACGCTTCTCGGTGCCGTTCACTCTGCCGCCGCTGTCGCTGTATCGCGCACTGCGCCGGGTCAGCCCTGCGCCGTTCCTGTTCTTTCTCGATTTTGGCGGCTTCGCGATCGTGGGGTCGAGCCCCGAGATCTTGGTACGACTGCGCGACGATACCGTGACCATCCGGCCTTTGGCGGGCACTCGGCCCCGCGGCGCCACGCATGAGGAGGACCAGCGCCTGGCCGCCGAGCTGCTGGCCGACCCCAAGGAGCGCGCCGAGCATCTGATGCTGCTTGATCTCGGCCGCAACGATGTTGGCCGGGTGTCCGAGATCGGCACGGTGCGGGTGACGGAGAGTTTCGCCATCGAGCGATTCAGCCATGTGATGCACATCATGTCCGATGTGCAGGGCAAGATCCGCGCGGGGCTGGACGCTGTGGATGCATTGGTCGGCGGGTTTCCGGCGGGTACGCTGACCGGGGCGCCGAAGGTGCGCGCCATGGAGATCATTGAGGAACTGGAGCCGGTGCGCCGCGGGATCTATGCGGGGTGCATCGGCTATTTCGCCGCCGACGGCACGATGGACACCTGTATCGGCCTGCGCACCGCCGTGGTGAAGGACGGCGTGATGCATGTGCAGGCCGGCGCCGGGGTGGTGGCTGATTCGGACCCTGTGGCGGAATACGAGGAGACGCGGCAGAAGGCGCGGTCGTTGCTCCGGGCCGCGGAGGAAGCGGTGCGGTTCGCTTCTGGGAATGGGGTTTGAGCGGGAGATCGTTTGGGCCGCTTACGAAGAGTTGGCGAGATCTGCCAATTCAGCCACATACTTCGCCCCGCCTTTGAGACCGAGCGTGTAGAGCGGCCCTCTGCGCCCGAGAATCCAGAATGCGTGGCCATGCCAGGTGACCTGTCGGGGCTGCGACACGAAATCCCCGCATCCAGTTTGCCTCGCGAAGTATTCGATCGGTTCGTTGCTGTGAACGAACACTGCGCGAGGTTTGATGCTACGGAACAAGTATTCGATAACGGGTCTTTCTCGATCCGCCAGCGTCAGTTCACGCGCTTTCCGGGTCGGTACCGCATAGAGGTTCGTCTCGATGCAGCTACCCAGCGTTCGGCTGATCGCTTCAACGACCGGGCGATTTCCAGCGCGTTTCCGTAGCCTGCGGTAATGGTTGAGGAAGAGTTCGCGGTCAAATCCGGTTTCGTCTGACCAGTAGGCGGAAAAGTGATGGTCCAGTGCAGTGGCCGCGTTCAGTCCGACTACAAAGGAGCGACAGGCAAGCGGCGAGCCCGCACAGACAAAAGGCCGCGCACCCAGATGGACGAGATAGGGCTCGAGTCCCGCTCTGAAGTCAGCCAGCGTGGTCATGGAACGTTCCGATCGTGGTAGCATTGGCTGCGGCGCATCAAAATGACTGCCAGCATGGCGCTGTTGCCCAGCCATCCGATCACCGGGCCTATTTTGATGCACGGCGGGGTCTGTGGCCTCTCGATGTTGATGCGGCACGGTCTTGTTGGGCGAGTGGCCGATGTCGGTTTGATCCCGATACGGATCAACGGCGCGTCTACCGAAATTCCGGTGAACGGTGGGACCGTGCGTGCTGACAGTCCGTCGAATCCGTCGGCTTGGATGACAAGGGCGGGATCGGGTTTGCCTTGCTCGCCTTGCAGGGCGACGGCCATGAGATCGTAGCGCTTCAATCGGTCCAGCCAGTCTTGTCCGAAACGTCGAACCCGGTGCTGATATCGAAGTCGCCGCCAGCCTCTGCGGCGGCGACCATGCGGCATTGGCGACGGCAGTCGGCCAGGAAATTGGGGGTCCGGGTGTCGGGCACCCAAAGCTGCACCGGACGCAGGCCCGACGCCCCCGCTTGCCGCGGCGGCGTTCTACGCGTTCGGCGCCTGTCCCGGTTCTGAGCATGCGTCATATGTCGCGTGGTGCGGGCGGGCGTTCAAGTTTGGTCTGCGTTTGGCGTTTCCTCCGCCAGCCAGGCGTTCAGCAGCGTGTAGCTGACCGCGAGCAGGGTGGGGCCGGCGAACAGGCCGATCAGGCCGAAGGCGAGCAGGCCGCCGAACACGCCGACCAGGATCAGCAGCAGCGGCAGCTTGGCGCCCTTGCGGATCAGGATGGGGCGGATGACGTGTTCGAGCGCCATGACCACGGCGGTCCAAAGCATGAGGGCCACCGCCCAGCCGGTGGCGCCGGTGTAGAACAGCCAACCGACCGCCGGCGCCAGGGCCAGCAGAGGACCAATCTGGATCAGGCACAGCATCAGCATCACAGCCGTGAGAATGCCCGCGAACGGCACGCCCGCGATCAGCAGGCCGAGGCCGCCGAGCACCGATTGGGCGATCGCCGTCACCACCACGCCCAGCGCCACGCCGCGGATGGCCTGGCCTGCGAGCAGCACGGCCTCGTGGCCGCGCGTGCCTGCGATGCGGTGGCCGAACCGCACCGCCGCGGAAGCGGCAGCCTCGCCGTTGGCGTAGAGCACGGCCGAGACGGCGATGGTCAGCAGCAGTTGCACGAACACCACACCCAGACTGCCGGCCACGGCCACGAAGGACTGGGTGACGCGACCGACATAGGGCTTGGCCTCGGCCAGCAGGGCGTTCGCACCTTCGCTGGCCAGACTGTCCCAAGTGTCGCTGGCGAGGCCGCCGACCAGCGGCAGATTGGCCACCCAGTCCGGCGCCGGGGGGATCTCCGCCGAGGTGACGGCGGTGGCGATGCTGACGATGCGGTCGGTGTTGCGCAGGATGGTGGCGACCGCGAGGCCGAACGGGGCGACGACGATGGCCAGCAGCAGCAGTGTCATGACAGCGACGGCCGATGAACGCCGCCCCCCGAACGCCGTCTGCAGCCGGCGCAGCACCGGCCATGTGGCGAGCACCAAGGTGATCGCCCAGATGGTGGACGGCAGAAATGGCAGCAGGATGGTGGCGGTGGCCGCGATCAGGCCGAACAGGCACAGCACGCCGAGCGTGATGCGGACGAGGTCGGGGGCCTTCATGAAAAACCGGCTGGATTCGGGCTCAGGTGTCCTCGCCCTCGACCGCCTTGGTCAGCTCCTGCAGGCGGGACTGGGCGTTGGCGGTGTGCGGGTCGATCTCCAGCAGCTTGCGCCAGGCGGTCAGCGCCGCCGGCATGTTGCCCTGCGTCTCGGCGATGCGGGACAAGGTTTTCAACGCCTCGAACTGGCGGGGTTCCCGCTTCAGCGCCTCCTGCAGGTCGCGCAGGGCGCCGGAGATGTCGCCGGTGTCGAAGCGGGCTGCGGCGCGGCGAACGAAGGCCGTGGCGAGATCGGGTTCGAGCACCAGCACCGAGTCTAGGTCACCGACGGCCTCCTTGGCATCGCCTCCCTGCAGGTTGCGCTGGCCGCGCGACATCATCATGGCCGCCGTGGGGCCGCCCTTCTGCAGCCACAGCGTCGCGATGCGCTGTTCGAGCCGGGCTGCAACGTCGTCGGATGGGGCAACGGCGAGACCGTCCAGCAACAGGCCGATATCGGCCTTGGGGTCGGGCTTTGCCGGGTCGGGGCGTGTTTGCGCCCGGCCGGCCTGAGGGGCGAGCACCAGCGTTGCGACGGCGAGAACGATCAAGCGCATGGCCCATGCTGGCGCGGACGGCCGTCCGGATGCAAGCATTAGAGCGTGATGACCGAAGGTGGAATCATCGAAAGGTCTGAATCACGCGATAAAACAAAGAGCTGGAGCGGGATGACGTCGCCTGACAGACGTTATCCCACTCTAGCTTGCCAAGGCGCCCATCCCCACGGGCGGCGGTCCACCGGCCATCCAGTCCAGCAGCTCGATGGTGTGAACCACGGGTGTGGCGCCCGCCAGCTGGGTGATGCAGCCAATGTTGCCGGCGGCGATCACGTCCGGATGGACGGCTGCGATGTGGGCGAGTTTGCGGTCGCGCAGGCGGTCGGCGATGTCCGGCTGCATGAGGTTGTAGGTGCCGGCGGAGCCGCAGCAGATGTGGCTTTCGGCAGGGATCGCGACACGGAAGCCCGCGCGCGCCAACAGCTGTTTGGGCTCGGCGGTGACCTGCTGGCCGTGCTGCAGGCTGCAGGCGGCGTGGTAGGCGATGGTCAGGTCCGGCGCCGGCCGGGTGGGTTCGTAGCCGAGGCGGGACAGGTACTGCGTGATATCGAGGGCCAGGGCCGAGACGCGCGCGGCGGCGGCCGCCTCGGGCTGGTCGCGGAACATGAAGCCGTAGTCCTTCACGGTGGTGCCGCAGCCGGAAGTGTTGATCACGATGCCATCGAGCCCACCGGCGTCGAGCTCGGCGGTCCAGGCGACGATGTTGGCGCGCGCCGAGGCCATGGCGGGATCATGCATGCCCATGTGATGGGTGAGTGCCCCACAGCAGCCGGCGCCCTTGGCGACCACGACCTCGATACCCATGCGGGTGAGCAGACGGATGGTGGCCTCGTTGATCTGTGGCGCCAGCACCTGCTGGGCGCAGCCGGCCAGCAGCGCCACGCGGCCGCGGCGGGCGCCGATCGCCTGGTGCGTTTGCGGGCGCTCGACCGCGCGGGCCGCGGTGACATGCATCGGCGCCAGATCGACGACGGCGCGCAGCCGGCGCAGGGCGAGGCTGCCCTGCGGCAGCAGGCCAGTGAAGGGTTTGGCGAGGCGCGCCGCCATCAGCGCCAGGCGCATGCGGGCGGGATGCGGCAGGCTCAGTTTCAGCGCATGGCGCAGCAGGCGCTCATGCCAGGGCCTGCGATAGGTTTCCTGGATGTAGCTGCGCGCGTGGTCCACCAGGTGCATGTAGTTCACGCCCGAAGGGCAGGTCGTCATGCACGAGAGGCACGACAAACAGCGGTCGACATGGCGGACCACCTCCTCGGTGGCGGGGCGGCCGCTCTCCAGCATGTCCTTGATGAGGTAGATGCGGCCACGCGGACTGTCGAGTTCGTCGCCCAGCAGCAGGAAGGTCGGGCAGGTCGCCGTGCACATGCCGCAGTGGACGCAGGTGCGCAAGATGGCGTTGGACGAGGCGGTATCCGGGTCAGCGAGCTGACCTTGGGTGAAATTGGTCTGCATCAGGCCCTGTCGCGCACTGCGTAGGTGATGCCGGCCAGAAAGGTCGTGATCGCCATCGCCTGGGCTGCGAGACGGGCGGTGGCGGAGGCCATCCAGGAGTAGTCGAACAGCACGGAGGTGCAGCCGGACACGATGAACACCAGCGCCACGACCAACGCCCACAGCGTGCGCACCGGGTCCTCGCGGAACACGAAGGCGGAGCCGACGCCGATGGCGACGCCCACGATGATGACGGCGAATGTGGCGAGCCAGGTCAGATGATAGGTCATGCGTCTTTCCTTACAGGCTGGCGCGCATGCGGCCCGGGTTGAGGATGCCGGCGGGATCGAAGGCGGATTTCACGCGGGCGGCGATGGCGGCCAAAGCATTCGGCTCGGGCGGAATGACGTCGACGGTGGCGCGCAGCGCGAGCGGGCCACGGAACAGCGTCCAGGTGCCGCCGCCCGCGCGGGCGGCGTTCTCTACCTCGGCATGCGCCGCTTCGGTGGCGGGGCCTGCGATCCACACGAGGCCGCCGCCCCAATCGAGGAACCACCCGGCACCGAACGCCTGCTGCAGCCGGGCCGCGACGGCGGGGCCGGCGGAGGGGCGGACGGAGATGCGCCAGATCGCCTGCTCGGGTGCCGACGGCAGCGGCACGGCATCGCGCACCCCGGCCCAGGCGGCGCGGCTGGCACCGTCATCGAGGATTTCCGCTGGCCCGAACGCGGCAAGGTCCGCGCGCAACCGGTCGGTACGGTAGAGCACGGAGGCGGTGAAATCCTCGATCCGGGCGAGTGTGACCGAGCGGTCGACCCAGGCCAGCGCGGGCAGGCGGCGGGCGGCCTCACGTGGCAGATAGGCTGCGGCCGAGACCGCGTAGGGCGAGCCGAGGGCGGCCGACAGCGCGGCCACGCCGCGGGTAGGGTCGAGCCCCGGCAGCACCAGGGTGGCCTGGCGCTCCGGTGCCGGCAGGACCTTGATGGTGACCTCGGTGATGACGGCCAGCGTGCCGTGGGCGCCGGACAGCAGCTTGCACAGATCGAGCCCGGTGACGTTCTTGAGCACGCGGCCGCCGGCACGGATCACCTCGCCATGGCCGTTGACGGCGCGCAGGCCCATCACGTGGTCGCGCATGGCACCCCAGGCGATGCGGCGCGGTCCAGAAAGGTTGGTAGATACCACGCCGCCGATCGTCTGCGCCTTCGAACTCCCCAGCAGATGACTGAAATCCGGCGGTTCGGCAATGACATGCTGGCCGCGCTCGGCCAGAGTCGCCTCGATCTCGGCCATCGGCGTGCCGGCGCGGGCCGACAGGATCAGCTCGGTGGGCGAATACAGCGTCACGCCGCGCAGTTCGGCGGTGGAGATGCTGCGCGAGGCCTGCACCGGGCGCAGCATCTCGGATTTGCTGCCGTTGCCGCACACCCAGACCGGTGCCCGCGTGGCGCAGGCTTCGGCGACCATGGACGCGAGTTCCGCCTCGTTCAGCGGCTGCGGCGCCTGGGTGACGCTGTCGGGCATTACTCGGCTGCCATCGCCGGCAGCTTGAGCGGGAACACCTTGGAGGGGTTGAGCAGCCAGCCGGGGTCGAAGGCCGACTTGATGCGCCGTTGCTGGTCGAGCTCGGTTTCGGTGAACTGCACGCCCATCAGGTCGCGCTTCTCCACACCCACGCCGTGCTCGCCGGTGAGGCAGCCACCGACCTCGACGCATAGTCTCAGGATGTCGGCGCCGAATGTCTCGGCGGCCTGGAAACCCGCGGGGTCATTGGCGTCGAACATGATGAGCGGGTGCAGATTGCCGTCGCCGGCATGGAACACGTTGGCAACGGCGAGGCCGCAGGCGGCACTCATCTCGCCGATGCGGCGCAGCACGTAGGCGAGCTGGGAGGTCGGGATGGTGCCGTCCATGCACAGATAGTCCGGGCTGATGCGGCCCACGGCGCCGAAGGCACCTTTGCGGCCCTTCCAGATCGCCAGGCTTTCCTCCGCACTTTCCGACACTTTTAGGCTGATCGGATCGTATTTGCGGCAGATCTCCTTGATGCGGCCGAGCAGATCGTCTTGCTCGGCGACACTTCCCTCGACTTCTATGATGAGCAGCGCGTCGGCATCGAGCGGGTAGCCGGCGTGGGCGAAGGCCTCGCAGGCGTGGATGCAGGGCCGGTCCATGAACTCCAGCGCCACAGGGATGATGCCTGAGCCGATGATGGCGTCCACGCATTCGCCCGCGGTTTCGACGCTGGCGAAGGCTGCGAGCATGGCGCGTTGGCCCTCGGGGCTGTGCAGGATGCGCACAGTGACTTCGGTGACCAGGGCCAGCTGGCCTTCGCTGCCGGTGATCAGGCCGAGCCAGTCGTAACCGGCGCTGTCGCAATAGGCGCCGCCGATGTCGATGATCTCGCCGGTGACGGTGACGATCTTCAAGCCCAGCAGGTTGTTCGCGGTGACGCCGTAGCGCAGGCAATGCGCGCCGCCGGAGTTCATCATCACGTTGCCGCCGATCATGCAGGCAAGCTGGCTCGACGGGTCCGGCGCGTAGAAGAAGTCGTGTTCGGACACCGCCTGGGTGATGCCGATGTTGGTGACCCCCGCCTGCACCACGGCGCAGCGGTCGGCGTAGTCGATATCGAGGATGCGGTTCATGCGCATCATGCCGATCACGACGGCATCGGCCATGGGCAGTGCACCACCGGAGAGGCTGGTGCCGGCGCCGCGCGGGACCACGCGCACGCCCTGGGCATGGCAGAACGCCATGACGGCCGCCACCTGCTCGGTGGTTTCCGGCAAAGCGACGGCCAGCGGCGGTTGGCGGTATGCGGCCAGCCCGTCGGTCTCGTAGGGTTTGAGGCGCAGCGCCTCGCCGATCACGCCGTTGTCGGGCAGGATGCGGCGCAGTCCGGCGAGGATGCTGTCTCGCCGGGCGATCACGCCGGCCTTGGGCTCGTATTGCGAAATCAAGCCGGCCTCCCCCGCAGGTTATGAAGCTATGGCGGAGATTGTGCGGCCGATCCCATGTTGGCTGCAAGATATCGCCGCAGCGACCTCCGCCGGGAAGACCCGCGCAGGGTTAACCCTGACGCGCCTTCATCCGCGGATTCTTCTTGTTGATGACATAGACGCGCCCACGACGGCGCACCACGCGACAGTTCTTGTCGCGCACTTTGGCCGATTTCAGACTATTGCGAACTTTCATGGGACTGGCCTTGCATGCGCCGAAATTGAGGCGCGGGGGATAGGGCCTGGGGGTTTTTCTGTCAAGGCTTGGCACCATCATAGGGCTCTGGCGTGACATGCGGGAGGGGCTGAAACAGATGACCCGGCGCAGTTCGTCCAGGCTGTCGCGGTGCGCGATGCGGCCAGATGCCCGCGGATCTGGCTCACCACCTGGCCCGGTACCAGGGCCGAGGCCTTCTATCGCACCGCTGGTTGGACGGTGGTTGGACGGTGGTTGGAACGCGGGACGGTTCGCTGGTGTTCGAGCGGCCGTAACGCCGCGGGGCGCCGCTGGCTGGTCACGCCGTCATTCGGTAACCAATCCCCCTGCCCTGCGCCACCAGACGTACCCGGCGCAGTGCCCCGGAACGCAGGCTTTGCAGCCGCAGCATCCAATCCTGCGCTTCGGCGCGCAGCTCCTTGCGGCCGGAAGGCGGCAGCATCGCTTCGCCGCCGGCACGCTCCAGCTTGGCGGCAAGGGCCGCCCAGCAGCCGGTGGCGCGGGCGATGAAGCCTGCGGAGTGATCCTCGGCCACGTCGAGATTGCAGCGCAGATGGCTCAGCACCCTGCAGGCCGCCACGGGGTCGCCCAGCACCGATTCGACGGCGACCCTTCCGCCCGGCCGCAGCGCGAAGGCGACGGCGGCCAGCAGGTCCTCGAGCCTGCCGCCGGCCCAGCCTTCGATCACCACCGCATGGTCGAAGCCACGGCGGCCGAAATCCGGCTGGCCGGGGCGATAGGCCAGCGTTGCGCCCATCCCGGCGAGCAGCGGATCGCTTTCATAACAGACGATCTCGGCGCCGGTGGCGGCCGCCAGCGAGCGGGCGATGCCGCCGGGGCCGCCACCGACCAGCAGCACACGGTCCGTCGCACACACGCCGAGTTGGTTGATCAAACTCTCGGTCCGGGCCGGGTCCCAGGGCAGCGTGAATCCGTTGCCCCATAGGGCTGCGGCCACCGCCAGGCGCGGCAGGCTCCAGGGCCGCACCGGGTCGGGGGCGATCACGGCCCGTACCGCGACGGCACGCGCCCGGCCAGAGGGTTGAAGCACAGACAGGCCCATACGGTTCACGCCCCGGTCTCGTTCACAGCGACATCGTCGACCGTAAAGCTGGAGGAATGGTTAACATCGCGCGCTTGACGGCATGTTCTGCAGGCCCGATGTGGGCGCGAACAGGAGAACTCCCGCATGGCCGACCCCGCCCCGAAGAGCGCGGACTTCAGTTTCACCTTTACCGCGTTCCTGGCCATGTGCTTCGCCATCGTGGGCCTGGTCGGCGTGTTCGGCACGTTCGCCGCGGGCCTGCCGATGCGGCGCGAACTGGCGCGCGAACACACGTTGGACGAGGCGCAACTGGCGCTGCATGCGCCCAACCCGCAGGCCGCGCTGGAGGCGCTGAAACCACGGCTGGACGACAGTGCGCCGGCGCTGCTTCCCTTGCCGGCCGACCCTGACGCAGCCCTTGCCGGGGAACGCCAGGCGATGCGCGCCCGCTTCCTGGCCGAAGCGGAGGCCACCACCTATCGCATGGAGTTGATGATCATGATCGTCACCGTCATGGCCGCGGTATTCGGCGCGGCCGTGATGGCATTCAGCAGGCGTGCGCCGCCACCTATGTAATACCTACGCGGCATCCCCTGCGCCTGCATCGCATCCCTATGCCGCGATGGCGATCCTCTTCGCACCACAGCGAAGAGGTTTGTCCATGGTCGACATCGCCATCCACCGCGCGGCGCCGCCGCCGCCGCCGGCCACCGTGCTGCCGTTGCTGACGGCGGCCGGCCCGCTGGCGGGCGTTCACGCCCTGGTTGTGGCCAAACCCGGACCGGTCAGCCTGGACCTGCTGTGTGGGCTGATCAGCCGGGGCTGTGGTGCGGCGGCCGAAGCGCCACCCTACGGACCCACGCCGGTGGAGCCCGCCGAGATCGTGCTGGTGCCGCAGGTGGATCGCATCGAGGTGGCGGTGTCGGCCATCCAGCTGGCTCGCCGCTGCCTGCTGCCCTGCGGCCGCATCGTGCTGCAGGACACCACCGCAAACCTTGCCCCCGCCATCGCCAAGCTGCTGCGCGCGGCCGGTTTCTCGTTCGTGCGCAGCCGCCCGGTGGCCGATGTCGTCGTCATTTCAGCCGACTGGCCGATGTTCGGCCACCAGCTGCACGAGACGCATCATGCATAATCTTCCCGGCGGGTCGCTCACCGCCCTGGCGACTCCGTTCCGCGACGGGCGCATCGACGACACAGCGCTCGCCGCCATGGTCGAGCGCCAGATCAACCGCGGCACGCAAGGCCTGGTTGCCGGCGGCAGCACCGGCGAGGCCGCCATGCTGTCCCTGTCCGAGCACGCCCGGTTGGTGCGCCTGGTGGCGGTGGTCGCAGCGCATCGGGTGCCGGTGATCGCAGGCTGCACGGCTTCCGCCACCGAGGCCGCCTGTGGCCTGGCGGTGGCGGCGGCGCGCGCCGGGGCCGACCTGCTGCTGCTGGCGGCACCGCCTTATGTGAAGCCGACCCAGGCCGGTATCATCAAACATGTTCGCGCCGTCGCGCGTGCCGCCGACCTGCCGATCGTGCTGTACGATGTGCCTGGCCGCGTTGGTGTGGCTTTGGCCGATGCCACCGTGGCCGAGCTTCACGCCCAAGGTGTCGCCGTTGGGCTGAAGGATGCGACCGGCGACCTTACCCGCCCGGCCCGGCTCCGCAGCCTGTGTGGTCCCGGGCTGCGCCAGCTTACCGGAGAGGACGGGCTGGCGGCCGCGTATCGGGCGATGGGCGGCGACGGTTGCATCTCCGTCACCGCCAATGTGGCGCCGTTCCTGTGCAGCGAGATGCACCAGTGCTGGGACAGCGGCGACCTCGCCCGCTTCAGCGAACTGCGCGACCTGCTCGCCCCACTGCATGCCACTCTGTTTCTGGAAAGCAACCCGATTCCGCTGAAGGCCGCGCTGTCGGCGCTCGGCCTGTGCGGCGAGACGTTGCGGGCACCGCTGACACCCGCGACCAATGCGACGCGCCTGACCCTGCGCGATGTGATGCGCGAGCTCATACCCCTGGAAAAGCCGACCCTGCCCCGCGCCGTGCCACGGCTGAGCCTGGTCGGGTGAGGTGACGATGCGGCTGCTCACCGTCCTGATGATCGTGCTCGCCATCCTCCTCGGCGCCGCCGTCATGCGCGGGATCACCGACGCGTTCACGACGGCGGTCGTGGGTCAGTCGGCCGACAGATAGTCCATCGCCGCCTGCGCGCCGCCGGGCCGGTAGGGCACGCCTGCAACGCGCAGCCCCATCTCGACGCCCGACAGCGTGCCCATCAGCTGGAGGTCGGAGAAATCGCCGAGATGGCCGATGCGGAACACGCAGTCCTTCAACGGGCCGAGCCCGTTGCCCAGGCTCATGTTGAACCGCTCCAGGATGGCGGCGCGCAGGGCGTCGGCGCTGTGGCCTTCGGGCAGGCGCACCGCCGTCAGCACCGAGGAATAATGCCGCGGGTCGGCGCATTGGATTTCGAGCCCCCAGGCGCGCACGGCGCGGCGGGTGGCCTCGGCATGGCGGTCGTGGCGGGCGAACACCGCGGGCAGGCCTTCCTCGAGCAACATCTCAATCGCGGTGTCGAGGCCGTACAGCAGGTTGGTCGCGGGGGTATAGGGGAAATAGCCGCCCTCGTTGGCCACCAGCATCGGCGCCCAGTCCCAGTAACTGCGGACGGATTTCGCCTGGTGGGAGGCGGCGATCGCCTTGCGGCTGATGGCGTTGAACGACAGGCCGGGCGGCAGCATCAGCCCCTTCTGCGAGCCGGCGATGGTGACATCCACGCCCCATTCGTCGTGCCGGTAGTCGATGCTGCCGAGCGAGGAAATCGTGTCGACCATCAACAGCGCGGGGTGGGCCGCAGCGTCCATGGCCGCGCGCACCTCGGCGATGCGGCTGGTGCAGCCGGTGGAGGTTTCGTTGTGCACGACGCAGACCGCCTTGAGGCGATGGGCGGTGTCGGCGGCCAGGGCCTCTCCGATCGCTGCCACGTCGGCGCCGCGGCGCCAGTCGGTCTCGATGAACTCGGGCACCAGGCCGAGCCGCTCGGCCATCTCCTGCCACAGCGCCGCGAACCAGCCGGTACGGCACATCAGCACGTGATCACCGGGCGACAGCGTGTTGACCAGAGCTGCCTCCCACGCGCCGGTGCCGGAGGCTGGAAAGATCACCACCGGCTGGCCGGTCTGGAAGATGCGCTTCAGATTGCCCAGGATCTGGCGGCCGAGTACGCCGAAATCCGGGCCGCGGTGGTCCATGGTCGGGTTGTCCATGGCGCGCAGCACCCGGTCTGGCACGTTGGTAGGGCCGGGGATCTGCAGGAAGTGGCGTCCGGCGCGGTGGGTGTTCTGGGTGAAATAGGCCATGGATCAGTGTCTCCCTGCGCCGAAGATGCCGCAGGTCCAGGTGTCGCGCCAATGAATTGACCTCGTTGGATCAACAACCATTATCAATCTGACAGGGCCGGTCACCGGGCCTATCCTGGGGCCGGGAGACCAAGTCATGTCAGATATCGCCGCCGCATCTCTGGGCCTGCGCCTGCGCCGCGAGATCCGCGGCGATGTGCTGTTCAGCCCGGCCGATCGCGGCCGCTACGCCACCGACGCCTCGATCTACCAGATGATGCCGATCGGCGTGGTGGTGCCGGAGCGGATCGAGGATGTCGCAACCGCCATGGCCATCGCGCGTGAGGCCGGGGTTCCCGTGCTGCCGCGCGGCGGCGGCACCAGCCAGTGCGGCCAGACCGTCAACCGCGCCCTGGTGATCGACTGCACCAAGCATCTGCGTCGGCTGGTCCAGGTCGATCCGGCCGCGCGATCCGCCCTGGTGGAGCCGGGGCTGGTGCTCGGCCATCTCAACGCGAGCCTGAAGCAGCATGGGCTGTTCTTTCCGGTCGACCCCTCCACCCACAGCCGCTGCACGATCGGGGGGATGGCTGCCAACAACTCCTGCGGGTCGAAGTCGATCCGCTACGGGCTGATGGCCGACAACGTGACCGCCATCGATGCGATCCTGGCCGATGGCGGCCGCCACCGCTTCGGCTCCGGCATGAACGAGCCGGCCGAGCTGATCGCGGGCCTGCGCGCGCTGGGCGTGCAAGAGGCCGCCGAGATCGCGGCGCGGTTCCCCCGCCAGCTGCGCCAGGTTGGCGGTTATAATCTGCAGGCGCTCGGCGGCAACCTCGCCCGCCTGCTGGTCGGTTCCGAAGGCACGCTGGCGTTCTCGGCGGCGATCGAGCTGAAGCTGCAGCCGATCAAGCCGCGCAAGATGCTGGGGATCTGCCAGTTTCCCGACTTTCGCGCCGCCATGGCCGCAGCCCGGCACCTGGTGACGCTGGACCCGGAGGCGGTGGAGCTGGTCGATCGCACCATGATCGACCTGGGCCGGCAGATCCCGATCTATCGCGCCACCATCGACCGCATGGTGAAGGGCGCGCCGGACAGCCTGCTGATCGTGGAGTTCCACGGCGAGCTCGACGCCCCCCTGCTCCGCCAACTCGACGCGTTGGAGGCGCTGATGGGCGATCTCGGCTATCCCGATGCGGTGGTGCGCGCGACCGATCCGGCCTTCCAGGCGCAGATCGCGGAGGTGCGCGAGGCCGGGCTCAACATCATGATGTCGATGAAGGGAGACGGCAAACCGGTCTCCTTCATCGAGGACTGCGCCGTGCCGCTGGAGGACCTGGCCGACTACACCGAGCGGCTGAACGACGTGTTCGAGAGGCATGGCACCAAGGGCACCTGGTACGCGCATGCCTCGGTCGGCTGCCTGCATGTGCGCCCTGTGCTCAACATGAAAGACCCCACGGATGTCGCCACCATGCGCGCCGTAGCCGAAGAGTGTTTCGCATTGGTGCGGGAATACAAAGGCAGCCATTCCGGCGAGCATGGCGACGGCATCGTGCGCAGCGAGTTCCACACGGCCATGTTCGGACCGCGCATCGTCGGCGCGTTCGAGGCGGTGAAGCATGCGTTCGACCCGCAAGGACTGCTCAACCCCAATCGCATCACGCATCCGCCGCGCATGGACGATCGCAGCCTGTTCCGCTACGCGCCGAACTACGCCGCCGTGCCGATGGCGCCGGTGCTCGACTGGTCGGCCCACCCCACCGGCCTGCTGGGTGCTGTCGAGATGTGCAACAACAACGGAACCTGCCGCAGCTTCGACGCCTCGGTGATGTGCCCGAGCTACCGGGTGACCCGCGACGAGGCCCATCTGACGCGGGGCCGCGCCAACACGCTGCGCCTGGCGTTGACCGGCCAGATCGGCACCCAGGGCCTGGCCGACCCGGCGCTGGCCGAGAGCATGAAGCTGTGCGTGTCCTGCAAGGCCTGCCGCCGCGAATGCCCGACCGGCGTCGACATGGCGCGCATGAAGATCGAGGTGCTGGCCGCGGGCCGCCGCACCCGCGGCATTCGTCTGCGCGAACGGCTCGTCGCGGAATTGCCGCGTTACGCACCCATCGCCTCCCGCCTCGCGGGTCTCGTCAATCTGCGCAACAAGGTCAGGCTGTTGCGTGAACTCGGCGAGCGCGTGGGCTTTGCCGCCAGCCGGCCGCTGCCCGAATTCCGCACCGATCGGTTCGACGATCGTGAGGCCGAAGCGCTGCCAGCCACGCGCGACGTGATTTTGTTCGCTGACACGTTCAACCGTTATTTCGAGCCGGAAAACCTCCGCGCCGCCATCCGCGTGCTGCGCGCCGCGGGGATTCGCGCCATCCTGCCCAAACACGATGGCCGGCCGTTGTGCTGCGGCCGGACCTATCTTTCAGCGGGCGATACCGAGCGCGCCCGCGCGGAGCTCGGCCGGCTCCGCACGGCGTTCCAGGGCGACCTGCCGGTGATCGGGTTGGAGCCGTCCTGCCTGTTCACCCTGCGCGACGAGTTGGAGGCGCTGCTGCCGGGCGAGGCGTCACGCGACCTCGCGCGCCGCGCTGTCACGCTGGGCGAATTCCTGACCGCTGAAAGGATCGCGCTGCCGCTGCAAGGCCTCGCCGCCACCGCCCATGTCCACGGCCACTGCCACCAGAAAAGCTTTGCCGCGTTCAACCCGGCCCTCGACGCGCTGAGGCAGATCCCGCAGCTCATGGTCCGGCCGATCGCGTCGAGCTGCTGTGGCATGGCCGGCAGTTTCGGCTACCAATCGGAAAGCCAGGACGCCTCCCGCGCCATGGCGGAAGCCAGCCTGCTGCCCGCCGTCCGCGCTGCCGCCGATGAAGATATGATCGTGGCCGACGGAACCTCCTGCCGCCATCAGATCCGCGACCTCGGCGGCAGGGAGGCCGTGCATTCGGTGATCGTGCTGGACCGCGCCCTGGGTTAGCCCACCTCGCCCGAGAAAGCGCCGATTTCGATTTCGAAAAGAGTGAGGAACTCGGCGAGGCGCCTGGCGCGTTCGGCGGCCATGCTGCGGCCGGTGTCGGTTTGGAAGCCTTGGTGGAGTTTCAGAAGCTTGGCGTGGAAGTGGTCGAGTGCGAAGGCGGAGTCGTCGAGTTCGCGGTGTTCGGCGCGAGGATCATTCGGATCGTACAGCAGCGAGCCCATGCGTCCTGCCGTGTAGAAGCAGCGGGCGACGCCGATCATGCCGATGGCGTCGAGCCGGTCGGCGTCTTGCAGGATGCGTGCCTCAAGGGTTTCGGGCGCGATGGCGGCTGAGAAACTATGGGCGGCGATGGCGTGGGCGACGGCGGACACGCGATCTGGGGCCCAGCCGTTGCGATCGAGCACCAGATGGGCCTGGTCTGCTGCCAGTTGCGAGGCGCGGGCCCGGTCGGGCGAGTTCTTTTCCACCGGCACGCAATCGTGCAGCAGCACGGCGGCTGCGATCAGTTCGCCGTCGCCGCCTTCGTGCTCGGCGATCTCGAACGCGTTGCGCCAGACCCGCAGCAGATGCGCGCGGTCGTGCGCGCCGTCCGAACTGCCAGACGCGAAGTTGGCGGACGCGGGGTTGGCGGGGGCGAGGTCGGCCAGCACGGCGGTTGCGAGCGCCTGATAGGGAGAGAAGAGGTCAGCGCGATCCATTTTCACCACTCGTTCCATATTTTTCGACAAACGTCGCAAATTTCAGATGCTGTTTCATGAATTGTTCATTTTTAGACCGTAAACTGAGACATCAGCAGAAATAAGAGACGCCCTCATGTTGGACACCACCGGACGCTTCCCCAGTCTGCCATCCGCGGTCAACGCCTGCGAATCGCCCGAAGCCGAGCCGACCCGTGCCGGCCGCTTCCGGCTCACCCCGGACGGTCGCTCGGAGGCCACCAACCGCCGTCGCCTGACCCGCGATCTCGCGGCCGCCGCCAAGCGCGAGGAGTTCGTGCTGTATTATCAGCCGCGGTTGTCGCTGCTCACCGGCGCGCTGGTCGGCGCCGAGGCGTTGATCCGCTGGCCGCACAGCAAGCGCGGCCTGATTTCGCCGGCAAGTTTCATCCCGCTGGCCGAGAGCACCGGCCTGATCACGCCGATCGGCGGCTGGGTGCTGCGCACGGCCTGCCTGGAGGCCCTGTCCTGGCCAACCGAGACCACGGTTTCGGTCAACGTCTCCGCCCGCCAGCTGGCCGACGGCGCCTTGCTGCAGCAGGTGGCGGATGCGTTGCTGGTGTCTGACCTGCCGCCGGAGCGGCTGGAGATCGAGCTCACCGAATCGCTGCTTGTGGATGTCAGCCTGGAGACACTGCTCACGCTGTCGGCCATACGCGACCTCGGCGTGGGCATTGCCCTCGACGATTTCGGCACCGGGTTCGCAAGCCTGGCCATGCTCAAGCGGCTGCCGTTGACCGTCATGAAGCTCGACCGCTCGATGGTGCGCGATCTGCCACAGGACCGCGAGGATGCCGCCATCGTGCGGGCGATCATCCAGACCGGCCATGCGCTCGGCCTGAGCGTGGTGGGCGAGGGCATCGAGACCGAGCAGCAGCGCGCCTTCCTGTCCGGCACCGGCTGCGACGAGGGCCAGGGCTATCTGTTCAGCCACCCGCTGCCGACCGACAAGCTGGCGCTGCGGCTGAAGGAAGGCTGAACGACCAGACAACCGCGCAAGGCGCGGCCCTTGCAGCGAGCCGACCGCGGAAGCAGCGGCTCTTGCAGCGAGCCGCTGTGTGGGCCAGCTTTAGGCGATGCAGAGTTCATCTTCCGCCTCCGTTTCCGTGGCCGTCGTCGGCGCCGGAATTGCCGGCCTCGCCTGTGCTACCGAACTTGCCGATGCCGGCTGTCGGGTCACGCTGTTCGACAAGGGGCGCAAGCCGGGCGGACGGGTGGCGACCCGCCGGGCGGAGGGCGTAAGCTTCGACCATGGCGCGCAATATGCGACCGCCCGCGGCGGGGCCTTTCAGGCGCTGCTGCGGGCGTTCGAGGCCCAGGGCGTCGCCTCCGCCTGGCCTGCCGCCCAACGCGGCGGCGATACGGCCTGGATCGGAGTGCCCGGCATGTCCGCCCTGCCCGCCGCCATGGCGGACCGGGCGATACGGCTGGGTGTCTCGATCGAGACCGGCCGTCATGTCGCTTTCATTCAGAACGGCCGGGTACGCCACATGCCGGCGGACACCACCCGTCGCGGCACCGTGACCGACGTCGGTGGCGTGTTGAGCGAGGCGTTCGACATCGTGCTGCTCGCCCTGCCCGCCCCGCAGGCCGCACCCTTGCTGGCAGCCGTCGGGCACAGCTTCGCAGCCCCGGTCGAAGCCTGCACCATCGCTCCGTGCTGGGCGGTGATGGCCCATTTCGCAGCCCCTGTGCCGGGACCGGATTGCCAACGCGAGGCTGGCGGGCCGCTCGGCTGGATTGCGCGCAACAGCGGCCGGCCCGGCCACGCGCGCGAGCCAGACGCCTGGGTGCTGCACGCAAGCCACGCGTGGTCGCGCGCCCATCTGGAAGCGACACCTGAATTCGTCATCGAAAACCTGTTGGAGGCGTTCGACGCCGCCACAGGCAGCAGCGCGCGGCCGGTGCATGCGAGTGCTCATCGCTGGCGGTATGCGCTGGTCGAGCAGCCGTTGGGGCAGGATTGCCTGTGGGATCCGGTCGCGCGGATCGGCCTGTGCGGCGATTGGTGCCTGGGGCCGCGTATGGAGCAGGCGTTCAACAGCGGACGCGCCTTGGCCGCCGCCGTGCGGGCATGAGTGCTTCCAGCGAGACCGCAATCGAGGCGGAAATCCTGCGCCAGGTGGAAGCCCGCGGCGCCGACAAGTCGATCTGCCCGACCGAGGTGGCGCAGGCGCTGAGCCCCGACTGGCGCAGCAAGCTGACCGCGGTGCGCCGCGCCGCCATCCGCTTGGCGGTGGCCGGGCGGATCGACATTCTGCGCAAGGGCAAGCCGGTGGACCCGATCAGCGTCAAGGGCGTCATCCGTTTGCGCCTGCCTGGGCGTGTTGAACCCAACGAGAGCTGATTTTCGACCCCGCGGAGCCCCCCGATGAATTCGCTGATCACCCTGCCCCGCGACGCCTGGCGACTGGCGAAACCCTACTTCAACTCGGAGGAGCGCTGGCCGGCGCGCGGCCTGCTGGCCATCATCGTGGCGCTCAACCTGTCCTCGGTCGGCATGGACGTGATCCTCAGCTTCTGGAACCGCGCGTTCTACAACACCCTGCAGACCAAGGATTTTGACGGGTTCATTGGACTTCTGCTGTTCTGGGGCCACGGCAAATCCGCTTTCCTCGGCGGCTTCCTGCCTGGCTTCATGCCGATTGCCGCCGTCTATATCGCGGTCGCCGTGAGCAACCGCTACCTTACCCAGGCGCTGCAGATCCGCTGGCGCCAGTGGATGACCGGACGGCTGCTCACCGAATGGCTGTCCGACCGCGCGTATTACCGCATCAGTCTGACCACCACGGCAGGCAGCGGGGATTCCAACGACAACCCCGACCAGCGGATCGCCGAGGATCTGCGCGACTATGTCGAGCAGTCGCTGGGCACCGCCATCGATTTCATGAGCAACGTCGTCTCGCTGTTCAGCTTCGTCACCATCCTGTGGAGCCTGTCGGGCGATCTCACCGTGTTCGGGATCACCATTCCCGGATACCTCGTCTGGATCGCGCTGCTCTATGCGGCCTTCGGCACGGCCTGCACCCATTTGATCGGCCGCCCGCTGGTGGCCCTGCGCTTCCGCCAGCAGCGGGTAGAGGCGGATTTCCGCTTCGCTCTCGCCCGCCTGCGCGAGAACATGGAGGCGATCGCGCTGTCGCATGGCGAGGGCCAGGAACGCCGCGGCCTGTTCTCTCAATTCGCCGCTGTTCGCCACAACTGGTGGGACCTGATGCAGCGCGGCAAGCTTCTCAATATCTTCATCAATGGCTACAGCCAGATTTCCTCGGTGTTTCCCTTCATCGTGGCGGCCCCGCGCTATTTCAAAGGCGACCTCGATCTCGGCAGCCTGACCCAGACCGTGGGCGCCTTCAGCAGCGTGCAGGGTTCGATGTCCTGGTTCGTCACCTCCTACGCGGGCCTGGCCAATCTGCGGGCGATCGTCAATCGTCTCACCAGCTTCCAGTCGGCGATCGTGGCCGCCCGTGCTGCGGGACGCGACGGGCTTGAGGCGCATACCACCGACGGCCCCGCCTATCGGCTGGACGCTGCCACCCTGCGGCTGCCCGATGGGGCGAAGCTGTTGGAGGATGCCACGCTCGAGCTGCCGCGCGGTGCCTCCACCGTCATCAGCGGTCGCTCCGGCAGCGGCAAGTCCACCTTGTTCCGTGCGCTGGCCGGGATCTGGCCGTTCGGGTCCGGGCGGGTGCAGCACGGCAGCGGCGTGTCGCTGTTCTTGCCGCAGCGGCCGTATTTTCCGCTGGGCACGCTGCGTGAGGCGATCGCCTATCCGGGCGAGGCTGGCCGCTTCAGCGATGCCGAACTGGCGCAGGCCCTCACCGATGTGGGGCTGGGCGGCATGGTCCCGCGGCTCGACGATCGTGACAGCTGGAGTCAGATCCTGTCCGGCGGCGAACAGCAGCGCCTGTCGCTCGCCCGCGCGCTGCTGACCCGGCCCGATTGGCTGTTCATGGATGAGGCGACGGCGAGCCTGGACCCCGCCGCCGAACAGGCGCTTTTGGCCATGCTCAGGGCCCGCTTGGCGGGAACCACGATGATCTCGATCGCCCACCGCCCCGAAGTCGCCGAGGCGCAGGATGTGCGCTACGTGTTCGAACGCAGCGACGGGGGCGCGGGACGGCTGGTTGCGGCTACTTCGGCGCCAACCGTGCCAGGGCCTGTCTGATGAAGCTGCCGTATTCGGTGGTCTCGGTGAAATCGGCCGCCGCCAGCAGGCTCGGCGGAAACGTGTGGGACATCGACCAGGCGGTCCAGCTGATGCCGGCACCGTCGAAGGCGGCCAGGATCGCGGTACGGTAGGGCGCCGGCCCGTGGTCGTCCGCCTCGGGATGGGCTTCGCCCCAGCCGAATTCAGTGGCGAACACCGGAACGACAGTGGCCGCCTGCAGGAATGCGCTGGTCCAGTCCCGTTTCCAGTTGGCTCCGGCGTAGGGGTGAGTGGCATACACCACGTTGGGCCGGCGGACCGGTAGGTCGACGGCGTGGGACAGGTCGTAGGCGAACTCCAGCCCGCCGACGATTGCGCATTTGTCGGGATCGACGGCCCGAATGCGGTCGATCAGCGCCTCGGCGTAGTCGCGCCAGCGCTGCCAATCGGCGGGGTCGCTGTCGTAGTCGAAATGCCCGTCCGGCAGGATGCGCACTGGCTCGTTGATGAGCTCGTAGAATGCCACCGCCGGCTCGTTACGATAGCGGGTGGCCACCAGCGTCCAGAATGCCGTGATCTCGGCGTCGTCGGTTGCATACAGCTCGCCATATTGCCAGTCGACCAGCTTCTCGTATCTGCCGTCGGGCGGAAAGCCGATCGTGTGAAAATTGACGATGAGGTACAGGCCGTAGGTGCGCGCGAAGGCGACCGAGGCGTCCAGCACGCGCAGCGTCTCCTGCGGGCCATGGCGGCGGAACAGGGCCGGCGCGATCGACAGGCGCAGGATGTCGCAGCGCCAGTTGGCCGCGGCGCGGAACAGCCGGTCATCGAAATAGCCGATGCCGGCGTCGTTGCGCTCGGCGATCCAGAGCACGTCCGGCACCGCGACGCCGTGAAACACCCGCGGCTTTCCGGCCGTATCCAGGATGCGGTTGGCTTCGGTATGAAATTCCTGCGGATAGTCGGCAGCGATCGGCGGCACGTCCAGGACGGCCGCGCGCACGCCGCACCGGCAGCCGGCGGTCGCGAAGAAACTGGCCGCCAGCAAGCCCCTGCGCGAGATCATCCACAGATCTAGAAGCCGTGGCGACGCCGTGACAAGGCAGGGTGGCGTGATCGCCAGTGGTGCCGGGGGCTGGGAAGGCGTATGCGACGCTTCTAACACTGGAGAACCACCGACTGTGGCCGGCTTCAAGGACAATAATTTCAACGATCGCATGACCACCGCCGCCAAAGCCCGCGAGGCGGTGATCGAAAAATTCCGCCAAAAGCCAGGCCTGGACGATCCCGCGGTGCAGCAGCGGATGGCCGAACAGAAGGCCATCGCCGAGGCACGCGACGTGCGGGCCGCGCAGCGCCGCGCCGAGCGTGAGGCGGCCGCCCTCGAGGCGAAGCAACAGGCCGAGATCCGCGCCCGCGAGCAGGCCCAGCAGGAAGCCGAGCGCAAAGTTGCCGAGCGCGCCCTTGAAGTCGAACGCAAGGCCGCGCGCGATGCGCGCTATGCCGCCCGCAAGGCGCGCAAGTAGCCCCAACCCTGGCGATCACGACGGTCGGCGTGGCTGCTCGTTCTGCAGCTGACGCCACCGTGCGGTTGGGCTGACGCGCTTGATGCGCAGGAACCCTCGGGATCGCCTTCACGACGGGCCGGCGCCGCAGTTGCTGGCTCGGCCATCCCAGCTGCCAGCCTAGAGCGTGATGACCGAAGGTGGAATCCCGCTCTAGCTCTTTGTTTTATCGCATGATTCAGACCTTTCGGTGATTCCACCTTCGGTCATCACGCTCTAAAGGAAGTTGTTCGGCCAGATCGCAGTGCGCCACATATGGGCTGCGGGGGAGCTGTCGAACCCCAACCCCTCCTCCGGCTGGCGGAAGTTGCGGCCGATGATGTCGGTGAACAGTTCCGGGTCCGGCACCGGCGTGTCCTGGAAGAAGTAGATGTCGTAGAGCGTCACCGCGCGCGAGGTCATGTACCAGCGGTGCTCGCGCGCCATCTCTGCGTCGCGGCGGATGTAGTCTGGGGGCACGTAGTCCGGTCCAAAGAAGCGCGCGTAGCTTTCGGGATAGGAGTAGCCGACCGCTTCGTCGGCAAAGTAGCGCAGCGCCTGATGGTATTGCACCGCCCAGGCGATCTCCTCGCTAACGTATGGGGCGATCATCTGGGCGCCCCAGTAGCCGTGGTCGGTGCGGATCAAGCAGCCGTTGGAGATGTCGTGCAGCAGGCAGGCGACGACGATCTTTTCGTCCTGCCCGGCTTCGAGCGCGCGGGCGGCGCTGGTGAGCAGGTGACGGGCGGTGATGTCGGAGAACCGCAGCCGGAAGAAATCCATCAGCTGCGGCCGCGCCGGCATGCGGGGGAGTGCCGGATTGTCGCCCATCATCATCACGTGCCCGGCGTCAAGCCGGGCGAACAGGCCCGGCTCGGGATCGGCCATGCCGGTGCCGAGGAATCCCACCGGCGCGGGCAGGATCATGCGCTCGCGATCGGGTTGCGGCCATTCGGGTTCGCACATTGACTTCGCTCCTACATCCTGGCCGATCGCGGGCTGCATTCAAGAATGCCACAGGTGAGATGGTAGAGGCTGCTGGCGGGGCAGGTCTCGTTGGGAATGAGCCCCTCGGCGCCGCGCCGCTCGCACCACAGGCCGTCCGGCACGCCTTCGAAGAAGCGCCCCATCGCCGTCAACGCGGGCTCGACACCTGGTGGATTGAGGCGCGACATGGCTTTCAGCCGCTCGGTATAGGCCCAGATGCGGACCGGCGTCGGCCCCCTTGTGCCGTCGCTGCCGATGCCGAAGGCAATATCTCCCTGGGCATCCACCCCATGACGTTCGGCGAAGTCGAGCAGGGCGAGGGCGGCTTTTCGGGTCTCCCGCGGGATACGGCCGGCGGCGGCCGAGATCCTGCGGTGCTCGTCGAGCAGCCACACCCATTCGAAGTGGTGACCGGGTTCGAGCAGGAACACGTCCCCGTCGCGCAACGGCATCATGGCGCTGTTGAAATACTCCGGCAGGGCGCCGGGAACGGGCTGGAACATGCGATCGAGGAACAGGTCGATCAGTCTGTCGGCGCGGTCGAGATAGTCCCAGTCGGCGAAGGTTTCGGCGGCGGCCAGCAGTGCCTCGAGCAGATGCATGTGAGGGTTCTGCCGGCGCGGCAGGGCGTCCGGCACGCTTTCGCGCAGGCCGCCTTCGGGGTGGATGAAATGCGCGTCGAGAAAATGCACCAGCGCCTTGGCATCCTGGGCGAAGCCGGCGTGGGCGTAGGCGAGCAGCACGAAGGCATGGTCGTAGAGGTCGCGCGCCTGGTCGGTCGGCTGGTTGTGCCGGTCGAAGTTGGAAGGATAGCCGCCGTCTGGCTGGCGGGCGATTTCGCGCAGGAAGCGCAGGCCGAGCGCTGCCGCCTCCTCCGCGCAGGGCACGCCGAGGCGCGCACTTTGGGTGAACACATAGACCTGCCTCGCCGCGACCCGCAGGCGGCGCTGGGTGGTGCGGGGTTTGAGGGTCGCGGGGTCGAGGTCCTCGTGGAAGGCGCCCGCGGCCCAGTCGACGCCGTGCTTGAGCCACAGCGGAATGGATTTCCGGACCAGCCAGTCCTGGGCCTCCTGGCGGGTGAATACCGCATCGGTCGAGAGGCTCATGCCGCCCCCCCCGGCGGGGCGGCTCATGCCGGGTCCCCCGGCGGGGCCGCTCATGCCGGGATCCCCGGCGCCAGTTCACGCTCCATATCCGCGCGCATCAGGAATTTCTGCATCTTGCCGGTCACCGTCATTGGGAAGTTGTCGACGAAGCGAACGTAGCGCGGGATTTTATAATGCGCGATCTGGCCCTGACAGAAAGCGCGCAGTTCGGCCTCGGTGAGGCTGGCGCCTTCGCGCAGGCGCACCCAGGCGCAGACCTCCTCGCCGAAGCGGGCGTCGGCCACGCCGAACACCTGCACGTCGGCGATGGCGGGATGGCGGTAGAGGAATTCCTCGACCTCGCGCGGATAGACGTTCTCGCCGCCGCGGATCACCAGATCCTTGATGCGGCCGACGATGGTGCAGTAGCCGGCCGCATCGATGGTCGCGAGGTCGCCGGTATGCATCCAGGACGCGCGGTCGATCGCCTGTTCCGTGCGCGCGTCGTCGTCCCAATAGCCGAGCATGACAGAATAGCCGCGGGTGCAGAGTTCGCCGCGCTCGCCGCGCGGGACGATGCGGCCTTCGGTGTCGACCACCTTCGCCTCGAGATGCGGATGGATCAGGCCGACCGTGGCGACACGGCGTTCCAGCGAGCAGGACAGGGTGGTCTGGAAGCTGACCGGGCTGGTCTCGGTCATGCCATAGCAGATGGTGATGTCGTGCAGGTTCATGGTGGCGATGGCGCGTCGCATCACCTCGATCGGGCAGGTGGAGCCGGCCATGACGCCGGTGCGCAGGCTCGACAGGTCGAAGCGGCTGAACTCCGGGTGTTCCATTTCGGCGATGAACATGGTGGGCACGCCGTATAGCGCCGTGCAGCGCTCGGCCTCCACCGTCTCGAGGGTGGCCAGCGGTTCGAACCCCTCGCCGGGAAACACCATGGCGCTGCCATGGGTGAGGCAGGCGAGCACGCCGATCACCATGCCGAAGCAATGATACAGCGGCACCGGGATGCAGACCCGGTCGGCTTCGGTGAGCGCCATGGTCTCGCCGATGAAATAGCCGTTGTTGAGGATGTTGTGGTGGGTGAGCGTGGCGCCCTTGGGTGCCCCGGTGGTGCCGGAGGTGAACTGGATATTGATCGGGTCGTCGAACTGCAGGCCCGACTCGACGGCGGCAAGCTTCACCCGCCCCGCCGGGTCGTCCAAAGCGGACACCGCGTGGAACGTGAAGGCGCCGGGCAGACTGTCGCCGCCGATCTGGATGATGATCGACAGACTCGGAACGGCCCGGCCCTGCAGCGCGCCGGGCTGGGCGGTGGCGATCTCCGGCAGCAGGGTGGTCAACATGCCGGCATAGTCGCTCGACTTGAAAGCGGTCGCGGTCACCAGGGCGCGGCAGGCGACCTTGTTGAGCGCGTATTCGAGTTCGGAGAGACGGTAGGCGGGGTTGATGGTGACCAAAACCAGCCCGGCACGGGCGGTGGCGAGCTGGGTGATCACCCATTCGGCGTTGTTTGGTGACCAGATGCCGATACGATCGCCGGGCTGCAGGCCCAGGGCGACCAGGCCCGCGGCGAAGGCCTCGACCCGTTCGGCCAGTTCCCGCCAAGTGAGTCGCACCGCCTGCTGGCGCACCACGAGGGCGAGCGCTTCTGGAAAGCGGGCGGACACCTGGGCAAGCCGCGCCCCGATGGTCTCGCCGAGCAACGCCGTCGCCGATGCTCCGCTGACATAGCTGAACGTCATGTCGTTTCCCCCACGCGGAGGCAACGATACAGGTCAGGGCCTTGCGCGGGAAGTACAAGCGAACGGCCCGGTGCGGGCACCGGGCCGCCGGCTCCGTGCTGGCAGGCGATCAGAGGGTCAGCTGCGCCTTGATCTTCTCGTACACGGTGTGCGGAATGATCTTCTTGGTGTCGATCTCGTCGACGGCCTTGTACGGCCGGCCGTTGATGATCGCCTTGCTGCGCGACTTGCCGATGCCGGGCAGCTTGTCGAGCTGTGCGGCGGTGGCGGTGTTGACGTTGACCGGACCGATCGGCGCTTTGGCGATGGTGGGCTTGGTCACCGGCTTCACGGCCGGCGGGGCGGCGACCGGGGCAACCGTGGCGGGAGCGGCGGTCGCGGGGGCAGTGACCGAGGGTTTCGCGGGGACGGCGGGGGTTGCTGGCGCGGGCAATGTGGCGCCCGGCGCCGCGCCCGGTGCGGTGCTTGGGGACGTTTGGGCGAACGCCGGCACGGCGGTGAAGGCAAACAGGCTGACGAGCAGGGCGGCGGTGGGTTTCAGGCGCATGACGGGCTCCTATTGCTCTGGCGCGTTCGATCGATCCGCGCCAGCGTGATACGACGCATAAAAGGCCAGCTCGTCGTGTCGTGGCAATGCCGCTGGTAGAACCATTTCGAGGCAGCCCCGCCGCGTCCTGTGACCCTGGCCCCGGCTTCGCCGAGGCAGTAATGTCCCTGTCTACTCAGCAGGAACGGATAGCCGCAATGAGCGAATTCCTTGGCCAGATCATGGGCAGCCTATCGGGCCTGATGGGTGCTGCAGGCGGCATGGGCGGTCTGCTCGTGCAGTTGCTGGGCACGGCGGAAGGTGCCACGGGGGGGGAGCTTCCGGTGATGCTGGCCCAGTTGGAGAACGCGGGCTTCGGCCGGCAGGTCCAATCGTGGACGAGCGGCGACGAAAAACTGCCCGTAACGGCCGACCAGGTCGTAGCCGCCATCCCCGCCGAACAGCTTGCCGCGATGGCCGTCAAGCTCAACGTGACGCCCGATGTGCTGGCCGGACACCTCGCCGAGGTGCTCCCCCATGTCACGGAACACGTCAGCCGTGGCAAGGATAACCCGCCAGAGCGGGATGACCTCTGATGGGCGACGCAAGCCTGCTCCAGCGCTTTGTTTTATCGCGTGATTCAGACATTTCGGTGACTCCATCTTCGGTCATCAAGCTCTTGCGTGACCGGTTGAAGAGTTGGTGTGATAAAAATCACAGTCGATAACGCTTCATTAACGCCCAGATCAGCGGCAATTCAATTATGGTCATGGTGCGTTAACGTCACAACCGAAACAAACCGCAGGTAAATAAATTCTAAAAAATCCCAACATATTGATAGAATTTTGGGAATCCTCTTCACAACTTCGTTTTTTTGTGAATTTCGCAACAATGAAATCTGGTGTCTCCTTTGATGGCGATCTACGTATTACAGAATACAGATGGCACCGAGTGAGGACATGGGCGCACTTATCAAACAGCGACCAGGACACACCTACCCTGAAGGGAGAGTTGGTATGGGCAATATGAGCGAGTACCTGTTGCCGACGCCGCGTGTCCTCGTGATCGAGGATGACGAGGCAGTCGGTATGGCAATGCAACGCGTAATTGAGCATGCGGGTATGCAGACCGAACTCGCCCGAAATCGCGCCGAAGCGATCGAGATGAAGCGGGACTTCACGCCGGACGTCGTTCTGGTGGATTTACAGTTGCCGGACACTAGCGGCGCTGCACTGATCCAATGGCTCGCCAAGCAAGAAGACTGCGGTATTATCATCGTCTCCGGCAGCACTGAGGAAGCCGAGCGCATCGTGGGGCTCGAAC
The DNA here is from genome assembly GCA_025352665.1 of Rhodospirillales bacterium. Taxonomy (GTDB): domain Bacteria; phylum Pseudomonadota; class Alphaproteobacteria; order Acetobacterales; family Acetobacteraceae; genus CAIQQQ01. Next base: position 8,263 of record JANXSM010000062.1, on the reverse strand, counting down.
TCGGCGCCGATGACTTCATTTCAAAGCCGCCGCACATGCGCGAGATGATCGCCCGCATCCGCGCCGTGCACCGTCGTACTTCCACGTTGCGGAACAATCCCGCGGCCGCCCAGCCGGCTCCACCAGCATCGCCGATGGTGTTCAACGTTGGGCCCTTGCGGGTCGACATCAAGCGTCGTTCGGTCAGCGACAAGGACGGCCATGTGCTGCCGGTGACCGCCGCAGAATTCACCGCACTTCAAGTGCTGATCGAGGCGGACGGCCAACCGGTGTCGCGCGAGCGGCTGTCGGAGGTGGCGCTGCGCAGGCCATGGCGGGTGGAAGACCGCAGCACCGACCAGCTTATTTTCAGCCTCCGCCGCAAGATCAGCGACGAGGACCGTGAGCCTCGCCTGATCCAATCGGTGCGTGGCGCCGGGTACGTGCTGGCACGTGAGGTGAACTAAACACCCCTGACAGGGACAAGATTAGCTGACATACTGGGCACCCCCGCGACGGAGCCCTGAGATGCGTTTCAACCAGGCTGGAGCCGGTGGTTTGCCCCCTGCCCGTCGTATCGCAGCGGCTGGAATGCTCGCGATGTGCGCAGCTTTTCTCGGCGCAACGACGGTGAGCGCGCAAGCACCACCGGCCAACCAGACAACGTCGCGCCTCGCCGAGCCGGCGCGCCGGCTGCCCGCCGATGCCGTGACCCATCACGTGCTCGACCTGCCCGGTCGCACTCTGAAATTCACCGCAACCACCGGCAGCATCACGCTGACGGATGCGAATGGGGCACCCCAGGCGCAGGTTGGTGTCACCGCCTTCACGCTGGACGACCGGCCGGCGGCCAGTCGCCCGGTGACCTTCGCCTTCAACGGCGGCCCGGGCGCCGCCTCCGTCTGGATCGAGCTTGGCCTGCTCGGGCCTTGGCGCATGCACATGGACGGTGACGCGGCCCGCCCCTCGGCCGAGCCGGTGCCGGTCGACAATGCCGAAACCTGGCTCGACTTCACCGATCTTGTGTTCATCGACCCGGTCGGCACCGGCTTCAGCCAGCTGATCACCAACACCGAGGAGGTCCGCAAGCGCTATTGGTCGGTCAATGGCGACGTATCAGCGTTCGCCGAAACGATCCGTATCTGGCTCGACACGGCACGACGCATGACGTCGCCCAAATATCTGGTGGGCGAGAGCTACAGCGGCATTCGCGCACCGCGGCTGGTGCGCGAGCTGGAACAGGTGCAAGGCATCGGGATCACCGGGCTCACGCTGGTGTCCCCAAAGCTCGACTACGGTGGCGCCAGCCTGGCGCTGGAGCCGCTTGGCGAAGTGGCGCAGCTGCCGACCATCGTTGCCAGCATGCGCGCCAAATCCGGCCCGGTGACCCGCGCGCAGCTGGCCGATGTCGAGGCCTATGCCGCCGGCGACTATTTGGTCGACCTGATCCGTGGCGAGGCCGACCTCGCCGCCGTGGCGCGCCGTGTGGACCGGCTGGCGGCCCTGACCGGGCTGGACCGCGATCTGCTCGCCCGCCGCCATGGCAGCCTGACCAACAACGAGTTCTTCCGCGAGCGCGACCCCGGCCGGGTCGCCAGCGCCTACGACACCACGGTGACCAAGCCCGACGCCTACCCGCAATCGCTGGCGCATTTCTTCCCCGATTCGCTGAACGACGCGCTCTCCGCCCCATTCGCCAGCGCGATGTACGACATCTACGCCACGCGGCTGCACTGGCTGCCGGGCGGGGCGTATGTCGTCACCAACCCGGCGGTGAACCGCGCCTGGGATTTCGGCAACAGCTATTACCGCCCCGAATCGGTGTCGGCGCTGCGCACGGCACTGGCACTCGACCCGAAATTCCATGTGCTCGTCGCCGGCGGCCTGTTCGACCTGGTGACCCCGTATTTCATGACCAAAATGGAGCTCGACCAGATCCCGCTGAGCGGCGGGCGCGACCGCATCCGCTTCGAGGTCTATCCGGGCGGCCATATGTTCTACAGCCGCGACGAATCGCGTCAGGCCTTCCGCGCCGCGGCACAGGCTCTCTACGGCGCGGACTGAGCGATACCGGCCATTGCCTGTAGCCTGGCGAGTTCGGCGGCAAACCGCTCGGCCGCCTGTTCGGGCGACCAGGGCCGCCAGGGGATTTCGTTGTAATGGGCGGCCAGCACATCCTGGTCGGAGGCCCGGGCGCGGATGCCGAGCGTATTGCGCAGCTCCGCACGGCTCCAGCCGGCGACGAACACCGCCTCGGCCGCTGCAGCTTCGATGTCCGCCTGCTTGTGCGCGCGCTTTTCGGCCGGCGCCCAGGCCGGCAGCCGGTAGCGTTGTGCCACGGCTGCCATCAGCCGGTGCTGCAGCTCGGCGAAGGCCGCGCCGAGGAAGGGTTTGAGCGGCGAGATGCAGTCGAAGTTGATCAGCCCCTCCTCGGCGTCATGCAGCAGTTCGCGCAGCTGACGGGGCGCGTCGAGCGGCACCGATCGACGCCGGCGCTCCAGCACGGCAAGCGAATGCTGGGCGACCGACAAAGGTGCCCCCGGCCAGATCGAATGGCCGCCCCAGCGGAAGGTGCGCGACAGGCCGGTCGCGAGATCCGCGTCGGTCCAGTCGAACGGGGTCGGCGCCAGCAGGTCCAGTCGCCGCCCGCTGGGCAGTCGTACCCAGGCGCGCGCCTGTTCCGCCATGCGTATCTCCCTTGCCTCGCCGCGTGATGCCTGGGATGTAGCCCCGGCGCGGGTACGGCGACCAGAGTTGGGCTGCAGGGAGAGACAGCATGAACATCACCATCCTCGGCGGCGGGGGGTTCCTTGGCCGCAAGATCGCCGAGCGGCTGGCAGCCTCGGGCAAACTGGGGGGCCGCGCCGTCGCCTCGCTCGTGCTGTTCGATCTCGCCCCCCCTGCCCCGCTCGAAGCGGCCTTTCCGGTGCACTGCATCGGCGGCGATATCGCGGCACTGCCGGCGGAGGCCGTGCCGGAAGGCACCGATGTGGTGTTCCACCTCGCAGCCGTGGTGAGTGCCGCGGCCGAAGCGGATTACGACCTCGGCCGCCGGGTCAATCTGCGTGGCATCGATGCGGTGGTGGACATCTGCCGCGCCCTTGCCCGGCCGCCGCGGGTGGTGTTCACCAGTTCGGTGGCGAGTTTCAGCGGCGGCCAGTCCGCCCATCTCGCCGACGACGCGCGTCAGCTTCCAGCCAACAGCTACGGCGCGCAGAAGGCGGCGGCGGAGCTGATCCTGTCCGATGCCAGCAGGCGAGGCTTCCTCGATGCGGTGAACCTGCGGTTGCCGACCATCGCCATCCGCCCGGGCGCGCCCAACAAGGCCGCCAGCAGCTTCATCTCGTCGATGTTGCGCGAGCCCTTGCTGGGGCTTGCGACGACGCTGCCGGTCGATGAGGATTTCCGCGTGTGGATCGCAAGCCCGGCCCACGCGGTCGCCTGGCTGCTGCACTCGGCGGAGATTGACACGGCAAGCCTTGGTGCAGATCGGTCGATCACGCCGCCGGGGCTCAGCGCAAGCGTGGGGGCGATGCTCGACGCCATGGAGCAGGTGCGCCCAGGCACCCGCGCGCTGGTGACCGCGGCACCCGATCCGGTTGTGGCAGACATCGTCGGCAGCTGGCCGGCAAGCTTTGCGGCCGCCCGTGCCCCGGGCCTTGGCTACATCCGCCACGGCGGATTGGTGGCGCTGGTCGAGGAATTCATCGCCCGCGACCTGCAGGCGACGCGCGCGCTGCGCAATCTGTGACAAAACCTTCCCTTTGACATGATGTTTACATGATTGATGCCTAGCATGCGGTTGCGGCCGGAAATCTCCGGGTGCACCAATGCAGCAGCACCCGGGGATTCTCGTCCGGGGCCGATCGAAAAGGGCGACTGGCGCGCAATGGCGCGATTTTCCGGCTCCACCGCGGCTCGCCAGTCCGGCCGCGCAGCAGTGATCCGACCCCGTCGCCCGTTTGGCGACTGGGTTCTGCACGTACCCCACACCTTGCGCGCCCTGGTACGGGCGGACGAAATATGGCTGGTGGTGCTGGCCGCGATGGTCGGCATCACCGCGGGGCTTTGCGTCATCGCCATGGGCCAGGCGACGCAGTTGGCGCATGTGATGCTGTTCGGCATCGCCTCGCCGGAACGCCTGTCGGGCCAGCTGCAGGTCAACGCGCTGCGCAGCTTCGCAGCCCTTGGTGCCGGTGGGCTTGCGGTTGGTGTGTTCGGCTGGTGGGCGGCCCGCCGCTGGCCGCGCCGCGCGATCGACCCGATTGAGGCCAACGCGCTGCATGGCGGGCGCATGTCACTCAACGACAGCCTGATCGTGGTGGTGCAGACGATGCTGTCCAACGGCGTCGGCGCGTCGGTGGGGCTCGAGGCCGGCTACACCCAGATCGGCAGCGCGCTGGCCTCGCGTCTCGGCCGCGCCTTTCGCGTGCGCCGGACCGACCTGCGGCTGTTGGTCGGCTGCGGCGCGGCCGGGGCGATCGCAGGGGCCTTCAACGCGCCGCTGACCGGCGCGTTCTATGCCTTCGAGCTGGTGATCGGCACCTATTCGCTGGCCACGCTGGCGCCTGTCATGATGGCCTCCATCACCTCGGTGTTGATGACACGGCTGATCCTGCCCGACGAGGTCGGCTTCGACCTCCGGGTGCCGTCGGCGATCGAGCCTTCGAACTATCTGCCGATCCTGGCCCTGGGCATGTTGTGCGCGCTCGGCGGCATCCTGCTGATGCGCGGCGTGACGTTGACCGAGGAGCTGTTCCGCCGCTCGCGCGTGCCCATCTGGGCGCGGCCTGCGATCGGCGGCGTGGTCATTGCGGGGCTGGCGCTGATCACACCGCAGGTGCTGTCCTCCGGCCACGCAGCCCTGCAGATCGGCTTCGACGCACCCTACCCGATCGAGCAGATCGCCCTGCTCATCATGTTTAAATCGCTGGCCTCGGCGATCTCGCTCGGCTCGGGCTTTCGCGGCGGACTGTTCTTCGCCTCGCTGTTCCTCGGCGCCATGCTCGGCAAGCTGTTTGCAGCCGTACTCGGCCTGCTCGTGGTCGCCCAGGCGATTCCGCCTGTGGTGTGCGCCGTGGTGGGGATGAGTGCCTTTGCCGTGGCCGTGGTCGGCGGGCCTTTGACGATGGCGTTCCTGGCGCTGGAGACCACCGGCAGCTTGCCGCTGACGGCAGCCGTCGTGGCCGCCTCGGTGCTGTCGGCCATCACCGTGCGGCGTACCTTCGGCTACTCCTTCGCCACCTGGCGGTTTCATCTGCGCGGCGAGAGCATCCGTTCGGCGGTGGATATCGGCTGGATGCGCAGCCTCACCGTGGGCCGCATGATGCGCCGCGAAGTGCGCACCGTGCGCAGCGACATCAGCCTTGCCTCGTTCCGCAGGGATTTTCCGTTGGGGGCGACCAGCCAGGTGGTGGTGGTGGACGAGACCGGGCGCTACAGCGGGCTGGTGCTGGTGAGCGAGGCGCACGGCGCCACCGGCGAGGACGCCAGGCTGGTCGACCTGCTGCACGACAAGGGCGTGAGCCTGGTGCCGCAGATGACGATCAAGGAGGCGGTGGCGCATTTCGAGGCGGCCGAAAGCGACGCGCTGGCGGTGGTGGACAGCCGCGAGACCGGGCGCGTGATCGGCCTGCTCACCGAGCAATACGCGTTGCGGCGATACAGCGAGGAGTTGGATCGCAGGCGCCGGGAGCTAGTCGGCGAGTTGTAGCAGTTGGATGCTGCGGCGTTAACTTTGTCTACATCCTCAATGATTACCTTGACGCAACAGCCCCAATGACGGTCGGCTGATCAGTTCAGGGACCTCATGGTCGTGCTCAGTCACCTCAAAATCCGTACGCGTATTCTGGCTGGCTTTGGCAGCCTTGTTGCAATCACGCTGATCGTGGCCGGCTGCGGTTACTGGGGGATCGACTACCTCGGTCGCCAAACGGACATGATGGGCAGGCTTTCCACCAATCTGCGCTACGTCGCGGAGGCGGTGGAGGGCGAAATGATCGTCGGTCAGGTGCTGCTGACCACGCGCAACGATCCAAGTGCTGCTGCGGAGGCGAGGTTCGCCCCGGCGGTCGAAAAATTGCGCGAGGCGCTGAATCAGGCGAAGGCGCGCACGCTCTCCGCCGAACGCAAGGGGATCTACCAGAGCGTGCTCGATCGGCTCGCGACGCAGACCCAGTCCGCCCAGAAATCCTTCGATCTTGGCCGCACCATGCTCGCCGGCCGCGCGCGGCTGTTTCCGCTCGGCGACACGTTGACCGCCGAGACGACGAAGCTGGTGCAGGCGGCGGTCCAGACCGCCGGCACGGATGACGATGTGCTGGCAGCCGCTGTGGAACGGACTGTCCTGCTGGTCCGCGTGGCCAACTGGCGCTTTCTGGCGACCCACGAAGCCGGAGGCCAGGCCACGTTCCACACCAACGTGGACAACGCCATGAAGGCGCTCGCCGCGTTCGAAGATTCGGGTGCCCCTGGCGCCAAGACGCTGGTGGCGTCGGTCAGGACTTCGCTGTCGGCCTATGCCGAGGCATTCAACGGCGCCGCGCCGGCGCTGCTCGCCTTGTTGGAGAACTACGACAAGGTGCAGCAGGCCATGGTCGCCGGCATCGAGGCCGATCTCGCCCGCGCGAAAGATTCATTGACGCTCAATATTGCCGCCGCCGCGGCCGTCGCGAGCGATGTGCGTGACCAGGCCATCCTCATTCAGGGCGTGATCGCAGGGATTGGCCTCGTCGGTGGCCTGCTGCTGGCCTTCTTTGTCGGCCGCGCCATCTCGCGCCCGATCGCCGGCATGACCGCCACGATGGGCACGCTGGCCGAGGGCGACAAGACCGTCGTCATCGCCGGTCTGCACATGCGCAACGAAATCGGCGACATGGCGCGCGCCGTCGAAGTTTTCAAATCCAACATGATCCAGTCTGCCCGCCTGACGGCCGAGCAGCAGGGCGCCGCCGCCGCCCGCTCGAAACGCCAGGATGCGATGGATCATCACACCCAGGCGTTCGGCCTGTCGGTGACCGGCGTCATGGCGAGCCTGGGGGCAGCCGCTGAGAACCTGCGCGGCGCGGCCAACACGATGACCGAATCGACCTCGGCCATGCATGCCCAGGCGTCGGAGACCGCGGGCGGTGCCAACAAATCCTCCACCGACCTGATCGCGGTGGCGGCAGCGGTCGAGGAATTCACCGCAAGCGTGGGCGAGATCTCTCGCCAGGTCGCAGTTGCCGCCGACGTGGCGCGCCAGGCAGTGGTCCGTGCCGAGGCCAGCCAGGAGACCATCCGCGGCTTGTCCAACTCCACCGCGCGGATCGGCGATGTGGTTCGCCTGATCGACAGCATCGCCGGGCAGACCAATTTGCTGGCGCTGAACGCCACCATCGAATCGGCGCGTGCGGGCGATGCCGGCAAGGGGTTCGCCGTGGTGGCCGGCGAGGTGAAGCTGCTCGCCGGGCAGACCGCCAAGGCCACGGCCGAAATCTCCGAGCAGATCGAATCGGTGCGCACGGCCACCAACGAGACGGTGGCGGCGATGACCGATATCAGCAACATCATCGGCCGCATGGGCGAGGTGTCGGCCGCAATCTCGGCCGCCGTCGAGGAGCAGAGTGTGACGGTGCGTGAGATCGCATCGAGCATCCAGGGCGTGGCCGGGTCGACCGCGCAGGCCGCCGAGGCGATGGGGCATGTGGTGGAAGGCGCCGATCTCGCCGGCGGTGTCAGTCGCAACATCCTGGCCGAGGCGAATGGCATCGGCTCCGAAGCCGAGCGTCTGCGCCAGGAGGTCGAGCAGTTCCTGAAGTCCGTGCAGGCGGACAGCCATGAACGCCGCCGCTTCGAACGCATCTCGGGCCGCGGCGTGACCGCCACCTTGCAAGTCAACGGTGCCACGATCAGCAGAATGGTGATCCAGGATATCTCGCAGAGCGGCATCGCGCTGCGCCATGCCGGAGTCGTCCCGCTGGGGCATGAGGTGGAGGTCGACCTACCGGATGCCGGTGGCAGCGTGAGCGGCCGGGTCATGCGTTCGGGCGCCGGCGTGCTGGCCCTCGCCTTCAGTGAAGACGGCACCACCTTCGCCCGCCTCGAACGCGCCCTCGCATCGGTTGCCACCAAACACGCCGCGTAGGGTGGACCCCTGTGCGAATGTCCGGCTGCGCCGGAGGCGCTCCGCGCGGGCAGGGCGCTGCCCTGCACCCGCCAGAGGCAGGGCCTCTGGACACCATTCGATTAAGGCATGTCTCTGCGTGAGGAGGGGTCATACCCGCGGCGATCGGCGACCCGCGGG
>JANXSM010000061.1 GCA_025352665.1 Rhodospirillales bacterium | reverse complement strand
GATCGATCATGTTTATGCGTTCGGGTTAATCAACCCAAACGCATCATGATCTAGCTGTTCTGGCTGAGAAGCTTGTCGAAGTAGGCGATGGTTTTGCCCAGGCCTGTTTCGAGTTCCACCTTTGGCTCCCATCCCAGAATTTCGCGGGCCTGGGTGATATTGGGGCAGCGTTGGGTTGGGTCGTCGGCGGGCAAAGGGAGGTGGACGAGCTTGGAGCGGGCGTTGGTGAGTTTGATGACGGTTTCGGCGAGTTGCCGGACGGTGATTTCGTGTGGGTTGCCGATGTTGATGGGGCCGGTGATGGCGTCTGGGCTGTCCATCAGGCGGATGAAGCCTTCGATGAGGTCATCGACGTAGCAGAAGGCGCGGGTTTGGGTGCCTTCGCCGTAGAGGGTGATGTCTTCGCCTTTGAGGGCCTGGACGATGAAGTTGGAGACGACGCGGCCGTCGTTGGGGTGCATTCGGGGGCCGTAGGTGTTGAATATCCGCACGACCTTGATGCGGGTTTTGTGCTGGCGGAAATAGTCGAAGAACAGGGTTTCGGCGCAGCGCTTGCCTTCGTCGTAGCAGGCGCGGGGCCCGATGGGGTTGACGTTGCCGCGGTAGTCCTCGGTTTGGGGATGGATGGTGGGGTCGCCGTAGACTTCGGAGGTGGAGGCCTGGAAGATTTTGGCTTTCACGCGTTTGGCGAGGCCGAGCATGTTGATGGCGCCGACGACGCTGGTTTTGGTCGTTTGCACGGGGTCGAACTGGTAGTGGATGGGGGAGGCGGGGCAGGCGAGGTTGTAGATTTCGTCGACCTCGACGTAGAGGGGAAAGGTGATGTCGTGGCGCAGCGCCTCGAAGCTGGGGTGGCTTTGGAGGTGGGCGATGTTGTCACGCCGGCCGGTGAAGTAGTTGTCGACGCACAGGACGTCGTGGCCGTCTGACAGGAGGCGCTCGCAGAGGTGGGAGCCGAGGAAGCCGGCGCCGCCGGTGACCATAACCCGCTTTTTCAGAACGCTCATGCGTGTTGTCTCTTTTTGGCGCTGGGGGTTGTGACGAAAAGTTGAGGTGTTCTTTTGTGAACAAAAGAACCAAAAAACTTTATTCATTTGGATGCGTTATGCGGATATTTTCACAACGGGCATTCTTCATGAATGAAAGTCTTTTTGCTTCTTTTTCTTCAGAAAAAGAAGAATCCTGACCTAAACTCTATCCGGCATCAGGCGCGCATAGGCGTGGACGGGGCTTGGGACCGGCGCCTTGGTGGCGGGGAGGGAGATCGGCACCGCCACCGTCTCGTGCACGGTTTTCTTCAGGCGCGACACCAGGGCCACCAAAATCCAGAACCCTTCGAAATAGGCCATGCTGAGCGCGGCGCCGGAGACCATGTAGACGATGATCGAAATTTGCAGCATGCGGGCGAGGTCGCCGGCCCAGGCGAGGTCGGGGTGTTTTTTGGCGATGCGCGCGATGGCGCCGCAGTTGAACACGGTGACGGCGAGCACGAGCATGAACAGGGCAAGGCCGAGGATGCCGAGGTCGCCCAGCACCTCGAAATAGATGCTGTGGGCGGCGTGGGCGTAGTCATCCGCTGCGGGCGTTTTGATGAAGGACATCACGCTGTCGATCGAGGTGATATAGCGGCTCCAGACCGGGTAGCGCTGCACGGCGTGAAAGCCGCCGCCGAAGATGGGGCTGTCTATGGCGATGAGGGTGCTGACCTTCCAGGCGATGACGCGGCCCATGAACGAGCCGTTGTCGCTGGCGTCCTTGATGGTGTCGATGCGGCTGAACCAGTCGTCGGAGGCGAGGAAATACATGGCGACGGCCGCCACCACGGCCAGCGAGATGGCCGGCAGCTTGTTGCGGCTGTTGATGACGAAAAAGGCGAACAGCACGAGCAGGCCGATGAAGCCGCCGCGGGAGAAGGTGCCCACCACGCAGACGAGGCTGATAACAAGGGCGGTCATGAAGGCCACGCGCATCTGGCGCAGGGCGGAGTACCGGGAGAGGTAGTAGAGCGGCGGCACGATCAGCAGGGCGGCGAGGGCGATCGAGTTGTTGTCGCCGATGCCGCCGGTGCCGATGATCTTGTGGCCGCCACCGCTTACGGCATATTCGAGTCCCTCGATCACGCTGGTGAAGCCGATGGCGACGCATAATGCGATCACGGTCATGTGGATGCGATGGCGGCTCCACATGAGGCCCATGATGAGGGCGGCGAGGACGAATTCCTTGATCAGCTTCTGATAAAGGTCGCTGCCGTCGTCACTGGGGATGATGGCGAAATATTCGGAGGCGGTGCCGACGAGGGCGAGCAGGATGATCAGCACGACGGTGGCGTCGACGTAGAACTTCTTCTTTTCCCGGTTGAGGAACAGCACCAACACCGTGAGGCCGGCGGCGATCTTGTTGAAGGGCACGCCGGCCATGAACCCGTAAAGCCGCTCGTTGGGCGAGACCAGGGCCACCCAGATCCAAAGCAGCACGCCGATATGGGCGGACCACAGGGCGACCGGGAACAGCACCACCCAGACCATGGCGAAAGCGAGGTCGCGCATCGATCAGGTTCCGTCTTTGCTCAGATAGGCGGCCGGCCGTCGCTTCGGTTTGGGCGGGGTGACGGTTTCGACGAAGCGGTAAGGCCCCACCATCGGCTCGTCTGGTTTGCGCGTGTCGTTCTTCAGGCTGGTGACCACGAGGATCACGATTGCGATGGCGTTGCAGAGAAAAAACAGCGCTTCCATGTCAGTCTTTTCCTTCACCCTCGAACAGGGCGGCGTATTGCCTGAACATGGCGGCTTCGGTGTAGGTTTCGCGCACCTGGGCGCGGTTGGCCTGGCCCACGCGTTGCCGCGCACCGGGATCGCGTAGCAGATTGCGCAGGCTGTCTGCCAGCGCCGTGTCGTCGCACGCCGCCAGATAGGGGGCGTTGTCGGCCGACAGCATGCCGGCCACGTCGCCCACGCGGGTGGCGGCGATGGGCAGCCCGGCGGCCATGGCTTCGAGGACGGAAATCGGCATCTGCTCGGTGTCGGACGACAGGGCGAAGACGTCGAAATCGCGGTAGGCGGCGGCGGGGTCGGGGCGGTGGCCGGTGAAGGTGGTTTGGGCGGCGATGCCGAGCTGGGCGGCGAGGGCTTCGAGGGCGGCGCGCTCGGGGCCGTCGCCCACGATCATCAGGCGGGCATTGTCCGTGGCGCTCACCTGGGCGAAGGCGCGGAGGAGGCGGGCCAGATTCTTCTCGCGGCGCAAGGCGGCGACGGTTCCGATCACGGGGATGTCGTGCGGCAGCGGCGGGGCGGAGAAGCGGCCGGCATCGACGCCGTTGGGGATGTAGCGCAGCTGGGAGGCGGGCAGCCGCCAGATATCGGTGGCGATGGCGAGCAGCGTGCGGGACGGCAGAACGGTGATGCAGCGCCGCAGCGCCAGCCGGCGCGTCCAGACGCGGCGTGGCAGCTGGGTGCTGCGCTCCTCCGGGCCGAACCCGTCCTCGACATGAACGTGGCGGGCCAGGGGCCGCACGGCGTTGGCGAGCGCCCACTCGATCGAGCCCCAGTTGCTGGTGATCAGTGTCTGCGGCGCGAGGGCCTTGAGGGCGGCACGGAACCGTTGCGGGTTGCCGAGCGTGTCGCCCTTGCGGATATCGATCTGCGGGAAGGTGATGGACAGGCTTGGATCGAGCCGCTCCCGGCAGGTGGCGTTGCCGTCCATCGCCACGATCGCGTGCCGCCAGCGGTTGCCGAAATGGTTGGCGATGGCGCAGAAGCGCGCTTGTGCGCCACCCACGGCGAAGGTGGCATACACGTGCAGTAGAAGCGGTTTCATCTGCCCGCGTAGACCTGGCCCGCGTAGGCTTGGCCCGTATAGACATGCCCTGCATGGACCCGATTGGCATGCACGATGATGGGATCGCCGGTGGCGCGCTTGATGCGCCGTTTGCCGGTGCCTTCGTTCCACAGAAAGCGTGCGGACTGCGGGTGATACCGCAGCGGCCTGCAAAGGGCGTGGGCGGCTGTATCAGGGTCGATCACGCAGGCCAGGGTCTGACCCGGGACCGACTTCAACGCTTCCGCATGAACGCGCGAGATGTAGCCCGCACCCACCAGAGCAATACGACTCATGCTGAAAGCCTTGTCTAAAATGACGCCTGGAAAACGTATGTGTCAGAGCGACTTATAGCCGAACGGCGCGGCACAAACCGGCCGGTCCGGCCGGATCTCGCTCTCAATACAGAGTTGAGCCTGGGGAGGACAACCCAAAACGGTCGCTTTCCCCGCTACGCCGCGAGGGCTTCGGGCACCGCCTCGTTGGTCTGGGCCAAGGCCTGCTCCATCAGGAACCCCTCGAACACCAGCAGCAGCCACAGCACGGCGCTATGGTCGAAATGGCCGCCGGCATGCGCGTCGATCAGCCGTGCGATGCCGGTCGGGTTGAACAGGCCGCTTTCAATCATGGCGGGGCCGAGCAGCCGCGCCCGCATCCGGCCGGCATGGGCGCGGAACAGCCCGGCCAGAGACGTCGCAAATCCTTGTTTGGGGCGATACAGAATTTCGTGCGGCACCGCGTCCTCCAGGGCCCGCTTGAGGATGTATTTACCGGAATTGCCGCGCAGTTTGAGTTCCGCCGGCAGGTTCAGCCCCCAGGCCACGAACGCCGGATCCAGAAACGGCGCCCGCACCTCCAGCGAATTCGCCATGCTGGTGCGGTCCACCTTGGTGAGGATGTCACCCACCAGGTAGGTGTGCAGATCCACATACTGCGCCTGTACCAACGCATCGTCCGAGGGGCAGCGCTCCATCAGGGCTGCGATGCGGGCATGCGGGTCGTGCCCGTCCAGCGCCGCATTGAGATAAGCCGAGAAGATCGCACGGCGCTGCACCTGGTGGGTTTTGGTGACCATCCGCGCATAGCCCATCGCCGAGTCCAGGCTGAGCTCCGTCAGTGTATGCTTGGCGCGCAGAAAACGCGGGGCGCGGTCGAGCTTGGGATACACCGACGCCAGCCTTCCCAGAACCTGGCGGCGCAACGGCCCCGGAATATGCCGCCGCACCCCCTCCGTCAGGCTGTGCCAGCGCGTGCGGCGGTAGCCTGCGAACACCTCGTCGCCGCCATCGCCGGACAGTGCCACCGTGACATGGCGTCGCGCCAGCGCGCACACGCTGTTGGTGGGCACCGAGGAGGTGTCGCCGAACGGCTCGCCGAAGATCACCGCCTGCAGCCGGGCCGCGTCGATCATATCCACCGCGGCGGCGCGTTCGTTATGCTGATCGGTGTGATAGCGCGCGGCCATCATCTTGGCGAATGGCGTCTCGTCCTCGGAGCCCTCGAAGCCGATGGTGAAGGTGGTCAGTGCCTCGCCGCGCACTGCCGCGGTTTCGCCGCGCATGCCCGCCGCCGTCGCCACCACGGCCGAGCTGTCGACGCCGCCGGACAGAAAGGCGCCCAGCGGCACGTCCGACGCCAGGCGAAGACGAACGGCGCGATCGAGATGCGCGCGCAGCGCCACCCTCGCATCCGCCTCCGAGATCACCTGCGGGGCGATCGGCACATCCCAGTAGCGCTGCGGCCCCCGCGTGGACCCATCGCGCGCGATCAACAGGAAATGCGCCGCCTCCAGCTTCTGGATGCCGCGATAGATGGTGTGGGGATCCGGCACATAGCCAAACGTGAAGAAATCGTCGATCGCCTGGGGTGACAGGCTACGATCGACACTGGGGACCGGCGAAAATGCCTTCAACTCGGAGGCGAAGGCCAGCCCGCCATCGGGCAGCATCGCGTAATGCATCGGTTTCTTGCCGAGCCTGTCGCGCGCCATGAAGAACTGCCCGCGATTGCGGTCCCACAGTGCGAAGGCGAACATGCCGTCGATATGCTGCAGGCAATCCGGCCCCCAGCTTTCCCAGGCATGCACGATCGCCTCGGTGTCCGAATGATCGCTGTGGAAAACATGGCCCAGCGCCTGCAGCTTCGGCCACAGCTCGCGGAAATTGTAAATCATGCCGTTGAACACGATCACCACGGAGCGATCCTCGTTGAACATCGGCTGATGCCCGCCTTCGAGGTCGATGATCGACAGCCGGCGATGGCCGAACCCCACCCCGGGCTCCACGTGATACCCATCGCCATCCGGCCCGCGCGCGGCCAGCGCGGTGTTCATGCGTGCGAGCAGCGCCGCATCGATGGGCGCGCCATCAGGCCGGAACAGGCCTGTGATTCCACACATCACTCTCTCCTACACCACGTCGATGTTTGTGCACGCACGCGCTTTGGCCCATGGTCATGTATCATTCCAAGGCTGAAGCTGCCAGGAGAGCGCGTTGTGATCCCATCCTGGCTGCTGCCCGTTCCGGCGCTTCTGGGGCTGCTCTGCATGCCCGCGGCGGCACGCACCCTCACCGTGGGCGCCGGGCGCGACTACCCTTCGCTCGCCGCCGCCCTGGCCGTGGCCCAACCCTTCGACCATGTCAGCCTCGCCCCCGGCCGCCACGCCGACTGCGCCAGCATCCGCACAGACGACCTGGTCATCGAAGGCGCCGCGCAAGGCGGTGCCGAATCCGTGGTGCTCGACGGTGTCGCCTGCGAGGGCAAGGCCGCCTTCGTGGTCCACGCCAACCGCATCACCATCCGCAACATGACGCTGGCCCACATTCGCGTGCCGAGCGGCAACGGCGCCGGCATCCGCCCCGAGGGCATCGACCTTCTGGTCGAACGCGTGCGTTTCATCGAAAACGAGAACGGCATCCTCGCCGCCCCCAGCCCGGAATCCACCATCATCGTCCGCGACAGCCTGTTCGAGCGCAACGGCGTCTGCAATCCGCTCTGCGCCCACGGCATCTACGTCAACGCGCTGACGTTGCTGCGCGTCGAACGCAGCCGGTTCTTCGAAACCCATGTCGGCCACCACATCAAGTCCCGCGCGCCCCGCACCGAGGTGATCGACTGCGAGCTGATCGACGGCGACCGCGGCACGTCCAGCTATCAGATCGACCTTCCGAACGGCGGCGCGCTGCGGGCCCAGGGCAACCGCATCCAGAAGGGTCCACGCTCCGACAACCCCAAGAGCGTGATCATTCTCGGCGAGGAGGGCGTGACCCAGCCGCCTGGCGAAATTCTCATCGCCGACAACATCCTGACCGTGGATGGCCTGTCGGACGTGGTCTTCGTCCGCAACGACACCCCCGTGGCCGCCAGCCTCCGCAACAACAAGATCCCCCGCGCGGTAAAGCCTTTGGTCGGTCTCGGCAGCAGCCACTGACAGAAGGCCGTCCAAGGCTCAACCTCACCTTCCGCAGGTGGTAATTCCATCTATGCAACAAGATGATCGTCTGATAGCAGCGGAGTAAAAAAAATTCGGGAGCCAGCGTTCGTGGTGAAAAATGTTGTCGCTGTTGTGTTGTTCGGCATGCTCGTCGCGGCCTGTTCGCCGTCTTCCACCCAAGGTGTGGTGCGCGGCCGAGCGGCGAGTTCAGGCCCGTTCGGCCTGATGCGCACCGACGATATTACGGTCGACACCTCCTCCGCCTTCAAAGGCCAGGGCCGTATGATGGTGGGCAGTTTCCTCGTGGGGTTCTCGACCTACGACACCGCATCCTCCAAATCCGGCCGCTACGGCAACGCGGCGCGCAACACGCTGGCGGGGGTCGATCAGGCGGTGATGCAGCGTGTGGTGGACGACGCCTATGCCAGCCTGGTCGCCAGCCTCAAGGCGCAGGGCTACACCGTGGTGGACCGTGCCGAACTGCTGGCGGCGCCGGGCTTTGCCACAACCAAATCCTATCCCAATCCCTATGAGGATTCGTCGGGCAGCCTGTTCGGCACGTCCAGCCGGGTGTCCTATCTGTCGCCCACAGGGTTCGGCGACACCAAGGTCTTCCTGGGTGACATCCTGGGCACAACGGGCGGCTTCGGGTCGGACAATCCGTTCATCGCGGCGGCCAACTACACGAAGGCGAGCGGCACCAGGGTGATCCACGCCGCCTATGTGCTGGGCTTCGTGAACGCCGCGCCGGGCATGAAGCTCACCGCCATGGTGGAAGTCGGCCAAGGCGTCACGGCCAAGCCGTCAGCGACCAAGCTTGGCATGCTGGCAGACACCGGCGGGTTCGGCGCCAGCAACGGCACGTTGGCCCTGGGCCAGCCGATCACCTCGGATCGGGAGTTCGCCACCATCACCAACAGCACCACCAACGGAGCGCTGGCCGCCGAGGTTGCCGTGAATGTCTTTTCCAGTCTGGCCGGTGTCGGCGGCAGCACGGCGCGGGATTTCACGTTCATGGCGCGGCCAGCGGATTACGCAGCGGCCGCGGCCGATGTGCTGGGCCAGGTCAACACCGGCTTTGTCGCCAAAATGGTCAGCCTACGGTAGCACCGCACGCTCGCGATCGGCCGCGATGCCCATGCGACAACAGCGGTGTTCGTGCAAAACGGCGCCGTTGTTTTCGTGTGTCACGCGCACGAATAATTAACCTTTGGGGTCTAACACTGTCCTGGTGCTTGCCGCACACGCGGGATTGCGGCTTCGGCGGAGAAGCAGCCAGTGCGACTACGCGTACTCATTGTCGAGGATGACCCTGTGCAGCGCGCGGTTCTCGCCGCGTTCCTGCAGGCCCAAGGCCATTATGTCGACACGTCCGAAGACGGATTGGACGCGCTGCGCAAGGGCCGCCTGGGCTGGTTTCACGTGGTCATCATGGATTACGGCCTGCCGGAGATCGACGGGCTGGCCGCCGCCAGGCTGATCGGCGACTGTGTGGGCGGCGACAGACGGCCGATCCTCATTGCACTGAGTGCCACGATCGACGCGCTGATGGGAAATGCGGCGGGGCCCGAGATTGTGTTCGATGCGCTGGTTCAAAAGCCGTGGCAGCCTGACGCATTGCTGGAGACGATTGCCGATTGTTGCAGGCGGCGTGGCGCAGACCCGCGCCAGGCGGCGCCTGCGGCTGAGAACCCCATGTTGCAGCCTGGCGCTCAGGACGGGCCGACCGCGCCTGACGCCGTGCGCATTCTGGTGGTCGACGACGACGATCTCTTTCGCAGTGTGGTCGTGGCGGCCCTGGGATCCCAGGGGTTTCGGATCGATACCGCGGCGCAGGGGCTGGAGGCTTTGCGCATGATCGGCCGGTCACATTACGACGTCGCGATTCTCGACTACCATCTGCCGGAGATCGACGGTCTGGCGATCGCGCGGCTGACACACGAACTCGTGCCGGGCCCACAGCGCCCGCGGTTGATTGGCCTGACCTCGTCCCCCCAGGACCTCAACCATCGCGAGGCCGGATCGGTGAGCGCGTTCGATGAGGTCATTCTCAAGTCATCCGATCTGCACGACCTTATCTCCACCGTTCACCTTTGCATCGCCTACAGACAGGCACGATCCACGTCGGCTGGCGTGAACATCCTCGATCTGGCCACCGTGATGGCGCCGCAATGACGTCGGATATGACATCAGACCAGGCAGGATCGGCGTCGTTGATCTTCAATGCGGTGGCGTTCGAGCGGACCAGCTCCTATCTCTCGCCCGATGCCGTTGCCTCATATCTCGAAACGTTCGCGCAGCGCTGCCACACCCTGATGCAGGACCTCGATACATCTGGCGCGTTGGCGCGCGACGGTGAACGGCTGGCCGAAGCGGCCCATATTCTTGCAGGCTGCGTGGGCATGTTCGGCTTCGAGCGGCTCGCCGTCATCAGTCGACGCTTCGAGCCCATGGCAAAATGCGGGGCGGCGGACGAGCCGGACCTTGCCGCGCTTCGCTGCGCCCTCCGCGCCACGACTGAAACCCTGAGGCGGCTTGAGCACGATCCGACCTGATGGATCAGATCGGATATTGTTCTTGATCTGCGGACTGCCTGACAACACCGCAGCCCATCTGTCATGAACAGCGCACCGGAATAGACATTCCGTGCCGCTTCCGGCCAACGGGCATCCCCAATTCTTAATCGAATATTTCCGTTTGCCTGAGACACTCGGCCAAGAAACTTCAAAGATAGAACGATGCAGGACCAACTGGCTGCACAAGGCCGGCCGGCGGCAACGAGGCCACCGGGAGATGGGGCACGGCACAAAAATCCCACATTCCCGACCCGGGCATTGCGGAAACGGCCGCATTTTCGGCCACTCGTCGTCATGGTGTTTTGCTGGCTGATGCTGCTGGGTTTTCAGGCCTGGCGTGAGTGGATTGCCTATTCCGAACAGATGCGCGAGACCAAGGCGTCGCTGACGAACCTTGCCAGCGCCCTCGCGCAGCACGCCGGGGACACGGTCGAAATCGCCGATACCGCGGTTCTCAGTCTTGTCGGCCGCATTGAAACCATCGGCGTCTCGCCTGAACGCCTCGGGGCAATCGAGGCGGAGCTTGCAGCACAGGTCGCCAATGGAACGCGCTACAACGCTCTCACCGTGGTGAACGCGGACGGCTCCTGGCTGGTCGGCTCCAATCCAGTCAGCGCAATCAATCTTGCCGATCGCGCCTATTTTCGCCATCACCGCGACAATCCCGGCCGCGAAGCATTCGTGGGACCTCCGATCCGAAGCCGCGTCACCGACCAATGGGTCATCACGGTATCCCGCCGGTTTCAATCAAACGATGGCGGCTTTGCGGGGGTGGTGGTCGCCAATATCCCACTCACGTATTTCGTGGACCACTACGCCATCATGGGGTCGCCGCACGATTTGTTCGAAACTGCACGCTAAGCGGCTCGGGCCTGGAACGGGAAGCGAACATCGCGAAGCGGGCGAAAGCTGACGGCTGGATTGGCGTTGTCCCAGACATAGTCGCCGGTCAGCGCGATGTGCTCCCAGCCGAGCGGGGCGACATGGGCCATCAGGTCGTCCGGCAGATAGACGCCTTGGGCGCGGAGATGCTGGGCGGCGCGGTCCAGATAGACCGTGTTCCAGTGGACGATGGCCGCGGTTAGCACGCTCAGCCCCGATGCGCGAAAGCCCTGGTTCTCGAAAGTGCGGTCCCGGATCTCGCCCTGGCGGTGGAAGAAGATGGCGCGGCGAAGCGCATTGCTGGCCTCGCCCTTGTTCAGGCCAGCGTGGCTGCGCTGGCGCAGCGTGGGATCAGAGAGCCATTGCAGCGTGAACAGCGTCCGCTCGGTCCGGCCGAGCGCACGTAGCGCCCGTGACAGCGCGTTGCCCAAGCCAGCAGCAGACAGCTTGCGCAGGATCACCGACGCAATGGTTGTCCCCGCTTCGATCGACTGTTTGAGGCGCATCAGCTCGGGCCATTGCGCGATGATCGCGGCGACGTCTACCGCGTCACCAATCAGCGGCTCCAGCAACGGGTACGTCCCCGGCTTCTCGATCGTGTAGAGCTTTCGATCTTTCAGATCCTTGATGCGCGGAGCGAAGCCATATCCGAGCAGATGGCACAGGCCGAACACGTGGTCAGTCGCGCCTGCGGTGTCGGTGTAGTGTTCTGCGATCGTGAGGTCGGTTTGATGGGCGTGCGGGTGCAGGCCGTCGAGGACGTAGGGTGCCTCGCTCTGCGTGGCGGTGATCACCTTGGCGCCGAACGGGCCGTACTGGCCGGAGTCGTGGGTGTAAAACACCGCCCCGGGGTCGATGCCGTATTTCGCGTTCACGTCGCGACCGCCGCTGGCGCGGCCGCCCGCACGAAAATACTGGCCATCGGACGAGGACGTCGTGCCGTCGCCCCAGAGTGCTGCGAGCGGGTGCTTGTGGTGTGCGTTGATGATGGTGGCGCGCGCGGCAACGTAGTAGTTGTCGTTGATGTGCCACTGGGCGACGTTGACCAGGTGGTGGTACGTCAAGCCCCGCGAGGCGTCGGCCATACGCGACAGGCCGAGGTTGGTGCCGTCGGCGAGGATGGCGGCGAGCAGCGCAGGTCTGTCCGCGGCCGCGCTGCCGGTTCGCAAGTGGGTGAAGCGGTCGGCGAACCCGGTCCAGGCATCAACGTCGGCCAGCACCTCGGTGATCCGCACACGCGGCAATAGGCTTTCGAGCCGTGCGGCAAGCGGGCGCGCCGCCTCCGGCGCCATCGGCTTGGTGCGCGCGATGTAGAGTTTTCCCTCCTCGATCTCCACGCCGTCCAGGTCGCCCGTCGCGGCACGTACTGCCACGAATTGCAGGCGGTCATGCAGCAGCGCGGCGCGCGTAGTGATGTAGCGATCGGGGTCGGTCTCGCCGCCGATCCCGTCCGTTTTGGCCACGTCCGCCATGGGGAGCAGATAGTCCTCGAAGGCGCGATAGTCGCGGCTGCCGGCCACCCAGATGTCGCTGCCCCTGAGCCGGTCGCGCAGCGTCGCGAGAACGGCGACCTCATATAGGCGGCGGTCCGCTTTGCCCGATGCGAAGATCAGCTTGCGCCATCGCGGCGACAGGAAGGCAGCCGGCGGCCGCTTGGCGAACCCGCGAGCATCCGTCGTCCGGATCATTTCCAAGGCTGTCAGGACGGGATCGTTCGGCGTGCTGGACTGAAACCGGAACGCGTCGAGGAACCGCGGGGTGAACCGCCGCAGCACCGCGTATTTCTCGGCCGCGGTGACCAGGATGTCTTGCTCGGCGACATGGGCGACAGACTCGATGATCGGTAGCGCGCGTTCCAGCCGCGCCATGCCGATCTCGCGCTCGATCGCACCCACGCCGTCCTCGCCGGTCGCCTTGGCTTGCTTGAGCGTGAAGATGGTTTGCCGGAATAGCAGCAGCACCTTCGCAACATCCCGCTTGGTCGCGGAAAAACGACGCTCGTCCTTGCCACGGGCCTTGGTGAACAGCGAGCCCATGTACTTCTCGAACATGGCGAGTGTCGCGTCCGCGAGCCGGGTCTCGAACTCCGTCACCTGTGCCACCAGGATTGCGGCACGGCGGAGGGGTTCGAGGTCGGTGATGTGCTGCGCCGACATAATCGCGCCCTCATCGACCAGCCGGCTGAGGCGCACGGGATGGATACGCCGGGCACGGTCTGCGCCGACCCCAAGATCGCGCACGTATTCCAGCCGGTTCAGCAGTTCGATGATGTTTGATGGCGCGGGCGATTCCGGGGGATCGCGCAGCCAGGCGAACCTCGACCGGCGCACGTCCGGGTCGCTGACAAGCAGTCCGTCGATCCTCGTACGGCCGACGTCGGTCAGGCCAGCCGTCAAAGCCTGGAATGCAGCCTTGCGGGCGCGTACCCGCGCGATCAGGCCGATCCGCTCCAGCACGGTCGCGGCCGGGATGAGCACGCGCGCCGCGCGCAGCGGTTCGAGCATCGCGTGCACGATCGGCTCGCCGCGGTCCGTGGCCCAGGCCGCATCGGCACCGACCCGGATGCAGGTCCGCCAATCGGCGAAGCCGAAGCGGCGCAGGCCGAAAGCGGCCTGCAATTCCGTCGCATGCTCGCGCCGGGTCTGGTCCCGATGCGCATACTCGGCGAAGGCCGCCGGCGGCGCACCAACCTGGGCCGCCACGAACGTGATCATCGCCTCTGGCGG
>JANXSM010000055.1 GCA_025352665.1 Rhodospirillales bacterium | reverse complement strand
GCGATTCCGTCTTTGATTTCCTCTACCACGACGTTCGACGGGTTGGGTCATTCCTCGCGCAGTTTGATGACGCTGGGCACTTACAGCAGGTAACGCAATCTGACGGGGCAACTCGTAGCTCGAAACGAGGATGGAAAGCAGCGGCAGGAGGCTCTTTGCCCGGTGTGGGAAGCGCAAATATCTCCGCAGAGCGGGGGCCAGAAAAAGGCGGTTTTCAAGCGTCCGAGCGGGTATACGATCCTCTGTGGACGAATGCGCGAACGCTGCTCGATTTCCTTAACGAGCGCGAGATGCTTAAACGCACGTTGATAGGGGCCGGGATAGGTCAGTTCGTTCTAGTATCCGGCACGTTGCTCATTCTGGATTTGCCAATGCTGAAAAGTGCATGGGGCAGTCCGGCTATCCAAAAGCTCATGAAGGACGGCGCAAGGGCGCAGACTGTTGCAACGGGCAATCGTCACGAAAGGCGAGGGCAAGCTGCTGCCCCTGTCTCCAAGTCTCCCGAGATCGAGTTGATCGTTGCTGTCCTTTCTATGATGCCGCACGTGTTGCAATGTAGACTATTAGAGTCCGTCCGAAAACTTCTTGAGTCATACGAATCGGATGTGATTCAAGGAAGGCCGCTCCGTTCCTGCGGGAGATATTCGCCGATGGCGGCTATCAGGGGCCGATCTTCGAGCGCGGCGCCGGTCAATTCCTGACGCGGGCGCAGGTCGAGATCGTCAAGCGCTCCGATGCCGCAAAGGGCTTCGTCGTGCTGCCCCGCCGATGGGTGGTCGAGCGCACGTTCGCCTGGCTCAACCGCTGCCGCCGCCTTGCCAAAGATTTCGAAAACCGCACCCGTAACGCACTTGCATTCCTGCAACTCGCGTCAATCAGGTTGATGACGCGAAAGCTCTGCAATCGCTGAATGAGTTTTCGGACAGATGGGGTGATTGGGGTCTCTCCCCGGCAAACCCGGTGGCTGCTCCTCTCAGGATGATCGAACGTGGTCCGGTGTGTGGATCGGCCACAAGCATCGAGGAGGAGCAGCCGTGGGTTACTTTGCCGGGTTGGACGTGTCGTTGGAAGAGACCGCGATCTGCATCGTCGATGATGCCGGTCGCATCGTGCGCGAAGCGCGTGCGGCGAGCGAGCCGGAGACGCTGGCCGCGTTCTTCGCCGCATGCGGGATGCGGATGGAGCGGATCGGCCTGGAAGCGTGTTCGCTGACGGCTTGGCTGCATGGCGGGCTGACCGAGGCTGGCCTGCCGGCGATCTGCATCGAAGCGCGCCAGGCCAAGGCGGCGATGGGTGCGATGCCCAATAAGACCGACCGCAACGACGCGCGCGGAATCGCGCAGATCATGCGCACCGGCTGGTATCGTGCGGTCCACGTCAAGAGTGCGGCCTGCCGTTCCTGGCGCGCCCTGCTGACGGCACGGCGGATGGTGCTCAACAAGCGCCGCGACGTCGAGAACGGCATCCGTGCTCTGCTGCGCGAGGTCGGACTGAAGGTCGGCACGCCGAGCCGCAAGGACTTCCCGGCCCGCGTGCGCGAGTTGGCAGCCGGCGACCTGGTGCTGGCGAGCCTCGCCGAGTCCTTGCTGTCGGTCGTCGCGGTGATGACCCAAGAGACCGACAGGCTCACCAAGCGGGTGCTCGACGAGGTGCGGGTCGAACCGACATGCCGCCGGCTGATGACGGTGCCCGGCGTCGGCCCGCTGACCGCGTTGGCGTTCCGGGCCACGCTCGACCAGCCCAATCGGTTCCGCAAGTCGCGCGACGTGGGCGCGCATCTCGGCCTCACGCCGCGGCGCTACCAGTCCGGCGAGACCGACGTGCAGGGACGCATCAGCCGGTGCGGCGACGAGCTGGCCCGCACCGCGCTGTACGAGGCGGCGCATTCCCTGCTGATCCGCAGCACCAAGTGGTCGGCGTTGCGGGCGTGGGGCATGGCCGTCGCCAAGCGCCGGGGAATGGCCCGCGCCCGTGTCGCGGTCGCGCGCAAGCTGGCGGTGATCCTGCACCGTATGTGGGCCGACGGCAGCGAGTTCCGCTGGGGCAAGCAGGCCGCGGTACCGGCGGCGGCCGCATGACCGGAGAGTTTCCAGTTTCCGCCTGAAAGGGCGGAGTTCGCGTCGTTCCCGTGGGGACGATGGGCGAGGCGACCTCGTTGAGAGTCCGGAGCCTCGGGTAGCGATGCCCGAAGGTCGCGGGACAGATTGAGGCGCCTCGCTCTCCTGACCCCATCATGCGGCGGCCCTGCGCCGACCGCGAAGAGAAGCGAGTGACCCACGGGCGCGACATGAAGGCCTACATCGCTGCAATGCGTTACGTAACGGAGATCGGGACTATGCCGAGAGGCCGCAAGCCGGAAGGAGAGCACACCCTCAGCAACGCCGAGCGGCAGGCGCGATACCGTGCCAGCCGTCAGGCCTCGCCTGCCCCGGTCATCGTGCGAACCCGGCGCCCAACGGATCGACGAAGCCGCCCACAACGATGGAGCGACGCCGTCAACGAACTGCTGACGCTCCAGGCAGGTTATGCCGAATGGCTCGCCCAGCTTCCGGAAAGCTTGCGAGACAGCAGCACAGCCGAGGCGCTCGAAGCTATCGTCGATCTCGACCTCACCAATCTCGCCGAAATCGAACCGCCACGCGGCTACGGGCGCGACTGAACACGATCAACCCACCGGAAAAATCGAAAACTGGAGCAGTGAGCCGCAGATACCGCTTGACCCCAATAACCCCAATCAGAGAGGACACTCAGAACAAAAGCAACCCGTTCAGGATCGGCATGTTGCTCGACCTCTCCGGCCCTTACTCCGACCTGAACGGGATGGGGAGCCAGATCGGCGCGACGATGGCGGTCGAGGATTTCGGCGGCAGCGTGCTTGGCCCGCCAATCGAGCTACTGGCCATCGACCATCAGAACAAGGCCGACCTCGCATCCGCGAAGGCGCGCGAGTGGTTCAGCAAAGATGGCGTGGAAGCAATCATGGAGGTCGTCGGTTCCTCGGCCGCGCTGGCGGTGCAGGACATCGCCCGCGATGCGAACAAGGTTGTGATGATGAACGCCCCGGCGGCGAGCCGGCTGGTTAACGAAAGCTGCTCGCCCACGTCCGTGCTTTACACGTTCAATACCTATGCGATCGCGCAAACGGTCGGAAAAGCTGTGGTGCGGCAGGGCGGCAAGAGCTGGTTTTTCATCGCCGCCGATTACGCGTTCGGCGCGGGTCTGATGCAGGATACGGGGGTGGTGGTGCAGGAAGCCGGCGGCACGGTGCTGGGCAGCGCCAAGCACCCGCTCAATATGAGCGACTTCTCCGCGCCGCTGTTGCAGGCGCAGTCCTCGGGCGCGGACGTGATTGCGCTCGCCAACGGGGGCGCCGACACCATCAACGCGATCAAGCAGGCGAGCCAGTTAGGCATCGGCCGGGGCAAGCAACGGCTGGTCGCGCTCGTGGCAATGATCACGGACATCCACAGCCTCGGCCTGGAGAGCGCGCAAGGACTGCTGCTGACGGAAGCGTTCTACTGGGACATGAACGAGCAGACGCGGGCATGGTCCCGGCGCTTCTTCGAGCGCATGAAGCGGATGCCGACGATGCTGCAGGCCGGGGCGTATTCCTCCACCCTGCACTACCTGCAAGCGGTCCAGGCCGCCGGGACCGCCGAGACCGGCGCGGTCATGGCGCAGATGCGGCGCATGCCGGTGCAGGACTTTTTTGCTCCGGGCGGGCGTATCCGCGAGGATGGACAGATGGTCCACGACATGTATTTGTTCCAGGTGAAGTCGCCGGCAGAGTCCAAAGGACCGTGGGACTACTACAAACTGGTCGCGACGATCCCCGGCGACCAGGCCTTCCAGCCCCTTTCCGAAAGCAAGTGCCCTCTCGTGAACAAGGCGCGGTAGGCCGAGGCCTCGCCGACCCTGTGCGGTGGCAGAGGGTCGGACCGCAATTGCCTATCGCACGGCCGCACCTGGATCGAGGTCGAGGCGCACGACGTGGGGCACACCCTTGTGGATGGCTGGATAGCGCTTGAGCACGTCGGGGTCGTGACCAGGGATCCAGTGATCCGCGGAGGAGGCGAGTTGGCGGATCAGCTTGAAGCCGCTCAGCATCTCCTCCGTGTCCGTCAGGAGCGGAAAGGGGCGGGCCTGCTCCATGTTGGCGTAGTAATGGCTTGCGTCCGAGGCGAGCACGATCCAACCGCGGCGGGTATGGACGCGGGCGATCTGCAGCCCCTTCGAGTGCCCCCCCGTCCAGTGTACCGTCAGTCCCGGCGCAACCTCGCCGGTGCCGTCATGGAACTGCACCCGTCCGTCATAGACCCGGCGCACCATGACGGTGACATCGTCGACCGTGAACGGGCGGCGCATGAACGGGTGGCACATACAGCGGCCCGTGCAGTAGCTCATTTCCCGGTCCTGGACATGGTAGCGGGCACCGGGAAACAGGTCGTGATTGCCGGCGTGGTCCCAATGCAGGTGGGACAGGATCACGTCGCCAACCTCGTCGGGCTTGATCCCGAGCGTTTTCAGTCCGTCCTCGACGGGAAACAGGACCTCCCGGCCGCGACGCCCGGCCTCTGCCCGGTCGAAGCCGGTGTCCAGCATGATCGTCCGGCCGCCGCCCTTGATCACCCAGACGAAGAAGTCGAGGGGCATCGGCGAATCATGCAGGTCGGGCAACTCGGTAAGGGGCGGCAGGAAGTTCTCGGCCAACCGGCGCTTTCCGTCATGGGCGTAGCGGATTCCGAAAATCTCATATTCCGGCAGATCGGTCATGGGCGCATCCTCGTCAGAACAGAAACATGAAGCGGTCAACGGCCACTTGCGTGCAGGCGGTCAGGTGAGAAGCGGTGCCATCTCCGGATCGCCCGTCCGCATCGCCCGGCGATACGCGTCGCGCGCGCCGATGCGCTGAAGGTAGTTGCGGATACCCGAATACGGGGCGATGTCGATCGGCAGGAAGTTGCGCATCGTCGTCAGCGAGAACACCATGATGATGTCAGCGGCGGTGAACTCGCTCCCGGCGAAATACTCCGCCTCCCCGAGCCGGCTTCCACCAGGCGCAGCGCGAGGTCCAGGCGCCCCTTCGTCAAAAGCAGCGTCGGGTTGTCGGATGCCAGGTCGAGGCGACGCAGGATCAGATTCCGCCCCATGTTCGGCTGCAGGTTTCCGTTGGCAAAGTGGAACCAGTAGAGATACTGAGCGAAATCCGGGTGGTCCGGTCCCAGCGCGAGACGGCCGCCGCCGTGCCTGGCGATGATGTATTCGATGATGGCGCCGGACTCCCCCAGCACGAGCGCGCCATCGGTGATGACGGGCGCGGTGCCGGCCGGGTGCAGCGCCTTGAACGCAGGCGGTGCCAGGATGGTGACGGGGTCACGCTCGTAGCGCTTCAGTTCGTAGGGAAGGTCAAGCTCCTCGCAGAGCCAGATGATGCGCTCGGACTGCGATTTCTCGAGATGATGGATTGTCAGCATGGTGATCTCCTGGTCGGGTCAGGCAAGTCCGCGGATAGCGTCCGCTGCTTTCTCGGCGATCATCAGAGTCGCGGCCTGGGTGTTTGCCGAGGGCAGCAGCGGCATCACGGATGCATCGACCACACGGAGCGCCTCGAGCCCATGAACGCGCAGGTCTGTGCCGACGACGGCGTCCGGCGTGGAGGCCGGCCCCATCCTGCAGCTCCCGCCGAGATGGTAGGCCGTGCCAGCCCGTTGCCGCGCGTAGTCCAGCCATTCGTCGTCGGTCGAGACGGCTGGGCCTGGGAGGGTTTCCTGATCGACATACGGGCGCATGGCCTCGGTCCGCAGCAGGCGACGCGCCAGCTTGAGTGCAACCACCATGCCGGCCTGGTCGCGCTCGTCCGCCAAATAGTTCGGCTGCAGAATCGGGTCCGCCATCGGGTCGGCGGAGCGGATACGCACCCATCCCGCGCTGAAAGGCCGCTGCGAGCGGGCGCCGGCGCTCATGCCCGGATGTTCTTCAAGGACGTAGATCTTGCCTTCCTGGTAGCTGCCCGGCGTGAACAGCACCTGCGTGTCGGTGCGGGTCAGGTCCGGGCGGGATTTGCAGAACACGTGTACCAGCGACGGGCTCATGGAGAGGATGCTCGGCCGGCCGGCGAGCCATTTCAGCACTTCGGCGCCCAGCCGCCACCCGCGGGAAGCCTCGTTGATCGTGCGCGCGTTCCTGGCGCGCGCCACGATGCGCGTGGTGAGGTGGTCGCGCAGGTTCTCACCCACGCCGGGAAGGTGATGCACGAGTTCCACGCCCGCATCCCGCAGGACGGAGGCGGGTCCGATGCCCGACAACTGCAGCAGCTTCGGCGAGTTCGCGGCGCCCGCGGACACGATGACCTCGCACCCGGCCAGCACCGTCTTGTCGACGCCGCCCTGGCGGTAGCGCACCCCCGTCGCCCGCTTTCCCTCGAGTATGATGCGGGTGGCCTGACAATTCGGCCGCAGCGCGACCTTGCCGCGCCGGACTGCCGGATGCAGGAACGCGTCGGCGGCGCTGACCCGGCGCCCCTTGTAGATATTGCGCTGGAAGTAGCCCGCGCCTTCCTGGACCGCGCCGTTGTAGTCGTCGTTGCGCGGGATCCCGAGTTCGGCCGCGCCGGTGATGAAGGCGTCGCAGAGCGGGCTCGGCCAGTCGGGATGAGTGACTGGAAATGCGCCAAACCGGCCGCGATACTGGTCGTCGCCGGGTCCGATCTTGCGCTCGGATCGGCGGAAGTAAGGCAGTACATCGCGATAGCCCCAGCCTGCGCAGCCCATCGCCTCCCAATCGTCGAAGTCCTCGGCCTGGCCACGGTTGTAGACCATGCCGTTCAGCGAACTCGAGCCGCCGACCAGCCGACCCTGCGGCAGCCGCATCTTGCGCCCGGCCAGGCCAGGGCCGGGCTCGCAGGTGAAACCCCAGATCGAAGCGGGATCGTACAGGGTCTTCACGAATCCGGCGGGGATGCGGATATACATGCTGGTGTCCGGGATGCCGGCCTCCAGCACGCAGACACTGGTCTTGCCGTCTTCAGTCAGCCGGTCAGCCAAAACCGAGCCCGCCGGGCCCGATCCGACGATCACGTAGTCGAACTGCTCCGTCATGATCTTTCCACGATCATCCGCTGCCGCCGATCCCTGCGAAGCCGCATCAATGCACTCCCCCCGCTATGTGCATCGCCCGCTCGCGATCGCGTCTTTCGGTCGGCGATACTGGTCCGGGCGGGATACCTGGTCAACGAGACGGAACCCGTCGA
>JANXSM010000036.1 GCA_025352665.1 Rhodospirillales bacterium | reverse complement strand
GCGGCGGCGGGGCTGCGGCCGGAAGCCCGAATGGCGCCTTCGGCGGCGGTGCCGGCGGCGGCGGCGGCGGCACCGGGGTTGCGGGGTCGTTTGGCAATGCCGGCGGTGGCGGGATCGGTGGCAGCACCGGATCTGCGGCCGCCGGGGGCAACGGTGGTTTCGGCGGCGGTGGTGGTGGCGGTGGCGGCACCTCAACCGGCGGCAATGGCGGGTTCGGCGGCGGCGGCGGCTCCTCCGGTGGCAACGGCGGGTTTGGCGGCGGTGGCGGCGACCGCAGCCAAACGGGTGGGTTCGGCGCCGGCAACGGCTCGACCGCGGCCGATCGCAACGGCACATGGTCGTATTACGATGGCGGCGGCGGCCTCGGCGCCGGCGGTGCGGTGTTCGTTCAGGCCGGCGGCGTCCTCACGATCGCCGGTGGCAGCGCATCAGGCGGTAGCGTCGCGGGCGGGCTCGGGGGCACAGGTTATCAGGAAGTGTCACCGCCCAGCAGTCGCAACGGCGAGGGGCTTGGCGCCGGCTACTTTCTGCAGGGAAACCAGATCCTCAATTTCGCCGAAGTCGCTGGGCAGTCCACCACGGCGAGCGCCGTGATCGCGGATCAGACCGGCTCCGGTGGCACCGGTGCCAATACCGGGGCGGGTTCGGTGGTGGTGTCCGGTGCTGGAACGCTCGTGTTGGCGGCGACCAATACCTACACCGGCGGCACCCAGATCGCGGGGTGCACGCTCGACCTTGCAGCCTCAGGCGCCGCGGGTTCAGGCTCGATCGCGTTCACCGGCACAACCCCCGCAGAATTGAAGCTTGAGGGAGCAGCATTACCGGCCGGAGGCGCATTCACCAATGTGGTCTCGGGTTTCGGCGCCAACCATACGATCGACCTCGCAGGCCTCGGCTTTGCCGCCGACGCCGGGGCGACGATCTCCGGGGACACGCTCAAGGTCAGCAGTGGCGGCGTCACCGACTGGCTTACACTGGGCAACATCGCCTCGGCACCGACCAGCCTGATGGCCGTGAACGACGGTTATGGCGGCGTGCTGGTGCGCGCCGCTGCCGAGGACACCACGCCAGACACGATCAACCTGGGCATTTCCGAGGATGCCTATAATGGCGATGCCCAATACGCGATCTTCGTGGACGGCACCCAACAGGGTGGGGTTCGCACCGCAACGGCCTCGCATGCGGCGGGACAGATCGAGCAGGTCACGCTGACGGGCACCTGGGGTTCAGGCAATCACAATTTCGCGGTCGCTTTCCTCAACGATGCCTATGGCGGATCGCCGCAGGCGGATCGGAACCTCTACGTCGACTCGCTTGGCTATGACGGTCAGTCGGCTATGTCCGGCAGCGTTGCCATCGACACGAATTCAACAATGGCCTTCATCACCCCGGCGAGTGTGGCAAACACCGGTCTGCGGCTGTTCCTGGCGGAGGATGCGTATCAGGGCGATGCGCAATACAGCGTCGCCGTCGACGGCACACAACTGGGGGGATTCGGCACGGTGACGGCGGCCCATGCGACCGGCCAGACACAGGTGGTTGATGTGCTAAGCGCGCTCGCACCAGGGACGCATGACCTCGCGCTGTCCTTCGTCAACGACCTTTACGGCGGTGATGCCACGACCGATCGCAATTTGTATCTGCAGGGCATTACGGTGAACGGCACATCGGTGAACGTTGCGTCGGCAACTTTCTATGGCAACGGCACGCAACATTTCTCCATCGTGGTGCCGCAGGTTTGACGGTGATACCAGCTCGCTATGATGTTGAACCTCCCAACAACATGGCGAGCTGGTCGTGCAAGCCAGACCGACATCAGATAGAGCAATGTCGCTTCTAGCAGGCGTAGCGTTCGGTCTGTAGACTGTTGTTTTAACAGAAAACTTTATCGCGCGGTCGGCTCAACCTCAGCCGATATTGTTCTGGCGTGTGATGACGTCACCTACCAGACGTCATCACGCTCTAAAACGGAATATCGTCATCGAGGTCACCGCCCTTGGGGCTATCCCAAGATGGAGCGCCACCCGTCCGGGCGGGAGCCTTGGCAGGGGCCGCGGTGCGCTCACGCGGGGCATAGCCACCACCACCCACCTCGCCGCCGGACTCGCTGCTGCCGCGGCTATCCAGCAGGGTCATCTCACCCTTGAAGCGACCGATCACGATCTCGGTGATCTCACGCTCCTGCCCGTCCTTGTCAGTGAATTTGCGGCTCTCGATCTGGCCTTCGATGTAGACCATCGAGCCTTTTTTCAGATACCGCTCAGCCACGTCGGCGACGCGATCATTGAAGATCACGATGCGGTGCCACTGAGTCTTTTCCTTGCGCTCGCCGCTCGCCTTGTCGTTCCAGGTTTCACTGGTGGCGATCGAGAAACTCACGGTTTTCATGCCGGCCTGCGTGGTGCGCGCTTCCGGGTCGCGGCCGAGTCGGCCGATGAGAATCACCTTGTTCACATAGCCGGCCATCACACTCATCCCATTGTCTGTGGATCCAACACTAGCGCACCGCGAGGTTCAGCGCCATATACGGAGAACACCACAAGAACACCCTATAAACCGGAATATTTCATATGGCCGGCTACATTACCGTGCGCGGCGCGCGCGAGCACAACCTGAAAAATGTCGACGTGCAGATCCCGCGCGACACGCTGACCGTCATCACTGGCTTGTCCGGCTCCGGCAAATCCTCGCTGGCGTTCGACACGATCTATGCCGAGGGTCAGCGGCGCTACGTCGAAAGCCTGTCCGCATATGCGCGGCAATTCCTAGAGCTGATGGGCAAGCCCGACGTCGATTCGATCGAGGGCCTGTCGCCGGCAATTTCCATCGAGCAGAAGACCACCAGCAAGAATCCGCGTTCCACCGTCGGCACGGTCACTGAAATTGCCGATTATATGCGCCTGTTGTGGGCGCGGGTGGGGGTGCCGTATTCACCGGCGACGGGACTGCCGATCGAGGCGCAGAGCGTGTCGCAAATGGTCGACCGGGTGCTGGCCATGCCTGAGGGCACACGTTTGCTGCTGCTGGCGCCGGTGGTACGCGATCGGAAGGGCGAATACCGCAAAGAGCTGGCGGAGTTGCAGCGACGTGGCTTCACGCGGGTGAAGGTGGACGGCACGCTTTACGACATCGGCGAGGTGCCGGCGCTCAACCGCAAGATCAAGCACGAGATCGAGGCGGTCGTGGATCGCGTGGTGGTGCGCGGGGACATCGCCTCGCGGCTGGCCGATAGTTTCGAGACGGCGCTGGCGATGGCCGATGGCGTTGTCTACGCGGAGAATGCCGACACCGAGGAGCGCACCGTGTTCTCCTCACGCTTCGCCTGCCCGGTGAGCGGGTTCTCGATCGAGGAGATCGAGCCGCGGCTGTTCAGCTTCAACTCGCCGCATGGCGCATGCCCGGCCTGCGACGGGCTTGGGGTGGAGATGTTCTTCGATCCGTCGCTGGTGGTGCCGGACGAACGGCGGCCCCTGTCGGAGGGCGCTGTGGCGCCTTGGACCAATGCGCAATCGCCCTATTACGACCAGACGCTGCAGAGCATCGCACGGCACTACAAGGCGGCGATGCGCACGCCCTGGCACGAACTCGCCGAGCCGGTCCGCGACGCGATTTTGAACGGCTCGGACAAAACAATAATCAAGTTCACCTACAAGGATGGTTTGCGCGAATACGTCGTGGAGAAACCGTTCGAGGGCGTTTTGGCCAACCTCGCCAAGCGGCTGCGCGAGACCGATTCGGCCTGGGTGCGCGAGGAGTTGGGCCGGTATCAGGCGGAAAAACACTGTGCCGTATGCAATGGCGCCCGGCTGAAGCCGCAGTCGCTGGCTGTGAAGATTGCCGGTTTTCATATCGCCGAGGCGTCCGAGCTGTCGATCCGCAGGTCGCTGGCGTGGTTTGCCACGGTGGAGCCCACGTTGACGCCGCAGCGAGCCGAGATCGCGCGGCGGATTTTGCGTGAAATCCTCGACCGGCTGCGCTTCCTCGACGATGTCGGGCTCGACTATCTGACCCTGGCACGCGGGTCGGCCACGCTGTCCGGCGGCGAAAGCCAGCGCATTCGCCTGGCCAGTCAGATCGGTTCAGGTTTGACCGGCGTGCTCTATGTGCTCGACGAACCCTCGATCGGCCTGCACCAGCGCGACAACGAACGGCTGCTCGGCACGCTGCGGCGGTTGAAGGCGCTGGGCAACACCGTACTGGTGGTGGAGCATGACGAGGATGCGATCCGCGCGGCCGACCACCTCATCGACATGGGGCCAGCGGCTGGTGTGCTCGGTGGTTACGTGGTCGCGCAGGGAACGCCTTCAGAGGTGGAAGCCAACCCGAAATCCCTGACCGGGGATTATCTGTCCGGCCGCCGCCGGATCGAGATACCGGCGAAACGGCGACCGGTGTCGAAACTGCGCGAGGTCACCGTGGTGGGTGCGCGCGGCAACAACTTGCACAACGTGACGGCGAGCTTCCCGCTCGGCACGTTCTGCTGCGTCACCGGCGTGTCCGGCGGCGGCAAGTCCTCACTGGTGATCGACACGCTGTACAAGGCCGCCTCGCGCCGGCTGATGGGGTCGGGCGAGGTGCCCGCACCCTATGAGCGGATCGACGGGTTGGAACTGCTCGACAAGATCATCGACATCGACCAGTCGCCGATCGGGCGCACCCCGCGTTCCAATCCAGCGACTTACACAGACCTGTTCGCGCCGATTCGCGACTGGTTTGCCGAACTGCCGGAGGCCCGGGCGCGTGGCTACAAGCCCGGGCGGTTCAGCTTCAACGTCAAGGGCGGCCGGTGCGAGGCTTGCGAGGGCGACGGGGTGCTGAAGATCGAAATGCACTTCCTGCCGGACGTGTTCGTGACCTGCGATACCTGCAAGGGCCGCCGCTACAATCGCGAGACGCTGGACATCAAGTTCCGCGACAAGTCGATCGCCGACGTGCTGTCGATGACGGTCGATGAGGCGGTGCCGTATTTCAGTGCTTCAACCAAGATCTATGACCGGCTCAAGATCCTGCAGCAGGTCGGCCTCGGTTATGTGGCACTGGGCCAGCAGGCGACGACGCTGTCGGGCGGCGAGGCGCAGCGCATCAAACTGTCCAAGGAGCTGGCGCGGCGGGCGACCGGGCGCACGCTGTATATTCTCGACGAGCCGACCACCGGCCTGCATTTCGAGGACGTGCGCAAGCTTTTGGAAGTGCTGCATGCGCTGGTGGATACGGGGAATTCGGTCGTGGTCATCGAGCATAATCTTGAGGTGATCAAGACCGCCGACTGGATCATCGACATCGGCCCCGAAGGTGGTGAAGGTGGCGGGCGCGTGGTGGTGGCTGGCACACCAGAGGACGTGGCAGCCTGCGCGGAGAGCCACACCGGGCGCTTCCTGGCACCGCTGCTGGCGCCGGTGGCAGCGGCCACGAAATCGCGCCGCAAGCGGGCTTAGAGCGCGATGACCGAAGGCGGAAACGCCGAGAGGTCTGAATCACGCGATAAAACAAAGAGCTGAGCGGGATAACGTCGCCTATCAGGCGTCATCCCGCACTAAGGCTTGCCCTGCGGAGCTGCGGGCGCCGGGTCCCCTGCCCTCGCCCGCGCCTGTTCCTTGCGCCGGCGCAGGTTCTCGCGCAGAGCCGCGGCCACGCGTTGCGCGCGCCTGGATTTCTCATCATCCCTCGGCCGATCGGGCGGTGGCGGTTGGGTATCTTCGGTCATGGCGGCATAGCTGCCATAGCCTGCGGCCCGGTCAAGGGGTGAAGCTTCCAACAACCCCTTGCACCCACGGCCTTCGGAGGCTAGGAACGCGCTCGCCGTCAAGCGCGGCTGCTGTAGCTCAGTGGTAGAGCACTCCCTTGGTAAGGGAGAGGTCGAGAGTTCAATCCCCTCCAGCAGCACCATTCACTGTCCCGCTACCCGATGACCTCGCAATCAATTGTCAGCGGCTGGGATGGATCGGCGCTTGGCACTAGTTGGAAAATTTTCTTGGCCGCCTGGGCCACCGCCGCGGTCGCCAGTCCGTCGATCGTGCCACCGACCACGCCGCCCACAAGCGGGACCCATTTGATCAGATTGGTGGCACCGGCCGTGCCGGCCTTGGTGACCAGGCGGAAGCCGACCACCTGATTGATGCGCTGCAGCGTCTGCCGGGAGATCTGGTTGACCGCCTGGGTTGCGAGCTTGGTGCCAACCTGGATACCGACTTCCTTCAGCAGCTCGGTGGCGGCGTTCCCCATCAGGCACACGATGGTGAACTGGCGGACGCGCACGCTGCGAACGTCGTAGCCGCGCAGCTGGGCGATAGCTGCCACCATGCGCATCTGAATGGCGGCGACGCCGCCGAGATTGAGGGGAATGGCGATCGGCAAAGTCAGCAGGCCACCGATGTTGGAGCCGAAGCCGATCGCCGAGGCCTGCCCGACCTGCCAGCGGATCAGACTCCCGATCGCGTCCTCGACGTCGTTGGCGCCCTTCAAATAGCCCTTTGCGAATGTCTCGACCCCGGCGACGCCTGGCAGTCCGTCGAGGATGTGATCGTAGGTGCCCTCCAGGAATTTGATGATCTGATGGGAATTCATCGGGCGGCCCTTTTTACGATAGCGTCTCACAACAGCGTGGCATCGCCACCGAAGTTCCGCTTCGCGGGTTCGACTGTTTTGTCGTTTTGTCCGGGCGGCCCTACAAGACAGTATGACAAAGCCTCCGAAGCCCAAGACATCTGCTGTCGAAGTCCCGCTCAAACAGCAGACCAGATTCGTCCGGTGGATGGTGCATGTGCTGCAGAATGAGCCGGGTATCGCCGAGTTCGGGCCGATCCCCGATATGAACGGCCGCATCGTGACGTTCCATGGCAAGGCGGGCGAGGCGCAGCTGAAGGCGATCGTGAATGGCAAGGACGTGGCGCTGTACCGCTGGAAGCGCGGGCTGGATCTGGAGCTGCGAACCGCCCTCGGCCAGCAGGGGCTCACTCAGAAATGCGGGGTGCTGAGCTCCGATGCGACAGTCATCGCCGAACTCGACGCGGCCGACATGACGCCTGCGGAGGATGCCGAGGGCGAGCCGAATTCGGTGTTCGCGGTGACGCTGGGGCGGATGGAGGACGGCGTCGATACAAGACGCCGGCGATAGACCTTCACCCCAGAAGCTGGGCCAGCCTGCCAAACCAGCCGGTCTGCCCGGGCGGGGTGCCTGACCGCTCGACGCGCACGGTCGCGGTGCGGCCTGGCAGCAGACGGTTGTTTTCCGGCGACGCGTCGAGACGGATGCGCACCGGAATGCGCTGCGCCAGGCGCACCCATGAGAAGGTCGGGTTGATGTTGGCCAACAGGCTGCTCCCAGCGTCGCGTTCGCGGTCCTCGATGCCACCGGCGATGCTGTCCACATGGCCGTGCAGAACGGTGCTGTCGCCGAGCAGCCGCACCGAGACGGGATCGCCGGGGTGGATCTGGTCGAGCTTGGTCTCCTCGAAATAGCCGTCCACGTGCAGCGACTCAGTTGCGACCAGCGCCGTCACCGCCTTGCCGGCCGTGACGTAATTGCCAGGCAGCAGGCCGAAATTGGTGATCTGTCCGGGTACCGAAGCGGTGACGTTGGTACGATCGAGGTTGAGCTGAGCGATGTCGCGATCGACCTCGGCCTGCTGGTAGGCGGCCGCGGCCTGCTGCAGGGCGGTTTCGGTCTGCTGCTGCTTCTCCAGACTGACGGACAGGCTGTTGAGCGCTTGGTAGCGGGTCTGCTCGCGGGTGGCCTCGACCAACGCCGCGCGCCTGCTCTCGGCGGCAGCCTGGGCGAGGCGCAGGGCGAGGTCGAAACGGGCGCGGTCGATGCGGAAAAGCACTTGGCCCTTTGCAACGCGCTCGTTGTCATGCACGAGCACCTCGCTGACCAGACCCGACACGTCCGGCGCCACGCTGACCACGTCGGCACGCACGCGGCCGTCGCGGGTCCAAGGTTCGTCCATGTAGTAGATCCACAGGCGCCAGCCGACGAGGGCTGCGAGCAGCACCATCACCAAGGTGACGGCGAAGCGGCTGGTGATGATCAGGGCGCGTTTCATGGCGATATCCATTGGTTGGTAAGTGCCACGATGGCGCCGACGAGTACGACGTAAAGCGCCGCGTTGAATAAAGAGTGATGCCAGACCAGCCGGTAGAAACCGGTCCAGGCGAGCAGCCGCCAGATCGCCACGCTGACGAGGTAGGCTACGAGCATCCATGCAAGCAGTGGGGCCACGAGTACGCCCTGCAGGTCGATTGCGCCGATCATGCCACATGCCTCAGCAGCGGCGCCGGCGCTCTCGGCGGCGGGGCATACGGCGATGCCTCCGGGAACAGGCCGAGCCGGATACCGACGAGGCCGAGCATTGCATCACGCCGCAGAGGCACGGAAGGCGTTGCGTTGACGACAGTGACGGCGTGGTCGAGCCTTGCCAGCAGATCCGGGCTTGGCGCTGCCATGCGCAGGGAGAGCGGGCCGGCGGCGAGGGCGCGATAGTGGGTCGCGAGATCGTCGAGCATGCCGTCGATCGCAGCCACCGCCGAGGGGGGCAGGGCATGGCGGGCACGGCGTAGGTCGACGATGTTGAGGCCGATGCGCAGATCCACCTGCAGCTTGCGGACGTTGGGCATGTGCTCGGGCGAGACCTTGGCCAGGCGCATGACCACCAGACCGATGCGGTCGAGCATCAGACCTGCGAAGGCAGCACGGTCGCCAAGGCCGCGCCTTTCGGCTGCGTGCGCGATGCTGCGCCAGTTGGCGCGGACCAGCCGCCAGACGCTCCATTCGGCGCCGACCGAACGGACCAGCCGCGTCACCACGGCCGCTGCGATCATGCCGAAGATGGTCGCAACGGCTGCATTGGTGAAGCTTGAGAAATCGGCGGCGTAAGTCGGTTGGAACGCCAACAGCGTGGCACCCATGGAGGCCAGCACCAAGCCCATGAGGGCGGTGGCCGGCCGCGCCGCCAGCAGGCCGTACGCCAGGAAGGTGGGAGCAAGTACCACGGCAAGCATAGGGAAACCGTCGATGCGCGGCAGGACGGCGAACAGATAGAGGGCATCGATCAGCACGGCGACCACGGTCCATCGCATGAACTGCAAGATGGCCGGAGCCGGGTCGTCCTGTGCGGCAAAGAAGCAGCAGACCACGGCCGTCATGACAGCAGCGATGGCACCTTCAGACCAGGCGGAGGCGATCCAAAAAAAGCAGATCAGTGCGACCGCAAGGCCAGCCGACAGGCCAGAGAACAACGCCATCGGCAAATCGCGGTGCTGCAGGGCCGCGGCCTCGATCTCGACGCCGCCGGCAAGTTTGGGCAGGCCTGCCTTGCGGGCGCGGATATGGGCCTGCAGCAGGCGACAATCATGCACGAGCAGCAGCAACTCGCGCAGGCGCATCAGCAGGCTGGCAGACAGGATATCGACCCAGCCAGTGCCCTTATCAGCCATAAGTTGCTGGCGGCGGATGGTCTCCTGCAGCCCGGGCGTTTCGATCGCGGTCGGGTCGTTGCGGATCCAGTCGGCGATCGTCTCGAGCAGGTCCTTCAGTTCAACGGAAACACCGCCGTGCGCCCGCAAGGCCCGCAGCCGGTCGGCGATGGAGGACAGCAGCGGCAGCAACATCAGAAGCCTTGCGTGCAGGGCGCAGCCAGCCTGCATCGTCACCCGGTAGTGGGCGGCGTCGTCGGCGAGCTGGGTGGTGAGCACGCCAATCTCCACCGCATCGGCGGCAAACGTGCGGCGATAGGCCAGCACAGCGTCGGTCACCGGGATTTCCTGCAACACGTCCAGCGTCCAGACACTTCCGTCGCGCAGCCAGTCGGCGGTACGTTGGGCAATGATGGGGCCGATGTGGCGCGGTAGGATCAGGCTTGCGACCAGCGTGGCGCAGATGATGCCAAGGCTGATCTCCTCGGTGCGGGCCAGCGCCGTCGCGAAGATCGCATCTGGCGCGCTGACACTGGGAAAGCCGATGATGGCGGTGGTGTAGCCGGCCAGCAAGAACACATAGCCGCGTGGCGTGCGGTCGAGTAGCGAAAGTGTGAGGCAGATCGCGACCCAGGCGGACATGGCGGCGACCAGAAGGGCTGGCGCATTGACCAGATTGGGCACCAGAGCAACGGCGGCAGCCGCTCCCAGCAGCGTGCCGAACAGGCGGTAGATCCCCTTGGCACGCGTGGTGCCGGCCTGCGGCTGGAAGGTGATATAAGCGGTCGCCATGGCCCAGTACGGGCGGTCGAGATCGGCTGCGAAGCCGATTCCGAGCGCTAACATGGCGGCGGCGAATGCCTTGAAGCTGGCGATCCATTCCGCAAGCGATGGGAGTTTCATGCCAAGTAGGGTCCGGAAGGTTCAGACGCGGCCGCGGCAGGCCCGGTTGCGGAACGGCCGCCCTGCCCGTGGGTTCCGCGCTCAGTGCGCCTCGATCGGCGCCTTGGCGGGCTGGGGCTTGCGCAGCAGCAGCACAAGCGGCAGGGCAATGAAGAAGCTTAGCGACATCAGCAGCAGCACGTCGTTGTAGGTCAGCGTCAGCGACTCTCGCGTCACCATCCGGCTGATCCGCGCCAGGGCGGCCATATGGGCCGAGCCCTCCATATGCGGCGTGAGCGCCATCTCCATGTTGCGCAGCGCGTTGGTGGCGCCTGGGCGGGACCACGTGACCTGTTCCTGCAGATGCAGCGTGTGGACGGCCTCGCGCACCGTGGCGATGGTGTTGATCAGGGCGAGCCCGATGGCGCCGCCGAGATTGCGCATGAGGTTGTACAGACCAGAGGCGTTCTTCAGCTGCATCGGCGGCAGCGTGCCAAGTGCCAGTTGGTTCACCGGCAGCATGATGAACATCATCGACAGACCGCGCAGCGCCTGCGGCGCCATCATTTCCCAAAACGAGCTCTGACTGGTGAAATGACCGAGCCAGGCGAGCGACACACCGAAGGCCAAAAGCCCGCCGGCGAGCATGATGCGCATATCCATCTTGGCAGACAGCCGGCCTGCGATCGGCGCCGAAATGAACATGAACAGGCCGGTGACGAACATGGTCTGGCCGATCTCGAGACTGTCGAAGCCGCGCACCCGCCCGAGGAACAGCGGAACGACATAGACCGAGCCATAAAGGCCGGTGCCGACGACGAGGGAGAACAGGCAGCCGAACGCGAAATTCGGATTGCGAAACGCCTTGAGGTCGACCAGCGGGTCCTGCCGGCTGAGCATGCGCCAGAAGAACAATCCGCCGGACACGAAGGCGATGACGGCCAGGGTTGCGACCGTGTCGTCGGAGAACCAGTCGTTTTTGTTGCCCTCCTCCAGCACATATTCCAGCGACCCGAGGAAGGCTGCCATCAGCAGCAGCCCGATCGCGTCGAAGCTGCGGCGCAGGGCGAAATTGGGCTTGTCGATGTCGAGGAAGGTCCAAACGCTGAAGGCGACCATGGTGCCGACGGGGACGTTGATGAGGAACAGCCAGTGCCAGCTCAGCTGTTCCGTGAGCCAGCCGCCCAAGGTCGGCCCGATCGTGGGCGCAAGCGTGGCGGTGAGGCCGATCAGCACCGAGATCTGCGCCCGCTTCTTGCCGGGGAACAGTAGGAAGGAGGTGGCGAACACCGTGGGGATCATGGCGCCGCCGATGAAACCCTGCAGCGCGCGATAGATCACCATCGAGTTGATGCTGCTGGCGGTGGCGCAGAAAGCCGAGAAAATCGTGAAGCCGACCGCGCTGATGGTGAACAGCACCCGCGTCGACAGCAGCCGTGACAGCCAGCCGGACAGCGGGATCATGACGATCTCGGCGATCAGATAGCTGGTCTGGACCTTTGAAACCTCGTCAGAGCTCGCGGACAGCCCCGCCTGGATCTCCGCGATCGAGGCGCTGACGATCTGAATGTCCAGGATGGCCATAAACATGCCCACGACCATGGACATGAAGCCGACCCACTCGCGCCAGCTCAGCTTGGTCTCAGTCGGGCC
The DNA here is from genome assembly GCA_025352665.1 of Rhodospirillales bacterium. Lineage (GTDB taxonomy): Bacteria > Pseudomonadota > Alphaproteobacteria > Acetobacterales > Acetobacteraceae > CAIQQQ01. The sequence goes on along the minus strand of JANXSM010000036.1, from coordinate 21,564 downwards.
AGGCAGTGCCATAATGACTCAGCGCATGCCAAGGGTTGCGAAGGCGGCACCGATGATGCCGCGGCGCACGCTGTCGGGGCCACGCGTGTCGACCTCGGCGGTGACCGAAAGCCCGGCGCGCAGCCAGGCGGCGGCGGCGGCCTGCTTCGGGTCGATGGCGATGCGCACGGGCACGCGCTGCACCACCTTGGTGAAGTTGCCGGTCGCATTCTCGGGCGGCAGCAGGGAGAACAGCGCGCCGGTGGCCGGTGCAAGGCTTGCCACCCGGCCGGTGATGGCAGCTTTTGTGTTGATGTCCGGCGTCAGCAGCACCTTCTGGCCCGGACGCATAGCGGCGAGCTGCGTCTCTTTGAAGTTGGCGGTGACGTAGAGCTGGGTGGGCGGCGGGGTCACGGAGATCAGCTGCTGGCCGGGCATGACATGTTGGCCGACCTGGGCGGCGCGGTTGCCGGCCACGCCGTCGAACGGTGCGCGCACCACGGTGTAGGACAGGTTGTTCTCAGCGATTCGAACCTGGGCGTCGGCACTCACCTGGCGGGCCTCGGCCTGGGCGAGCTGGGCTTGGGCGACCGTCAGCGTCTGGGTCGCGGTATCGCGCACCGCGGTGGCGCTGGCCACCTGGGCGGTGGCCTTCTTCTGGTCGGCAATAGCGACCTCGTTGGCCTGGCGCGACGTCCAGCCGGCCCCGACCAGCGAGCCGGAGCGGTTGGCCTCGGCGGATGCGCGGGTCATCTCGGCCTGGGCGATCGCGATCATCGCTTCGGACTGGGCGATGGCCGCGCGCTGCTGGTCGACCTGACGGCGCGCCACGGTGATGGCGGCCGTCGCCTCGCCCGCCGCACCACGGGCGCTGTCGAGTTGGGCCTGGCGGTCGCGCGGGTCGAAGGTGATCAATGGCTCGCCAGCATGGACGACCTGATTGTCAGCCACGTTGACCGCGGTGACGTCGCCATCGATGCGCGGGCCGAGCACGGCAATGTCGCCCTGAACATACGCGTTGTCGGTGGACTGGATGTAGACGGCCTCGGTGAACCACCAGTTGGCGACCAGCACGCCGCCGACCGCCACCACGAGGGCGGCGCCCAGCTTGATGGCAGGGCCACGGCGCCGGGGCTGGCGGCGCAGTTGTTTGCCGGCACTCTGCGCATCAGCGGTCAAGGCGGCTGGCTTCTCGGCGACAGCGTTCATCGGGGACGTCCTTCGGGAGAGCCGGCGAGAGGTGAACCGAACGGTTCAGTTCGGCGCACAGATGGACGCGACAGATGTTTTCGTCAAGGGTGAACTATACCGTTCAGTTCACCCTTGACGCGGCCGCATCGCTCGCCCCATTTGCGGCTGATGGATGAGAATAACGCTTTTTCAGCGATGGGGTCGGCCGAGCCGGCGCCGGCGGACATGTCCCCCAAGCGTCGGCAGGTGGTCGATGCGGCGGAGATTTTGTTTCTGGCGCAGGGGTATGGTGCCGTGAGCATGGACCAGGTGGCGCGCAAGGCAGGTGTGTCGAAGGCGACTCTGTACGCGTATTTCCCATCAAAGGATGCGCTGTTCGCCCATATCGTGGCATGCAAGGGCATGGACTCGCCTTTGGCCGACGATCTGTTCCCGGCCGAGGTGAGCGATCTGCGGGCGGCCCTCGAGGCGATCGGCGCGCGCATGCTGGACTTCATGCTGCGAGACCGGACCCTGGCCATCTACCGTATCGCCCTGGCCGAATCGGGGCGATTTCCCGAGCTGGGGCGAGCGTTCTACGAGAACGGGCCATATCGTTTCACGATCCGGTTCAGTACGTGGCTGGAGCAGCTGCGCGCCAAGGGACTGGTCGAGGTGGACGACATCATGCTCGCCACCCACCAGTTCATGGCGCTCATGCGGTGCGGCGTGTTTTTCAGGCGCAGCCTCTCGTTGCCGCCGGATGCCGATGCCGAGGAAATCCGCCGCACCGTGGCCGGAGCGGCGGATACGTTCCTGCGGGCGTTCGCGAAGCGCTGATCAGCCTTTGGTGGTCGGGTTCTTCTGCTGAACCTTTGCGGCCCGCGCGGAGGCAACCGCGGTCTTCATATCGTCAATCGTGACGTAGCCCTTGTGGCCCTGGTCGATCGCGTCGAAGTGCTTGACGACATTGGTCATCTTGGCGGCCTTCGCCTGAGCGAGGGTCAGGTGGCCGTCATGCGTGGTATTTGCTGCATCGAACCGCTTCTGCATGCGGGTCTGACCAGTCGGCGGGGGTGTCGCCACCGTGCTGGTGCTGGGCGCCGAGGCAGCGGGGACCGAGGTTTGCGCCATGCCGGACTGGGTTGCGGCAAACAGAGCTAGAGCGGCGAAAACGGGGATCATCGGACGCATGGCAACATTCTCCTGAAAGTCGTGCTCTTAAATGAGCACGGCTTCCAGCCACCCGACCATTGCGTGTCTTCGCGGTAAGGAGGTTCCCCTATTAAACCGTGATGACCGAAGATGGAATCACCGAAAGGTTTGAATCACGCGCTAGAGCGGGATGACGTCTGATAGGCGACGTAATCCCACTCTAGCTCTTTGTTTTATCGCGTGATTCAGACCTTTCGGCGATTCCACCTTCGGTCATCACGCTCTAAGCCGCCAGGACGCGGCGAAACACCTCGAGCGCTGTGGTGATGCCCGCCGCATCGACGTCCAGATGCGTGCAGGCGCGCCCCCGGAAACGGCCCATGGTGGAGATCATCACCCCCTCGTGCCGCAGCGCCGTAGCAATCTCGCCGGCAGGGCGGCCAGTCGCCTCGGTGTCGAAGAACACCAAGTTGGTCTGCGGCTGCTGCACCGTGATGCCTTCGATCTGGGCAAGTCCGCGGGCGAGCGCAGCCGCGTTCACATGGTCCTCGGCAAGTCGGTCGACATTGTGGTCGAGCGAATACAGACAGGCAGCGGCGCAGATGCCGGCCTGGCGCATGGCGCCCCCCAGACGCTGCTTCCAGCGCCATGCCTTGTCGATGAACGCGGTGCTGCCGCACAACACGGCGCCCAGGGGCGCCCCGAGCCCCTTGGTGAAATCCAGCCATACGCTGTCAAAGCCCGCGGCCATGTCCGAGGGCGCGATCCCGGCGGCGACGGTGGCGTTCAACAGCCGGGCGCCGTCCATATGGGTGGACATGCCATGCCCGTGGGCGATGTCGGCAACGCGACGCAGTGTCTCCAACGGCCAGATGGTCCCGCCGCCGAGATTGGCGGTCTGCTCCACTTCCACCAAAGTCTGCGGCGGGGCGTTGCGCGAGGGCTGCCAAATCGCAGCTTCCAGGGCCTCCGGCGAATACTGACCGCCCTCCCCCTCCAGCCCCATGATCTGCACACCAGAGAGGGCGGAGGCGCCGCCGCCTTCGCTGGTCAGAATATGCGCGGTTCGGTGGGCGAGAACAGCATCACCCGGCGCACAATGCACGAGCATGGAAATCTGGTTGCACATCGTCCCGCTTGGCAGGAAAACCGCGGCCTCGGTGCCCAGCAATGCCGCCATCCGCGCGCAGAGCTCGTCCACTGTCGGGTCCAAGCCGCCTTGCTCGTCGCCGGTTTCGGCCTCCATCATGCAGGCCTTCATCGCAGCCGTCGGGCGAGTTTGCGTGTCGGAATAAAGGTTGACGCGCACAGGCGGCATGCCTTGGGTCGGGCGAGTCGGGGCATGCACCATGTTGCGGCGTCCTGTTGTTGCGATGCGGCAGAAAAGCAGCATTCGCAACACCGTGCCACCCCCTCAGCTCGAACTCGCCTCGCTCAGACGGCCAATGAACAGCACCGGTCCGGTCGGCAACGCACCGGGTGAGCCACCGGGTGGCTCCAAGCTGATTTCGATGAGCATGCCAGCCACCGGCTTCACCGCAGGGGCTGCGATGCTGACCGCCGCCGAGCCACGCGGCACCAAGCCGAGGCTGACCGGCGCCGTGGCACCCGGCGCCAACGCCCACATCTGCAGCACCCGATTGTCCGCAGGCGCGGTGTTCACCCTCGTTCCCGTCGCCGCGGCCGGCAGGGCTGCCAACTGCAGCCCACCCTGGCGATCGACCTGCGCGGTCCAGGCCGTCTGCGTGCCGTCCGACAGCAGCACGGTCATCATGCGCTGCTGTGGCGGCTGCGGGATGAAGGCGATTCCGGCGAATACGGCGGCCGCAAGCGATGCAACCACCGCCCAGCCTTGCCAGAACCGCCCAGGCGAGAACCTCGCCTGGGGCGGCCGGGCAGCGACGGCGGCGGCCGAGGCAATCCGCTCGGCGATGCGCTCCCATAGGCCGGGCGGCGGCGATTCCGGGACCGCAAGTGCCGTCAACGGCGCAAACCGGTCCTCCCACGCTGCCACCAGGGCGGCGAGATCGGCACTGCCCACCATGGTCTGCTCGACCAGAAGCGCCTGGCGCGCGTCCAGCGTTCCCAGCACGTATTCGCCGGCCAATGCCGTCAGCTCATTGATGTCGACCGGCAATTCACTCATGACAGGCACGCGCGCAAGCTCAGCAGCCCGCGCCGGATCCAGGACTTCACCGTGCCCAGCGGCTGGTCCAGCTTGAGTGCGATCTCCGGATGCGACAGGCCATGCACGAAGGCCATCACGATGCCCTCGCGATTGGCCTTGGGCAGCAACTCGAGACAGGCCCGCAGGCGGGTCGCCTCCTCGGAGGCCGACAGCTGCTCCAGCGCTTCCGGCTCGATCATGGTATCGCCCAGACCGGGATCATCGGTCGGAATTTCCCGGCCCCGCGCCCGCGCCGCATCGAGCGCCGTGTGGCGCACGATGGAGCCGATCCACACCAAGCCCGAGCCGCGCTCCGGGTCGAACTGGCCGGCGCGCTGCCACAGCTTGAGGAAACTGTCCTGCAGCACATCGGCGGCGGCGGTACGATCCCGCAGAATGGCCATTGCGATTCCAAACAGACGTGTGGACTGTCGCACATAGATTGCTCGCAAAGCAGCACGATCGCCTTGCGCCACCTGCCGAAGCAGGTCTGTGAGATCAGGTTCTGTCTGCATTACGCGCCAATCCGTGATCTGGATGCGGAGCTTCTGGCTGCTCGGAACGCGAAGCATCCGGCTGCTGGTCTCGATGCACAGCCTCCGGCTGCTGGCGCGCCGGCGTCACCGCAATCGTTGCGCGCGGGTGGCCATACACGGTCTGCGCCCGCTTCAGGAAGGCATTGACCATGAGACGGACAGCCTCATTAAACACCACCCCGATCGCCGCCTGGAGCAAACGCGAGCGGAATTCGAAATCGACATAGAACCGCACCCGGCAGCCCTTCGGGTCAGGCTCGAACGCCCAGGAATTATTGAGGTATCGGAAAGGGCCATTTTCGTAGTTAACTTTGATCAGGACAGGACGGTCGAGCGCCACCCGGCTGGTGAAGCTCTCTCGAAACGGGCCGAATCCAATCGTGAGGTCCGCCACCGACTCGGTCTCGGTCCGGCTGCGCACCTTGGATGCCGCACACCACGGCAGGAACAGTGGGTATTTATCGACATCAGCCACCAGGTCGAACATCTGTTCCCGCGTGTAGGGAACCGTTTTGGTTTCGGCGTGCGTCGGCATGTCAGGCCGCGAGCGATGCGACGCGGGCAACCCGCAACGCCACAAAATCCGTGTCCGCGTGATACGAGCTGCGCGTGAGCGGTGTCGCCGAGACCAGCAGGAAGCCCTTGGCCCGCGCCACAGAGGCGTAGTCGGCAAACGCATCCGGTGTCACGAACTCGGCCACGGCCGCGTGCTTCACCGTGGGCTGTAGATATTGGCCCAGCGTCAGGAAATCGACGTCGGCCACGCGCAGATCGTCCATCACCTGCAAAATCTCAGCCTTGGTCTCGCCAAGGCCCACCATCATGCCAGATTTGGTGAAGATCGAGGGGTCCTGCTCCTTCACCTGCGCCAGCAGCCGCAGCGACTGGAAATAGCGCGCACCTGGCCGGATTGTCGGGTACAGCCGCGGCACCGTCTCCAAATTATGGTTGAACACATCGGGGCGCGCATCCGTGACCACCGCGATCGCACCGGGTTTGCGCAGGAAGTCTGGCGTCAAAATCTCGATCGTGGTCTGGGGTGCCGCAGCGCGCAGGGCGTGAATGACGGCTGCGAAATGCGACGCCCCGCCATCGGCGAGATCGTCGCGATCGACGGAGGTGATCACCACATGGCGCAGGCCGAGCTTCGCCACCGCATCGGCCACGCGTGCCGGCTCGTCGGCATCGAGCGCCTCGGGCATGCCAGTCCGCACGTTGCAGAAGCTGCAGGCGCGCGTGCAGGTGTCGCCCATGATCATCATGGTGGCGTGGCGCTGAGACCAGCACTCGCCGATGTTCGGGCATGCGGCCTCCTCGCACACCGTCACCAGGCGGTTGGCGCGCATCAGCTCACGGGTCTCATGGTAGATCGGGTGATTGGGCGCCTTCACCCGGATCCAGTCCGGCTTGCGCTGGATCGGGTTGTCCGGGCGGTGTGCCTTCTCAGGATGCCGCGAATGATTGATCTCTACACGCATGCCATATCCTCGCAGGGCTTGGTGCCCTGACCACTGCCCTAGAAGTGGATGGCCTGCCCGTACGCGTCAAGCACGGCTTCGTGCATCGTCTCGCTGACGGTGGGATGCGGAAATATCGTGTTCATCAATTCGACTTCGGTGGTCTCCAGGGTGCGGGCGATGACGTAGCCCTGGATCATCTCCGTGACCTCGGCGCCGATCATGTGCGCGCCGAGCAATTCGCCGGTCTTTGCATCGAACACCGTCTTCACCATGCCATCAGGCTCGCCCATGGCGATAGCTTTGCCGTTGCCGATGAAGGGGAAGTGGCCGACCTTGACCTCGTGACCTTCGGCCCTGGCGCGGGCCTCAGTGAGACCGACGGACGCGACCTGCGGCCGGCAATAGGTGCAGCCGGGGATGTTGGTCCAGTTGATCGGGTGCGGATGCATACCCGCAATGGCCTCAACGCAGACCACGGCTTCATGGCTGGCCTTGTGAGCGAGCCATGGTGCGCCGCAGACATCGCCGATGGCATAGATCCCCGGCTCACCGGTGCGGCAGAATTCGTCGATCAAGATATGGGTGCGGTCGACCTTGATGGCGGTGCCTTCCAGGCCGATGCCTTCGACATTGCCGACGATCCCCACCGCCGAGATCACCCGATCCACGGTGAGCTCGGTGGTCTTGCCGCCCGCCTCGATGGTCGCGGTAACGCTGTCGGCGTGTTTGACGAGACCCTTCACCGCAGCGGAGGTGATGATCTTCATACCCTGCTTGACGAATTCCTTGCGGGCAAAGGCGGAAATCTCCTCGTCCTCCACTGGCAGCACGCGATCCATCACCTCAACCACGGTCACTTCGGCACCCATGTTGAGATAGAACGAAGCAAACTCAATGCCGATGGCACCGGAGCCGATCACCAGCAGGGATTTCGGCATGGCCGCCGGCACCATGGCCTCGCGGTACGACCACACCAGTCTGCCGTCGGCTTCCAGACCAGGGATCTGGCGGGCGCGGGCGCCGGTTGCGATGATGATGTGCGGCGCCTTGAGGGTTGCGACCGGCTTGCCGTCCTTCTCGACGGCGATAGTGCTGTGGCCGGCGAGCCGACCGGTGCCATCGAACACGGCGACCTTGTTCTTCTTGAGCAGGAAGGTGACGCCGGAGGAAAGCTGCTTGGCCACGGCCCGCGAGCGCTTCACGACGGTTGCCAAGTCGAAGCGGATATTGTCGGCGGAGAAGCCGAATTCCTTCAGATTATGCAGCAGGTGATTGATTTCTGAGCTGCGCAGCAGCGTCTTGGTGGGAATGCAGCCCCAATTAAGGCAGATGCCACCGAGGCTCTCGCGCTCCACCACGGCCGCCTTCATGCCGAGCTGGGCCGCGCGGATGGCCGCCACATAGCCGCCGGGCCCACCGCCGAGCACCACCAGGTCGAATTCTTGATCAGCCATTTTGTAGCCCCTGTTCCGATCTGGGTGGCCTGCTCGTCGATGAAATACCGTCGTATTTCATCGGGAGGACGCCAGGTCCGCGATTCCGGCAGCGTCGAGCCGCTGCACGGTCCATTCATCCATCGGCTTCGCGCCGATGGCGCGATAGAAATCGAGTGCGGGCGTGTTCCAGTCTAAGACCGACCATTCAAGCCGCGTGAAGCCGCCCAGCTGGGCGCGGCGCGCGAGGTCACGAAAGATCGCCTTGCCAATGCCCTGGTGACGATGCGTCGGCAACACGAAGAGATCTTCGAGATACATGCCGCGCTTGCCGGTGAAGGTGCTGAAATTATGGAACCACAGCGCCATGCCCACTGGCACCTCGTCCAGCTCGGCGATCAGCGCGCCAATATGTTTCTCGGCGATGGCCACACCGAAATCATGCACGGTGGCCACCGCCTCATGGGCGAGTTTCTCGTAGCTCGCCAGCTCGTGGACGAAGCCTGCCAGCAAGCCGGCGTCCGCTACCGTCGCATCGCGCAGGACCAGCATCAGAGCAGCAGGCTGAGCGGGTCTTCGACGATCCTCTTGAACTCGGCGAGCCATTCAGCCCCCAGCGCGCCATCGACAACGCGGTGGTCGACGCTGAGCGTGCAGGTCATGACGGTCGCAATCGCAAGCGCACCGTCCTTCACCACCGGGCGCTGCTGGCCCGCGGCGACGGCGAGAATGCCGGCTTGCGGCGGATTGATGATGGCCGCGAAATTGGAGACGCCATACATGCCCATGTTGGAGATTGAGAAGCCGCCGCCCTGGAATTCCTCGGGCTTCAGCTTGCCGGCCTTGGCGCGGGCGGCGAGGTCCTTCATCTCGTTGCTGATCGTGGCAAGCCCCTTCTGGTCGGCCTTGCGGATGATCGGCGTGATCAGTCCGTCCGCGATCGAGACGGCCACCGAGATATCGACGTCATCATACAGGATCGTCGCATCCTCGGTGTAGCTCGCGTTGACGCGGGGAATACGGCGCAAGGCGGCGGCCGTCGCCTTAATGACGAAATCGTTGACTGACAGCTTGAACGCCCCGTCTCCCTTCGGGCTTTTGGCATTGAGATCGGCGCGCAACTTGAGCAACGCGTCGATCTCGACGTCCATCGACACGTAGAAATGCGGAACGGTCGCCTTGGCCTCGGACAGGCGCCGGGCGATGACTTTGCGCACGGAGCTGTTAGGCACCGCAGTGTGCGGAGCGGTGATGGCCGGCGCGGGGGCTTTCGGTGCGGGCGCAGGTGTTGTGGCAGGCGCAGGTGCTGCGGACGGAGCCGATGCAGATGCCGGGGCCGATTTGGCGCCGCCTTTCTGTGCGGCCTCGACATCAACCTTGATGATGCGTCCACCTGGGCCGGTGCCGATCACGCCATGCAGGTCGATGCCGGCCTGCATGGCGATACGCTTGGCAAGCGGTGACGCCACGATCCGGTCACCCGCGGCGGCTACGGCCACGGCTGCAACTGGGGTCGGCGCGGGAGCCGGTGCGGCCGCCGGCACCGGAGTGGGAGCCGGTCCAGCAGGCTTCGGCGCAGCCACGGGAGCCCCCGAGGGAACCGCTTCGCCTTTTTCCACCAAGATCGCGATCGGCGCGTTGACAGCAACGCCCTCGGTACCGTCTGGCACCAAGATCTTGCCAAGAATGCCTTCGTCCACGGCTTCCACTTCCATGGTCGCTTTGTCGGTCTCGATCTCGGCGATCACGTCACCAGCCTTGATCGGGTCGCCCTCTTTCTTCAGCCAACGGGCCAGCGTGCCCTCTGTCATCGTGGGCGACAGCGCCGGCATCAGGATGTTGATGGCCATGATAACTCTCCTGTTCAGGCGATCTTTTTCACGGCATCGACGATCCAGTCCGGCTGCGGCAGGCACAGCTTCTCCAGGTTCGCGGCATAGGGCAGCGGCACATCCAGCCCCGCCACGCGCATTGGCGGCGCATCAAGCCAATCAAAGCAATGCTCGATGATCTGCATGGTGATTTCCGCACCGATGCCGGCGAACGGCCAACCCTCCTCGACGCACACCACGCGGTTGGTCTTCTTGACGCTTTCGATGACGGTATCGATGTCGAGCGGGCGGATGGTGCGCAGGTTGATCACCTCGGCGGAGATACCCTGCGCCTGCAGCGTCTCGGCAGCCTTCAGCGCGGTGCCCACCATGATGGAGAACGCCACGATGGTGACGTCGGTGCCTTCGCGCTCAACCTTGGCTTTGCCGATCGGCAAGATGAAATCCGGGTCAGTCGGGCAGTCGAAGGTCTGGCCATAGAGAATTTCATTCTCGAGGAAAATGACCGGGTTCGGATCGCGAATGGCGGCGCGCAACAAGCCTTTGGCATCGGCTGCGGACCACGGCGCCACAACCTTGAGGCCGGGGCAATGCGCGTACCACGAGGCATAGCACTGGCTGTGCTGGGCACCGACGCGGCTGGCCGCACCATTGGGTCCGCGGAACACGATTGGGCAGCCCATCTGGCCGCCCGACATATATAGCGTCTTGGCGGCCGAGTTGATGATCTGGTCGATCGCCTGCATGGCGAAGTTGAACGTCATGAACTCGACGATCGGCTTCAGCCCGTTCATCGCCGCACCCACGGCCATGCCGGTGAAACCGTGCTCGGTGATCGGCGTGTCGATGATGCGCTTTGGGCCGAATTCCTCGAGCAGGCCCTGACTGATCTTGTAGGCACCCTGGTATTGGGCAACTTCCTCGCCCAGCAGGAACACGCGGTCGTCGGCGCGGATTTCGGCGGCCATCGCGTCACGAAGCGCTTCGCGTACGGTGATCGGCGCCGTGGCCCCCCAATCCTTCTCTGGCGCCGAGGCCGTGGCTGACGGGGCTGCGGCAGCCGCCGGGACAGCGACCGGTGCTGCGGACGCAGGTGCCGCCGGTGTTGCCGCCGGTATTGCCGCCTGGGGACTGTCGCCGGCAAGCTCTGCGATCGGCGCATTGACGGCCACGCCGTCGGTGCCTTCCGGCACAAGGATCTTGCCGAGAATACCCTCGTCGACCGCTTCGACCTCCATCGTCGCCTTGTCGGTCTCGATTTCGGCGATCACGTCACCGGCCTTGATCTGGTCACCCTCTTTTTTGAGCCAGCGGGCCAGCTTGCCCTCGGTCATGGTCGGCGACAGCGCCGGCATCAGGATCTGCACGCCCATGACTCAGCTCTCCACCAACACGTCGGTCCACAATTCGGCAGGATCCGGCTCGGGGCTCGACTGGGCGAATTCTGCTGCCTCCGTCACGATGCCCTTCACCTCGTCGTCGATCGCCTTGAACTCGGCTTCGGTAACACCCATCCCCTCAAGCCGGTGTCGCGCGCCCTCGATCGCATCGTGCTTGGTGCGCATCTCCTGCACCTCCTCGCGCGTACGATACTTGGCGGGGTCCGACATCGAGTGACCGCGGTATCGGTAGGTCATCACTTCCAGCAGGAACGGCCCCTCGCCGGCCCGGCAGGCGGCAACCGCCTGCTCGGCGGCCTTGTGCACGGCCTCGATGTCCATCCCGTCGACTTGCACACCCTTGATGCCCCAGGGTGCTCCGTTCATCGACAGGTTATGGCTGGCGGTGGCGCGCTCAACCGAGGTGCCCATGCCGTATTTGTTGTTCTCGATGACATAGATGTTCGGCAGCTTCATGAGGGCGGCGAGGTTGAAGCTCTCGAACACCTGGCCCTGGTTGGCCGCACCATCGCCAAAATATGTCACAGCGACGCGATCATTGCCGCGATACCAGTTGCTGAAGGCCAGGCCCGTGCCAAGGCTGACCTGCGCACCGACGATGCCGTGGCCGCCGAAGAAGCACTTCTCCTTCGAGAACATGTGCATGGAGCCGCCCTTGCCACGCGAATAGCCGGTGGCGCGGCCAGTCAACTCCGCCATCACGCCGCGTGCTTCCATGCCGGTCGCCAGCATATGGCCGTGGTCGCGGTAGGAGGTGATCACCTCGTCGCCCTCGGACAGCGCAAGCTGGATGCCGACCACCACGGCTTCCTGGCCGATATACAGATGGCAGAAGCCGCCGATCAGACCCATGCCGTAGAGTTGGCCAGCCTTTTCCTCGAAGCGACGAATAAGCAGCATGTCCCGGTAACCAACGAGCAGACGCTCGCGGCTGAGGCCGTGGTCGGAGTTCTTTCCCGGCTTGCCCTGGCTGCCCTGGAGTTTTTTCCGCGTGTCCGCCTGCGCCATCATGTCGCTCCCTGCCGCTAGATCGCTCCACTCCTAGCGGGCGATACCGCCATCTGCAAGCTTGGCAGGAGTAAAAAAGCGTTATGTTGCAATGCAATAGGACATGTTAACCGAATACTTGTTAAGTCATTGAAGCCAGACAGTCCTTCGTTCAGAATAAGCGTTTCCGTTCGTTCCCGACCGCCCCAGCGTCACATAATTCCTGCCGGTACAGATGATTTGCCATCTTGTTTCCTGCGCAAGAACCAGATGGCGACCTGCACCGACGCGGCACAGCTTGCCGGCACCGCGCGATGGAGTGTGCCATGTCGTTTTCCAATCCTTTCCACCGTCTGTCCGCGGCCAATCTGGCCGCGCAGTCCGCCGAGCAGATAGGCCTCGCAGCCATGCCGATGCTGGCTGTGCTGAGCCTGGGCGCGGGTGCCGCCGAAACCGGCTTCTTGTCGGCGATGCAGTCTCTGCCTTTCTTCTTGCTCTCGCTGCCGGCGGGCGTGCTGGCCGATCGAGCCGGCCGACGCCGCCTGATGATGCTGGCGGAACTGTTGCGTGCGGCAGCCTTGCTAATCCTGCCGCTGTTGCTGTGGAACGGCGTGCTCACACTAACAACGCTCGCCGCGATCGGGGCCCTTACCGCCACAGGAACGGTGGTGTTCTCGGTCGCAGCCCCAGCCCTGGTGCCCAGCCTGGTTCCGCGCCCGCTCCTCGCCGCGGCCAATACCCGGTTGGAACTTGCCCGCAGCGTCGCATTCACGGCCGGCCCGGCACTCGCCGGCGTACTTTTGGCAGGGGCGGGGGCGCCCGCCGCCTTCCTGCTCGCAGCGGCATTCTCGCTGGCCGCAGCGCTCTTGCTCGCGGGCCTGCCTGAGCCATCGTCAATACCGGCCCCCGGCCGACGGATCGTCGCCGATCTCGTCGAGGCCCTGCGCTTCATCCGCCACCAGCCGCTGCTGCGCCCGATCATCGCAACCTCGGTGGTGTGGAACCTGTCCTGGTTCATCCTGCAATCCGTCTATGTGCTTTATGCAACCACGCAGTTGCACCTCGATGCCGCCGGCATCGGTCTGAGCCTGGGCGGCTATGGTTTCGGGATGCTGGTCGGAGCGCTCGCCGCCCCACGCATCAGCCATCACCTAACGGTCGGCGTTTTCATCGCACTGGGCCCGGTCGCATCGGTGGGTGCGGCCGGGCTGCTGCTGTCAGGCGCCAGCATCCCCGGGCTGGCGCTGCCGCTGCTCGGCTTCTTTCTGTTCGGTTTCGGACCCATCCTATGGACGATCGGGCAGACCACCTTGCGCCAGGCGGTGACGCCGCCGGTCATGCTCGGCCGCGTGTCCGCGGTGGTCATGACAGCCAGTTACGGTGCCCGCCCGCTGGGTGCCGCCCTCGGCGCGCTGGTGGCCACCAGCGCGGGGCTGCGATGGGCGGTGGCGGTGGCGGCACTGGGTTTTGTTCTGCAGGCTGCAATCATACTGTTCTCAGCCATCCCGGCCCTGCGTGTCTTGCCGGAGCCTGCCTACTCTGCCTGAGGGTCAGAACAGCTTCTGGCCAGGTGGATACATGGCGATGATGTCGGTGGGGTCGGACAGGTTCAGCATCGCCCGCGCCCTCTCGTCCAAGGCGTCGCGATCAAGACCCTTGGTTCGCAACGCCGCAACCCGGCGTTCCCACACCTGGCGCTCGGTCTCCGCGCGGGCAACATCTTCCCGCGCCGCCGCGATCGCCGGTGCCCGGTCCGCCTGCGGGTTCAGCCCGCGATCGCCTTGCGTCGCGCTCCACATGAAATACCCGGTCAGGCTAAGAAACACGCAAGGCGCCACCGCGGCTCGAACCCGTCGTTTCACGCTCCGCCACAGACGCACAGGCATACCCTCCAAAGCTGGAATATTTGTAACACAGATTGTGGCGGAATATGCACCCCCGGACGTAATCGTGTCCGGATTTCGCCTTGATCCTGCAGTTAAGTTCGTAGTGACCAAGACAAAGGAGAGCCCGATGACTGCAAGCCGTCTGTTTCTGGCCGCCTTCGGCGCCGCGGCACTGCTGGCCGGCCTTGCCCCCACCGCCGCCCACGCCGATGGCTGGCATGGCGGCTCCCGCCGCGACTGGCACGACGATGGCGGCCCCCGCCGCGACTGGCATGAGGATGGCGGGCGTGATCGGGAGTGGCGGGAGCACGCGTGGCGGGAACGCGAATGGCGCGACAATCGCCGCCCGGAATATGTGCGCCCCTACGCACCCTTCCCGTACGCCTTCCTGCCCCCAGCCATTATCATCCGGCCTTGGTAGCGGCTCTGCTCCGCCGCAATCGCTAAGGTTGGGCGAGGCCGATACCGAGCATCTTCTGCCAGGCGCCGGACTTCATCTGTTCGTCCACGAAGCTGTTCACCAATGCCAGCAGATCCGGATCCGCCTGCACCCAGTATGCCTTCTCCAGCCGGGTGAACGGTCCGGGCACGTCGGCCGCGCAGAGGACACCCTTGTGGATGAACGACTGGTGATCGACCTCGATCCCATCGGTCACCATCACGTCGGCCCGGCCGGCGGAGATTTCGTCGAACACCGTCGCATTGTCGGCGTGAACGGCAAGCTTCGCCCGCGGGAAATTGGCGCGGGCGAAGTCCTCGTTCGAAGCGCCGGGGTTCACCACCACCCGCACGTCCGGCTGGTTGATGGCGGCGATGCTGGTGTAACGCTCGCGGCTGGCGCAGCTCGTGATCGGCCGCTTTCCGTCGACATACACCGTGTGCGCGAATGGCGCGATCGCAGCCCTTGGCGCCAGGTTGGTCACGCCGCCCATCGCCAGATCAAACGAACCGGCCACGAAATCCTTGCTCAACTGCGCCCACACGGTTGGCACGAATTCAACCCTGACGCCGAGGCTTGCGGCAAGTGCGCGGGCCATGTCGATGTCCGCCCCGGTGTAACTCCCGTCGCCGTTGCGGAAGCTGAACGGCTTGTAGTCGCCGGTGGTGCCGACCCGCAGGGTGCCGCGGGCGCGAATGGCATCGAGCGTCGTGCCGGCGAACGCAGTGGGTGCAGCGCACAACGGTGAAAGCAATAGGGTCAGCAACAGGGCAAGCATTCGCATCGTCGTTTCCTATCCCTTGTCATATTGCACATCAGGATCGCACAGACAGCACAATAGGCAATCACCTCTTGCCCACAGCCCGCTGCTGACTTTATGGGCATTGGCATGCCCGAAATTTCCCTGCTTCCCCAATCTGACGCCCACGCTCTGCTGGGCCACCTGGACAGCGTCGACTGGCGGCGCTTCCACGGCTGGGCCTGCAATGCCGACGAGCGGGATGCCGCGGTGTGGCTCGAGATCGTGATCGACGACAACGAACCCGTGCCGTTCCTCGCCAACATGATGCGGACGGACGTGGCGCAGGCGGGGTTCGGCAACGGCTGCCACGGCTTCGACCTCAACTTCGCCCGCCCGATTGACCCGCGCCAGGCCCATGTCGTGGCGGTCCGTCGCGCCGAGGACGGCGCCCATCTTGCGGGCTCGCCTTGGCAACTGCCCGCGGCCCCCGCCGGCGGCCCGGAAGCGCGCACCACGTTCGAACGCATCGTCAGCGCCGAGATCGAGGCCACCGCAACCAGCGTCGAACGGCTGGCCATGACCCATTTCCTGGTGCGCCAGACCGACCGGCTGCTGCAATCCGCCAGTGACACCGACACCGGACGTGACGCGCGCAAACTCTACCGCCGGCGCTGGGTGGAAACCCTCGAAGGTACGCCCGTCGACCTACCGGCCCCCGACCGTCGCCCGCTGGCCCTGCTGGTCGATATCGACCTGCCGACCTCAGGCGCCCCACGCAAACTGGTCAGCGCACTACAGAACCTCGGCATGAATGTCTGCATCGCCACCATGCGCAACACCGACTTCGACAGCGAAGCCGCCAAAACGCTGGCCGACACCGGCTGCGCGCTGCTCGGCGCTCCCATGAACTTCACCGTGGAAGACGTGCTCCGTCGTAACGCACCGGATTTTCGCGTGGTCATCCTTTGCGGACCCGTGCCCGCCGCAGCCTATGCCGTCACCGCCCGGCTGTATCACCCCAACGCCCGCATCCTGTCCTGGATCGCCGACCCGGCGCTCGATCCAGCCGCCAGCATCGCGGCCCAGCTGCTGTGCGACGTGACCCTCACGGAAGGCGAAACCGCCGCCGCCGACCTGCGCAAACGGATCGCCGGAAGGCCGGTCCAGATCATCGACTTCGCCTCAGAGACCCGCAACACTCAGCTGAGCGCCGCCATCGCCGCTCCTCGTCCGAGCAATATCGCCTGAGGTTAAACCGACCGCCCAATAAAATCGCTCGCCAAAACAAAAAGCTGGAGCGGGATAACGTCCCCTATCAGACGCCACCCCCGCTCTAGTGATCCCCATCCGGGCGGGAGCGGCCCTGCTTGATGACC
The DNA here is from genome assembly GCA_025352665.1 of Rhodospirillales bacterium. Lineage (GTDB taxonomy): Bacteria > Pseudomonadota > Alphaproteobacteria > Acetobacterales > Acetobacteraceae > CAIQQQ01. The sequence goes on along the minus strand of JANXSM010000036.1, from coordinate 5,002 downwards.
GCCCGCATCGCCTTGCCCTCCAGCCGCCGCTCTTTCGAGCCCAGGGTCGGCCGGGTCTTGCGGCGCGGCGGCGGCGGCGGCAGGGCTGCTTCGCGGATCAGGGCCAGCAGCCGCTCCAGCGCATCCTGTCGGTTGAGGTGCTGCGTCCGGTGCCGCTGCGCCGTGATCACGATCACCCCGTCAGCCGTCAACCGGTTGCCGGCCAGGCGCTCAAGCCGGCCCCGCGCCCCGTCCGGCAGGTTGGGCGAAGCCCTGGCGTCGAACCGGAGCTGCACGGCCGTCTCAACCTTCTGGACATTCTGGCCACCGGCACCCGACGACCGCAGGAACGTCTCCTGCAGCTCAGACTCCGACAGGCTGATCGCATCCGTCACCCAGATCATGGGCGGATCGCAAGGCTCGCAGGCAAGTGCCTCATGTCGGGAACTGCTCCAAAACCAACTTCTTAACGTTCGCGTTCAGACTTTCGCCCGCACTTGACCTGTGGTCACGGGCGAGACACTAGGTCCGCGCCTGCGTATCACCGATGGAAGGTCGAGAGCGATGGATCTGTTGCACGCAATTCTGGTGGCCATCCTGCAGGGGGCAACCGAGCTGTTCCCGGTCAGCAGCCTCGGGCATGCGGTGGTGCTGCCGGCGATCTTCCACTGGAACCTCGACCAGAAATCCGACTCCTTCCTGCCCTTCCTGGTACTGCTGCACACCGGCACCGCGGCCGCCCTGTTCATCTATTTCTGGCGCGACTGGGTGCGCATCATCCGCGGCGTGCTCGGTCTCGCCGGTGCGAGCGAGGTGGCGGACGCACGACGCGTGTTCCTTCTCATCGTCATTGCGACCATCCCCGCCGTCATCTTCGGCTTCGTGTTCAACAAGTTCTTCCGCGACCTGTTCGCAAGCCCGATCCTGGTCTCCTGCATCCTGGTGCTGAACGGCCTGATGCTGCTGGTCGGCGAGCGTATCAAGGGCAGCGGCGCGCGACCCCTGTCCGCATTGACGCCGACGGACGCGCTGGTGATCGGGCTCTGGCAGTGCGGCGCGCTGTTTCCCGGCATCTCTCGCTCAGGCGCGACCATCATCGGCGGCGTGCTCCGAGGCGTGGATCACGAGGGCTCGGCGCATTTCTCGTTCCTGATCGCGCTGCCGATCATCGTGGGCGCCACCGTTCTGGAGGTGCCGCATCTGCTGCGCGCGAACGTGGCGCCGGGCGTGCTCGGCACGGCTGCGATCGCAGCCTTGGTGGCGGGCGTGGTGGCGCTGGCCAGCACCTGGTTCCTGATGCGCTACTTCGCCAACCACGAGCGCTGGGCGATGGACCCTTTCGGTTATTACTGCGTGGCCGCGGGCCTGCTGGCGGCCGGCTACCTCGGCTTCGTTGCGTGAGGATCGGCCGCCGCGCGCTCCTGGCAGCTCCTCTGCTACTCGCGGCCGGCAGAATCCCTGCCGCGGCCACGCCCATTTCGCGCCTGCAGACCGCCTGGTGGAAGCAGCGCCACCAAGCCAAGCTGGCCGAACTGCGCACCGCGCGGCCCGAACTGATCTGGCTCGGCGACTCCATCACACAGAATTTCGAACAGGACGGCCCCCAGCCCTGGGCCCATTTCCACCCGGTGTGGGAGCGCTATTACGCCCCCAGTCGCGCGGTCAATCTGGGCTTCAAGGGCGACTCGACCTGCCATCTGCTGTGGCGCATGGAAAACGGCGAGCTCTCCGGCATCGCGCCGAAGGCCGCGGTGATCCTGATCGGCGCCAACAACATGGGCCTGGCGCATTGGTCGGCGGAGGACACGCTGGCCGGGATCGCGGCCGTGCTCGAAAGCCTGCGCCGCCATCTCCCGGGCACGCGCCCGCTCCTGGTCAGCGTGCTGCCAAGCCAGCGCAGCGCCTGGGTCGACCAAACCACGCTTGTGATCAACCAGGGCCTGGCCCAACGCCACGGCCACGGCGGCGCGGTCGCGTTCGCTGACGTCACCCCGGTGTTCAGCCCAGGCGGCGTCTTGAACCGCGCCCTCTATTATGATGGCCTGCTCACCCCACCGGACCCGCTGCTGCACCCCACTGCGGACGGCATGGCAAAGCTCGCCCAGGCGATCGCGCCCGCCCTGGCCCCGCTGCTGCACGGATAGCGCGTGATGACCGAAGGTGGGATCACCGAAAAGTCTGAATCACGCGATAAAACAATTAGCTAGAGCGGGCTGACATCGCCTGTCAGACGTCATCCCGCTCTAGCGCGTGATGACCGAAGGTGGAACCACCGAAAGGTTTGAATCACGCGATAAAACAACGACCTAGAGTGGGCTGACGTCGCCTTTCAGACGTCATCCCGCTCTAGGCACCCCCGCCCACAGGCCGCATAATGCCGGTCGACCAGGATCGGAAGAAAACCAATATGCGCGGCAAACTCGCATCAACCTTGCTCGCGGCTGGCATCGCCCTGGCGCCTGCCGCGCACGCGCAGAACCTGCGTATCGGCATGACCGCGGTCGCCAAATCGATCGACCCGCATTTCTACAACGTGCTCTACGAAAAGGCGCTGATGCTGCATCTGTACGACCGCCTGGTCGAACAGACGCCCGACACCCGCCTGGCCCCTGGCCTCGCCCTCTCCTGGCGCGCGATTTCTGACACGGTGTGGGAATTCAAGCTTCGGCCGGGCGTGGTGTGGCAGGACGGCGTGCCCTTCTCGGCCGACGACATCATCTTCACCTACGACCGCGTGCGCCACATCCCCAACGCCACCGGCGGGTTCGACAGCTACGTCGCAGCGATCGCCGCACTCGAGGTGATCGACCCGCAGACCCTGCGCGTGACCACCAAGCGACCGGAACCCAACCTGCCCGGCGATCTCGCCAACGTCGCCATCGTGTCCCGCCACGCAGGCACCGGCGCCACCACCGAGGACTACAACAGCCTCAAGGCCGCCATCGGCACCGGCCCCTACCGGATTGTGAAACACGACCGCGGCGACGGCATGGTGTTGGAACGCAACGAAAACTGGTGGGGCCCAAAGCCCGACTGGGCCCGCGTCACCTTGAAGGCCATCCCCCTGCCCGGCTCCCGCTCCGCCGCCCTGCTGTCCGGCGACGTGGACCTCATCGATTTCCCCGCATCATCCGACATCGCCCGCTTCAAGGCCGACAAGGCGATCCGGGTCGCCGAGGAGCTGGGCACCCGCACCCTGTTCCTCGCCCCCAATGTCGGCGCCGACGCCAACGTGCCGTTCCTTACCGACAACGACGGCAAGCCCCTGCCACACAACCCCCTGCGCGACATCCGGGTGCGCCAGGCGATCTCGCTGGCCCTCAACCGAGACGCACTGGCCGATCGGGTGCTCAGCAACACCGTCAAGCCCACCGGTCAGTTCCTCAACCCCGGCATGTATTCGTATTCGGCCGATATCGGCGTGCCCCGCTACAACCCGGGCGCCGCAAAAAAGCTGCTGGCCGAGGCCGGCTACCCCGATGGCTTTCGCATCGTGCTACACGGCGAAACCACCAAGTCCGAGGTGATCCAGGCCATGGCGCAGATGCTGAGCCGCGCCGGGTTTCACGCCATCGCCGAGACCGTCCCTCCCGCCGCCTTCCTCGGCCGCGCCGCGCACCAGGATTTCGCCCTCAGCTTCAACAGCTGGGCGAGCAACTCCGGTGAGGCCGGCTACGGGCTGAGCAAGGTGTTCGCAAGCGTCGGCAGCGCCCCCGGCCGCGGGTCGGCCAATTTCGGCCACTACAACAACCCGGGCCTGGACCGCGAGATCACCGACGCGCTGAACACGATCGACGACACCGCCCGTGAACTGAAGCTGATCCACGCGACGCACGTGGCCTTCGCCGATCTCGGCGTGGTCCCGGTGTATCAGGAGATCAACACCTGGGCGTCAAGGGCGGGGGTCTTGTATGCGCCGCGGGCGGACGGGCGCACGGTTGCGATGAGTGCCACAGTTTCGGACACCGCCGACCCGGTAAAACCGCCGAAATAAAACGCCGAACGCCGACTGAGGTATTTTGTTATGATATCGTAACGTTTAGGACATGCGAAGACGGCGCCCGTCAAGCCGGCACGAAAAACCCACCGTCCGGATCTGAACTCCGGCTCGCCCGCATCCTGGCGGCAGCGGCCACCTCCAGCGCCGACACCGAACGCCCAAACGTCGCCTGCGCCACCGTAATTTCCTGAACCGGCTCGCTGACCACCGCCTGCGAGGCCACCACCGGCATCTCCGCCACCGCCGGGGAAAGCAGTTCCGCCTCGATCCCCAGCATCCGGCACAGAGGCCGCAAAATCCTGCCCAGCCGGGGCGCCGCCGCCAGCAGCGCCACCATCTCAGGGTCGGCCAGCAGATAGCGCAGCTGACTGGCAAAACCAGCGGCCTTGTAAGGCACCAGCACAATCAGCCAGGCGAAGCTGCGCGGCAATTCCAACGAGGCCGGCGGTGCCGCCCGAGGTCCGGCCTGGGCGCGCGCCGCCCGCCCCTCCACCACCCAACCACCCCGATACCGCCCCGCCCGGATCGACGCCACCAGCGCCAGAACCCGCATCTCGATGCGCTTGATCCGGGTCCAAACCAGCAGAATCATCGCCGCATTCATCCGCCCCCCAACAATCGCCGCGGCCACCACCCCCAACAGTCCATCGATGGACAGCGAAAAGCGGTCGGTTGCGGGAATTGGGTTCGGAGAGGTCATAAAAAAGAACAAACCACGAAACCGCCTGGGGACACAACTAAGGGATTCACCTTATGTGCTCACGCCCCCGGAGCTCCGTCGCGCGCCTGCCCCGGTCGCGCGAGTGTCTTGCGGTTCGCCAGGCCAGTTCAAGGCCAAGCGGCGCAAGCGCCGGCCCAGCGGGCGCCTTGAGCTGCCCCGACGAACCGCAAGAGCGGCCGACATCAAGGCAATGACGAAATGTGCAACCTCCGTCATTCATCTGATGTCCGCCCCTCGCCCCGCCCTGGAGAGCGGAGTCAACCCTCGCGCAGCGACCGCGCCTTTGCGCGGCTTGGGGTTGA
>JANXSM010000035.1 GCA_025352665.1 Rhodospirillales bacterium | reverse complement strand
CCACCACACCCAGCAGATAGATGACGAACACCGACCCAAGCTGCGCCGGCCCCAGGCTGAACGGCGGCGCGGCCAAATAGAAATTGGCGTAGGTGAACGTCGCGACCATCGAGAACAGCACCGCGAAGCCGACGCCGCAGGTCGCCATCACCTGCGGATTGCCGAACTGGTCGGCGAACCCGGCCAACTGGCCACGCCAGCCGCGTACCGGGCGGAAGCGCTGCTCTGGCGGTAGGGTCCAGGCGATCACGCCGGCGCAGACAAGGGTCAGCAACGCCAGGATCACGAAGGCGGTGCGCCAGCCTGCCAGCTCGGTGGTCCATCCCGCGATGAAGCGGCCGGCGAAGCCGCCGACAATGGTGCCGATGGCGTAGATGCCGGTGACGCGCACCGCCTCGGGCCCTGGACACTCCTCGGCGATGTAGGCGACGGTGACGGCGAAGATGAACGGCAGCAGCAGCCCCTGCACAAAGCGCCACAACAGCAGGGTCTCAAGATTGCCGCTCGACGCTACCAGCAAGGTCGGCACCACCAGCAGGCAGATCGCCGCCACCACCAGGTGCTTGCGGCCAAGCCGGTCGCTGATCGCCCCGGCCAGAGGTGCCATCAGTGCCACGGCCAACAGCGTCACTGTCACCGACAGTCCGATGCGGGTGGCCGAGCTGTGCAGGTCGGCGGCCAGCGTCGGCAGGAAGGCCTGCGGCGTATACAGGTTGATGAAGGTGCTCCAGCCCGCCACGAACACGCCGGCGGCCCGCAGGTCGACGGCCATGCCTATGGCGCCGCCATGATGGCGCGGCACGCCGCGGGCAATAATGGGGGCCGGGCGGGTGGGGCAGGGGCTGCGGGCCTGGACGGCAGATCCAACTGGTCGAACCACCATTGCAGCGTGGCATCGCAGCCCTCGCCCGCCGGCGGCGGTGCCTGGTCGCCGCATTCACCCTGCCCGGCGGGGCAGCTGAAATGCAGATGCATGTGCGAGGCATGGCCGTACCACGGCCGCACCCGCCGCAACCACCTGCGATCGCCGGTTACGACATTGCAAAGCTGCCGCTTGATGGCGGGATTGACCAGCACCCGGTCCACCCCTGGCAGCGTGGCCGCGAGCCGGATCAGCGTCACATGCTCCGGCCGCCACAGGCTCGCCACCACCGAGCGGCCATCGGGGGCCACCAGCGAGATCGGCTCGATATCCTCCCGCTGCGCAGGTGGCAGCACCGGGTGCGGGCCCACCACGTCGAGCCACACATCCGCATCCACCCCGCGCATGTGGCTCGCGTGAATGCCAAGCAGCGGGCCGCCGCGCGGATTGGAGATGTCGTTCATGTAAAGGTCCGGCAGCCCCGCCGCCCGCGCCTGCAGCGCCAACGTCTGCAGGCTGGCGATCACGAAAGGATGCCCCCAGAACGTGCTGCGTGACAGCCGGATGGTCTGCATGCCCGGTGCCGTGTCTGGCAGCCGCACGGCGCCTGCGATGCATCCGGCGCCTTGTGTGCCGACGATGCGGGCGGGTCCGGGTGCGGGTGTCAGCGGCCCCGCCGCCGTGCAGGCGATCGCAGCGCCCAGGAGCAGCAGCAACCTCACCGAAACACCAGACGACGCGAAAGGCTGAAATTGGCCGCAAGCCCGGCGATCGCCCCAGCCGCGACCGCGATCACGGGATGGCCAGCAACAAAAGGGCTCACGCTCACCAGCACAAAATAGGTGCCGCGGTTGAGCCCGAACCCGAGCAGATTGGCGCCCATGAAGCGCCCCCATTGCGCCAGCGCCGAACCGCTGCCCAGGCCGCGGAACGTCCAGCTCCGGTTGATCGCCCAGTTGAACGTCGCTGCCACCGGATAGGCCACGGCACCCGCCCAATAGACGCCAAGCGAGCCGAGCAGCAAATACACCGTTGCCGTATCGACCAGGAAGCCCAACGCGCCAACCACGCCGAAGCGCAGAAACTGCCACAGCACGTGAACACGCGGTGGCTTTGGATGGGGAAGGGGCTCCATAGCCCTGACTAGCCCGCCGACGCCATGATGGAAAGGATGGCACGTCCTATTGCCGCGGGCCGATCGCAATCCGCGCGCAGCGCAACATTGCCGCCACCGCGCGCAACTGTCATCGTTGATTCTCCAGGCGGGACAGGAGCGGCAGACATGCGGCGACGGCATTTTCTGGCCACCGGAACCGGTGCCGCGGTGACGGCGGGGCTGGCAACACCTGCCATCGCCCAGCCAGACCAGGTGCTGCGGATGGTGCCGCAGGCCAACCTCACCTCGCTCGATCCGATCTGGACGACCGCCAACGTCACCCGCAACCACGCCTTCATGGTTTACGATACGCTGTATGGCCTCGATGCCAACCTGATGCCGCAGCCGCAAATGGCGGCCGGCCACGTAATGGCCAGCGACGGCAAAACCATTAATATCACGTTGCGCGACGGGCTGCTCTTCCACGACGGCAGTCGCGTGCTGGCACGCGACTGCGTGGCCAGTATCAAGCGCTGGATGGTGCGCAACGCCTTCGGCCAGAAGCTTGCCACCATCACCGACAGCTTGACCGCCCTTGACGATGCCCACCTGGAATTCCGTCTGCGCCAGCCGTTCCCGCTGCTGTTCTCGGCCCTGGCCGTGATCGGCTCCGCCTGCGTCATTATGCCTGAACGCCTGGCGCTGACCGACGCATTCAAGCAGGTGACGGATGCCACCGGCTCCGGCCCGTTCCGCTATCTGCCTGATGAATACAACAGCGGCAGCTTCGTCGCCTATGCCAGGAACGAGCGCTACCAGCCGCGCGCAGAGGCGCCAAGCCTCACCGCCGGTGCCAAGCGCGCGTTCATGGACCGGGTGGAGTGGCACATCATCACCGACGCCTCAACCTCGGCCGCCGCCTTGCAGAACAACGAGATCGACTGGTTCGAACAGCCGCCGCCGGAACTGCAGGAGCTGCTGGCCCGCAACAAGGCCATCGCTATCGAGCGGATCGACAGCCGGCCGAACCCCACCATGCTGCGGCTGAACCATTTGCATCCGCCGTTCAACAACAAGGCCGCCCGCCAGGCGCTGCTGCCCGCCATCTCCCAACCTGATTTCATGGCCTCGATCGTCGGGCCGGACCCTGCGGGCTACAGGATGATCGGCGCCTTCACGCCGGGCACGCCGCTCACGAACGATGCGGGCATGGAGGCGCTGACCAGCCCACGCAGCCTCGAACGCGCGAAAGCCCTGCTGCGCGACGCAGGTGCCCTCGGCCCACGCACGCGCCTCATCGGCCCGACCGACATCCTGGCACCTGCTGCGCTGACGCAGGTCTGCGCCGGCCTGTTCCACGACCTCGGTCTCAACCTCGACCTGGCACTGAGCGACTGGGGCACCGTCATCCAGCGCCGCGCCTCGCGCGAGCCGGTGGAGAAGGGCGGCTGGTCGGCGCTGCTCACAGCCTTTGGCAGCTTCGACTGGGTGGACCCCGCCTCCCACACCGTGCTGCGCGCCAACGGGCTCGACGCCTGGTTCGGCTGGCCCACCATCCCGCGCCTCGAAACCCTGCGCGACGCCTGGTTCGACGCGCCTGATCTCGCCGCCCAGAAGATCATCGCAGCCGATATGCAGCGCACCATGTTCGACGAGGTACCGTTCATTCCGGTGGGCGCCTACTATTCCAACACCGCCCTGCGCCGGAACCTCACCGGCCGCATCAGCGGCTTCGCGATATTCTGGAACCTCAGGCGCGCCTGAGGTTCCAGCCCATCAGGCCGCCCGCACGCCGGCCACGAACGTCTCGACCTCGACGGCCAGTTCCTTCGCCTGCTCCAAAAGACCGGACGCCGCGGAATACACCTGGCCCGCGGCCCGCCCGGTCTCGCCCGAAGCCTGACTCACGCCGCCGATCCCGTGGGTCACCTCCTGCGCGGCCCGACTGGTCTGCTGCACCGTGCGCGCGATCTCCGAGGTCGCCGCCCCCTGTTCCTCGACGGCTGCTGCGATCACGGTCGCGATCGCGCTGACTTCCTCGATCGTGGCCGAGATCTCGCGGATCGCATCGACCGTCTCGCGCGTCGCTGCCTGGATCTGGGTGATCTGCCCGGCGATCTCGTCGGTCGCGCGCGCCGTCTGATTGGCGAGGTTCTTGACCTCGGATGCCACCACGGCAAAGCCCTTGCCGGCATCGCCCGCCCGGGCCGCCTCGATCGTGGCGTTCAGCGCCAGCAGGTTGGTCTGGCTGGCGATGGTGTTGATCAGGCCAACGACCGTTCCAACCTTCTCGGCGCCGGCTGCGAGAGCGCGCACGATCGTATCGGTGCGCCGTGCATCCATCACGGCCCTGCCGGTGATCATGGAGGATTGCTCGACCTGTCGGCTGATCTCGCCGATGGAGGCGGACAGTTCCTCCGCGGCCGATGCCACGGTCTGCAGGCTGGTGCTGGCCTCATCGGCCGCCGAGGCAACGCCCGCGGCCTGCTCGTTGCCCTGGTTTGCGGTGCCGGTCAGCTGCTCCGCGGTGGATTTCAGTTCGGTCGAGCCCGACGACAGCAACTGAACCAGGCGGCCGATCTTGCTCTCGAAACCATCCGCCATGCGGTGCAGCGTCGCCTTCTGGGCTGCGGCGACCTCTACCTTCAGCGCCTCCTGCTCGAGGCGCAGCCGCCGCGCCTCGAGCATGCCGTCCTTGAAGACGATTACCGCCTTGGCCATGCCACCGATCTCGTCGCGCCGGGCGGTGCCCAGGATCGGCGCCTCGAGGTCGCCATCCGCCAGCCGCCCCATACAACCGGACAGATCGTTCAGCGAACGTGCAATGTCGCGATTGATGAGCCATACGACGAGCAGAGTAACCAGCAGGATCAGCCCGCCTACCTCCGCCAGCTTCACCAGGGATGACCGGAAATCCGCGTCAAGGTCATCGGCATAGGCGCCGACCACGATCACCGCATGCCAAGGGTCGAACCGCGCGATGGAGGCCACCTTGTGCGACGGTACCGTCTCGCCCGGACGGGCAGACATATAGTTCACCACGCCGCGCGGGGCGTTCCTCACGGTCTCATGGATGATCTCGTTCAGCAGTCGACCAGTTGCGTCGCGCACATCCGAAACCATCCCCTCGCGCGCCGGGTTCTGGCCACTGATCAGTACGATGTAGTCGCTCCCACCCCGTTCCGCGCTGATGGTGGCATATCCCTCGTTGTTGTCGAAGCGCAGCGCGTGAATGATGACGCGCATCTGCGCCAGTGCCTGCTCCTGCGTGATACGGCCCGCGGAAACCTCGCCCATCAGGCCGCGGGCGATCCCCAACGTGGAGTCGACCACGGCGGTCAGCTTGTCGGTCCGGTCGTCGATCATGCGCTGGTGCAGCGTTATGGCCGCCACGCCCATCGAAGCGATCACCGCAAGGCTCGACATGGCCAGCAATAGGGCAGACTTCGTGCGGATCGTGAATCGACCGAGGAGATGCATGCAAACGATCCTTCGCGCGATTGGCGCTCGCTTGGGTTAGCCCAGCCAGGTGAACGAATTGGTAATTTCATGCCAGCCGTTCCGGCGAAGAACGCCACCGATCGTCGCTTGCAGCATGTCACGCCTGCGCTACAATCATAACGCCCGCTAGAGGCACGCCGCTTGCTCCCGCCCAGCGCGAAACTGCCGCCACTTGAGGAAAACCGACCCATGAAGCGTCGCACGCTGTTGACCGCCGCCGCAGCAACACTCGCAGCCCCCCGGCTCAGCCTGGCGCAGAACACCCGGGTGCTGAAATTCGTGCCGCAGGCGAACCTGTCCTCGATGGATGCCGTCGCCGGCACGCAATACGTCGTCCGCAACGCGGCGATGATGGTGTGGGACCAGCTCTACGGCACGGATGGCTCGATCACGCCCAAGCCACAGATGTGCGAGGGCCACGAGGTCAATGCCAACTTGACCGTATGGACCTTCAAGCTGCGCGACGGACTGAAATGGCACGACGGCGAAAAGGTTACCACGCGTGACGTGATCGCAAGCCTGAAGCGCTGGATGGTGCGCGACACCATGGGCCAGCGCATCCAGGCGAGCCTTGACGCGCTGGAGGCGATCGACGACCGGACATTCCGCTTCCGCCTCAACAAGCCATTCGCCAAAATGCTGTTCGCGCTCGGCAAATCCAACGCCCCGGTGGCGCTGATGATGCCGGAGCGTATCGCCAGCACCGATCCGTTCCAGCTCATCAAGGAATACGTCGGCTCCGGCCCGATGAAGTTCAACACCGCCGAGTGGGTGCCAGGCGCCAAGGCGATATTCGAGAGGTTCGAGGGCTACCAGCCCCGCAGCGAGGCGGCGGACTGGTCCTCCGGCGGCAAGCGCATGAACTTCGATCGCATCGAGTGGATCATCATGCCGGATATCTCAACGGCAAGTGCGGCCCTGCAGAACGGCGAGATCGACTGGTGGGAGAACCCGGCGGCCGACGTGGTGCCGCTGCTCAAGCGCAACCGCAACATCAATGTCGATATCGGCGATCCGCTCGGCAATATCGGCAGCTTTCGCATGAACCACCTCAACCCGCCGTTCGACAAGGTGGGCGTGCGCCGCGCCGTGCTGATGGCGCTGAGCCAGGCCGACTACATGCAGGCCGTGGTCGGCGAGGACACCAACTTGTGGAAGCTCTGCCCCAGCTTCTTCACCCCGGGCACGCCGCTCTACACCGAGGTCGGCGGCGAACTGCTGAAGGGCCCGCGCAACTACGACGCGGCCAAGAAGATGCTGCAGGAATCGGGCTACAACGGCGAGAGGATCGAGCTCGTGGTGCCAACCGACGTGCCGATCACCAAGGCGGAAGGTGATGTTACCGCCGACCTGCTGGCCAAGATCGGCATGAATGTGAACTATGTTGCAACCGACTGGGGCACCACCGGCACCCGTCGCGCCAGCAAGGCGCCGGTCAGCCAAGGCGGTTGGAACATCTTCCACACCTGGCACGCCGGTGCCGACTGCATCAACCCGGCACCCTATACTGCACTCGACGCCGGCGGCGACAAGGCGTGGTTCGGCTGGCCCAAGTCGGACAAGGTGCAGTCCGCTATCGCTGACTGGTATGCAGCGCCCGACCTCGCCGCCGAAAAGGCCGCGGCCGTCGCCATCAACCAGGCCTCGTTCGAGAACGTCAGCTACATCCCAACCGGATTCTTCGTGCAGTACACCGCATGGCGCAAAAACGTCTCAGGCGTGGTGAAGGCGCCATTCCCGGTGTTCTGGGGCGTAGAAAAGAGCTAAGCGCCGCCGATGTTCGCCTATATCTGTCGCCGCGTACTGGCCACGATCCCCGTCATGGCGATCGTGGCCCTGTTCGTGTTTTCCCTGCTCTACATCGCCCCTGGTGACCCCGCCGCGATCATCGCCGGCGACCAGGCCTCGCCGGCCGACGTGGATCGCATCCGCATGGCGCTCGGGCTCGACCGGCCGTTCTTGGTGCGCTTCCTCGCCTGGCTGTGGGACGTGCTGCGCGGGGATCTCGGGGTGTCCATCTTCACCAATCTGCCAGTCACCAAGATGATCGGCCAGCGCATCCAGCCCACGTTGTCGCTCATGGTCATCACGCTGACCTTGTCGCTGGTCACCGCCATTCCGCTTGGCGTGGTGGCGGCCTGGAAGCAGGGATCCTGGATCGACCGGTTTTCGATGATCATTTCCACGGCCGGATTCTCGGTGCCGGTTTTTGTGATCGGCTACCTGCTCGCCTACACCTTCGCGCTTGACGGCTTCGAACTCGGCATCGGCTTCTTCCCGGTGCAGGGCTATGTCCCGATCGAGCAGGGCGTGGTGCCGTGGTTCATGAACCTGCTGCTGCCCTCGATCGCACTCGGCCTCGTCTACATGGCGCTGATTGCCCGCATCACCCGCGCCACGATGCTGGAGGTGCTGAGCCAGGACTACGTGCGCACCGCGCGCGCGAAAGGCGCCGGACAGCACAGCATTTTGTTCGTCCATGCGCTGAAGAACGCGGCTGTACCCATCGTCACCGTGGTCGGCATCGGCTTTGCCACCCTGATCGGCGGCGCGGTGGTGACCGAAAGCGTGTTCGCCATCCCAGGCCTCGGCCGCCTCACCGTCGATGCCATCCTGCGTCGCGACTATCCGATCATCCAGGGCGTGGTGCTGATGTTCAGCTTCCTCTACGTGCTGGTGAACCTGGGCGTCGACCTGCTCTACACATTGTTTGACCCGAGGATCCGCTATTGAGCGTTTCGATAGAGCCCGGTTTTGCCGCCGCCCCCGTCCTTAGGGACGTGCTGCCACCACGCCGCGAGCGCGGACGCGTCATGCTGTTCATTTACCGCCACCCGACCATAGCCGTTGGCGGTTTACTGCTCGGCCTGATGGTGTTGATTGCCATCTTTGCACCCTTCCTGCACACGGTGGACCCGACGGCGCTCGCGCCTGCGCGACGCACCCGGGCGCCCAACGCACAATACTGGTTCGGCTCCGACATGCTTGGCCGCGACATCTATTCGCGCGTGCTGTACGGCGCCCGCGTCTCGCTGCTGGTCGGTTTCCTGGTGGCTGCCGTCTCATCCCTCGTCGGGCTGACAATCGGGTTGTGCGCCGGTTTCATCCGCATACTCGACACGGTGATGATGCGGGTGATGGACGGGCTGATGTCGATCCCCTCCATCCTGCTCGCCATTGCCTTCATGGCGCTGATCGGCGCCTCCGTGCAGAACGTGGTGATCGCCATTTCGGTCGCAGAAATCCCCCGCGTCGCGCGCCTCGTGCGTGGCGTGGTGCTGTCCCTGCGCGAACAGGCCTATGTCGAGGCCGCGATCGCATCTGGCACCAGCACGTTCAAGATCATCTGGCGCCATATCCTACCCAACACGCTGGCACCGATCATCGTGCAGGCCACGTTCATCTGCGCCTCCGCCATGCTCGCCGAAGCCACCTTGTCCTTCATCGGGGCCGGCACGCCGCCGACCACGCCGTCCTGGGGCAACATCATGGCCGAGGGGCGCGCACTCTGGCAGGTCAAGCCCTTCATCGTGTTCTTCCCCGCCGTGTTTCTCTCCATCACCGTGCTGGCGGTGAACCTGCTCGGCGACGGGCTGCGCGACGCACTCGACCCACGCCTGGCCAAACGGATCTGAGCATGGCGAACGAACCTTTGCTGTCGGTCGAGAACCTGCAGACCCATTTCGGCACGATCGACGGCGTGGTGCGCGCCGTGGAAGGCCTGTCCTTCACCATCAACGCCGGTGAGACGGTGGGCATCGTCGGCGAATCAGGCTGCGGCAAATCCGTCACCTCGATGTCCATCCTGCGGCTGATCCCCACGCCCCCCGGCAAGATCGCGGGCAAAATCAATTTCCAGGGCCGCAACCTGCTGGCCTGTTCCGATGCCGAAATGCGCGCCATCCGCGGCAAAGACATCAGCATGATCTTCCAGGAGCCGATGACGAGCCTGAACCCGGTGCTGTCGGTGGGCCGCCAGATCGGCGAAAGCCTGCGCCTGCACGAGGGAATGTCGCGGCGCGACGCCGAGGCGCGCGCGGTCGAGATCCTCACCCTGGTCGGCATTCCCGCCCCCGGCAGGCGCGTCCGCGAATACCCCCACCAACTCTCCGGCGGCATGCGCCAGCGCGTCATGATCGCCATGGCGCTGGCGTGCAACCCGAAGCTGTTGATCGCGGACGAGCCGACCACAGCGCTGGACGTGACCATCCAGGCGCAGATCCTCGACCTCATGCGCGATCTGAAAACGCGGCTGGGCTCGGCCATCATGCTGATCACCCACGACCTCGGGGTGGTCGCCGAAATGGCCCAGCGCGTCGTGGTGATGTACGCCGGACGCAAGGTGGAGGAGGCTACGGTCGAGGAGATCTTCGCTAATCCGCTGCATCCCTACACCACGGGGCTGCTGGGTGCCGTGCCCAAGCTCGGCTCGTCCCTTGAACATGGCGGCCGCACGAAGCTCACCGAAATCGGCGGCCAGGTGCCTTCGCTGCGAAAACCCATAATCGGCTGCGCCTTCGCCTCGCGCTGCCCGAAGGTGACGGATGTCTGCCGCGCCATAGCCCCCGCGGTCGAGGAAAAGCAGCCGGGCCATTTCGCGGCGTGCCACTACGCCGAGCGAAGGCTTGCCGCATGAGCAATGTTCCACTCCTCGAAGTGAACGCGCTGAAGAAGCACTTTCCGCTGAAGTCGGATTTCTTCGGCGGCAAGAAAGGCTTCGTCTATGCGCTGGACGGGGTGAGTTTCACCCTGGCCAAAGGCGAAACCCTGTCGATCGTCGGCGAATCGGGCTGCGGCAAATCCACCCTCGGCAAAACCATCCTGCGCCTGATCGAACCCACCGACGGCGAGGTGTATCTCGACGGCGAACGTGTCGACAACGTCAGCCTCAACAAGCTGGCAAACTTCCGCAGGCGCGTGCAGGTGGTGTTCCAGGACCCGTTCAGCAGCCTCAACCCCCGCCAGCGGGTTCGCGACATCATCGGCGAGCCCATCATCAATTTCGGCCTCGCCTCTGGCTCCGAGCTGGAAGACCGCATCGTCGCCTTGATGGACAAAGTGCGCCTGCCGCGCGATGCCATGCATCGCTTCCCCCATGAGTTCTCCGGCGGACAGCGCCAGCGTATCGGCATCGCCCGCGCACTCGCCCCGGGCTCCGACTTGATCATCTGCGACGAGGCGGTCTCGGCGCTCGACGTGTCGGTCAAGGCGCAGATCGTCAACCTGCTGTCCGACCTGCAGGACGAGCTCGGCCTCGCCCTGCTGTTCATCAGCCACGACCTCGCCATCGTCGAACACCTCACCCATCGCGTGGCGGTGATGTATCTCGGCAAGATCGTCGAACTCGCCGACCGCCGCACGTTGTTCTCAACGCCGCACCACCCCTACACCCGGGCGCTGCTGTCAGCCGTTCCGGTGCCGGACCCAAAAGCCCCGCGCAACCGCATCATCCTCAAGGGCGACGTGCCGAGCCCGATCAATCCGCCGAGCGGCTGCCGCTTCCACACACGCTGCCCCTACGTGTTCGACCGCTGCCGGGTGGAGGAGCCGCTGCTGCGCAAAACCGCCCACGCAGGTCAGGTCAGCGCTTGCCATCTCGACGAGGTTCCGCCCCTGGCATCATAGTAGGATTTTGTTGCCCCGGAGGATGCCTTGGCCGAGTTCCCGATCACCCTGACCACCACGCCCAAGCAGCCCCCAGCCGACGACACGCTGCGCTTCGGCAACGTGTTCACCGACCACATGTTCATGATGGAGTACGACGACGGCCGCGGCTGGCATAACCCGCGCATCGTCCCCTACGCCCCGTTCAGCCTGGATCCCGCCTGCTGCGTGCTGCACTACGCCCAGGCCGTGTTCGACGGTCTGAAGGCGTTTCGCGGTCCTGACGGCCGCATCCGCATCTTCCGCGGCCCCGATCACGCCGCCCGCCTCAACCGCTCCAGTGAGCGCCTGTGCATTCCGCAGATCGACCCTGAGCTGATCGAGGAAAGCTTCCGTGCCCTGATCGAGGTCGACCAGCGCTGGGTGCCCGCCAAGCCCGGTACGGCGCTGTATATCCGCCCGACCATCATCGCCACCGAGACCTTCCTCGGCGTGCATCCGTCGCACAGCTATCTCTACTACGTCATCCTCAGCCCGGTCGGCGCCTACTACGCCGAGGGCATGAACCCGGTGAAGATCCTGGCCACCGACACCCATGTCCGCGCGGTGCAGGGCGGGCTCGGCGCTGCCAAAACCGCAGGCAACTATGCCGCCAGCCTGTATGGCGCGGAGGAGGCGCAAAAGGCCGGCTTCACTCAGGTGCTGTGGCTCGATGGCGTCGAACATCGCTACCTCGACGAGGTCGGCACCATGAACATCATGCTCAAGATCGGCGATGAGGTGATCACGCCGCCGCTCAACGGTGCCATTCTCGCCGGCATCACCCGCGAGTCCACGCTGCGCCTGATGCGCGACTGGGGCCTGCGGGTCTCGGAACGCCAGGTCGCCATCGACGAGGTGGTGGCAGCTTCACAGAACGGCACGCTTGCGGAAATGTGGGGCACCGGCACCGCCGCGGTGGTCTCGCCGGTCGGTGAGCTCGGCTACAAAGGCGAGCGCATCGTCATCAATGGCGGCAAGACCGGCGCGCTGACCCAACGCCTGTACGATGCCATCGTCGGCATCCAATACGGCACCCTGCCCGACCCGTACGGCTGGGCCCGCCCGCTGGGCAACCGCCAGGCCGCCGCCTGACACCACGGGGGCTGGGCGGAGGCCCACTCCCGGGTTCGTTTGTCTCAGCATGGCCGTCAGATATGGTTCGTAACTATATCGGTCGAAAGCCGGAGCAACGATGGGTGCCAAACCCGCGATCCCGGAGATGACCGACAATCTGCACGTGACGATGCACAACACCGTCGTCCGTCTGTCCCGCCCCACCTATGGCGCCGAGGAAGGTGTGGCGCTGGGGTTTTCCCAATATCTGGCCGAAACGGGGCAGGGGCTCGGCATCAAGCTCGCCCGCCGCACCGCCGAGAACGCGAAACTAACCAATTTCGCTGTCATCCAGGCGTTGCCGCGCATCGCCGACGCCGACCCGCAGACCGGCCTGCTGATGGAAAGCCTCATCGACGCCATCGCTCAAAACTCCGATGAAGCCAAGCGCCGGCTGGCTGACTTCCTTGAGAAACGCTCGGCCAAAATCACCCATCGCTGAATAATTGGGCTTGGGAGAGGGAACGACAATGCAAAAAGCAAAGACCCGCGCCGTAGCCCTCGGCTCGATGCACGCCGTGTTCGACGCCAAGCCGGACGGCACCATCCTGGTGCGCTCCCAGCGCCCGCTGCCGGGGTATCCCGACCGGCTGACCGAGCGCCTGCTGCACTGGGCCGCCGTCGCACCAGATCGTATGTTCATCGCCCGACGGCACGCCGGCGGCGCGTGGCGCGAGATCACCTACGCACAAGCCCGGGCCCAGGCCCGCAGCCTCGGCCAGGCGCTGCTCGACCGCGGGCTCACGGCCGAGCGCCCGGTCGCGATCCTCTCCGGCAACGACCTTGAGCACGCCATGCTGGCCTTGGCCTGCCTGCATGTCGGCATTCCCTATGCCCCGGTTTCCGCCGCCTATTCGTTGATCTCGACGGATTTCGTCAAGCTGCGCCAGGTGCTCGACACGCTCACCCCCGGCCTGGTGTTCGCAGCCGACGGGGAAGCCTTCGCCGCCGCCATCGCAGCCGTGCTGCCGGCCGATGTCGAAGTGGTGGTGACCGCCCACGCACAACCGGGCCAGACCCTATTCGCCGACCTGCTGGCCACCACCCCGACCGAAGCGGTCGATCGCGCCTTCGCAGCCGTTGGCCCCGACACGGTCTGCAAGCTTCTGTTCACCTCCGGCTCCACCGGCAAGCCCAAAGGCGTCATCAACACCCAGCGCATGCTCTGCAGCAATCAGGTCATGTTGATCGAGGCCTTCCCCGTGCTGGCGCAGGAGCCGCCGGTGCTAGTCGACTGGCTGCCATGGAACCACACCTTCGGTGGCAACCATAATTTCGGCATCACCCTGTTCAACGGTGGCTCGCTCTACATCGACGACGGCAAGCCGACCCCGTTGGGCATAGCCGAGACGGTGCGCAACCTGCGCGAGATCGCCCCGACCATCTATTTCAACGTGCCCAAAGGTTACGAGGAGCTGGTCCACTACCTCGACCGAGAGCCCGCGTTGCGCCAGGTGTTCTTCAGCCGGGTGAAGCTGCTGTTCTATTCCTCGGCCGGCCTCGCCCAGCACATATGGGACGAGCTGGAGCGGCTGGCGGTCGAGACCATCGGCGAGCGCATCGTCATGCTGACCGGCCTTGGCTCTACTGAAACCGCCCCGTTCGCCATTTCCACCCGGCCGGACATGGCAAGCTCCGGCCTGGTCGGCCTGCCGGCGCCGGGCATGGAGCTCAAGCTAATCCCCAACGGCTCCAAGCTGGAACTGCGCCTACGCGGCCCCAACGTGACACCCGGCTACTGGCGCGCGCCAGAGCTCACCCAGGCGGCCTTAGACGACGAAGGCTACTACCGCATGGGCGACGCGCTCGCCTTCATCGACGCCCATGACTGGCAGAAGGGGTTTCGCTTCGACGGCCGCATCAGCGAGGATTTCAAGCTCTCCACCGGCATCTGGGTCAGCGTCGGCCCGATGCGCGCCAAGCTCGTGCAGCGACTGGCCCCCTTCGTGCGAGACGCCGTCATCACCGGCCACGACAGCGATTTCGTCGGCTGCATCATCATCCCCGACCTCAACGCCTGCCGCGGTTTCGTGCTCGAGGCGGGGGATGCGCTGGAGTCGCCCGCGCTGCGTGACGCCATCCGCGCGCGGCTGATCGAACTCGCGGCCGAAAGCACCGGCAGATCGACCAAGATCGTCCGCGCCGCCTTCCTGCGCGACGCGCCATCGATCGATGCCGGCGAGATCACCGACAAAGGCTCGATCAACCAGCTCGCCGTCATCGCCAGGCGGGCGACGCTGGTGGCCGAACTGCACGCAGCACACGCGCCGGCGCACGTCATCGCGATCGACGGTTAGATGACCAGCGGCCCGCTAGAGCGTGATGACCGAAGGTGGAATCACCGAAAGGTCTGAATCACGCGATAAAACAAAGACTAGAGCGGGATTACGTCGCCTATCAGACGTCATCCCGCTCTAAGGTTGGATACGCCGCCGCAGCTCCCGCAGCATCGCCTTCCCACGCTGGTGGGGAACAGGCCCCTTCGCCCGCCGGTTCAAAGGGATCGGCCGGCACTCCGCGCGGCCGCAGCGTGCCAGCCCCGTCCAGCAAGGGCACGAAATTCGCGGTCTTGATACCAAGGGCGGCACTCACCTTGTCCTGCCGCAGACCTGGATTGTGCTCGAGCAGCAGCACCGAAAACTGCGCCGTGCGGATGTCCGCCGCCGCCATGGTGCGGTGGAAGTCCTCGAACACGGCCAACGCGCCCGGCGCAGTGCGTAGCTGAGCATGCTTTCCAGGCCGCTGGTGTCGATTTCTGTGTCCGGCTCCGAAATGGAGCCGTTAAGGATCGCGTAACGGTTCATGGTTACCAACGGGCATATCAACTGCGCTCGGGCATGGCGACCGGCTTTCGTCTGCAATCCAAAAACCACAACGCGCTAGGAGGCGCAGTTTCATGATGAACCAAGCGTTGGCATCGCTGCTGATCGCCGCAAGCCTGGCCACAAGCCCCGCCTCCGCGCAGACCAAACCGATCAAACTCGCCGTGCTGAACGACATGTCTGGCGTCTACGCGGACTACCAGGGCATCGGTTCGGTCATTGCGACACAGATGGCCGTGCAGGATTTCGGCGGCAAGATCGGTGACACGCCGATCGAGGTGGTCTCGGCCGACCACCAGAACAAACCCGATGTCGGCGCCACCATCGCACGCAAATGGTTCGACCTCGATGGGGTGGACGTGGTGCTGGATGTGCCCAATTCCGCCGTCGCCTTCGCGGTGTCCGACATCGCGCGCGACAAGAACAAGGTGTTCATCGGCTCCGGCGCCGGCAGTTCGGAGCTCACCGGTGCCCGCTGCTCGCCCAACACCGTGCATTGGACCTACGACACCTGGGAACTCGGCCACGCGCTCGGCAAGGCAGTGATGGAGCGCGGCGGCAAGAAATGGTTCTTCATCACCGCTGACTACGCCTTCGGCTACGACCTCGCCGCCCAGGCGATGGACGCGGTAAACAAGGGCGGCGGCAGCATCGCCGGCGAAGTCCGCCACCCGCTCGGCACTGCAGATTTCTCCTCCTATCTCGTCCAGGCCCAGAGCAGCGGTGCGGATGTGCTGGCGCTCGCCAACGCCGGCGGCGACACCTCGGCTGCCATCAAGCAGGCCACCGAATTTGGCATCGGCAGCACCACGACCATCGTCGGCCCGATCGTGAACATCAACGTCATCCAGGAAACCGGGCTCGCCGCTGCCAAGAACGTGCTGGCGCTGACGCCGTTCTACTGGGACATGACCGACGACACCCGCGCCTTCGCCACCCGTTTTGCCGCGCTGCACCCGCGCCACATCATGCCCAACGACATGCAGGCCGGCGTCTACGCCTCGGTGCTGCACTATCTCAAGGCCGTCAAATCCCTGGGCTCGGCCGCCGACGGCCGCGCCGTGGTCGCCGCCATGAAGAAGATCCCGACTGACGACAAGCTGTTCGGCCAAGGCACCATCCGCGCCGATGGCCGCACGCTGCACCCGGTCTATCTGTTCCAGACCAAGACGCCCGCCGAGTCGAAAAGCCAGTGGGACATGTTCAAGCTGCTGTCGACCATCCCCGCCGATCAGGCGTTTCGACCGTTGGCCAACGGGAAATGTCCGCTCGTGGTCGGCTAATCCTGCGGCCTTCTTGCCTCCGTCGGCAAACGCGCACTACGCAACCCCCTCGGGGGGCGCTAGACATCGCGGCAGTTGGATGGAGAGACCGCCATGACCACCACCAAGCGGCCCGTGATGCTGGTCATCCTGGATGGCTGGGGTGCCAGCGACAGCAAGACCGACAACGCGGTGGCGATGGCGACAACGCCCCGGTTCAAC
The DNA here is from genome assembly GCA_025352665.1 of Rhodospirillales bacterium. Taxonomy (GTDB): domain Bacteria; phylum Pseudomonadota; class Alphaproteobacteria; order Acetobacterales; family Acetobacteraceae; genus CAIQQQ01. The sequence continues at coordinate 128,301 of JANXSM010000035.1, read as the reverse complement.
CAACTGTGGTCGGCCAATCCGCACGCCTATCTGCGCGCGTCCGGCATGGATGTCGGCCTGCCCGAGGGCCAGATGGGCAATTCAGAGGTCGGCCATCTCAACATCGGCGCCGGTCGCATCGTCATGCAGGACCTGCCGCGCATCGGTGCCGCCATTGCGGACGGCTCGATCACGAAACGGCCCGCGCTGATGGAGATGATCGAGAAATTGCGCCAGTCGGGCGGGCGATGCCACCTGATCGGCCTAGTCTCTCCAGGTGGCGTGCATTCGCACCAGGATCATGCCGCCGCTCTCGCGCGCATGCTCGCAGGCGCCGGCATTCCAACCGTGGCACACGCCATTCTTGACGGTCGCGACACCCCGCCACGATCGGGGGGCGACGCGCTGCGCGCCTACCAGGCGGCGTTGCCTGAGGAGGTCCGCGTGGTCACCGTGTCCGGCCGCTACTACGCCATGGACCGCGACAAGCGCTGGGAGCGGGTGTCCAAGGCCTATCTCACCATGGCCGAGGCCGACGGGCCCGGCTTCGCCGATGCCGCCTCGGTGGTGGACGACGCCTACGGGCGCGAAGTCACCGACGAGTTCATCATTCCCGCCGTGGTCGGCGGCTACCGCGGCATGGCCGACGGCGATGCGATCCTGTGCTTCAACTTCCGCGCCGACCGCGCCCGCGAGCTAATGACCGCCTTGGTCGACCCCGAATTCAGCGGCTTCGAACGCCCGCGCGTGCTGAAATTCGCAGCATCCGTCGGCGTGACCCGCTACAGCGACGCTCTGGCACCGTTCATGACCGCCCTGTTCGCGCCTCAGACGATGGAGAACCTGCTCGGCCAGGTGGTGGCGCGCGCCGGTCTGACCCAGCTGCGCATGGCGGAGACCGAGAAATATCCGCACGTCACCTATTTCTTCAACGGCGGCATCGAGGTGGCGAACCCGGGCGAGGACCGGATAATGGTGCCCTCGCCCAAGGTCGCCACCTATGATCTGCAGCCGGAGATGTCGGCAGCCGAGCTCACCGACAAGGCGGTCGCTGCCATCGTGGCCGGCGGCCACGACATGATCATCCTCAACTTCGCCAACCCCGACATGGTCGGCCACACCGGCAGCCTGCCGGCCGCGATCAAGGCGGTGGAGACGGTGGACTTCTGCCTCGGCCGCATCGCCGACGCGGTGGCGCAGAAGGGCGGCGCACTGCTGGTCACCGCCGACCACGGCAATTGCGAGCAGATGCGCGACCCCGTCACCGGCGGACCGCACACGTCCCACACCACCAACCATGTGCCGGTGCTGCTGACGAACAGCCCAGGCCCGCTGCATGACGGCAGGCTGGCCGATGTCGCCCCCACGCTGCTGGCCTTGCTGGGGCTACCGCAACCGGCTGAGATGACTGGAACCTGCCTGTTCCAGGCTGTTCCGTGATCCATCCCTCGCGCCTGGCGCGAGGGATCGCCATCGCTGCCGCCTTGATGTTGGTCGCGGCTGCACCGACGCGTCAGCCGGCACCGACACGCCAACAGGTGATTGATGCCGAACGAAGTCGCGCCCAGCTGCTTGGCGAACAGAAGGCAGCCCAGGCCCGAGCCGCCGTATTGGCTGGCGAAGAACGCAAGCTCGGCGCCGAACGCGTAACCACGGCCGCAAGGTTGCGAGAGCTCGAGCAGGCCACCGCTGTCACGGTGGACCGCGTCGCCGACCTCGCCCGCCGCCAGAAGGAGGCACAGAAGCATCTGGCCGAGCGTGCCGCCGAACTCGCCCCGTTCCTGCCGGTGGTGGAGCGGTTGGCGCTCTACCCCTCGGAAACGCTGCTGGCGGTGCCGATGCCGCCGGAGGACGCGGTGCGCGGCGTGCTCGTGCTCGGCGGGCTGATGCGCCGGCTGGAAGCGGATGCCGTGGCGATCCGGTCGGAACAGCAGAATCTCGTCAATCTCGGCGCTGAACTTGACAGCCAGCTGCCCGAATTAGCGCGACGGCAGACCGCACAGGCGGCATCGGCGGCGGCATTGGATGCGCAGCTGCAGACGACTGCCGCCGGACGCCGGTCGGCGGAGAGTCTGGCCAGCGACTCGGCGCGCCACGCCGCGGCCGAAGCCGCCCGCGCCGATGGCCTGCGCGCCGCGATCATTCGACTTGAGACCGAACGTCAGCAGGCCGAAGCTGCCGCGCGGGAAGCCGCTGCCCGAGACGCTGCCGCGCGGGACGCCAAAGCTGCGTCACGCGTGGCGGACGCACGCAATTCGGCCACGCGTGACGCAGCCTCGGGCGACCGCCGAGCGTCGCAAGAAGCGCTCGCGCGTCCGCCCGTGCCGACGGATCCTGTCGGCTCGGCAGCCTCTGGCGGCCCAGCGGGCCTCATCACGCCCGTCGCAGGTTCGCTGGTGCGCGGTTTCGGCGACAGCCAGGATGGTGGCACGTCCTCGGGCATCGGCTATCTCGTGCCGCCTGGCGCGCGCGTGGTCTCGCCCTGTGGCGGCCGCGTGGTGTTCGCAGCTCCGTTCCGAAGCTTCGGCTTGCTCATGATCATCGATTGCGGCGGCGGCTGGCACGCGGTGCTGAGCGGCTTTGAGCGACTCGACGCAAGTCTCGGCCAGCGACTGCAGCCTGGCGAGCCAGTTGGCGCGATGCCCGGTTTCGACCCGCAATCCGGTCGTGGCCGACCGACCTTGTCGCTGGAACTCCGGCGTGACGGCAACCCTGTCAACCCCACGCCCTATCTGCATGCCAAGTCCTGACCGGCCAATTTCCTGACACAATCGTCACGCGCGCTGCACGACGAGTTGCTTGCATTGAAGCGACACCTCCCCTCAGTCTAGAAACATGCCCCGTCATGACCATCTCCGGTCGGGAACGCATGAGGACATACGTGATGAAGCTTCGCACCGGTCTGCTGCTGACCACCGCCTTTGTCGCAGGGATCACCGCGGCGCCCGTCAGCGGCATCCTGGCGCGTCAGTTCGGTTTGCAGATCTTCCCGTCCGCCTTCGCGCAGGACGGCAGCCGAGCCGACACCTATCGCCTGCTCAACCTGTTCAGCGACGTGTTCGAGCGCGTGCGCGCCGAGTATGTCGAGCCGGTGGTCGACAAGGACCTGGTGGAGAACGCCATCAATGGCATGCTGACCGGGCTTGACCCGCACAGCAGCTACATGAACGCTAAGTCCTTCCAGGACATGCAGGTGCAGACCTCCGGCCAGTTCGGCGGCCTCGGCCTCGAAGTGACGGCGGACAGCGGCTTCATCAAAGTGATCAGCCCGATCGACGACACGCCCGCCGCCCGCGCCGGCATGAAGGCGGGCGACCTGATCCTCGCACTTGACGGCCAGACCGTGCAGGGGCTCAGCCTCAACGAAGCGGTCGACAAGATGCGCGGTCCCGCCAACAGCAAGATCAAGTTGACCATCAAGCGCGAGGGCGTCGAGAAGCCGATGGACGTCTCGATGAACCGCGAGGTCATCAAGATCCAGGTGGTGAAGTCCCATCTCGAAGCGCCGGATATCGGCTATATCCGTATCACCAGCTTCTCCGAGCAGACCGATGCGGGCGTCCGCAAGGCGTTTGCCGACCTCAAGGCGAAATCGGGCGACAAGCTGCGCGGCATCGTGCTCGACCTGCGCAACAACCCCGGCGGCCTCCTCGACCAGGCGATCGCGGTGTCCGACGATTTCATCAAAGATGGCGAGATCGTCTCCACCCGCGCGCGTCACCCAGAGGACAGCCAGCGCTGGAACGCCCATGACGGCGATCTGACCGACGGGCTGCCCATGGTCGTGCTGATGAACAGCGGCTCCGCCTCGGCCAGCGAGATCGTCGGCGGTGCTTTGCAGGATCACCGCCGTGCCATCATTATGGGCACGCGCAGCTTCGGCAAAGGCTCGGTGCAGACCGTTATCCCCTTGCCAGGCAGCGGCGGCGCCATGCGGCTGACCACGGCGCGCTATTACACGCCGTCTGGCCGCTCCATCCAGGGGCTCGGCATCGAACCCGACATCGAAGTCGCCGCCAGCCGCACCGAAGTCCCGCATTACGGGCCGGATCATGAGGCGGATTACGGCAAGGCGATCACCAACAAGGGCGGTGCGCCGACCGGCTCGCTGCCGCCGCGCACCGATCTGCCGCCGATCGCCAAGGACATCCCCAAGCTGCCGCCAGAAAATCAGGTCGCGTTCGACCCCACCAAGCCCGAGACGGATTTCCAGCTGCAGCAGGCTCTGCTGGTCGTCCGCGCCATGCCGATCTCCAAGCGCGCCTCGAAGTAAACCTACTCCGCCAATCTTTGATCGGTCGCCAGCACGGCGCGCAGCAACACCTGCGCGCCGGCTGCGATGTCCGCCTTGGTGGCAGATTCCGCCTCGTTATGGCTGAGCCCGCCGGCGCACGGGATAAAGATCATCGTCGTGGGGGCCACGCGGGCGATGTAGGCACTGTCATGCCCGGCGCCAGAGACGATGTCTCGGCTGGGTGCTCCGATCGCCGCAGCGGCCGCGCGAACAGCTTCGATGCAGTCCGGGTCAAACCGCACCGCAGGCGAATCCCACGTGCACGCGATGGACAGTTCCAAATGATTTGCTGTGGCGATGTCGGCAAGCGCCTGCTGCAGCATCGCGTCCATGGCCGTCACCACGGTATCGTCTGGGTGTCGCAGATCGACGCTGAAAAACACCTCACCCGGTATAACGTTGCGGCTGTTCGGTTTGTTTTCGATCAGTCCGACAGTCGCCACCGCGTCAGGTGCGAAGTGGGTGCCGATGCGATGAACAGCCTCGATCATGCGCGCCGCACCCAGCAGCGCATCTCGCCGCAGCCGCATCGGCGTGGCACCCGCGTGCCCATCCAGTCCAACGAGCTTCACCTCGTACCACCGCATCCCCTGCACGCCGGTGACCACGCCGATGGTTTTCTGTTCCGCTTCCAGGATCGGTCCCTGTTCGATATGCAGCTCGAAATGCGCCGCCAGCGCGTGCGGCGCCGCGGTGCCGCGATAGCCGATGCGGTCCAGCGCTGCTGCGAAACTGTCCCCGTCCCGGTCCGTTCGGGAATAGGCGAATGCGGCATCGAACACGCCCGCGAACACCCCGGACGCCAGCATGGCTGGTGCAAATCGCGCGCCCTCCTCATTGGTCCAGTTGATCAACTCGATCGGCGCCTCCGTCTCGATGCCCGCCTCGGCCAGCGTGCGCAGCACCTCAAGCCCCGCCAGCACCCCGACGATGCCGTCGAACTTGCCACCGGTCGGCTGGGTGTCGAGATGGCTGCCCATGGCAATGGGCGCACGCGACGGGTCACGACCCGGCCGGCGCGCAAACATGTTGCCGACCGCATCGATCCCGACGCCACAGCCCAGCTCTGTGCAAGCCGCCGCGAACCAGTCCCGCACCCGCCCGTCCAGTGCGGTCAGCGCCTGACGATTGATCCCACCCTTCGGCGTAGCGCCGATCTCGGCCGTCTGCAGGATCGTCTCCCACAACCGATCGGCATTCACGGCAAGATTGGCGATGTCGATCGGCATGTCGTATCTCTACGTCCGTCAGGGGTGCAGGCGTGCACCATGCTGACCGCCTTTGGCACATTTGCCCAGCCGCCGAACGGCGAAATCGGAATGAGGCCACATGAAGATCTGGTGGATCGCGGCCGCCTTTGCGTTGGCCGCTTGGGCGGTGATGGCGCTGCTTTATTACCGGCAGTATCAGGTCTCGAACCAGCAACAATGGTTCTTCACGCACGAAAAGGAGGTCGGCACGGAGCTGGAGGCGGCGCGCGCAACCAGGGATCTGGCCGTGATCGATGCCTGCCTGGGTCGGCTCGCCAGAAAATGGAATTGCATCGACTGGATCACCCTCCAGCATGCAGAGTTCCTGGCCGAGCAGGATCGGCCGCAGGAGGCTATTCGTCTGCTGAAATCCTACATCAGACGTGCCCGGCGGTTTGGCGGTGAAGTGGACCGGGGCGCGCCGATCGAAACGATGGTTCTTGCTCGTATCTTAGCGCATAACGGCCGGTCGGATGAGGCTGAGAGGCTCGTTCAGAAGGGACTGAAATTTCAGTTTGCCCATCCCGGGCTGGCGGCGCTGTCTGCCGAAATTGCGATGCGCCGTGGCGACAGCGATCTCGCATTGATCCGATTCGCAGATGCGGTGGAACGCTTCCCGGAGGACGTGGGTCTCACCGAACGTTTCGCCAAAGAACTGATCGCCGCGGGACGCACCGAGGAAGCCGAAGCGGAACTCCAGGCGGGGCTCCTTCGGATGGAGCGGGGCCAGGAACTCGCCGTGCTCTTCGCTCAGATCGCCCATGATCGCGGCGACTGGGAGGAGGCGGCCAAGCGGTGGGAAGCCGTCTACCAGAACTTTGTGTTCTTCAAACCGGCCTACGAAAACGGTGCCGCCGCCTTGCGGGAACTGGGCCGCGAGGCCGAGGCGGAGGCCGTGCTGGCATCTCGCCCGCGTCCCATCGGTGAACTCACCGACTGATATGACTCATGCCAAACCGTTGTTGACACATCTTTTATGTGTCAACGACGGTTTGGCATGACAGCCGCAACCACCGCCGCGGCCGTCGACCGCCACGATGTCGGCCGAAACTCGCGACGAATTCGCTCTTCCCAGGCGGCCAGATCCGCAGGTGCTGCGATCACCGCGGCAATGGCAGCGATCGTCCCCGCGAGATCCAGCGGATCGAAATAACGCACCAGCGCGCCGCCCACCTCCGGCACCGAGGTGGCGCTGGTGGCAAGGCAGGGCTTGCCGAAGCAGAGGCTCTCCGCCACCGGCAGTCCCCAGCCCTCGTAATGCGACGGAAACAGCGTGAAGCTGCTGCCGCGATAAAGTGCCGCCAGTTCCGCGTCACCGGCCTCCTGCTTCAGGATGATATGTCCCCCGAGCCAATCGCTGGCCTTCAGCATCGTCAGCAGATCGCCGGCCAACGGCCCCTGGCGGCCGGCGAACACCAGCCTCGGCACGACTTGCGGGTCGAACCGGGCCAGCAGCACCCGCCAAGCCTCCACCAGCAAGGCGTGGTTCTTGCGAATCTCCAATGTCGATACGAACAGCGCGTAGGGAACTCTGAGGGTCGCAGCCGCACCCTCTGCCGCCGAGAATCCGTCCCCCAGCCGGACCAGCTGGCAGGGCAGGCTCGCCAATCCCAACGTGGCGCGGCGGGATGCCACGTCGCCGGCGGTGGCCGCCGATATCGCGAGAAGGACATCGGCCTCGCGCAGCAATGCGTCGATCCAATGGCCAAAGCGCCTGGCAGTCGATGGGTCGGCCCATTCTGGCCGGCGCAACGGTATCAGATCGTAGATCAGCACGGCCAACTTCAGACCGAAGCGGCGGCGGGTCGCCAGCAACCGGCGGGTGTGGGTGGGATCGTCCCAGCCGGCGCCCGCCACCAGCAGCACGTCGCCAGAGCTGAATGGAGCCGGCGTTGCCGCGCGCGAGACCGCCGGGAGCAATCCGGCCAGCGCCTGTCGAACCGAGCGCAGTGCTGCCGTCTGGAGCTGCCAGGCTGTCGAAGGTGCCACGCCGGCCGCAGCGGTTCCTGTCGCTAGCTGCGCGAACAAGGCTTCGATGTCCCGCCAGCTGGTCTGGCTGAAACCGTCGTGGCCAGCGTGACGCAGATACCCGACCTCCGGATGTTCTGCGAACGCCCGGCAAAATTCGAACACTGTGCGCTGAATGCCGCTTGGCCTGCGGAACACCATGGCATAGGCGAACAGATCCTCCACATCGATCCAGATCCGGCTCATGCGCCGAGTGCCGCTGCCAAATCCCTGGCCACATCGTGCCAGTTGCGTGACGACGGCGGTCGCGATGGCGGCGGTGCGACGAGCCAGCGTTGCAGCAACACCGCCAACGCCGCAGCATCTGGCACGGCCATCGAAAGGCACGGCTTACCGGCCTGCGCCGCATCCAGAGCCGCGCGCCCCCATGACCCCAGCTCAAGTTCCAGCACAAGCCGGCAATCCCGCCGCAGTGCAGCGCGCTCGGCTTCCGACGGCCCCGCCGCCAGCGTGATCGCACCGGCGAAACAGTGGCTGTTGCGCAGTTGCACCAGCAAATCGTCAGCGAGAGGCCCGAGCGGGCCAGCCAGCACCAGATGCGGCACGGCGTCCGGCACGGTTTCCAGCAGCCTGCGCCAGGCCAGCAGCAAGGTGTGGGTCCCACCGGCCATGCCGATGTGTCCATCGGCCAACACGAAATCTGGTGGGAGTGTCCGAGCCCCCGCCACCGCGGCGGTTGCAGCGGCGGGCAATCCCATTTCGCCAAGGGTAAGCAGGGGATGGGTCACGCCGAGGCTGGTTGCCTTCCACTGGGCCACATCGGCGGCAGCCCGGGAATCGAGCAGGTCCGGTCGATCCAGACCCAGCGTCTCGGCGAGCAGGGCCGCGACAAAGACCCCCGCGTGATGAAAGCGAGAGACATCCCCACGCGGCAGCAACATGAGCAGCGTATCGCCGCGCGACGGCGATTCCTGATCGACGAGCGAAGCGGCAGGTGTCGACGCGGCGGGACGAATGGGACGCAAAGCACGCAGCACGGCCATTTGTAAGCGCAACGCCCGCCGAAGCCCCGTCCGTGTCGCGGGGGGCAGGTCGACGGCCAGGCGCGCGACCCAGCCGAACCGATTGCGACGCGGCGTCGGGCGAGGCGGCGCCGCCAGGCTGGCGAGGGCAGTCGGTTCGAGCCGTACTAACCCAGGTTCCCTGCGGCATAGCACCAACCGCTCACCCAACAACGCGTGCAACGACGGGGCCAGGCATTGCGCGAGCAAGGCTGCGTCCGATCCTGGCACGATCCCGGTCAGGTCGAGCCAAACGCGCATCCCGGTCAGATGCTGCGGACGATGTAGGTTTCTTCCAGCATGCGCAGGATATCGCCCGCATGGGCGGCGTCGCGCGCCTCGAACATGACCTCGAGCTCCGCGGTCTGAACCGAGGGCGAGGCGAATAGGCGCTGGTGCGAAACCTCGATGATGTTGCCGCCGGCGCCGCCGATCTTGCCAGCGATATCGGCGAGCACGCCAGGACGGTCCGGAATTTCCAGCAGCAGCCGCATGATCCGCCCGTCGCGCAGCAGGTTGCGCAGCAGCACGTTGGCGAGGATGCGCGCATCGATATTGCCGCCGCATACGGTCGTACCGACCCGCTTGCCCGCGAAACGCTCGGGGAACGCCAGCAAGGCTGCCACACCCGTGGCACCGGCGCCCTCGGCGACCAGCTTGGCACCCTCGGCCAGCAGCGCGATCGCCTCCTCCACGGCGCGTTCCGGCACTACCAGCACGTCATGCACATGGGCGCGGATGACCGCCATCGGGTTCACTCCGATATCGCGTACAGCGATGCCCTCGGCGATGGTGGGACCGCCCACCGAAACCGCCTGGCCCGCCAGCCGCTGGGCGAGTGCGGCATAGGCGGACACCTCGACGCCGATCACCTCCATGCCCGGCCGCAGGGCTGCGGCCACCGTGGCACAACCGGCGATCAACCCGCCGCCGCCGACGGGAATGACCAGGCAATCCAGCCCCGGCTCATCTTCCAGCATTTCCAGCGCCATGGTGCCCTGTCCCGCCATCACGGCGGGATCGTCATAGGGATGCACGAACACCATCCCCTCGGACGCCGCCAGCTCCAGCGCGTGCTCGGCCGTCTCGGCGAGCGTGTCGCCATACAGCACCACGCGTGCCCCCCAGCCGGCGGTCCGCGTCACCTTGGTCAGCGGCGTGAACTTGGGCATGACGATGACGGCATCGATGCCGAGCAGGCTGGCATGTCGTGCCACGGCCTGGGCGTGGTTTCCGGCGGACATGGCGATCACGCCCCGCTTGCGTTCCTCGGCCGTGAACTGTGCCAGTCGATTGGCGGCGCCACGTTCCTTGAACGCTCCGGTCGCCTGCAGATTCTCCAACTTGAGAAAGACCTGCGCTCCGGTTGCCTTCGACAGCGATGCCGACTCGATCATCGGCGTACGCAGCACCCGGCCGGCGATCCGCCCGGCCGCCGCCTGCACATCCGCAAGCGAGATCATCTCAGACGAACTTGACGGACAGGATCTCGTAGGTGCGGTCGCCGCCCGGCGCCGGCACGGAAATAGTGTCACCGACCTTCTTGCCGATCAGCGCCTTGGACAACGGACTCGTGATCGACAGGCGTGCCTGCTTGATCTCGGCCTCGTGCTGGCCCACCAGCTGGTAGGTCGTTTCCTTCTCGGTCTCCTCGTCCAGCAGTTGGACGAAGGCGCCGAACTTTACCTGGTCGCCCGACAATGTGCTCGGATCGATCACCTCGACCGCCGAAATCACTTCCTCGAGCTCCTGAACGCGCCCTTCAATGAAGCTCTGGCGTTCGCGAGCCGCATGGTATTCGGCATTTTCACTCAAATCGCCATGGCTGCGCGCCTCGGCGATGGCCACGATGACCGCCGGCCGCTCGATGCTTTTCAGCGTACGCAGCTCTTCTTCAAGGCGCTGAAGGCCAGGAAGGGTCATCGGAAATTTCTGCACGTCGAGACCTCGGCGGGGGTTCGGGTTGAAACAAGAGCGCCGCGGCAAGGAACTCCCCGAGGGGACTCCCAGCCGCGACGGGGATCAGAACGAACCACGAAAATACGACTGCAGAGGGGCAACTTCAAGGGTGCCTGATTTCAGGGCTGCCACCGCGTGCGCTGCCGCCCGCGCGCCGGCGATGGTGGTGTAATGCGGCAGGCCATGGGTGAGGGCCGAGCGGCGGATATCGAAACTGTCCGTCACCGATTGCGCCCCGGAGGCGGTGTTGATCACCAACTGGATATCGCCGGACCGGATCGCATCCACACAATGCGGCCGGCCTTCCAGCACCTTGTTCACCACCGTCACCTCCATGCCGGCTTCGCGCAGCCGGGCCGCGGTGCCGCGTGTGGCGGTGATCGAAAAGCCCATTTCCACCAGGCGCCGCGCCACGCCCACGCAGGCCTGCTTGTCGGCATCGCGCACCGACAGGAACACCCGGCCTGACAGCGGCAGCTTCACCCCCGCACCCAGCTGTGCCTTGGCGAAGGCGCGCTCGAAACTCGCATCCAGTCCCATGACCTCGCCGGTCGACTTCATCTCAGGCCCCAGGATGGTGTCGACCTCTGGGAAGCGGTTGAACGGAAACACCGCCTCCTTCACCGCCACGTGCCGCGCCACCGCGTCGTCGTCGAGCCTGAATTCAGAGAGCTTGGCGCCCGCCATCACCCGCGCACCGATCTTGGCAATCGCCACACCGGTCGCCTTGGCGACGAAGGGAACCGTGCGTGATGCGCGCGGATTTACCTCAAGAACAAAGACTTCGTTGCCTTTGATCGCATATTGCACATTCATCAGCCCAACCACGCCGATCGCCTTGGCCATCGCCTCGGTCTCGGCCTTGAGCTCGGTGACGGTGGCCGGGCTCAGCGTGTACGGCGGCAAGGCGCAGGCGCTGTCGCCGGAATGAATGCCGGCCTCCTCGATATGCTCCATCACTCCTGCAACATAGACGGTCTCGCCATCGCTGATGCAGTCGACATCGACCTCGATGGCATCGTTGAGGTAGCGGTCGATCAGCACGGGATTGTCGCCGGACACGCGCACGGCCTCGCGCATGTAGCGGTGTAGACCGCGATGATCGTAGACGATTTCCATGGCCCGCCCGCCGAGCACGTAGCTGGGGCGGATCACCACGGGATAGCCGATCCGCTCGGTGATCGCCTCGGCCTCGTCGGCAGAGCGCGCGATGCCGTTCTCCGGCTGGCGCAGGCCGAGACGGTGCAGCAGATGCTGGAAGCGCTCGCGGTCCTCGGCCACATCAATCGCATCGGCCGAAGTGCCCAGAATCGGGATCCCCGCCTTCGACAGGGCCTGGCTCAGCTTCAGCGGGGTTTGCCCGCCATACTGCACGATGCAGCCCTTCAACGTGCCGTTCGTTTGCTCGCGGCGAACGATCGCGATCACGTCCTCCTCAGTCAGCGGCTCGAAATACAGCCGGTCCGATGTGTCGTAATCGGTGCTGACGGTCTCCGGGTTGCAATTGACCATGATGGTCTCGAAACCGGCCTCACGCAGCGCGTAGGCGGCGTGCACGCAGCAATAGTCGAACTCGATACCCTGGCCGATCCGGTTCGGACCGCCGCCGAGGATGATGATCTTCTCGCGGTCGGTCGGATCCGCCTCGCACGACGGCGTGCCGAAGCCGCCTTCATAGGTCGAATACATATAGGGTGTTGCGGAGTTGAACTCGCCGGCGCAGGTGTCGATACGCTTGTACACCGGCTGCACGCCAAGCGTCGCCCGCAGCGCCGTGACCTCCGTTTCCTTCACCGTGGCCAACTCGGCCAGCCGCTTGTCGGAGAATCCCAAAGCCTTCAGCCGTCGCAGCCCATAGGCATCGCGCGGCAGACCAGACGCCGTCACCTCGCGTTCCGCATGGACGATGCGCTCCAGCTCGCGGATGAACCACGGGTCGAACTTGCTGGTGTCGTGAATGTCCTCCACCGACAATCCAGCCCGCAGCGCCTGGGCCGCCATCAGGAGGCGGTCGGGTTTCGGCTGGCTCAGCGCCGCGCGATAGGCATCGAGCGTGCCATCCCCCGGAGGCTCGACCGGGTCGAGACCGGAGAACCCGGTTTCCATGCTCCGCAGACCCTTCTGCAGGGCTTCGGCAAAGCTGCGCCCGATTGCCATCGCTTCGCCGACCGACTTCATGGCGGTGCCGAGCAGGGCAGGTGTGCCGGGAAATTTCTCGAAGGTGAAGCGTGGAATTTTGACTACCACATAGTCGATGGTCGGCTCGAAGCTGGCCGGCGTGGTCATGGTGATGTTGTTCTTGAGCTCATCCAGCGTGTAGCCCACCGCAAGCTTCGCCGCGATCTTGGCGATCGGGAAACCGGTGGCCTTGGACGCCAGCGCCGAGCTGCGCGACACCCGTGGGTTCATCTCGATGACGAGCATGCGGCCATCGGCCGGGTTGACCGCGAACTGCACGTTGGACCCGCCGGTGTCGACGCCGATCTTGCGCAGACACGCGATCGAGGCATCGCGCATGATCTGGTATTCTTTGTCGGTTAGCGTCAGCGTCGGCGCCACCGTCACGCTGTCGCCGGTATGAATGCCCATCGGATCGACGTTCTCGATGGCGCAGATGATGATGCAGTTGTCCGCGCTGTCGCGCACCACCTCCATCTCGAACTCCTTCCAGCCGAGCACGCTCTCCTCGACCAGCACCTCGGTGGTCGGCGAGGCTTCCAGGCCGGTGGCGACGATGTGTTCGAATTCCTCGCGGTTGTAGGCGATGCCGCCGCCGGTGCCGCCCATCGTGAAGCTGGGGCGGATCACCGCGGGAAGCCCCACCAGCGCCATGCCGGCGCGGGCCTCCTCCAGATTATGGGCGATCGCCGAGCGCGGGCTTTCCAGGCCGATCTCGGTCATGGCGTCGCGAAACTTCAACCGGTCCTCGGCACGGTCGATCACATCGGCCTTGGCACCGATCAGCTCGACGCCGTGCCGCGCGAGGGCGCCGGAAGCTTCCAGCTTCATCGCCGTGTTCAACGCGGTCTGCCCACCCATCGTCGGCAGCAGCGCATCGGGCTTCTCGCGGGCGATGATCTTCTCGACGATTTCAGGCGTGATCGGCTCGATATAGGTGGCATCCGCCAGGTCCGGATCGGTCATGATCGTCGCCGGATTGGAGTTCACCAGAATGATCCGATAGCCCTCCGCCCGCAGCGCCTTGCAGGCCTGGGCGCCGGAATAGTCGAACTCACAGGCCTGGCCGATGACGATCGGCCCGGCGCCGATGATGAGGATGGATTTGATGTCGGTGCGCTTGGGCATAAAATGTCCTCTCAGGCTGCCATGGTGGCGACAAAGCGCTGGAACAGATGCTGGCTGTCGGCCGGGCCCGGGCTCGCCTCGGGGTGGTATTGCACGGAAAAGCAGCGTTTCTCGGCGCAGGCCAGGCCCTCGTTGCTACCGTCGAACAGGCTGACATGGGTGACCACCACGCCTTCTGGCAAGGATGCGTCGTCGACCGCGAAGCCGTGGTTCTGGCTGGTGATTTCGACCTTCCCCGTGGCCAGCTCCTGCACCGGCTGGTTGGCGCCGCGATGCCCGCGCGCCAGCTTGAAGGTGCGGCCGCCCAGCGCGATGCCGAGCAGCTGGTGGCCGAGGCAGATGCCAAAGATCGGCTTGCCCGCCGCCATCACGCCCTGGATCGCGGGCACGGCATAAACGCCCGTGGCCGCCGGATCGCCTGGGCCGTTGGACAGAAACACGCCATCGGGGCGATGGGACAGGATCTCCTCGGCCGTGGCCGTCGCCGGCACCACCGTCACGGCGCAGCCGGCCGAGGCCAGCGAGCGCAGGATGTTGCGTTTGGCGCCGTAATCGACCGCGACCACCCGGAATTTGGGCGCGGTCTGCCGGCCGGTGCCGCCGGGCCATGACCAGGTGGTCTCATCCCATTGGTAGCTCTGCGTGCAGCTGACCCGCTTTGCCAGATCCATGCCTTCCAGGCCCGGCCACGCCTTGGCCTGCGCCAGCAGTGCTGGGATGTCGAAGCGGCTACCGTCCGGGTAGCACAGCACCCCGGTGGGCGCCCCCCCGTCGCGGATGCGCAAAGTCAGCGCGCGGGTGTCGACCCCGGAAATCCCCGGAATGCCCTGGCTCACCAGCCATTTCTGCAGGCTCTGGGTACTGCGCCAATTGCTCGGCTCGGTCACATCCTGCTTCACCACCAGGCCGGATGCCGCGATCTGCGCCGCCTCGAGATCTTCGAAGTTGGTGCCGACATTGCCGATATGGGGAAAGGTAAAGGTGATGATCTGGCCTGCGAACGAAGGATCGGTCAGCGTCTCCTCATAGCCCGTCATCCCCGTGCTGAAGCACACCTCACCGACGGCGGCCGTGCTGAAGGCGCCAAAGCCGCGGCCCCAGAACAGGCTGCCGTCGGCGAGCACGAGAACGGCGGTCGCACCCACGGGGGCGGCATCAGGATCTTGCATGGCAGCGCTCGTTTGTTGAAAGCCGGGAAGATCGGGCAGGGTAAGGCCGGTCGCCGCCAGCACGGCGGCGTAATGTCGGGGCGGGATCGCGCGCGCCTGTCGCCACTTGCGCAGCGCCTCGGTGCCAACGCCCAGCAAACGGGCCGTCACCTCGGCGCCGCCCATACGATCTATGATGCTCTCGACGGTTGTCATATATCTGCCCCTCTTGGACAAAGAATATGGGAATTATTTTCCCAACACAACAAAAGAAGCGGCGAATGGGAATTATCTTCCCGGAGGCCCTGGGAGACTGACATGACATTGCGCGAGCGTTTCACTGCCGAACTCAAGACCGCCATGCTGGCCAAGCAAGCGGCCCGCGTCGCAGCGATTCGGATGATCACCGCCAAGCTGAAGGATTTCGACATCGCCGCCCGGCCCAAGGGCGTCACGGCGGTGCCGGACGACGAGATCATCGCCATGCTCAAGACCATGGTGAAGACCCGCCGCGAAAGCGTGGAGCTCTTCGTGCAGGGCAAGCGGCAGGACCTCGCCGACAAGGAACTGGCCGAAATCGCCGTCGTCGAGGAATTCCTGCCCGCGCAGATGGACGATGCCGCAACCGAAGCAGCCGTCACCGATGCGATCGCCGAAACTGGCGCCGCCACCATGAAGGACATGGGCAAGGTCATGGCCGTCCTGAAGGCGAAACACGCGGCCAGTCTCGACATGGCTAAGGTCAACCCGCTGGTGAAGGCCAAGCTCAGCTGACATGAGGCTCCCGGACGGCTTCCTCGACGAACTGCGCGCCCGCACCCCACTGGCTGCGGTGATCGGCCGGCGGGTCAAGCTCGCCCGCTCCGGCCGCCAGTCGAAAGGCTGCTGCCCGTTTCACAACGAGAAGTCGCCGTCCTTTTATGTTTACGAGGACGGCTTCCACTGCTTCGGCTGCGGCGCACACGGCGATGCCGTCGGCTTCGTCATGCAGTCGCAGGGCCTCGGGTTCATGGACGCGGTGGAGATGCTGGCCGGCGAGGCGGGGCTCGAAATGCCCCGCCCGAGTCTCGCAGCTGTCGAGGAGGAGCGCCGCCGGGTCGACCTGCACGGCGTGCTCGCAGCCGCCGCCCAGCTCTACCAGCGCCGCCTGTTCACCCAGGACGGCGCCTTAGCACTCGCCTATCTCAGGGATCGTGGCCTGACCGATGCCACGATCGAGAAATTCGGCCTCGGTTGGACCGGCCCGGTCCGCGGCCAGCTCGCAAGCGGCCTCGCCAGCCAGGAGATCGACACGGGGCTGCTGGTCGAAGCCGGGCTGCTGCGGGAGAGCGACGATGGGCGCCCGCCCTACGATCTGTTCTTCAACCGCGTCATGTTCCCGATCCGCGACCGGCGTGGCCGCGTCATCAGCTTCGGCGGCCGCATCCTCGGCGACGGCCAGCCGAAATACGTGAACGGTCCTGAAACCGCGCTGTTCTCCAAACGCCGCACCCTGTTCGCCCTCGATCTTGCGCGGGAAAATACCCGCAACGGCTGCGATGTCGTGGTCGTGGAGGGCTACATGGATGTGATCGCCCTGCACCAGGCAGGTTTCGGCGGTGCCGTCGCCCCGCTCGGCACGGCGCTGACCGAAGAACAACTCGATGAGCTTTGGCGACTGTCGCCCGTTCCCATTCTTTGTTTCGACGGAGACGCTGCTGGCGCCCGCGCGGCTCTCAAAGCTGTGGAGCTGGCGCTACCCAAGCTGACTGCGGAACAAAGCCTGAGACTCGTCGCTTTGCCGGCCAACGAGGACCCCGACACTCTCGTGCGGCGTTCGGGTTCGAGAGCGTTTCAGCAGGTCCTGGGTGAGGCTCGTCCCATATCGACCGCTCTGTTCAGCATGATAGCTGAGGGCGTGGGGCCGTCTCCAGAACAGCGGGCCTCCCTGAGAACGAAGCTGAAAGCGGCTGCGGACCTAATACCTGACAGGTCGCTTTCCTCAGAGATGTTTCAGGCGTTTTTGCTGCAGTTCAAGGAAAGCCGCCCGCAGCCCGCGCGCAATCCGAGTGCGTTCGGCGGCCGCTCCGGGTTCCGTTCGGTCAAGCCACCGCCAGCCTTCCACCGCCCCACCCCGGGGGCACACACAGCTTCCGTCGAGCGCGCGCGCATGCTCCTCGCCATTCTACTCCGCCACCCATATCTGCTGCACGACGTGGAAGAAGCCTTCGGACTTCTGGAGCTTTCGCCCGATCACCAAAAGCTACGAGATTCTATCTTGCAATGGGGAGCTGCAGGCTCGACGCTTGACACCGAGGCGCTGATCACCCACCTCACGCAAACCGGTTTGGCGGCGCAAGCCGCACAGGCCCTTTCGGCGGTTCCGACACCGCTCCCGGCTTGCGCATCTGCGGATGCGATGCCCGCGGAGGCCGAGTCGGGATGGTGGCATTTTTTCGGGCTCATGAACCCCGACCGCCTGGAGGATGAAGTCGCAAATGCCAGCCGCGCCTTCGAGACAATGCCTGACGAAATGGCCCAGCGCCGGCTGATCGCGCTGTGCGCTGCGCGTGACGCTCTGCGTCGCGGCCGCACCGGGTGGGACGACAACGGCCCAGAGGACCATGCTTAGTTTTGACCATGCCTAAGATTTTCGCTGACCAAGACACGATGACCCAGATTTCCGGAGCCCGCTGAATGGCAACCAAGCCCGCCGCCGCCGCCGATACCGCCACCACCGACCAGGATGCCGACAACACCCTGCTCGATGTCCAGTCGGCCGCCGTGAAGCGTCTGATCGCCAAGGGCAAGGAGCGCGGTCACATCACGTTCGACGAACTCAACGCCGTGCTGCCGCCAGACCAGAACTCCTCCGAGCAGATCGAGGACGTGATGGCGAACCTGTCCGAAATGGGCATCCAGGTCGTCGAGGGCGAGGAAGCCGAGGACGGCGAGCCTGCCGCGGTCAAGCCGGAGAAGTCCGAGGAAGAAGGCGAGGAGGCCACCGGCAACGTCGACGAGGAAAGCCTCGGCCGTACCGACGACCCGGTGCGCATGTACCTGCGCGAGATGGGCAGCGTCGAGCTGTTGTCGCGCGAGGGCGAAATCGCCATCGCCAAGCGGATCGAAGCCGGCCGCGACATGATGATCGGCGGGCTGTGCGAAAGCCCGCTGACGTTCCGCGCCATCATTGCCTGGCACGAAGCTCTGAAGGCCGGCCGCATGCTGCTGCGCGACATCATCGATCTTGAAGCAACCCAGGGCGGCCCGCCGCCGGCTGCGGTCAGCGAAGGCGGCGAGGCCGAGGAAGGTGCCGACCCGGTTGCGTTCGAAGCCCCGCCGGCCCCGCCGCCCAATGACGACGATGAGGACGAAGGCGAAGGCGGCGGCCTGTCGCTCTCCGCCCTCGAGGAGAAGCTCAAGCCCGAAGTGCTGGCAAACTTCGAAGAGATCGAAGTTCTCTACAAGAAACTGCATAAGATGCAGTCCAAACGCCTGGACAGCATCACCTCGGGCGAGGAGGTGAACCTTCGCAGCGAGAAATCTTACGAGAAAGTCCGCGAGGAGTTGGTCTCGAAGGTCGAGCAGGTGCGCCTGCACAACAACCGCATCGAAGAACTGGTCACCCAGCTCAAGCAGCTCAACCAGCGGCTCACCGGCCTCGAAGGCCATCTGCTGCGCATGGCCGAGTCGACCAAGGTGCCGCGCGACGACTTCTTGCATCACTATCGCGGCCACGAGCTGGACCCGAATTGGCTGGAGCGCGTCGGACGCCTCAAAGGCAAGGCGTGGCCGAGCTTCATCCTCAAGCACAGCGACGAAATCCCCAAGGTCCGCACGCAGATCAGCGCAGTCGCGACCGATGCCGGCCTGCCGATTGCCGAGTTCCGTCGCGTCTACATGACGGTCTCGCGCGGCGAGCGCGACAGCGCGCGGGCCAAGAAGGAGATGATCGAGGCGAACCTGCGCCTCGTCATTAGCATCGCCAAGAAATACACCAACCGCGGCCTGCAGTTCCTGGACCTCATCCAGGAGGGCAACATCGGCCTGATGAAGGCGGTCGATAAGTTCGAATATCGCCGTGGCTACAAGTTCAGCACCTACGCCACCTGGTGGATCCGCCAGGCGATCACCCGCTCGATCGCCGACCAGGCCCGCACCATCCGCATTCCCGTGCACATGATCGAGACGATCAACAAGCTGGTCCGCACCTCGCGCCAGATGCTACACGAAATCGGCCGAGAGCCGGCGCCGGAGGAACTGGCCGAGAAACTCGGCATGCCGCTGGAGAAAGTGCGGAAAGTCCTCAAGATCGCCAAGGAGCCGATCAGCCTCGAAACACCGATCGGTGACGAGGAAGACAGCCATCTCGGCGACTTCATCGAGGACAAGGCGGCCGTCATCCCGCTCGACGCGGCCATTCAGGCCAATTTGCGTGAAGCCACGACCCGCGTTCTCTCAAGCCTCACCCCGCGTGAGGAACGCGTCCTGCGCATGCGATTCGGCATCGGCATGAACACCGACCACACGCTCGAGGAAGTCGGCCAGCAGTTCAACGTGACCCGCGAGCGTATCCGCCAGATCGAGGCAAAGGCGCTGCGCAAGCTCAAGCATCCCAGCCGCAGCCGCAAACTCCGCAGCTTCTTGGATGACTGAGCAGCTGTGAGCCCCACGTTGGAGCGAACCATCGCAGTCGGTGTCACGGTCACATTCCTGCGCATGGACCAGGCACCGGGCGAACGCGGCCCCGCCCTGCCGGAAGGCGTTGCGGTCGAGCGCCTGCCCTGGTGCTCGGTCGCGCAGTATCGCAGGCTGTACGACACCGTCGGCGGCCCTTACGTCTGGTGGCTGCGGCGGCTGTTGAGCGACAAGGAACTCGGCATGCTACTGCGCCATCCCGCGGTGTCGATCCATGTGTTGTCGGTCAATGGTGTCGAGGGCGGCTTCTACGAACTCGACACGTCGCATTGGCCGGCGGTGAACCTCAGCTATTTCGGCCTGATGCCACATACCGTCGGCTCCGGATTTGGCTTTGCCTTCCTGCGTCATGCCATCGACGCAGGCTTTGCCATGGGCGCCAAGGCGATGACGGTGAACACCTGCACCGCCGACCATCCCCGCGCCTTGCCCGCCTATCTCAAGGCAGGCTTCCGGCCGGTGCGTGAGGCGCGCGAGATCTGGGACGTGCCGGCTCGCCTCGGTCTGGTCATTCCGGAATGGCTTCAGGTCTGATACGCGTCTGGCGTGCCGGGTCTTCGGCGAAACACGAAGGGCGGCATGTGCTGAATTCCAAGGATTGGCTGACCTGGCTCGGGGCGTTCGCGCTGGGGTTCGCCGCTCTGTTTTGGCTGATGCCGCTTGCAACAATCGCCGGTTTCGGTCCGTACTGGGACGTGGTGATGGGCGATAACGCACAATCACTCTCGATGCATTTGGCGTTCCAGAACGATGCCTGGCAGTGGCCACCGCTTTGGACCACCCAGCTGTTCTGGCCACATGGTGCGGCCGCCTCGATGGGCGATCTCAATCCGCTGTTCTCGTTGGTCGCCAAGGCGATCGTTCGCATCACCGGCAGCCACCCGATCAACCTGATGGGCGTCTGGTACGCCTTCTGCTGGGTCCTGCTGCCGCCAGCCTGCGTCTATGCCATGTACGGCCTGGGTGAACACCGCGTGATCCCCTGCCTCGTAGCGGCAGCACTCGGCGTGATGTCGCCGGCGCTGCTGGCGCGGCTGATGCACATGAACCTGCTCGGCCACTTCCTGTTCATCCTGGCCTTTGGGCTGGGGCTGCGCCTGATGCAGCGCAGCCGCGATCGCGACTGGGTAATGGCATTTCTGGTGCTGCTCACAGCCGTGCTGACGCATCCCTACATCTACATGCTGTGCGCTGCGATGTTGGCAGCGCCCGCCATGCATGGCCTGATCCGCACGCGCCGGCCAGACTGGCGACTGTGGCGGCGAACCGGGCTTGCGATCGTACTGCCGGTGGTGGTGCTCACCATCGCCTCCGGGGCACTCGGCGGTGGCGACAAGGGTTTTGCCAAATACTCCATGAACGTGCTGTCGCTGGTGATGCCCGTGCATTCCGGCCTGTTCGGACCGGAGCTTGCGATGCAGGATGGCACCGGCGGCCAGTACGAAGGCTTCGCCTATCTTGGCGCCGGCGTGCTGCTGCTGGTGGCCCTGTGGCTGAC
This sequence comes from Rhodospirillales bacterium, assembly GCA_025352665.1. Lineage (GTDB taxonomy): Bacteria > Pseudomonadota > Alphaproteobacteria > Acetobacterales > Acetobacteraceae > CAIQQQ01. The sequence continues at coordinate 107,161 of JANXSM010000035.1, read as the reverse complement.
GACCCGGCCCTGGCGGCGATCGGCGCCCTATCGCGGCATGCTCGTGGTGATGATCGGCCTGTTCGTCCTGGCGCTCGGCAGCCAGGTCTATGTCGGCAAAACACTCGTGCTGAACCTCGGCCTGAAGCCGTGGGAGGATATTTTTGGCGTATTCCGCGCCAACGGCCGCGCCATCTGGCCGGTCGCGGCCGCGTTGATGCTGGTGGGCGTCGCCTCCGCCGCGCGCCGTCCGGCCATCATCGCCTGGCCGGTGCTGGCCATAGCCCTGGTGCTCCAGGTCCTCGACACCGCGCCCTTTTTGCGCGATGCGCGGAACATCTTCGAAGGTCACAGCGAAATCCTCACTTTGCCGGCATTGCCGGGCGGGGCGAACGTCCTCAGCGTTGCCCCGGCGCCCGGCTGCGCCACGGATCCGCACGGCATCGTGGTCAGCTCTCCCCTATTGCTGAAGGGCGTGCGCGCCGGCATGGCGCTGGGCGATGTCGGTCTCGGCCGTCAGCCGAAATGGTTCAACTGCGAGAAATTTCTCTCGGAAGGCTTGGAATCCCCGCTGCATCCGCACGAACTGCGCAGCTTCACCGATCCTGCAACCTGGACCGGCCTGGGACTCGGCGTATTTGGCAACGCAACCTGCGCCAAGCAAGGCGATGTGCTGTTCTGCAGCGACCAGACCGGCGCTCTCGCAGGGCAGCCATATCCGCTCCCCGGCCCCGACAGCGTCGCCCGGCTGCAACTGGGATCAACCGACCCGCAGCCGTTTCTGGGGTTCGGTTGGAAGACGGACGGGCAGGGGATGATCTGGTCGGAAGGCCCCCGCACCTCCTTGCGGCTGCGCCTTGCAGCACCCGGCGATCACGCCATCAGGCTCGACCTGACCGGAATTGCATTCGCCGCCGGCGACCCGCGCCGCCTCTGGATCTCGCTGAACGGCGAGCCGGTCGCGATGATCGACCTGCCAGACCTCACCGCTACCAGCGTCACGGTCCCGCTACCCGCGTCAGCCCTGGTCAATGGCGTCGCCTGGCTGGCACTGGATGTCGTCCGTCCCGTCGATCCGGCGCGGCGGGGGCTTACGGCGCCGGTCTCGCGGGCAAGCCTGAAGCTCGGCGGCGTCGCGCTGCTGCGCTGATCAGGCGATCTCCTGGCGCAGTTTTTGACGCATGGCGACAGCGAAGCCAGTGTAATCGGCGCATTGCAGCGCAAACGAGCCGAGACCGCCGATCACCTCGCGTCTGTAGCTTTCCACCAGATCCGGCTCTTCGTGCAGAATGCAAAGCCCGTTGATGACCACGCCGGCATCCACCAGCCGGTCGCGCACTGGGCCACTTTCCGGCCCCGCGTTGTTGCGACCGTCGCCGGCGATGTCGACCACCTGGCGGGTGGCCTTCGCCGGCGCCAGATGCAGCAGCGTCTCGCAGGCGATCAGCGCAGCACCGATCGCCGTGGTGCCCGCAGGCACTGCCCGTGCCACGTTCTGCACGAGTTCGGCGAATGCCTCCAAAGCCGCGGGTGTCGCGATGCGGGTCCATTCCACCATCAGCTCCTGGCCCGGCTCGGCCGAGAACAGCATCAGTGCCATCAAACTCGCTCCACGGGGCCCGCCCAACAGACCGGCCGACACGTCCGGATCGCGTAGGGCCGCTGCCGTGCCGTCGGCGATCAGCCCAAAGCTTTCGAAGGTCACGCTGGCCGACGCATCGAACAGCAGCACGAGAGCCAGATCGACATCATCCACGAGGCGCTCCCTTGGGCTGGCGACGGGGCCGTCGTCGCGTTCGAAGCGGGGCATGACGATACCCGTTCGATATCCTGTCCGAACTGGCGCCTCAGAGCTACCATGACGTCTGCGACCAGATCCGCGACTGCGATATCCCGCTGTGTTCGGCGCATCAGCCCGCCACGCCGCATTGGCCGAAGCGCCATCCTAAGGGATGGGCTCGGTTGCATCGCCCCGGAGGCCTCCGCCGTGCGACCCCGCGATCGCACCCGCGGCACAGATGCAGACATGACCACGCGACAGGGGATTGAGCCCGGCCGCGATCCGGATGAACATGCCGACCGAAACTCCGGAAGAAACGATCCGCATGACGCTTCCCCTGTCATCGCTCACGGTGCTGGACCTCACCCTGGCCCGCGCCGGCCCTACCTGCGTGCGCCACCTCGCCGATTGGGGGGCCAACGTCATCCGTATCGAGCCGCCCGCCTCGGCCGGCGAGGATATCGGCGGTGCCCGTGACGGGTTCGACTTCCAGAACCTTCATCGCAACAAGAAAACCGTCAACCTCGACCTGAAATCTCCCGAGGGTCACGCAGCCTTCATGAAGCTGGCGGCCACCGCCGATGTCATCGTCGAGAACATGCGGGCCAGCGTGAAGCACCGCCTGCACATCGCCTACGACGACGTGAAGGCGGTCAACCCGCGCATCGTCTATGGCAGCATCAGCGGCTTCGGGCAGGATGGCCCCTACGGCAAGCGCGCCGGCGTCGACCAGATCGCACAGGGCATGGGCGGTCTGATGTCGATCACCGGCGAGCCAGGCCGCGGGCCGATGCGCGTGGGCATTCCGATTGCGGACCTGACCGCCGGAAACCTGCTCGCCTTCGGCATCATGGTGGCGCTGTTCGAGCGCGTGACCACGGGCGTCGGCCGTTGGGTCCACACGTCCCTGCTCGAATGCCAGATTTTTATGCTCGATTTCCAGGCATCGCGTTGGCTGCAAAAGGGCGAAGTGGCCCAGCAGGCCGGCAACGACCATCCCACCGGGATTCCCACCGGTGTGTTTCCCTCAAGCGACGGCCACATCAACATCGCCGCCTCCTCGGCTCGGCTGTTCACACGGTTTGCCGAAACCATCGGCCATCCGGAATGGGCGACCAAACCGGAATGGGCGACCATGAAGGGGCGCAGCGACGACCGCGTCGCCATCAACGCCGCCATCGCCGAGGTCACCCGCCACAAGCCGTCCGCGCATTGGATCGAGTTGTTCGAGGAAGCCGGCATTCCCTGCGGGCCGATCTACAGCATCGACCGTGTGTTCGCCGATCCGCAGGTCAAGCATCTCGGCATCGCCACGACCGTGGTGCACCCCAAGCTCGGCGAACTCGGAATGATCGCCTCCGCGCTTAATTTATCCGGTGTGCCCAAGACCATCCGCACCCCGACACCTGCGGCCGGTCAGGACACGGATGCCGTCATGGCCTCGCTGGGCTACACCCCCGAACAGATTGCCGAACTTCGCGGCCGAGGAATTATCACATGACGAAATACGCAGACGGCAAGATGCTCGCCGAAGTCGAGCAGGGGGTGGGCCTGATCACCTTCAACCAGCCGGAAAAGCGCAACGCCATGTCGGTTGCGATGTGGGACGGGCTGACCCAGATCCTCGACACCTTCGAGCAGGATGACAGTGTGCGGGTCGTCGTGCTGACCGGGGCGGGCCACAAGGCCTTTGTCAGCGGTGCCGATATCAGCCAGTTCGACCAGCAGCGGGCGGACGCCAACGCCCAGATTGAATACGACCGGCTGACCAGCGCCGGACGCGCCAAGCTCGCCACTTTCCCCAAGCCGGTGATCGCCCGCATTCGCGGCTTCTGCCTCGGTGGTGGCCTCGGGATCGCCATGCAGGCCGATATCCGGATCGCTGCCGTGGACAGCGAGTTCGGCATTCCCGCAGCCAAGCTCGGTATCGCCTATGGTTTCGACATGACCCGCAAACTGGTCGATCTGGTCGGCCCGGCCCACGCCAAGATGATGCTCTACACCGGTACGCGCATCGACGCGCGGGAGGCTGAGCGCATCGGCTTGGTCAACCAGGTCACCACGGACGAGGAACTATCGGACGTTGTGGTGGGCATCGCCCGCACCATCGCCGACAATGCGCCGTTGTCGATCAGGACCGCCAAGCAGGTGGTGGCCGAGGTGCTGAAGGCCGAGCCGGATCCGGCTCGGGTCAATGCCGAGGTCGCTGCCTGTTTCGACAGCGCAGACTATAAGGAAGGCCGCAAGGCCTTCATGGAAAAGCGGAGTCCGCACTTCACCGGGCGCTGAACCGCCGCATCGCGCTAGAGCGGGATGACGTCTGATAGGCGACGTTATCCCGCTCTAGCTATTTGTTTTATAGCGTGGTTCAGACCTTTCGGTGATTCCACCTTCGGTCATCACGCTCTAAGCGAAAGCAACGCGAGGGAGACATCCCCGCGTCGCTCTCGCTCAGGTGGTGGCAAGGAAGTTGGCAGTCACGGACGCACGTGAGACCAAGGCGCGGATCGCCGGGCTTTCATGGCCGTCCTTTGCGGTGATTGCGTCCATCGGCACGAAATACTCATGCGGATGCGGGATCTGCGTCTCGGTGAAGCCGCGATAGTGCCGCATCTTCAACGCATACATCACCTTGATGTCCCTCACCGGCAGCACCAACGGCCGCACCGGCTCGGTTTTCAACACCCGGGTCACCTGCCAGCGCGGCGTCGGGTCGTTCTGGGTTGCCGGGCGCAACAACCATTGCATCGGGCACACCGCCAACAGCGAATGTGTGCTGGGCGCAAAACGCGACCGTTTGTCGAGCAGGTTGGTCAACGATCCACAGGCCTCGATGGCGAAGATATCCGGTATTATGTAGCAACCGCCACCAGCCCGTACAAGCAAAACCCCCAATTTATGGCCATAATCACGGTGAAACCGCCCGATTCAGGCGGATTCATACGTTCCGTGATCTATCGTGAGTATCCGTGAATATGGGTGATTCTGACCTGACCAAGCTACGCCGCGCACGCGCTCGCGTGACGATGCGCATTCAACTGCTAGAGCCGCAGTTAGCGGGCTACTACGCCAAGCTCGCCGAGCTAGAGGCGCAGATACACGAAATCGCCCCGGAGTTGACGCTGCCACCCAGGCGCTATGCGCCCAACCCTCACTTCGCACGCGGCGAGCTTCCACGGTTGGCCATGGACATCCTACGCCGCGCCGGAGAGCCGCTGGCGACGCGGGAGGTAGCTGTGCGGGCGTTGGCGCGGAAGGGCATCACGCTGCCGGATTCGCGCACGTTGAAGGTGACGCGGACGCGGTTGCAGAACGTGTTCTCGGCTTGGCAGAAGCGCGGCGTGTCGGTGAACGTGGGGAACGGGCGGACGGCCAAGCGGGCTTTGGCGAGTGCGTCTTTTAACTAGAATCGGGTTGTTAAAAGGATTGATGTAGCTAACATATTCGATGTGGGGGCGAGACAGAATGGTGATGGAGCGGACTGTTAATCCGTGGGCTTTGACCGGCCGAGCGGGTTCGATTCCCGTCGCCCTCGCCACCTTCCGCTGTGGCGCGAGCGGATTGTGAAGTGAATGGGAGCCGGTCACTCGCAAGAGGGCTCCCGTTCACGCACGCTCATCTGCGTTGAGAAATGCGTATTGTGTATTTCTAAAACTGCTACCAAATTTACCCTGTTGTCATCGAGGTCACTCGATTTCCGAATCGTGCGATGGCAGCAGGTTCGGCCAGAAATGGCCGGTGGCGAGGGCGAAAGCCTCATGACGGGTCATGCTTTTGCATGGCCCGTTTTTGTTTAATTTGCCCGCTGCCAATAACCGCAAAAATCCACGCTAGGCCGCGAAGCCAGCGCCAGCCCCATAACCCGCTGAACCTGAATGCCGTTGCTCTCGCGGCGATGGTCCTCGCGAAACGCCGCCTCTTGTGCGTAGCGGACCAGATACGCACCTGCGATGTGGTGGTGATGACCAATTTCGGCGCGGCGCATGCGGGAGAAGAACCCTTCGGCCCCGTTCGTGTAGATGCCTGCCCGGTCGCTATAGAGCGTGCTGTGGTCGATCCGGTCCATGGCGAACCGGGCATGCAGCGCGTTCCATGAACCAGCCTCGTCGGCGATCAGGCGCGTTTCCTTGGCCACCCGCGCCGTGATGAAGCCAACCGAGGCGCCTTCGCTGGAGAACACCGCAGGTAAGGTGCTGCCGCCCCGCTCGCGCATCACAACCACAACCTGGCGCTTGCCGTTCTGGTTTTTGGCCAAGCGACGATCGCGACGGTTTTCCTTGTGGTTGGACGGCTTCACGTAGCCGCCGAAATAGCCGCCATCGACCTCTACCGTCTCGCCTTCGCCGCCCAGGTGCAGGCCCTTGCTCTCCACGGCCATTGCTTCGCGCAGCTTGTGGGCCAGCACGTAGGCAGTCTTGTATTGCACGTCCAAATCGCGGGAGAGCGCCAGGGCGGATTTGCCCTTCACCTCGTTGCAGAAGATCACGATGGCCGCGAGATAGGTTTGCAGCGGCATCTTGTGAAACGCGAACAGCGCGCCGCTGGTGATGCTGAAATCCTTGCGGCATGCCTTGCAGCGGAAGCGCAGAGCGCCGGACGGGCGACGAGCCTCATACACGGTTGGGCATTCACAGTGCGGGCAGATCGGCTTGCCGTTCGTCGCGGGCCAGCGAATCGAACGGAACAGCGTCTCGGCTTCCAGATCCGTCATACGCAGGCACGACGCTAGCGAGAGCGTGCGGGCCTTTGCTGACAAGAGGAAGTGTTGAGACATGGTGCGTATGTGACTCCTTAGAGCCATATATGAACCTTGCAAGAGATCACGTCAAGAACTAAAGTGTCGAATATGACCCTTTAAAATTGGATCAAGCCCATGGGACTCGCGGAGACGGAGCAGGAATTGGCAGAGCGCACATCGCGCTTCATCAAGGCCGAACTAAAGCGGGCAAACGTCACCTATGCCCAGCTTGCAGAAAGGCTCAAGGGTCATGGGCTAAATGGAGAAACTGAAGCTTCGATCAAGGCGAAGCTTAAGCGCGGGACGTTTGCCGCAACGTTCTTGCTAGCTGCTCTGGCTGCCTTGGAGATGGAAGGGATTAGGCTGGAGGATCTCTGATTTGTTTTAGCGCGCCATCGGCAGCATGGGACGTTTTTTAATCTCTTCTAGGAGTGCCTTAGCCTCACTCTCGCCCGATGTTGCATTGATCCATGTCACAATGGCCACGCCAACGGACAAAGCGAAAATCGCTGCATAACCCATGTCCCAATAGACATCGGACACACTGACTTTACTGAGGTCGTGTAGCGCACTGATACCAGCTTGTAATGTTGGGAGAAGTCCTAACGCACACCCCGTCGCAGCCGCAGCAATCGCGAGGGAAAACGGCTTTTCTATCTTCATGAGACTCTCCAACTCATGAGTCTGCACCCAATGGAAAACAACGTTTTCCGGACGGCTAAATACAATCGCGACGTTGGACGCTCCCCACGCCGGGGGCCTTGCTTGCTCCGCACCGATAGTAAGCGGCTCAGACATTCGCGCCCCCAGGCGTAACTTCTGTAGGCTGTGCGGCAGGCATGATGCCTGATGCAACCGCATTGATTAGCATCGAATATCCGCAAAGCGTTGATGTGATTACCACAAATGGGTAAACCGTTCCTCCAATTGTAAGATTTCCGCCGGTAAAGGGCCGCATCTCTAGGATATGTTCGGAAACGGTCCAAGCATCTGAACCGCATAAAGGACATCGGAATGCGTTGTTCCAATGGTCCTTTATCCACTTGTCGACCAGCAATCGCTGAGCTTGTGTCAATAGGCCAGGGTTTGGTTCGGTGGGAGCCGGGAACATTTTTCATGCTTGCACAGGTTCAAGTGCGAAGCTGAAACCATACCGGAAAATCGTCAACCTCCGCGCCGCGCCGTGGTGGCGGTTGCTACATAATACCGAAGATATCCGGCATTATGTAGCAACCACACCAACGCTTTTCGTTGACGTTAAGCTCATCTGGCGTCAATCCACTGGACTACAGCGCATAGACATGATTCTATAAGAGACAGGGTGGTGACCGCCGCCTTGGTTATGGCTTCAGCGCGCTAACGCCGGGGCCACGACCGACAATGGGAACTCACGTATTCCCACCGTCCAAGCCTAAAGCGGGTGTAGTCGATCACTGATACCGCCTTAGGCCAAGAGCAAGTTACTCTCATCGCGTTCACCTCCTTCCATGGCTCCGGGGCTGATATCCCTGGAGCCGGGGCACCCCTGCGCCCCCGCCCTTAGGGCTTGGGGTGCATCTGGAAAGATTGGCGGCGATCACCGCAGGCATTTTCCCACGGGAAACAGTCAAAATCAACCGCGAAAACCGTTTCGTAGTCGTTTGCAACTGTGGGAACAAACAGATTGACAAACCTGAAAACTTTTTACCGGAAAACGCGTTCGCGATTGACGCGACGCGCGACTCTGTGCGAAAACTGATTCGCAAGATAGGAGTCTAGGCGATGGAAGATGCGCTGGAGTTTCTGCAGGAAAAGTACTCCGGTATTCTTCTTGACGCGATCGCGGAGGCATTTGACGCCGGTTGCAGATTTGAGCGCCAGAAGACCGGCGCGCTTCTAGCGGATATGAAAAACGTATTCGATAGATTTGGGTCAATCACGGAGCCATCTCAGGCAGTGGATGCGCCAAACGACACGGTTCCTGCCAACGCGGTGCGGACGCTTAATTACCCAACGTCTCGTGCGCGTCCTGGCAAAATCGCTGAGCATGTCGAGCGAGTTTTGCGGAAATACGCTGGCCCGGTGAAGCCGCTGAAAATTGTAACGTTGGCGCAGTCCGAGGGAATTGATCTCAATCCATCTTCGGTTCGGATGGCGCTGCGGACACTTCGCGACAAGGGTGTGGCAGTCCAAGTCGGACACGGTGAGTGGGTGTTGGTGAAATTGCCGCCTGGGAATCCAGAGGCCGACCATCATCAGCAAAACCGACATTTCGGGTCCACCGCAGAAGGCTTCGAGCGGATGCCAGAGATATCGGACCACGACGACCCGTCGATTGATCCGTTCGAATGATCATATTTTTTGCTGTTCGGTTCCTACGAAGTAGGTAGCGCCGTCAGATGTTCGAGCATCTGACGGCGCCGAAACCAAAGCCAACTTCCTTCGGAGAAGTCCAGCGTAGGCATGCCGGTCCAACGGCTCTGGAAAGTCGCATGCTTGCGCTTGGATTTCAAGTTTTTGTTTCAAACTTGGAGCCGCCCGACCATGAGTCGCAATCCGTGTAATTTTCAAAAAGCCTGCTGGGTTCTGCATCTTGTCTACGTGGAACGTAAAACGCAGACCCAGGCATCTATCTCCGCTGAACTGAACCTGGGCACCGTCTGCCACATCGTTCATGGGCGTCGCTTCCCGAACGCTTACCCCATACCAATGCCTAGGTTTTAAACTTCACCAGCACCCCGACTGACGATCCCGTGGGGCTTCCCATGTTCATCGAAGGTCGGGGTAACTCCTGCGTGTTTCAGCGCAGCGGCGAGCGCCATCAAGTTATTGTTGATTGGCGTTCGCCGGTTTTTTTCAAAATCGCGAACTGTGCTCATGGAGACGTTGGCGCGCTTTGCCAAATCTTCCTGGCTCCAATCTAGCCAACCACGCGCTGCCCGGCTTTGTTCTGGTGTAAGCATGGGAGGGAAGATCGCAGAAATGCTGTCTGAGGTCAACGAATTCCATTGACCTAGCATATATCCGTGGATATGAATGATCTCAACGAATATCGTTGAGGTTTACCCCGATGGCTCAGCACTTCCTCCTCTCCGCCAAGGCCCGCACGCTGAGCCTCAAGGCCATCTTCCAGATGACGGACGATGCCGCTCACGACCACTTCACCGCGATCCGGTTCGCCGACAACGGCGGCGCTGCCTTCTGCCCGCGCTGCGAGTGCACGGCTGTTTACACCTACGCCGCTCGGCGCATCTGGAAGTGCAAGGCTTGCTCGCACCAGTTCAGCGTTACCAGCGGGACCATCTTCGCCAGCCGCAAACTGGCTATCCGCGATTACCTCGCCGCCATCGCGATCTTCGTGAACGCGGTCAAGGGCATCTCGGCCCTGCAGCTCGGCCGCGATCTGGACGTTCAGTATAAGACGGCGTTCGTGATGGCCCACAAGATCCGCGAAGCAATCGGCGCAGGTCAGGCGGGCGTGTCGCTGTCCGGCACGGTTGAGGTCGACGGGGCTTACTTCGGCGGCCATGCCAAACAGGAGAACAACAAGGCGGAGCGCAAAGACCGTCGCCTGACCGCCGCTCAGACTGGCAAGCGCCAGTCCGTCATCGTGGCGCGCGAGCGTGACGGCCGCACCCTGACGGCGGTTGTGGGCAAAGAGGCGATGGGCGTTGCGTTCATCCGCTCCGTGGTAGCACCCGGCTCAGTGGTGCATGCGGACGAAGCGGCCGGGTGGGATGCGCTGCACGCTCGCTACGAGATGAAGCGCATCAACCACTCGGTTGCGTTCTCGAAGGACGGTGCGTGCACGAACATGGCCGAGTCTTTCTTCTCCCGGCTTCGCCGCGCTGAGGTTGGCCAGCACCACCACATCAGCGGCAAGTATCTTGGCTTTTACGCCGCTGAGATGGCTTGGCGCGAAGATGCGCGCCTCGTTTCGAACGGTGGGCAGCACGAGGCCGCTACGGGCGCGGCGTTGGGTCATCCGGTTTCGCGGGTGTGGGCTGGGTATTGGCAGCGCGGTTGAAGCCGTGGGAACAGACAGTTTAATTTGTCGTTTATAAATTTCTGTTCTAATCATATTGAAGAGATGTGGTACTTATGCAACGTACAAGGGTGATGCTATGATGGATGCGTTCGGTAATGCAGTCAAAATTGCACCGACCCTTACAATCACGCGCCTCCGCATACGGACCGGGTGCCATGTTGACCTATTCCCCCTAGGCTCCCGAGTAGCTTCCCCATCGCAATCCCCCACTGCCATGAGGTCCCCTAGGTTTATTGAACCAAAAAGGACAGAAGCTCCCGCTAGTTTCAAGGGATCTGCAATTTTTGAGTCCGGATCTAGGGGGATAGCGTCTGATCCCACTTCTGACTCAACACGGTAATAGACATAGACTGTTGGAGTTGCGGGTCAGACAGTAGAGCATACCGAGTTTGCGCGTTAAAACGACTTGAAAGTCTTAGACTTTCAACAACGGCATATGTTAAATCAGCATCGAGCTTTGCCAATTCAGTGTAAAGTCCTATTTGGGCAACCATTTGTGGCAAAGCTTGCAGTTTACCAATTGGGTCATATGGCTCCCTAAAATCCATTTCTTTTTCGAAGTCAACATAAATATCCCAAAGTAGAGTTTCAATTTCTTCTGGAACGTTCTGCAATACTTTAAGTCCGAGTTGAACTGCCTCTCTTCGATTGATAGGATGCCCATGAAAATACAGTTTAGAAGCTAACGCTTCGATTATTGGACTAATAGTATGGTCATCGGATTTTTCCGTATGTAGTTCCAAAAGTTTCCGGGCGATCATTCTGGACTGAGATATAAATCTTTCAACATTTCCAAGCGCTAATGGATGAACTTTATTAGCCAGGATCTCTACGGCTTTGATCACCTCTTCTTCGTGGTTGATACCAACAGTCTCACGAATGAACGAAATGTAAGCTTTTACGTCCTCTACGCTAATTCCTAACTTTCTCCCCGACCCCTGCTCCATGGGGTTGAATTCATTGGTTACGGTTGGATCAATAGGTCCCATCGCAGCAAACTTGTGCATTACGATTTCATCCGCACCTAACGCCATTATCGTAGCGGCAGAATACGCCTTGAACGGGATCAGAACCCCAATCTTTTCGCTATACTCCCGTAAAATCGGAATTAAACGCCAAGGAACAACGCCGTCGCCACCGTTGCTAATAATCAAAAGATCGATTTTTGCCGTTGGGTGCTCAGGTAATTTTTGTAAATGATCAATGAACTCACGCACGGCGTCATCTGAGATCTGAGCATTTACATTGGGCCGGAGTGACGTCACATAACAAAGAACTTTGGAACCACGCAAATCTTCCAGTTTCTGAATTAGTAAGCGACGTTCTTGAAACGGCATTTCATCAACCCTTAGAGCGACATTATCATCGGAATGACATTAGCTTGAGAGTTGCCATGCCACCAAGACCCCATCCCCCGCCACTTCCTCAACCATCCCATTCGTCCGCTGATACCGCAGCGCCATATCCACCCGCTTGCGCATGGACCGCGCTAATGCCCTGTCCGTGGCGTCGAGTCCCCGCTCAGCCACGATAGCCTCGGCAACCTGTTTCACGGTCATCGCCTCCCCAGCACGCCGCAGCGTGTCCAGAACCGACCGGCTGATGGAAGCAACCTCAGCAGGGGTCTCCGCGCGGCGGTATTTCGGTCGGATCGCTGCCAACTCATATTCTGGGTCGAACTGCTTGATCACCGCGTCCAAGCTGGCGAGGTCCGCGTGGATCTCGTGGAGTCGGGTCTGTATGGTGTGCATCTCGCCGGCCAGTTCGGCGCGACGTGCAGCCAGTTGCAAAATGAGGGCGTTCGTCATGCATGCCTCCGAGTGAGGCAATTAGTATAACATAAATGCTTATCGTTGGCGTCAACGATTTAGGTGTGCTTGCTACATAATACCGAAGATATCGACGTACGGCTCGTCGACTGTACCTCCAAAATTCATCCACAATCCGTCAGGCAAGGTCCGGAAACGATCCGCGCCTGGCAGCTTCAGATACGGAAAGTTCGAAACCGTACGTTCATCGGGCCGACCGCGCAGCCATCCGTCACGCCCCGTCTCATCTGCCTCAGCGCCAGGCTTCAGGCCGGGCGGCCGTTGTGGCCATTCCCGGAGCCGCTCTCTCACAAGTTTGTCCAGGGTTGGAACGCCCACCATTTGTAGCCCCTCCTCAATCCTAGGCGGCCCCGATCAGCAACCTACAACCGCATGCTAAAACGTAACTGCGTCCAGAAAAAAGGCCTAAGTTAAGACGTTTCTTAGTTTTCTTGTACAAATATCAGAATTAGCAGAAAGTTCTCGCAAAACAATCTGTGTCCAAATCATCAAGTGACCGTGAATGATGCTGAAACGATAGAACCGCGTCACACTTGATCTGGTTCAGAAGAATTACGTAAAAACAGTCTATTAAGAGAAGTTGTTCCGATATAAATTCAAAATCACTCAGAAAATAACGATTCATCTCACCAATGTGAAATTCATCGCAAAAGAAAATCAAAAAAAATTGCACATCACGCTTTGAGACGCTGAAAACAACAAAAAACCTGGCAGGTTTGCACCTGCCAGGTTCCCAGATCAGCGAAAGCCTCGTTCAGTGGCCGAGCAAATGAGCCACCAGGGCGATCAGCCGCGCTTCTCCATCGGAACGTAATCCCGCGCCGTTGGACCCGTATAGACCTGCCGAGGACGACCGATACGCTGCGACGGATCCTCGATCATCTCCTTCCACTGGCTGATCCAGCCAACGGTGCGGGCGACGGCGAACAGCACGGTGAACATGCTGGTCGGAATGCCCATCGCCTTGAGAATGATGCCCGAATAGAAATCAACGTTAGGATAGAGCTTGCGCGCAATGAAATACTCGTCGTGCAAGGCAATCCGCTCCAGCTCCATCGCCAGATCGAGCATCGGATCGTTCTTGATGCCCAGTTCCGCCAGAACCTCGTGGCAACTCGCCTGCAGGATCTTGGCGCGCGGATCGAAGTTCTTGTAGACGCGATGCCCAAAACCCATCAGCCGCGAATGGCTGTTCTTGTCCTTCACCTGGGCCAGGAACTCCGGCACGTTGTCGACATGGCCGATCTCGGCCAGCATCTTCAACACCGCCTCATTCGCCCCACCATGCGCAGGACCCCATAGCGAGGCGATACCAGCCGCGATGCAGGCAAACGGGTTGGCGCCCGTCGAACCCGCCAGACGGACCGTGGAGGTCGAGGCGTTCTGCTCATGATCGGCATGCAGGATCATGATGCGGTCCAGCGCACGCGCCAGAACCGGGTTGACGGTGTAAGGCTCGGCCGGAACCGCGTTCATCATATACAGGAAGTTCTCGGCATAGCCGAGGTCGTTGCGTGGATACATGAAAGGCTGACCGATGGAATATTTGTAGGCCCAGGCCGCAATCGTCGGCAGCTTGGCAATCAGCCGGAATGCGCTGATGCGGCGATGTTCGGGATTATTGATGTCCAGGCTGTCATGGTAGAACGCGCTCAACGCGCCCACCACGCCGCACAGCACCGCCATCGGATGCGCGTCGCGCCGGAAGCCCTGATAAATGCTGCGAATCTGCTCGTGCAGCATGGTGTGGCGCATCACGCCAGCCTCGAAAGCCACCTTCTCGTCCGCGTTCGGCAACTCGCCATTCAGCAACAGGTGCGCCACTTCCAGGAACGTTGACTGCTCGGCCAGCTGTTCGATCGGGTAACCACGATGCAGCAGAATGCCTTCGTCGCCATCGATATACGTGATCTTGCTGACGCACGCCGCCGTGCCACCATAGCCGGGGTCGTAGGTGAAAATCCCCAGATCTGCGTAAAGCTTGCGAATGTCCGCCACCGACGGCCCAATCGTCCCATCGATAAGCTTGATTGTCGTGCTTTTGTTGGTGCCATTCAAGGTGATTGTTACAGTGCCGTCGCCGCCACCAGACGCTGCCGTGCCGCTCATGGGTATTCCCTTGCTGGTGGCAGCTTTGCGCCGCCATGTTACGAACACATCCGTGCCCCGAATGTGCCTCAAAGTGTTAGATCCAAGCCCACCCCAGCGCAACCTTCGCGGTTGCAGCACAGCCTGGCCGAGATGACGCCGCGGCGGCGCGCATGCGAGAGCCAGCAAGGCAGGGGAAACACGCGCCTAACGCGAAGTGCCGGGCCGGTTTGCCTTCCTCAGCCTATCAGAATGTCGCTCCGCCCCGCCAAAGGCCGCGCAGCTCCGAGTGAGCGCGGGTTTCTTCTGGGCCGAAGGTCGGAGCGTCAGTGCGGGCGTGGGCCCAGCCGTTGGCAACGAGTTGGCGGTTGATGTCGGTCTCGCCGGCGATGCATTGGGCCTGGGGGTATCCCGTGTCGTCGCGTCCGGCGAGCTGGCATACGACACGTCGGTTGCGGACGAGGTCGGCCAGGGCAGCAGCGGCCGCGGCACCGCAGTCGAAGCTGGTGCCATCGTCGCGTTGGCACATACGCCCACGTGGTGGGGCTGCAACGCCTTGCAGTCGCAGCACGGTGTCGTGCACGCGCAGCGTGTCGCCATCCACCACAGCGATGGCCGCCGGTTCGGCCGAGACGGTGCCAGAGGGTTGCGGCACGCGGCCGAACAGATCCGAGGGCAGGGCCAGCATCACCACAAACGCACCGGCGAGGGCGCCGAACAGCCCCGCGGCCACGGTCCGCCCGACGGTGCCGCCGTTCAGGCCGGAGCTGTTTTGCGCAAAGATGCGGCGCGGACGGCGAACGGGCACGCCGTTTCTCCTCATTGCTTGTCGTGGTCTCAAGCCAAACGGGCTGGCGGCCGATCGGTGCCCCGCGACTACCGGGCAGATCGGTGCCTCGAAGGCACCCCTGAAGCCAATGCGGCACCATCGATGCAACGCCTACCGCGATGTTGCCCCCGCCGCAACGCCCGATTCGCTACAAGTTGACACTGGTTGTGAAGTCAATGCCAAAATGGTTCGAGCTTCAGAAAACGGTGCCAGGTCCGTTCCATCTTGCGCCGTCCGCCAGCAGAGCTCGCTGCCACAAATCCGCGAACGATGCCGATGGCCAATGCGCGAGGCCGGCCGGTTTGCGGCAGTCGCGCCATGAGTTCCGCGGCGACGGTGCCGTCGTTGAGGTGCCCCAGTCGCTCCTGCAAGGCGGACAGTCGACGCAGGAAGCGGCGCGTTTCGCTGCCGGAGAACAGCGGCGAGAAAAACTCGGCAGCGTAACGGAGCCGCTTCGCATGCAGGCGGATTGCGTGCAGCTGCGCGGGCTCCAGTCCGGACAGGTCGGAACCGGGGGCGATGACCTCGGCCAGCCTGCGGTCGAGTGCCCGGGCGGCGTAATGGGGCAGGCTGGCGTGCTGGATGGTGTCGCGCCGTTCAACATCCTCTGGCGTTTGGGGTGGATGTTCGAGCCACGGGCGGGTGAGCGCGAGCAGGCTCACCGCCACGCCGAGACTGCGGTAGTCCGCGCTGTCGAGATAGATGTTCAGCTCGAAGTAGGCGGTCCGACGACGATGCGCGGCGGCAGTGAGCAACTGGGTGACGGCGGTTTCGTCGGCAAAGGCGGTCGACAGTTTGCGCCCGACGCCGAGGGTGAACACATCCCAGTCGCGTGCGGGTCCGAGCACCTGGGCGAGTGCCTTCAGGCGACCGTCGAGGTCGTCGAGTTCGGGGCAGGCAGCGGCCTTGCGGAACAGCTTGAGGGCCGAGCGGAGCCTTCGCACGGCAACACGCATCTGGTGCACCGGCTCCGGTCCATCCGGCGCGCGGACAAAAGCACCGTGGTGGGCGATGACGCCGGCCAGATGCGCGACCACGAAGGCGAAGCCGCTATCGACATCGAGCGTGTTGTCCAGCAGCGGGGCTCCGAGCGGGCGGGTCGCAACCTTTCGCCCAGCCAGCCTGATGGCGGCAGCGGCCAGGCTATGGGCGGCGACGGACACGCGCAGCCGGCTGGACAGCGCAAGGGCTACGCGACCGGAGGCCGGCCCCTGCAACAGCAGACGGCAGATCGGCTGCAGGTCGACGACGGCGCGCAACGTGCCTTCCTGCAAGGTGGCCGTGAGATCCGGATCGACCGTGGGCAGCTGACGCAGCTGGCACTCGCAGGCGACCACCGGCATCAGGCGGGCCTCGAGGCTGGAAGCGTCGTCCAATGGCAGGTCGGCAATTTTTTCCGCAGCCCCCAGCGGCGGCGGCAGACCGCCCGGTGGCCACGCCCAGCGACTGTCAGCGACCAAACGTTCCAGGCGCCAGATCGGTGGGCCGCCCTCATGGCAAAGGGCCAGCGACAGTCCGGCGCTTGCCAGCTGCTGATCCTGCGTGTCGTACCAGACGGAGGATTGGCGCTGGCCCTTGATCGGGCCGCGGCGCAGCTCGGGTTGGCGCAGCAGCTCCGCGACATCGTCGGGGTGCACGCATAGCCACAGGGCTGCTTGCGGGCGGGATGGTTCGACCGCCATCAGGCGAACGGGTCCGGCAGGTCGCGCGGGGTCAGGAAGTGCTGGAGCCGGCCAGAGCCTTCACCGAGCGCCGACCAGCTGGTGGACACGGCGAATTCGCACAGCGCCCCGGTCGGATAGCCTTCGGTGAGTTCGGTCAACATGGCGCGGTCGCCGGTCCCAGGGCGACTGAAGCCCTGCGCGCCGACCAGCGTCATGGCCAGCTCGTGCATGCCGGGATTATGGCCCAGCACCAGCACGCTGCGCACGGTCTCCGTCACGTCGTGCAGCACATCTAACATGGCGCCGCTGCTGGCGAGATAGAGCGCGTCCATCGGTTCGACCGAGGGTGTCCTGTCCCACGGGCCAAGCGCCTCCAGCGTTTGCAGCGTGCGGCGCGCGGAGGAGACCAGCACCAGGTCCGGCAGCAGCCCGAGCTCACGCAAGGCGCGACGCATGGCGATCGCAGACGCGCGACCGCGCGCGTTCAGCGGCCTTGCGTGGTCGGACAACTTCGGATCGTCCCACAGCGACTTCGCGTGGCGCATGAGCAGCAGCTGGTGCAAGGTCCTACCAAGCCTTTCCCGGTGTCGGGTTTGACACTGCCACGGCCGCCCCCACTTGTGCCATCATGAGGCCAGGGCATTTTTGAACCCCGGCAATGTTGGCTGAGCGCTGCCGGCGGGGAGAGTTGTATGATTTCGCGTCGAGACCTTGCGGCCGTAACCGGTCTGGTTCCGCTCATGCGGGCCGGGCGTGCGGCAGGCCAGCCCACGCCGCCGCAGAGCGCCGGCGGCGCGGCAGGGACAGCCCTGCCAGTGCCACCAAGCGGCCGCGTGGGGTTTCAGGTGCTGCATGACGGCGATGTCATCGGCACCCACGAGCTGGCCTTCGCGCGTCTGGGCGAGGCGCTCGTGGTGACGATCACAATCGACATCGTGGTGCACATGCTACGCATTCCCGTCTATCGCTACAGCCATCGCGCCACCGAGCGTTGGCAGGGCGGTCGGTTGATGAGCATCGAGTCGCGCAGCGACAAGGACGGCTCGCCGCGCGAGATGCACGCGGTGCGCGGCGCCGAGGGGCTGGTGGTCGAAGGCACCAACGCCAGGCGCTACGTGGCGCCTGACTCGGCGCTGCCGACCACCTATTGGAACCGCGCCATGCTGCAGCCCCAGGTGATCAGTTCGGAGGACGGCGTCCTGCTGCCCTTCGCCGTGACCGAAGGTGCCATCGAGCCCGTGGCGATGGCTTCCGGCCAGACCCAGGCGGCGCGGCATGTGCGGGTGCGCGGCGCGCTCAACATTGATCTTTGGTATGATGCCGCCGGCCAATGGGCGCATCTGGAATTCACCAAGGACAATTTCGCCGTGGTGTATCAAAAGCTATGACAACTCTGCGCCTGGTGCTGGGCGACCAGCTCTCACACGGTCTCGCCACCTTGCGCGATATCGATCCCGGCGACGTGGTGCTGATGGCGGAGGTGCTGGACGAGTGCACCTACGTGCCGCATCACGTCTTCAAGATCACCTTGGTGCTCTCCGCCATGCGCCACTTCGCAGCCGAGTTGCGCGAACGAGGAGCGGCAGTCGAGTATGTCACCTTGGACGATCCCGCCAACACGCACAGCTTGCGCGGGGAAGTTATGCGAGCTGCGGCGACCCACGAAGTGGACCGCGTCGTGGTCACCGAGCCTGGCGAATACCGCCTGTTGGCGGATATGCGCGGCTGGCACTTGTTGACCAACCGCGAGGTCGATATCCGCGTCGATACCCGTTTCCTGTGTGGGATCGCGCAGTTTCGCGACTGGGCCGCGGGACGGCGCGGCCTGCGGATGGAATTCTTCTATCGCGACATGCGCCGCAATCACGAGATCTTGCTCGACGATGGTGGACCGGTTGGCGGGCAATGGAACTACGACGCGGAAAACCGCAAGAAGCTGCCTGCGGGCGTTGTGGCGCCACAGGCACCGCAATTTCCACCGGATGCTGTCACGCAGGCCGTGATGGTGATGGTGGCTGATCGCTTCGGTGAGCACATCGGCGACGTCGCCAGTTTCGCTTTGCCAGTGACGGCCGAGCAGGCGCAGCACACACTCGAAGTGTTTCTTGCGACACGCCTGCCTGAATTCGGCGATTGGCAAGACGCCATGCAAATCGGCGCGCCGACCTTGTTCCACAGCCTGATTTCGACGTCGCTGAACATTGGCTTGCTCGAACCGCTCGACATTTGCCGGCGAGCTGAGGACATGTTCCGCCGCGGGCTGGCGCCGATCAACGCGGTCGAGGGGTTCATCCGCCAGATCCTGGGCTGGCGCGAGTATATGCGCGGCATCTACTGGCTGCGGATGCCCGAATACGCCCAGCTCAACGCGTTGGATGCGCATCGCAAACTGCCCAAGTTCTATTGGACCGGCCAAACACGCATGCGTTGCATGGCCGACGCCATCGGCAACACGATCGAATATGCTTACGCCCATCACATTCAGCGCCTGATGATCACGGGTAACTTCGCCTTGCTCGCAGGCCTCGACCCCGCCGAAGTTGATGCGTGGTATCTCGCTGTCTACGCCGATGCCTATGAATGGGTTGAAATGCCCAACGTGCGGGGCATGGCGCTGTTTGCCGATGGCGGCATCGTCGGCTCCAAGCCCTACGCAGCCTCGGGCGCCTATATCAGCAAAATGAGCAATTACTGCGGCTCTTGCAGCTACCAGGTGAAGGATGCGACGGGGCCGAATGCCTGCCCTTTCAACGCGCTGTACTGGGACTTCATTGCCCGCCACACCGAACGCTTCAAAGGCAACAACCGTATGGCCATGCCGCTTGCAACACTTGGCAAGATGGCACCAGCCCGCGTGGCCGCCTTGCGCGCGCGCGCTGGTGCGTTTCTGACCGCCATGGACCAGGGAGAGCCGGTATGATCGCGAAGCCCACTGACGGCATTGCCTGGATCACTGGTGCATCCAGCGGCATTGGTGCTGCAGTTGCCGAGCAGCTGGTGCGCAAGGGTTGGACCGTTGCCATCACCGCGCGTGCGGGGGACCGGCTGGAAGCGCTCGCCGCTGCCCATCCCGGTCGCATGATCGCAGCACCCGGCGATGTCAGCGATGCCGCGGGCATGGCGGAGATTTGCGCGCGGATCGAGGCGCAGAGCGGCCGCCCGGTGGCGCTGGCGATGCTCAACGCCGGCGCCTGGCACGAAATGGGCGCGCTCGATTTCGACCTCGCGGGATTTCGCAACACGGTCGAGGTCAATCTGGTCGGCACCGCGAACGTGCTTGCAGCGGTCATGCCGCGCATGCTGGCCCGCAAATCCGGCCAGATCGTGATCGTCGCATCGGTGGCGGGCTACCGTGGCCTGCCCCGCGCGGTAGCGTATGGGGCCAGCAAGGCGGCCCTGATCAGCATGGCGGAAAGCCTGGAATTCGACCTCAAGCCACGCGGCATCACTGTCAACGTGGTCAATCCCGGCTTCGTCCGCACGCCGATGACCGCTACCAACCGCTTTCCGATGCCGTTCCTGCTGGAGGTCGACGATGCCGCTCGTCGCATCGTGCGCGGCCTGTCGCGGGGGCGGTTCGAGATCACATTCCCCTGGCAGCTCTCCTTGCCGCTGCAGGTGCTGGCGCTGCTGCCGCACCGGCTGTTCTATGCGCTGATGGCGCGCGCCATGCCGCATTAGAGCGGAATGACGTCGCCTATCAGACGTCTCGGCGAGTCCAGCTTCGGCCATCAAGCTCTGGGTTCAACGCAAAGGCATTTCAAGTTCGGGTGCGTGGGTTAGGCGAGGCGTCAACAGCGAACGAACCGGATCGCCATCGGACCACTGTTCAGTGGTCCACATCAGGTCATGCCGGCCTGGTTACGCCAGAACCAGCGGCGCAGGCGCATTCCATGGGTAAAAGGGCAAAACAAACGAAGTAAGTTCGATGGTGACAGTGTTGGGCATCCCGGGATAGGCGAGGGCCACCAGCCGCCCGTCGCCATCGGTCCAGCGATGGGTTCCCTCGGAGCTGTGAAATCCTTCGCCAAACCCTGCCCAATCCGGTCCTAACACCAGCTCCAAACCTGGGGCGGTAATGCGCAGGCGAACCAGAGCCACGCCGAGCCTGCGATCGTCACTGGTTGGGAGGCTGCATTGGTTCGGAACCGCGTGTCGGGAACGGATTTGGATCGCGCCGGTGAAGCAGACCGCGCGGAAAACGTAAACGCCTCCGGTCTGGGAAAGCGGCCACACATCCAGCCCATCCACGATCAAATGAACGCCAGGATCATCGGTCTGGACCGTCGGCTGCCAGGCATGCGGGCGGGTGGCGAGCGCGATTCCAGGCACCGGCTGCTCATGAACGACATGGCGCCATTCCGGCCCCAGGCTGTCAAGGAACCAGAGAACGCCCCGCTCCTGCCGCCACTCCTCGATCTGCCACAGGGCTGCGTTGCTGATGATCAGACTGCCGTCGGCGCGCAGCACCCGGGCCAGCAAGGGGCCCAACCGCATCCATTCGGCGACTGAATTGCCATGCAGATCGACCACCACGGCGTCGAAACGCTCGGTCGTGGTGGCCAGAAAGTGCAGCGCGTCGTCAATCACCACCCGCACCGCAAGCGCATCCAGGTTCTGAGCGGCACCGCGGTCGTGCCGGTCGATCGTGGTAACGTGAAACCCTGATGACGCCAGCACAGCCGTCATCCGCCCGCGCGACGTACCAAGCTCCAGAAGCCTGCGTCCGGCGAGGCGGCGTGCGTGGTCGAGGATGAAGGCGGATGCCGCCTCGGGCATGCTCCAGCCCGGCGTGCCCCACTGGCTTTGCCCGCCGAGCCAGGCGAACCGCAGCGTGTCATCCGGCTGCTCGGCCTGCGAATAGACTGTCCCGGCAGCACTCAGCGCTTCGAAATGTCGGTTGGGACCGCGGAACGAGCAGCCGAAATGGTACCCCCAGTGCCGGCCCTGATCGCCACGGCCACCAAAATCCAATGCCGGCTGAAAGCTGCGGCCGAACGGAAACTCCTCCAGCGGGATCGGCACGGCCCCGAGTACTGCGAAGGCCGCGGCGATCACCCCCTGCTCGCACATGTCGATTGTGCCGTTGTGCGGTCTGGCCAGCGGGCGCAGGGCGAGGACATCGTCAACCGCGGACATATAGGTCAACCGCGGCGGCAGCGATATCAGGCCCGAATACAGGCACAGCTGGTCGTCCGCCAGGTCGCGGTAGCGCCCGTAGAGCATGTCGATCGGGTAATGATCGTCCTGCGCCACGCGGATGCGATCGAGCCCTTCGGCCCAGATGTCGAACCATGGCGGCATCGCCGTTACCACCATGTCGCCGTCCAGGATCCATTCGGGACCGTCCGGTCGCACGCGTTCGGGGAACCATTTCCACCAATAGCCAAAGTTTTCCTCGGCGCATCCCGAAGCCGTCAAATGGGCGGCGAGGGCAGGGTTATCGGCCGCCGTCACAGGCCACCATTCCACCGGCTGCACGGCCCAGGCCAAGATCCACCGCGCTCGGACCGCATCGATCCCTTGCGTGCAAAGGCAGTAGTCGACGCGATCGCCGAAAAGTCGCGTGGCCTGAGCGATAGCTGCCCGTGTCACCACGTCGTCGCGCCCGTTGCCCTTGATCCAGCGGATCACCGGGCGACTGCCCTGACTGAACCGGCGCACGCGGCTGGTGCGTGCCGACGCATCATCCTCACGTGCCACTGCCGCGGCACGGGTGAGCAACTCGCTTGCAGCAAAGCCGGCTTCGTTCATGTGGGACGTCCCTTGACCGACTTAAGGGGCGGTTTCTCCGGTCCGCTCCACCGCAACGTGCGGCCTTTCAGGCTTTAAGGTGCGCAGACGATCCTTTCAAGCTACTTCACGAACACCAACTGGATCTCACCGACATCGAAGCCGAACTTGGTCACGCGGGCGTTGTTGAGCACCACATTGTCGCTCTGCCGATACAGCCAATCGTCGAAGTCGAGGCGATAGGTTGTATCGCCCGACTTCAGATCGGCCGTGTAGCTCATCCGGTACGCATTGCCGGAATATTGGCCGTGCGCCACCCCGATCACGTCCGGGGCCGTGCCTTCCCAGGTGTCGGCTCCGGTCTTGTGGAAAGTCCAGTGACGCTGCTGCTTCTCACCATCGTCGTAGGTGAAATCCTCGTCGAGCGTGAGCTGGCTGCCATTCCAGGCGCCGTGCATGGCGACCTTGAACTGGCGCCGCACGTCGTGAGAGCGGTCGAAGAACAAGCCATATGCTGTGGCGTTGCCGTTGAAATATTCCTCCAACCGCATTTCCGGGCGGCCGGCGGCAAAATGATCCACGGGCTGGGCAGCGCAGCCAACAACGGGAAGCAGCAGCAAGGCGGCTTTGAGATAACGCATGGTTTCACTCCGGTGGCAGATCGATCCAGGACAGATGGCCGCCCTTTCCAGCACCGGTGTCGAGAAACACCGCAGTGCCGCCTTGCGCGCCTTTGCGGATATAAGGGCGCCCGTCGGTACTGCGACGGTCGTGCCCGCAATAAACGGTCAGGAAGCCAGGAATGCGGTCCACCCAACGCAACGAACGCTCGGGAAATCCGTCCGCCTGGGTGCGGCCGGTGGGCTCGCCGTACAAGGCCCGCGACAACACGCCTTGCACACGGCCGTTCGGTGTCAAAGGTGGCGCTTCGTCCAGCATGGCGGTGTGAAACCCTGCATGCACGAACATCCGATCGCGCTGCAACAGCCAAGCCGGCGCGCGGGCAAGTTCCTCCCGCGCGCGGTTGCGCATCGCCTCATCGAGCTGGGTGAGGGTGGCGGCCAGCCGCGCGTCCATGCGCACCTCCTGGCCCGCCAGGGCGCGGGCGAGCTTCAGATCGTGATTGCCGAGCAGGAACAGGCCACGACCGCTGGCGCGCAGCTCGAAGGCGATGCGCAAGGTCTCGCAACTGTCGGGCCCATAGTCCACGAGATCGCCGAGTTGGATGACGAACAGGTCGGTCTGCACGGCGGCGGCGAACGCACGGGCGTCGCCGTGAACGTCGCCGACCACGCGAATGCCCTGGCCTGTCGGGACAAGTTCCGCAGGCGTCATTTACGCGCGTCCAGAGCGAGCCGGATGCGGCTCTGCTCGGCCGCGTCGATCGGAAAATTCCATACCAGAGTCACGGCGACCAGCTTTAGCACCACTGGCACCAGGCAATACAACACGGCCAAGCTCAGCAGCTGCGGCGGGCCGTTCGCCCCCTCGGCGGAGAAGCCCGCGAGGTCGAGCAATCCGAAGGCGAGGCCGGCGGACAGACCGTTGCCCGCCTTTTGCGCCATCGTCCAGGCGGCAAAGAAAAGCCCGGCGCGGGGCTCACCGTGTTCCAGCGTGTCGAGATCGATGACATCGGCCTGCATCGCCGGCGGCAAGGCCAGGTCGGCACCCAGCCCGGCGCCGGTGGCGATGCAGATTGCAAAGAACGCCCAGGTATCGCCCGGGCCCAGCAGGAGCACAGGGAGAAAACCGGCGCAGGTCCACAGCATCGCCCAGCACCAGGCGCGATGCTTGCCGATCCGCCGTGCCACGAGGGTCCAAAGCGGCACCGAGGCAATGCCGGCCACGAAATACGCCAACAACAGCGGCCCGGAGGCTGCGGGGTCGACCAGGATAAACCGGCATAGCAACAAAAACAGCACTGCCGGCAATCCATTGGCGATGCCGTTGACCGCCCAGGCCGCCAGCAATCGCCGGAATGGCCGGTTGGCCAGCGCGGTCCGCAGCGACTCGCGCAACCCGGGCTGCTCGACGGGTGCGGCGAACTGCGGCTCCGGCACCAGGGTCAGCAGCGCCAGCAGCGTCGGCAGGCTGAGCACCGCGCATAACAATGTAAGTACATGCAGGCTGGAAGCGGGATCGGAAAGGCCGAAGGCGGCCGGCACCACCGCCGACAGCACGACACCGAGCAACGTGCCGGTTTCCCGCCAGGAGGTGATGCGGATTCGCTCGTTGTAATCGGTGGACAGCTCGGCGCCCCACGCCTGCCACGGCAAGGCGATCAGGCTCCACGCCAGGGTGAGCGCGAGGTAGGCAGCAAACAGCCACACTGCCCCAGCGCCCGGGGGCGGAAAGAACAGCGCCGCACCGCCGGCGAGGCCGATCGGGACCGCCATCACGATCGGCGGCCGGCGCCGGCCGATGCGCGTCCGCCAGCGGTCGGACAGGCGGCCGATGGCGGGGTCCACCACCACGTCCAGCAGCCGCACCAAGGTCAGCACCAGCCCGACGCTTCCAAGGCCGAGCGCCATCGGCCCAGCCCAGAACGCCGGCAGATAGACGTTAAGCGGCAGGCCCAGGATCGCCAGCGGAAGCGCCGGCGCGGCGTATGGGGCCAGGGTGCTCCAGCCCAGTCGTCTCATGAAACAACGCTCAAGCAGGCGTCATCAGGCCAGGGTGCTCATGCAGGCCTGGCCAGAAGGATCTGGCCAACATCGGTCCATCCTGCGCGAAACCCTGTCTCGCAGTACAACAGGTAATATTCCCACAGCCGTTTGAACCTGGCATCGCACGGCATGCGAGACAGGCGGGTGGCGCCGGCGATACGCGGCCAGACGTCCTGGAATCTGGAATTCCAACGGGCCAGCGTCTCGGCGTAATCGATGCCGAACCAATGCTCCCGGCACCAGTCGAGGCCGGCGCGCGCCACCTCCTCGCGCAGCCGGCTGGGTGAGGGCAGCATGCCGCCGGGGAAAATATGGCGCTGAATGAAATCGGCACTGCTCTGGTAGCTCGGGAACAGCCGGTCCTCGATGGTGATGGTCTGCAGGCCCACGAGGCCTCCGGGCACCAGGCGATCCCGCAGCGTGGCGAAATAGGCCGGCCAAAACTGCTCGCCGACCGCTTCGAACATTTCGATCGACGCGATGCGATCGAAGCTCTCTGGCACGTCGCGGTAGTCCTGCAGGCGGAATTCAACGCGGTCGGACAGCCCGGCGCGCGCGATGCGGGCGCGGGCGTGATCGAGTTGTGAGGGGGACAGCGTGATCCCAACCACCTGCACGCCATAGTCGCGCGCGGCCACCTCGGCGAAGGCGCCCCAGCCGCAACCGATCTCCAGCATGCGCATGCCTGGGCGCAGGTCCAGCGCGCGGCACAGATTGTGGATCTTGGCCAGCTGGGCGGCCTCGAGATCCTGACCCTCATGCTCGAACAGGGCGGAGCTGTAGGTCATGGTGGGGTCCAGCCACTGTGCGTAGAACGCGTTACCGAGGTCGTAGTGTTCGACGATGTTGCGCCGCGCGCCTCTGCGGGTGTTCGGCCGCAGCCTGTGCATCACCACGTTGAGGGCGCGCATCAAGCGATTGCCGGCCAGCATGGCCATCCACTCGGTTTCGTTGGCCGCCGCCAGCGCCATCACCGCACGCAGGTCGGGCGTTTCCCAAAGACCCTCGATATACGCCTCCGCCCAGCCGACGCTGCCGCCGGTCACGAGTTTGCGGATGGCCGCCTTGTCCTTCAGCACCACCGTCGCGTCTGGCCCCTCATTCACCGCAGCGATTCGGTGGCTGGTGCCATCGGGCAGCACGATGGTCAGCCTTCCACAGCGGATCACCGCGGCCAGACGCAGTGCCAGGCGTGACCAGCGATCGCGCGGCGGGGTAGCGAGAACGCTTTGAACTGTCGTGTGGGTGCCGCTCATGCGTGCTTTCCATCGAGTGGGTCGGGAACAGGGTGATAGACGGCACCGCGCAACTTCAGACGCAGAGCCTCCCAAAGAATGGCCGCGAACACCTTGACCGGCATCAACGGCATGGACAGCAGCAGGCGGGCCAGGGCGCTGTCCGACAATGGCCGCGCCCGCAGTTGCATCGCAGCCGTCATCCGCGGCTGATCGTCTACACCGTAACGAATGGTCAGATGAAAATCGGGGCTGGCCGGGTCGTTGAAGGCGAAGCGATAGCCGCCGCGCATGTCGAAGAACGGCGAGACATGCATGCGTTTGACGCTCGCCTGCCGGATCGTGCCGTCGTGCAGCGCAACCGGCAACACATAGGCAGTCTGATCGCCGAACGTGTTCTTGACCTGATGGATCACGGCACCCAACCGGCCGTCCGCGTCATGACAGGCAAAGAGCGCGATCGGGTTGAATGCGTAGCCGAGAACGCGCGGGATCATCATGAAGCGAATACGCACGGCGAAGGCCTCCAGATGCTGTGCTGCCAGCTGGGCCTCGACCCAGGGGCGCAAGCCGGTGCCATCGCGCGGCCCGTGGTCGGCATCGTGCAGAGATACCAGGCCTGCGCGGTTACGGTGAAACAGCCGTGTTTCGCAAGGCGCGTCCAGATCCACCGACAGCATCCACATGCGGTAGGAAAACCGGTGCTGAAACGGACTGTGCCGCACATGGCTGACGCGCCCGACGTGCAGCATCGCGCTCATGCGGCGACGCGTTCGGTGACCGCTTCCCAGGGCGGCGTGATTCCGAGCAGCTTCGCCACCCGTACCGCCGAGGCGATGCCATCCTCATGGAAACCCCAACCGCTCCAGGCGCCAGCGAAATACACGCAGCCGACGCCCTGGATGGCTGGCAACTGTTCCTGTGCCGCCAACGCCGCGGCGTCGAACTGCGGGTGGCGATAGTGGCGGGTGAGCAGCACGGCTGCGGGATCCGGCGGCCGCAGCGGGTTGAGCGAGACGAGCAGGGGCAGCTTCGTCTCCAGCGACTGCAGCCGGTTCATCCAGTAGGTGACGCTGACGGTCTGGCTGTGATCGGTCGCGTCCTCGGAGAGATAGTTCCAGGCCGACCAAACGGCGCGGCGGACCGGCATCAGGCTCGCATCGGTGTGCAGCACCGCGAAATTGTCCTGGCAGCGGAACGCGCCCAGCACGCGACACTCGTCGGCCGTAGGCTGCGCGAGAATCGCCAGCGCCTGGTCGGCGTGGCAGGCAAGCACGACGGCATCGAACGCCTCTTGGCCCCCTGCGGTCTGGATCATCACGCAGCCCTCTGCGCGTGTCACCGTCTGGACGGCCTGGCCGAGCCGAACATCGCCGAGGTCGGCCAGCATGCGCGCCACGTAGGCCCGGCTGCCGCCCTCCACCGTCCGCCATGCTGGCCGGTTGGTTATCCGCAGCAGGCCGTGGTTCTGGAAGAAGCGGGCAAAATGGCGCACTGGAAACGCCCGCATACCCTCGACCGAGGCGGACCAGATGGCAGCGCCCATCGGCAGGATATGGTCGTTCACGAAGGCCTCGCCGTAGTGGTTGGCGGTCAGCCACTCGCCCAGCGACAGTTTCGGGTCGGCTGACAGCAGAGCGGGGGCGCTGCGATAGAAGCGCAGGATGTCCGACACCATCGACCAGAACCGTGGCCGCATCAGGTTCCGCTTCTGGGCAAACATCTGTGCCAGTTCGCCGCCGGCATACTCCATGCGACCGCGGCCGATCGACACGCCGAACGACATGTCGGTCGGTTTGGTGACCACGCCGAGATGGTCGAACAGGCCGACCAGATTGGGGTAATTAAGACCGTTGTAAACGATGAAGCCGGTATCGACAGCCACCGGCTCGCCGGCGACCTCCACCAGTTGCGTATCGGCATGGCCGCCGGCGCGAGGCTCCGCCTCGAACAGCGACACCTCATAGGTGTGGCGCGCCAGCCAAGCGGCGGACAATCCGGAAATGCCGGCACCGATCACGGCGAGGCGTGGTTTTAAGCTCATGCCGTGGATCTCGTGATGATCTTCAAAGCGTCCAGGGCCCGAGCGCGACCAAAAGCGAGATCGACAATCGGCGTCGGGTAATTCCTTGGCTTTACAGCGGATTCCCAAGGGGTGTGGATGTGCTTGACCGGAACATCCGCCAGTTCCGGCACGTATTTGCGCACGTAGTCGCCCGCGGGGTCGAACTTCCCGCCCTGCAACACTGGGTTGAAGATGCGAAAGAACGGTGCCGCGTCGGCCCCGCTGCCGGCGACCCATTGCCAGGAGGCCGCGTTCGCCGCGAGCTCGGCATCAACCAGGCAATTCCAGAACCAGGCTTCGCCGTCCTGCCAGCGGATCAGCAGATGTTTGATCAGGAAGCTCGCCGTGATCATGCGGACGCGGTTGTGCATCCAGCCGGTCTGCCAAAGCTGGCGCATACCGGCGTCCACGATCGGGATACCGGTGCGGCCCTGCTGCCACGCCGTCAGCCCAGCGCTGTCCTGGCGCCACGGAAAGGCAGAATATTGGGGTTTGAGCGGTGCATCCGGCAGAGTGGGTGAATTCCACAGAAGATGCGCCGAGAATTCCCGCCAGAGCACCTCGCTCTGAAACACCTCAACGTCGCGGCCGGCATGGGCCAGCGTGGCGTGCCAGATGGCGCCGGGCGAGATTTCGCCCCACGCCAAATGCGGCGACAGCATCGAGGTCCCCGGCTGATCCGGCCGATTTCGCGCTTCGCCATAGACTCCGATACGGGGTAGGAATTTTGCCAGCCGCGCCTGTGCGCCGGCCTCGCCAGGTGTGTGCGTCGCACGCAGGCCGGCGGCCCAGTCGGGGTGGGACGGCAGCAGCGCCCAGTCTTTCAGCGTGTCGCTGGGCGGGGCTTTGCCCGCTGGAATCTGGCGTGGTGCTTCAGCTGGCGGGTGCGGCGTGTAGCATTTGCGGCATTCTTTGGAAAACGGCGTGAACACGCTGTACGGCGTGCCGGCGCCGGTGCGGATTTCCTCTGGAGAAAACATCAGCGACGTGCGGTGGCGACGCAGCGGAATGGTTTGTGCCAAGGTATCGATCGCGCGGCGCGCCCAGGGTTCGATCGCTTCGCCGACATGCACCTCGCACGCATCGGTCTCGGCCAGCAGACGCGGCAGCTCTGTCGCAATCCGCCCGCGCCGCAGAACCAGCGTGGCGCCCCGCGTCTGCAGATCCGCCGCCAGCGCCGACAGCGAGTGGTGCAGCCACCACTTCGAGGCCGCGCCCGCGGCCCAGCGTCCGCCGGTCTCCTCATCAAGAATGAACACCGCGATCACCTTTCGGCCAGTGGCGATCGCCGCCGCGAGCCCAGGGTTATCGGCAAGGCGCAGGTCGCGTCGGAACCAGTACAGCACAGGTTGGGGGGACATCATGGGCTTCGGACGCTCCTTTCTGTATCATTTATACCGGCGGCAGCGGAAACTAGATGCGTGCCGCGTCAAGGGGCAATGGCGGCCCAGGCTCACGAGGACGTATACACTGGCATAATGGGAGATGAACCGCGTTTGCGTGCCGGCGTCAGAGCCGAGATCGAAGCCATCGCGCCGCTCGATGCACTGGAAGCCGTTCACCAGGGCGAAGCCATCGCATGGATAGATTCCGGTGTGGAGCTGTTTCGCCGCGCACGGCCGGCGACGCCTGCGCAGCATCTGGTTTCGTATGCCGTCGTCGTCGACGGGGATCACATCCTGCTGGTCGACCATCGCAATGCCCAGATGTGGCTACCCACGGGCGGACATGTCGAGCCGGGCGAACACCCGCGAACGACCGTTCTGCGTGAGATCGAGGAAGAACTCGGCTTTGCCGCGGCGCACGCAATCGAAGCGCCGGTGATGATCACCTGCACCGAGACCGTGGGCCTCACCGCCGGGCATATCGATGTCTCGCTCTGGTATGTCGTGCGGGCCGGGCGTCAGCAGGCGATGGCGTTCGACCACGAGGAATTTGAAACCATTCGTTGGTTTTCCTTCGACGAGGCACCGTTCGACCGAACCGACCCGCATCTCGCCCGGTTCATCGCCAAGCTGCGCCAAGGTCAATCGCGGCGCGCCTGAAAGAGGATATTTCCGCTCATACCAACTCGCCTTGAGGCTGACATATGAGGGATGTGTCAACGACGGTTCAGCATGAGTCGTATTTTTTGCGCCGCCACCGGCCAGCCCGGCGCGCGATACCAGCTCGCCTTGATGCTGGAAGAGTCTGCATCAAGGCGGGCTGGTATCAGATGGCGATAAAGTTCCAGCATCGCCGGCAGGTCGGCAAGCGTTGCCGTGCGGATGGTAAAGTGCGTTGTGATCATGGCCCACCCAGCAACTGTGGCTCTGCCTGCGCGTTACGCGCCTGCCGGTGGGCCGCCAATGGAAAGCTGTAGAGCCTTTCGCGGCCCACCAGGAACACCCGGCCGCCGCGCGGAAACAGGCCCGCGATCGCGCCGTCGCGCACGTCGAGCCCGCCGGTATAGGCGCCGATCGCCGGCAGCATCAGCCGGTAGCCATCAGCCACGAAACAAGGTCGGCACAGTGTGGTGCCGCGAACGGCCACATGTGCCTTGGGATGGAAATGGCCGCTGAGTTCGCCCATCACCCTCCCAGGGCTCGCCTGGTGGCGGAAAATGAGCGGGCCGACGCGAAACTCCGGCGTGCTCTCGCCGGCCAGGCCGTCCGGCGCCTCGGGGTCGTGGTTGCCGTGCACCCAGACGATGTTGGTCTGCTTGGCCAGCGCCGCGATGCTCGCCTGATCGCGCGGTTGCAGTCGGGCAGGGCCTTTTGCGTCATGAAAGCTGTCGCCGAGTGCGACCAGCGTGCGGGGCCCGTATTTGCGGATCAGGCCTGAAAGCAGCGCCAGCGTCTCACGCGTGTCGAACGGCGGCAGCAGCTGGCCGCGCGCGGCGGCGGCGGTGGATTTCTCGAAATGCAGATCGGCCACCACAAGCAGCCGCTGCGCCGGCCAGTGCAGGGCGCCGGTGGGATCGAGCATCAGCCGTTCGCCGGCGAGATGAATGGGTGCCGCCGTCATCCGAACAGCCTGCCCTGCGGCGAGCGTTTGCTGCGCGCGACATTGGCCCGATGCACGGCTGGCACCGGCCGCGGCCGGAACGGCGGCGGCTCGGCATCCGTTGTGGCCTCGGCGATCAGGGCCGCCTCCTCCAGCAACGCATCGTCCGACCCTTCGGTGCGCACCGACTCGCGGCCGATCTCCAGCAGCACCGGCACCGCCAGAGGGCTCACCCGGCGCAGTCGCTGGTGGCGAACCCGGCCATCGATGCGCACCAGCATTTCAGCGATGCGGCCGATATCGGTAAGCCCGCGCGCGGCATCCAGCCGCGTGGCGCGCAGCAGAATGTGGTCGGGCTGGTGCTTGCGCAGCACGTCGTAAATCAGGTCGGAATTCACGGTCACCTGGCGTCGGTTCTTGTCCATGCCTGGATAGTGGCGGGCGATCAGCCCGGCAATGACGGCCACGGTACGAAACGTGCGCCGCAGCATGGAGCTGTCGTCCATCCAGGCCTCGAGGTCCTCGCCCAGCATGTCCTGTTCGAACAGCCGTGCCACGTCCGTGGGCTCGACGGCACTCCACACGCCCAGCACATAGTCGGTGGCGACGAAGCCCAACGGCTGCAGCCCGAAGCGCTCCATACGGCGGGTCACCAGCATACCCAGGCTCTGATGCGCGTTGCGGCCCTCGAAGCAATAGGCGACCAGATACCAGCGGTCGCCACGCGGGAAGGTCTCGACCAGCAGATCGTCAGGTCCTGGCATGACGGAGCGACTGACCTGCAGCTCGAGCCATTCGCGGACCGGCGCCGGAAAATCCTGCCACAGCTCCGGGCTGTTCAGCATAGCGCGCACGCGGCGGGCGAGGTTGGTGGTCATCGGCATGCGCCCGCCGGCATAGGCCGGCACCTTCGGCTCGCCGGTGCCGCCGTCCGTCACTTCCACGACCGTCTCATGCAGCCGGATGAACCGCAGCAGGCGGCCGGCGAACATGAAGGTGTCGCCGGGAGTGAGCATGTTGACGAAATATTCCTCGATTTCCCCCAGAGCCTGGCCGCGGCCGGCGTAACGCACCTTGAGCGTAGGCGCCTCGACGATGGTGCCGATGTTCATCCGGTGCTGGCGCATCACCCGCTCGGAGCGGACATGCAACCAGCCCTCGCTGTCGCGGAACAGCTTGCGATAGGTCTCGTAGGCAGCCAGCGCGTAACCGCCGTTTTCGACGAATTCCAGTGTGTCGTCGAAATCGCGGCGGGTGAGGTCTGCGTAGGGTGCCGCCTGGGTGATTTCGGCAAACATCGCATCCGCCTGGAACGGTGCCGCGCAGGCGCAACCGAGCAGATGCTGGGCCAGCACGTCGAGCCCGCCCGGTTGTGGTGGATCGCCGTCAAGTTCGTTCGCGGCCACCCCCGCGATGGCGGCCTCGCATTCCAGCACCTCGAACCGGTTGGCCGGCACCAGGATCGCCCGGCTGGCCTCATCCATCCGATGATTGGCGCGGCCGACTCGCTGCAGCAGGCGCGACACGCCCTTGGGGGCACCCACCTGCAGCACCTGGTCGACGCCGCCCCAGTCGATGCCGAGATCGAGTGAGGATGTTGCCACCACGGCGCGCAGCAGGCCTTCCGACATCGCCGCTTCCACCCGCAGCCGCTGCACCATTTCGAGGCTGCCATGATGAATGGCGATTGGCAGCGTCTCGTCGTTGAGTTTCCACAGCTCCTGGAACATCAGCTCCGCCTGGGCGCGGGTGTTGACGAAGACGATCGTCATGCGGGCTGCGCGAATGCGCGCGAGGATCTCAGGTGCCGAGAACAGCCCCATATGGCCCGACCAGGGCAGCCGGCCCTCGGGCAGGATCATCGATATCTCCGGCGCCGCTCCGCCGGCGACATCGATGATCTCGGCGTCCGGCGCGACATAGGCCCGGATGGCGTCGCGATGGGCGACGGTGGCCGACAGCCCGATGCGGTGCACGCCAGGGGCAAGGGCTGCGATCCGCGCCAGGCAAAGTGCCAGCTGGTCGCCGCGCTTGGTGCCCGCCAAGGCATGCGCCTCGTCGATCACCACGCGGCGCAGAGGTGCGAAGAACTCTGCCGCATGGGGCTGAGAGAGCAGCACGGCGAGGCTTTCCGGCGTGGTCAGCAACATGTTCGGCGGCATCTCCCGCTGCCGCCGCCGCCGCTCCTGCGTGGTGTCGCCGCTGCGGGTCTCGATCGAGATGCCGAGCGCCATCTCCGTCACCGGTGCTGTGAGGTTGCGGGCGACATCGGCCGATAACGCTTTCAGCGGGCTGACATAAAGGGTGTGCAGGCCAGGCCGCGGTGCCTCCGCCAGCTCGACGAGAGACGGCAGAAACCCAGCCAATGTCTTGCCGCCGCCGGTGGGCGCGATCAGCAGGGTGCTGCGCCCGGCCCGCGCCGCCGCCAGCACGGCCAGCTGATGCGGCCGCGGCGCCCAGCCCCGGCTGGCAAACCAGGACCGAAAGAGTTCCGGCAATGTTCCCGTCATGCCGCCCTGCATAAAGCCTCGCGGCCGATACGGGAAGCGGGTCCGCTTGCGCCGTCGGTTTCAGATCACCTGGGACAGGGGTCCAATCGATCGAAAGCGGCAACAAGATGCTGCCCCCGAATCGCCGGGCCGATCTGGCGGACCTGCTGCACCAAGCGCTGCACCACCACGGCGCCGGCGACCTCGGCCGCGCAGAGGCGCTGTATCTGAAGGTCCTGGCCGGCTTGCCGCAGCAACCGGTCGCCTCCTGCAACCTCGCTGCGATCCTGGCTGAGACGGGCCGGCCCCGCGAGGCGCAGCGGCAGCTTGAAAAGCTGTTGAAGGCGAGCCCCGACATGGCCGCGGCCCACGCGTTGACCGCGCGTTTGCTGCGCCACGAGGACAAGGCAACCCGCGCCTTGTTTCATTTCCGGCGCGCTCTGGCCCTTGATCCCGATGATATGAGTATCTGGCTCGATACGATCGCAGCGCTGGGCAAATTGGGCCGCGTCGACGAAGCCGAAACCACGGCGGCCGCGGCGAATGCCCGGTTTGCCCAAGTGCCGGAAATTGCGACCCAATTCGATTTGGTGCTGCTGCACAACGGCCGGCGTGCGGCGGCGCGCGCGGCCTTCGCCCAGGCGCTTGATCGTGACCCCCATTGCGCGCTGGCCCTCTACAACCCCGCGACGCTGCACGATGACGCCTGGGACATCGGCGAGGCGCTGCGGCTTTACCGGAGGGCCGTCGCCGCCGATCACGCAAAGCAGCTGCCGGCAATCAACCTGGGCGATCTCGAGCTCCGCCTAGGTGACGTCGATGCCGCTATTGCGGGCAACAATGCCTGGCTCGATCGGCATCCCGCCGACCCCGGCGTCATTTCCAACCGCCTGATGGCGGCGCAATACGTGCCCGGCGTCACCGCCGCCCAGCTACGAAAACTGTATGATCATCTTTGGCAAGATCGGGTGGCGGCACTCGCGGCCCCCGCCGTGCTCCGTCACCCGATCGATCGGGACCCGGATCGGCGCCTGCGTGTCGGCCTCGTCTCCGGCGATCTGCGCGCT
Organism: Rhodospirillales bacterium; assembly: GCA_025352665.1. Classification (GTDB taxonomy): domain Bacteria; phylum Pseudomonadota; class Alphaproteobacteria; order Acetobacterales; family Acetobacteraceae; genus CAIQQQ01. Next base: position 71,987 of record JANXSM010000035.1, on the reverse strand, counting down.
CATCCCGTCGGTCAGTTCACGGTGCGCGGCATCGAGGCGCTCGATACGGCCGAGATCGAGGTCGCCGCCTACACCGGTGTGCCGGATGGTAGCGCCACGGAGGCGCGTTTCAGAGCGCGTGCCAACATCTGGCGCGATGTCTCCGGCTGGAGCGACACGAAATTGGCGGAAACGATCGCGCAATACGAGATCGACATACTCATCGACATGGCCGGCCACACGACAAATATTCGGCTGGGTGCGTTTGCCCACAAGCCCGCGCCGGTGCAGCTGAGCTGGGCCGGTTATTTCGGCACCACCGGTGCCGCAGCGATCGACGGCCTGATCGCCGATCGCCATTTGGTCCCAAACCACGAAGATGGCGCCTATCGTGAGGAGGTGCTGCGGCTGCCTGACGGCTATCTCTGTTACGACCCGCCGAGCGCACCGGATGTCACGCATAGCCATGGTGGAACGGCACTTAAATTGGCGGCCTTTCATCATCCGGCGAAGATCAACCAGCCCCTGGTGCAACTTTGGGCGAGGGTGCTGCAGGAGGCCTGCGGGCCTGGGGCAAGCTTGCATCTCGTCTATGCCGGATTCGAACAGCCGGAGGTGCAGGCGCGCATCACCACCTGGTTCACCGCGGCGGGGATCGCTGCCGGGCAACTTCACTTCACCGGCGCCTTGCCACCTGACGCCTATCTCGCCCATCTCGGCGAAATGGATATCGGGCTCGATCCCCGCCCATACTCCGGCGGCGCCATCACCTGCGACGCTTTGTGGATGGGACTGCCCGTGGTGACCTGGCCGGGGCTGAGCTTTGCCGAGCGTCATACGCAGAGCCATTTGAACGCCGCAGGTCTGGCAGAGTTCGTGGCCCGCGACGCCAACGCGTATGTGGCAATTGTCGCAAAACTCGCGCGTGACCCGGCGCTGCTTGCAACGTGGCGAACCGCTTTGCGTGAACGCCTGGCACAATCGGCTCTGTGCGATGGCCCCAGGTTTGGCGCCAACTTGCTGACGCTGCTTCGAGGGTGCTGGCAACACCACTGTCGCCTGTCGACGGCGCTCTCATGAGCCGAGCACATCACGGCTTCAGCCGAAATTGCGGCCGTTTCGGTCATGCGGCTGCAGCCTTGGCAACCGCCGCGGCCTCACGACACGTCAATCGTGTCGTATCGCAGACGGTGTCAGTGGTCGTTGCGATGCAACGGAGGGTCATTCGAGCGGCGCAGACAATTTTTGTCACCTCGGTCAAGGCCTTGCACTGGCGTTTCCAAACCCGAAATCTCCGACATGCCGCATCCACAGACTTGGCTCACCGTGCGCTCCGAAGGTCTATTTTGTGCGCCAGGCGGGTTTTTCATCGACCCCGTGCGGCCGGTTCCGCGCGCCATCATTTCCCACGCCCATTCCGATCACGCCCGCTCGGGGCACGACCATGTACTCGCCAGCCCCGCAACCCAGGTGCTGATGGCGACAAGAATGGGGGCGGGCGCGTTCGGCTCCATTCAATCGCTGGAATGGGGCGAGCGGATGCGCGTTGGCGATGTGACGGTCTGGCTGGCACCGGCCGGCCACGTGCTGGGATCGGCACAGATCTGCATGGAATACCAGGGGTCTCGCGTCGTTGTCAGCGGTGACTACAAGCGCACGGCGGATGCCACTTGTCGCGCCTTCGAACCGGTGGGCTGCGACGTGTTTGTGACCGAGGCGACCTTTGCTCTGCCCGTGTTCCAGCATCCCGACCCGCTCGACGAAATCCGCAAGCTGCTCGAAAGCGTGGCATTGTTTCCCGAGCGTACTCATGTCGTCGGCTGCTACGCGTTGGGCAAGACACAGCGGCTGATCTCGCTGCTGCGCCAGGCTGGGTGGGACGCGCCGGTGTGGCTGCACGGCGCGCTCATTCCGCTGTGTGGCGTGTATGAAACGTATGGCGTGCCACTTGGCGATCTGCGTCCGGCCACAGTCGCTGCGAAGGATGCGCTGGTTGGCCAGATTGTGCTGGCGCCGCCATCGGCCATTGCCGATCGCTGGGCCCGCCGCCTCGCCGAGCCAGTGGTCTGCCTCGCCTCCGGCTGGATGCGCGTGCGTCAGCGAGCGAAGCAAGCCGGTGTGGAGCTGCCACTGATTATTTCCGACCACGCCGACTGGCCGGAACTTCTGGCCACGATCGACGAGGTGGCCGCACCCGAGATATGGGTCACGCACGGACGCGAGGAGGCGCTGATCCACGCCGCCGAACAACGCGGGATCAAGGGACGTGCGTTGCGTCTGGTGGGCTACGAGGAGGATGAGACGTGATCACAGATGGTGATGGAACGTGATCGCGTTCGGCCATTTGCTCGAACGCCTGGTGTTCTCACCTGGTCGGCTCGCCAAGGTCGCCCTGATCCGCCAATATTTTGCGACACAGCCCGATCCGGAGCGCGGCATTGGCCTTGCTGCCATCACCGGCGACCTGAAATTCGCAGCCGCCAAGCCCGGATTGATCCGCGAGTTGGCTGCATCTCGCACCGACCCGGTGCTGTTCGCTTTGGCCTACGACTATGTCGGCGATCTCGCCGAGACGGTGGCGCTGATGTGGCCGCCGCGTGCGACCAACGCCGCACCGCCTTCGTTATCCGAAGTCGTGACGTCTCTGCAGAACGAGCCGAAATCAGCCTTGCCTGATATCGTTGCCGGCTGGCTCGATGCGTCTGACGCCTCGGTGCGCTTCGCCTTGCTCAAGCTGATCACCGGCGGCCTGCGTGTCGGCGCATCGGCCCGGCTAGCCAAGACGGCCTTGGCAGAGCTCGGCGAGGGGCTGCAGGCCGACGATATCGAAGAGGTTTGGTACGGGCTGAAGCCGCCATATCTGCCGCTGTTCGCCTGGGTCGAGGGCCATGGCGAGCGACCAGACCCGGCGGATGCACCGGTGTTTCGCCCGCCCATGCTGGCGCATCCGCTTGAGGCGCAGGATATTGCGGCGTTGGATCCGGCGAACTATCGCGCAGAGTGGAAATGGGACGGCATTCGCGTGCAGCTTGCCGCAACCCTTGGCGGACGCGCGTTGTATTCGCGCGGGGCGGAGGACATCGGTGGTGGGTTTCCGGAAATTCTCGCGGCCATGGATTTTCATGCCGTGCTCGATGGCGAACTGCTGGTGATGCGCGACGGCAACGTGGCCCCGTTCTCGGATTTGCAACAGCGGTTGAACCGCAAGACCGTCAACGCACGCATCCAAACCAGCTACCCGGTCGGCGTTCGGCTTTATGACCTGCTGTTCGAGGGCGCGGAGGACATCCGGGGGCTGCCGTTCGATGAGCGGCGCCGGCGGCTTGAGGCATGGTACGCGCGGACGCAACCGGAGCGAATGGATCTGTCGCAGCTGATCCCTTTCGACACCGTGCCCGAACTTGCGGAAAAGCGCCTGCACGCCCGCGCCGCCTCCATCGAGGGCCTGATGCTCAAGCGTGCCGACAGCGCCTATGTGCCCGGCCGCCCTAAGGGCCAGTGGTGGAAATGGAAACGCGACCCGCTGACCATCGACGCGGTGCTGATGTATGCCCAGCGTGGCCACGGCAAACGTTCGAGCTATTATTCCGACTTCACCTTCGGCCTGTGGCAGGACGACCAGCTGTTGCCGGTCGGCAAGGCCTATTTCGGCTTCACCGACCTGGAACTGCTGTTTCTCGACAAATGGGTGCGCGACCACACGATCAACCGCTTTGGTCCGGTGCGTGAAGTCGCCCGGGGCCTGGTGCTGGAGGTGGCGTTCGACGCCGCCCAGCGCTCAACCCGGCATAAATCCGGCGTGGCGCTGCGGTTTCCAAGGATTTCCAGGATCCGGACCGACAAGCCGGCCGACGAGGCCGATCAGCTTCACACGCTGATGGCCCTGGTCGAGTAGGACTTATGGAAGTTCGAGTTCTGTCGCTGCCATGCGCGGGCGTGGTCCAGTTTCCCCGCAATCCCTGCTGTCGCGCTTCAAGACCCGCAGGCCGTTGAACAATGCGATCTGCCGATAGCGCGTCCAGACATGGGCGAACGCGGGATCGGAGGCAACGAGCACGCTGATGTAATTGATGCCGCCGCCGCGCACGTCGACCACCACGAGATCGGGGCAGCCGGTAATGAAATCGCGCGCCACCCAGCGGCGGATCGGCCATTCCGCGGGAGCGCGGCCGTCCTGGCGGGCGCGCCAGAGTTCGCCCTTCAGCGCCCACATCGAGTCGAAACGCGACGTCCATATCACGCCGGTGTTGTTGACCACGGGGAAACCAAGACCGATCCACTCGGAAAAGGCGACGTAGGTACGCACCTTCTCGCGGCGGATAATCTTCTCGAGCCGCACCTCGGTGGACAGATCCGGCTCTACGGCGTCCTCGATCCAGGGCCGCATGCGCTGGATATCGGCATACAGGAATGCCAGCAACGCCACGCAGGCCAGGGCCGCCGAGGGGATGCGCTGGCGTGGCGGCAAAACGATGCGCAGACGCGGCAGCATCTCCGCCGACCATAAAACAATGGCCAGCACGGTGACGGTGATGGCCGGCAGGCGGTGATAGAACCAGTTCTTGCCCTGCAGCAGATAGACCACTGCAGCGCCGATCGAGAACGCCACAAGAACGGTCATGAGATTGCCGGTAAACCGTCCGCGCAGGCCGAGGCCGCCGCGGCTCAGCGCCCACAGGACCAGGGCAGCCGCCACGCCGAACATCAGCGTGCGCGCTTCGACGATGAGGCCCCACAGCGGCGTGTCGGTGCCGCCATACAAGGCAAGGGCGAGCGGCACCGCGCGGGAGAGATAGGCTGGGCAGAACACCAGCACCGACGCGCCATAGACCAGCGCGGCGCCGATCGCCGCCATCGGCGCGATCCGCAGGGCACGGCGGGTGACGAGCAGGCAGATCGCCTCCGGCAACAGGAATGCAAGGCCGTAGGTGGGTTTCAGTGCGCAGCCAAGGCCCGCGACCACGCCCGCCGCGATCGCTGCGAGGTGCTTTTCCTTCTGGCCGTCGAGCCATGCCGCCATCAGGCAAAGATACGGCAGCAAGGCGGCGGACATCAGGTGCTCGCGTTGACCGAACTCCACGCCGGGGATGGCCAGCAGAACGATGCCGATAACGGCAAACACCGGCGTCCGGCGCGCGAACAACGGCCCCTGGTGACGCAGCAGATTGGCGCACCACCAAGCCGAACCAAGTACTAGAATCGCGAACAGCGGAATGGCGATCAACTTGGGCGGCGTGCTCAGCCAGCCAGCGATCGCGGCGGGAACCGCGTAAATCCAGATGATCAGCGGCGGATTTACCTCGATGAGATCCTCATACAGCCGCTGTCCGGCCAGCCAGTTGCGCGCGACATACAGCAGCCACGCAACGTCATCCTTCAGCGGAGAGCGAATGGCGGTGATCAGCACCAGTGCGAGAACGACCACGAGGATCGCAAGGGGTACTAAGTCGCCTGCACGGGCGCGACCCCGGCTGATCCAACCCGATGCATTCCAGTCTGTCATCATGATTGGGAGTCGCATCCTGTAGTGAGACTTCGCGCCGAGGGGTGCGAGGAACTAAGCTAAATGGACCGGTTCGCCAAGATGGCCGGAACACATGGCGCAATTGAGGCGTGTGGCGCGTAGGAGCCTGGAAACCTGTCGGCCTGAGGTCACAAAAGGCTGGCCCCGATATTGACGGTCAAGGCAATGATCACGGTGTTGAACAGGAAGCCCAGCAGACCGTGCACGGTTCCCAGCCTCCGCAGTTTGCGCGACGTGATCTGCACGTCCGACACCTGGAAGGTCATCCCGAGTACCAGGGCAAAGTAAAAGAAGTCCCAATAATCCGGCGGCTCGTCGCCGGGGAACACGAGGCCGCCATCGACACCCGTGCTGCCCAACGCGGTGCTGTAATATTCATGGGCGTAGCGCATGGCGAAAACGGTGTGCGTCATGAGCCAGGACGCCAGCAGGGTGAAGGCAACCAAGGTGACCTGGCCTCCGCGCTCGGCCGGGGGGGCGTCCTTGCTTGCCGAAAACTCGATGATGATGGCGGCGAAACTCGCCAGCACAGCGCCCACCGTGATCCAGAAGATGGTCCACTCGCCCTCCTCCTGTGCCTGCGCATCGGCCGGCATACGCTCCGACTTCTGCGAGGTGAACAGGAACGCCACCAGCACCATGAAGGCCGTGATGAACACATCCCACGCAATAATCCCGCGAGTGGCCAGCCGAAGGTCATGTGGCAGCAGCAGCATGCAAAGCACACCGATCACCGCAGCCGCGAAGAATCGCGGCCGACCCGTTACGATGTGGAACAGTGTGTTTCGTGGTGTCATGGCGCTCCTATAGCCCGAGATAGGCGGATTTCAGACGCGGGTCTGCGGCGATCTGGGTTGCGTCGCCGGATAGGGTAACCTGACCGTGCTCGAGAACATAGGCGCGCCCGGCGATGGCCAGCGACTGCACCACGTTCTGCTCGACCAGCAGAATGGCCAGGCCGCTGTCGTGCAGCCGCCCGATCAGGTTGAACAGTTGTTCCGTCAGCAGCGGCGACAGGCCGAGCGACGGCTCGTCAAGGATCAGCAGCCGTGGCTCCGACATGAGCCCCCGCCCGATGGCCAGCATCTGCTGCTCGCCGCCGCTCATCGTGCCGGCGCGCTGGCCGAGGCGCTCGGCCAGGCGGGGGAAAATGTCGAGCACGCGGGCCAGGTTCGCGGCACGGGTGGAACTGGCGCGGCGATAGGCGCCAAGCAGAAGGTTATCGCGCACCGAAAGATCGGCGAAGATCTTGCGCCCCTCCGGCACGTGGATCAGCCCACGCGCCACGATGTCGCTCGAATCTAGGCCGGTGATGTCATCGCCTGCGAAACGCACCCGCCCCTGGCGCGCGGCGATCAGCCCGGACAACGCGCGGTTGAGCGTCGTCTTGCCCACACCGTTGGCACCGAGCACGGCGACGATCTCGCCGGGGCCGACGGCGATGCTGACCCCCTGCAACACCTGGAAGGCACCGTAACCGGCGTGCAGATCGGTGACCTCAAGCATGGGCGGCCATGCGCGCTGCAGCGCCGTGGCCGAGGTAGGCCTCGATCACCGCCTGGTTCTCGGCGAGCGCGCGTGGCGTGGCGCTGGCGATCAGCCGGCCCTGCGCCAGCACATGGGCGTGGCTGGCCAATGCCACGACCGCGGCCATGATGTGCTCGATCAGCAGGATGGTTACGCCGCCGGCATGCACCTCGCGGATCAGCCCGACGATCTCCTGGATCTCGCTGGGATTGAGCCCGGCCATCACTTCGTCAAGCAGCAGCAGCCGGGGCCGGGTGGCGACCGCGCGGGCCACCTCGAGCCGCTTGCGCCCTGCCACCGTAAGACTGCCGGCCGGGCGATCGAGCATGCCGCCCAGCCCGAGCCTGGTGCCGATCGCCCGCGCCTGGTCCATGGCCGCGGCCGGGCTCGGCTCACGCAGGAAGGCACCGACGCGGATGTTCTCGGCGATCGAAAGGCCGGCGAAGGGTTGGGTAATCTGGAACGTGCGCACCAGTCCGGCACGGGCGATCAGGTCGGGCCGCCAGCCGGTGATATCGGTGCCAGCAAAGCGCACCGTGCCCGAGTCGGGCCGCACAAAACCCGCCAACATGGCGAAGAACGTGGTCTTGCCGGCACCGTTGGGTCCGATCAGGGCAGTAATCCCGCCCTCCGGCAGTGTCAGGCTGACGCCGTCGACCGCGCGCAGTCCGCCAAAGCGACGGCTGAGCTCCACCACGTCAAGCATGGGCACGCCGCAGCTTTAGGCTCGCAATGCCGCCGGGTAGCAGCCAGATCACCACCAGAAGCAGCACGCCGTACAGCATGGGTGCTGCTCCGGGCGTGTCGATGAACACGCGGGCTCCGTCGGCGATGACATGCAGCACGAGGGCGCCGAGCAGCGGGCCCCAGATGGTTCCGGCACCCCCGATCATGGCCACCAGCAGCATTTCCACGCTGCGGGCGGATCCGAAGGCGATCGACGGGTCGATATAGAGGTAGGTCTGCGCGTACAGCACTCCGCCGAGCGCGGTCAGGCCGCCAGACAGGCCGAGGGCGAGGCTTTTGGTGCGTACCACGCCGATCCCCAGTGCCGCCGCCGCATCCTCACTCTCACGCACGGCGGCGAGTTGGGCTCCGAAGCGGCTGCGCCGTAAATGCCAGGCGCACAACGTTGCAAGTGCGAGGAGCGCCAATGCCGCCGCATAGATCAGTCGCCCGTCGACGAACTGGAACGTGATGAGGCCTGGCTGTCGGCGGATCTGCATCCCCAGGCCAGCGCCGGTGATGTCGAGCGAATTGGCCAGGACGCGGAATACCTCGGCAAAGGCCAAGGTGACGAGGGCGAAATAACTGCCGCGAAGGCCTGCGCGAAACGATGCAAACCCGATCGCAAGCCCAACGCCGCCGCCCAGCAGGAAGGCCGCCGGCAGCCCCAACCATGGGCTAAGACCGAAACGGATCTGCAGGATGGCCACGACGTAGGCGCCGATGCCGAAGAAGGCCGCGTGGCCGAAGCTGGTCAATCCACCGAAACCGCCGGAAATATTCCAGCATTGCCCGAGAAACGCCGAAACTGCTGTCAGCATGGCGAGATTGACCAGGAATGGCGAGCCAACCGCGAACGGCAGCAGCGCCACGATCGCGATGATGATGCGGATCATCGCGCCACCCCGAACAACCCTGTCGGGCGGAGCAGCAGCACGAGAATGAACATCAGGCTGATGGTGATCGGACCCAGGCTTTCGCCCAAGAACAAGCCGCCCAGACTCTCCGCCACTCCGACCAGCAGGCCGCCCACGACGGCGCCGGGAAAGCTGCCCATGCCGCCGAGCACCACGATGGTGAAGGCGATCAGGACGAAGTTCTCGCCCACCGAGGGAGAGACGTAGAACGACGGCAGCAGCAGGCAGGCGGCGGCCCCCAGGCAGGCAACCCCGATGCCATAGGCCAGGGCGAACATGCGATCCGGCCGGATGCCGACCAGCCGCGCGCCTTCCGGTTCGCGCGCAACCGCCCGGATGGCCCGCCCGGTGCCGGTGCGTGCCATGAATGCCCATAGCAGCCCCGCCATCAGCAACGCCATGCCGCAAGCCACCAGCTTTCCGACCGGCAGCAGCAGCGGGCCGACCTCCAGCACCGCGAAGGTGAGCGGCGTCTCGATCGTGCGGGTGTCGCCGGTGAAGATCACCAACGCCGCATTGTCGAGCACCACGGCAACGCCCAACGTGGCCAGCAGCATTGCCCGGTCCTCGCCCCGGGAGACACGGCCGATAACGAACCGATACAATGCCCAGCCGAGGCAGAACATGAACGCTGCCACCAGCGGCACCGCGAGGAAGGGATCGATCCCGAACCGCGCCGCCAGCACGTAGGCTGCGAACATGCCAACCATCAGCAGCGCCCCATGGGCAAAGTTGACGATGTGCAGCACGCCGTAGATCAGCGTCAGCCCCAGGGCCACCAGCGCATACACGCCTCCGGTCAGTAACCCGCCGACCAGGCTGGCCGCTGCGATGTCAAATCCAGGCAAGGTGGGATCAGGTCTTGGCGCGCGGGAAGATCGCCGGGGTATCGGCGAAGCTGTCCGGCCAAACCACGTGCATGTCCCCACCCTGGATTTGTAGAGCCACGGCATGGGCGCCGCTGTTCTGACCGTTGGTGAACTTGGTGGGGCCGTATGGCATCCAATGATCGGCGAAGGTGGAGCTGTTCAGAGCCGCAATCGTCGGCTCCTTGCCGGCGCTGCCGGCGCGCGACCAGCCGTCAGCCAGCAGTTGGACGGCGAAATAGCCGAACAAGATCTCCCAGGTTAACGTCAGTCCGGCGTCCTCGATGCGTTTACGAAAGGCGATGCCGCGCGGATTTTTGGGGGCGTACCAATGGTTGAAGTCCATCATGCCCTCAGCGATCGTCGGCTGTTCTTTGGCGAACTTCAGGTTGAAACCGCCGCCGGCCACAGAATAGGTGCCGACAAGGTCAACCCGCTGCTGCACCAGCGTGCGGGCGAGCAGCACGTATTCGTTCTGGTAGTCTGAAATGATCACCAGATCGGGCTTTTCCGATTTGATGCGCAAGGCCACGTTGGTGAAGTCGCGAGTAGGCGTCGCGTGGGCGATCAACTCCTTCACCTCGATGCCGATCTTGGGCAGGACGGCGGCGGTGAGCTTGGCGCTGGAGGTGCCGAACTCGCTGTCCTCATGCACGATGACGGCGGATTTGGCAGGGCTGCCAGCCTTCTTGTTGATCGTGTCGAGCGCCGTCATGGCGTCCGCGCTGACCGAACTCGCGTTGGGGAACAGGCGGAACACGTTGCCAAGGCCACGGGTGGTCAGGCTGTCGACCAGCCCGCTGTCGATCGAGAAGGGCAGGTTGTATTTCGCGGCCGCCTGGGTGGCGGCAAGGCCGAGGGCCGAGGCGAAGCAGCCAACAAAGGCATGAGCGCCGCCCTCGGCCATCTGGTCGACCAGGCTGGCGGCGATCTCGGGCCGCCCCTGCGCGTCACCCAGCATGGCCTCGACCTTGGCGCCGCCCATACTGGCGATGCCGCCGGCGGCATTGATGTCCGCGATCGCCGCCTGGGCGCCGGCACGGCACTGGCTGCCGGAAAAAGCAAGGGCGCCGGTCACCGGATGGATGAGGCCCAGCTTGATCGGTGCAGTCTCGGCCCGCAACACGGCCGGAGCAGCCAGTGCGGCCAGGCCCGCGCCGAGCGCCCCGCGGCGGGTGAGATGTTTTACTTTTGATTCGGAATAAACACGTGTCATCGTGGTGGATCTTTCTTCTCGCCGCGCGAATGTCTGGGCCAGAGGTTAAGCTCAGTTGACGGGGCGCGTCACCCACAACATCGGCAGAAATATCACGCGGCAAGTTCAATATGATATCATAACAATTACTATTAAGGAGTCTTACAAGATCATCCTTTTAATAAGATTTATCAGCCGATCTTATTAGAAAATGGATGTTGCCAATTTTTTTGAGACTCGTCCCCATATTTTTTCAGCAATTTATTGATTTAGGTGTCTATATTGCGGGACCCCCAAGCGTATGATGATCTAGTCGCGCTCTCGTGAACATGTTTTGCTCGGCCGCGTTCGGTTGAGAAACCATTCCGCGTGCGGTCGCTTGGTTTCGCTTCAGGAGATACAATGCCGCGCCTTGCGGTCGCCCGTTTATGGTTCTGCTCGAACAGCTTCACACCGCGGCGGACGCGGCTGGAGGATCTGCGGGACCATGAGTGGAACGTCGGCGCCCAGGCGCTGAGCGCGGTTCAACCGCGCGACGGCGAACTTGCCGGCGTGCGCCGTTTCGCTGCAAGCAACACGGGCTGGGACATCACCATGCTTCGTTGCGCCAGTGCACCCGCGAGCGGCCCGCTGTCGGCCGAGGTGTTCGGCACCTGGATGGCCGATATCGAAGACGCTCTGCGCGTCGGCCGGTTCGACGGCATCTATCTGTCCTTGCACGGCGCGTGCCAGGCGGAGGGGGATCCGGCTGCCGACGTGACCATCCTGCGGCGGGTCCGTTCTCTGGTAGGGCGCACCCCGGTGGTCGCGAGCTTCGATATGCGCGCCAATCTCTCGGAAGAAACCGCCATCCTGCTCGATGGCGCCAGTGCCAACCGCTCATGGCCGACAGGCGGCGGCGATGCCGCTGCAACGCGCGCGCTCACCTTGCTCGAAGGCATCCTCACCGGCCGCTCCCGCCCGGTAGGCGTGCTCGCCCGCGTGCCAATGGTTCTCGCCGACCCATTCCTTGCCGAGGCGCTCGGCGATCTATGGCGCGACGAACTGCCCAATGTCGCGGCTCCGGTGCTGGATGCGAGCGTGTTTGGCGGCTTCGCCTGGGGCGATAGTCCGTATTCCGGACCATCCGCCTTGGTCTGGGCCGATCGCGACGCAGGTGCTGCGCGCGAGACCGCGGCCCGCCTCGCTCTGCTGTTGGCCCGCTGGCGGACGCGACTTGTACCCAAGCTCGCCACACCCGAGGTGATCTTCGAGACGCTCCAACTGAGCCAGGCTTCGTCCGGTCGCGCATCGCCGATCGTTCTGCTCGACCCCAGCGACGACCCGGTCGTGGGCGGCCTCGCCGATACCCCCGATCTGCTGCGCTCACTCCTGTCGGCCGCCGAGCGGCGTCGCCTGGTCGGGCCGGTCGCCCTGGCGGCATTGCATGATGCGGATACCGTGGCGGCTGCGTGTGCCGCTGGGCCCGGCCAGAAGCTGCAACGTCCGCTCGGCGGCCGCACCACTGGGCTGTATGGGCATCCGGTCCCGGTGGAGGCCGTAGTCCGTTCGGTGATGGACACCGATCAGGCCGGCTTGTCCTGTGTGCTGCGGGTCGGCGAGCTCGATATCGTCGTCACCTCTCGGTTGCCGGAGGCGATGAGCCCCGAATTGTTCCAGATGATGGGCCTGCAGCCCTCGCGCTACCGGCTGCTGGCGGGCAAAGGCGGCCAAACCGCGCGAGTTGCCTTCAATGCGATCAGCGATGAGGTGATCGCTTGCGAATGCCCGGGGCCCGCAGGGCCTGACCTGATGCGCCTGCCATATCACTACGTGCCGGCGAACCGCCGCGTTTCCGCCGTGGCGGCAGCCGATCCGGCCGATGCATCCGCTTTCGCCACGCGGGCCGTCCCGCGGGCGGTGCCTGCGATCAGCCGGGACACGTTGGCGCGAGAGATGGTGAGCAAGGACGGCCTGATCCGGGACGGTCTCATCCAGGAGACCGTCAGCGAGGCGCTAGATAAGTTTGGCACCGATGAGCCCGATGGCCGCCACGAAGAGCGTCGCACCAATCCCCAGAAGAAGCGGCCGGAATCCTTTAGCGCGCAACGCCGCTAGGTTGGTGTTCAGCCCGAGCGCTGCGACGGATGCGGCTAGCATCAGCGGCACCAGCGTCTGCGCTGAAAGCTTGGTGACCAGCTCTGGCACCAGATGCGTACTGGCGACTGCCACCATGATCAGAAAGCCAAAGGCGAACCAGGGCATCGGCGCCTTTGTCGGCCCGGATTCTGCGTGTTTTGGCGAGCTGTGGCGCACCCAGGCACCCAGCGCCAGCACCGCCGGCGCCAGCAGCAGCACCCGGGCGAGCTTGGTGATCGTGCCGGTTTCGGTGGAAACCGGTCCGCCCGCGGCGGCCGCCCCCACCGCCTGCACCACCTCGTGGATGCTCGATCCCGCCCATACCCCGTAGGCGCGTGCGTCGAGTCCCAGCACCGGGGCCAGCGCCGGGTAAATCAGCAGGCCCGCCGTACCGCACAGCGTGATGACAGCGAGCGCATAGGCCACATCCTCCTGGCTGCCGCGCGACACCTGGTTGGCGGCAACGATTGCCGATGCGCCGCAGATGCCGGTGCCTGTGCCGATCAACTGTGCCAGCGCCGGGTCCACCCGCAGCTGTGCGCCGAGCCAGATCGTGAACGGAACGGTCAGGGCGACCGCGGCGAATGCAACTCCAAGGGCGCCGGCGCCGATTGAGGCAAGCTGGCCGAACGTCACCTGCAGCCCAAGCAGCACGATCGCGGCGCGCAACAGCGGGCGAACGGCAAACGCGGCCCCTGGACGCAGTGCGGCCGGAAGGCCCATGCCAGCCCGCAACGCGATCCCCACCACCAGCGCCACCACCACGGGGTTGAGTGCGGCGAGGCCGGTGGCGTTGCGGATCAGCACCGACGCCTCGGCAATCATCAGGCAGAGCACGAGGCCCGGGACAATGGCCATGCGGCCCGAGGTTGCCGAAGAAATTGAAAGGGCCATGCGCTCACCGAACAAAGGAACAGTCGGCCATGCGTTGGCCGAACGGGCGGCAAACCTCACTCACCCCGCCCGACCGGTCAACCGCGCGATTGCGGCGGTTCCGGGCCGGCGGGATTCTGCCTGACCGAAAAACCGCCCGCCAAAACAAATCGCCAGAGCATCATCCGACCAAACGGAATCACCGTTCGGATGAAGATGCTCGCTAAAACAAAAAAACTAGCGCAATGTCGCCTGAGGTTGGACCAACCGTTCGATAAAATTGCTGGTTAAAACAAAAGGCTAGAGCCTGATCGCTTCGCCTACCAGAAGCGATCAGGCTCTAGAGTTATGGTCCGCGCGCCTATCAGCGCGGATCACGCTCTAGTCGCGGCCGTAGCTGTCCTCGAGTCGCACGATGTCGTCTTCGCCCAGATAGCTGCCGGACTGCACCTCAATGAGGGTGAGTGGAATGCGGCCGGGGTTCTCCAGCCGGTGCACGCAGCCGAGCGGCAGATAGATGCTCTCGTTCTCGCGTAGCAGCACCACCTCCGAGTCGCGCGTGACCAGCGCGCTGCCGGCCACCACCACCCAGTGCTCGGCACGATGGAAATGCTTCTGCAGCGACAGCCTGGCGCCCGGGGTCACCACGATGCGTTTCACCTGGAAGCGGTTGCCATGGATCAGGCTCTCGTAAAATCCCCAGGGGCGATACACGCGGTTATGCGTCACCGCCTCCGGCCGCTTGTTGCGGCGCAGGGTGTCGACCACTTTCTTGACGTCCTGCGCGCGGTCGCGGTGCATGGCGAGCACCGCGTCCTCGGTCACCACCACCACCACGTCGGTCAATCCGACCACGGCGGTGACGATGCCGTCGCTGCGCCCGTAGCAATTCGTCGAACCCTCCATCACCACGTCGCCCAGGGTGACGTTGCCGTTGCCGTCCTTGCCGCCGAGTTCCCACAGGGCGCTCCAGCTGCCGACGTCGGACCAGCCGAGATCGGCGGGCACCACGGCTGCCATGTCGGTATGCTCGGCCACCGCATAGTCGAGACTGATGTTGGGGCAGGCGGTGAACGGCTCGACGGCGAGACGGATGAAGTCGAGGTCCTGCGAGCGTCCCGCCACCGCCGCCCGCACCGCGGTCAGCACTTCCGGCGCATGACGGGCAAGTTCGGCCAAAAGCGTGGCTGCCGTAAAGACGAACATGCCCGAATTCCACAGGTAGTCGCCGGCGGCGAGCATGGCGACGGCACGGGCGGTGTCGGGCTTCTCGACGAACCCGGCCACGGCATGCACGTCGGGCAGGCCATCCAGCCGGGCGCCGACCTCGATATAGCCGTAGCCGGTCTCGGCACCGGTCGGCTTCATGCCGAAGGTTACGAAACGACCGGCGCGGGCGGCAGTGACGGCGGCCTGCAATGCGCGCGAGAGGGCAGGGAGATCCACGATCGAGGCGTCAGCCGCCATCATCCACAGCACCGCATCGGGATCCTGCTCAGCCACCAGCAGGGCGGCCGCGGCGATGGCGGGGGCGGAATTGCGTCCGACCGGCTCCAGCAGAATTTGGGCGTCGGGCACGTCCATCAGCCGCATCTGCTCGGCCACGATGAAGCGATGGCCCTCGTTACATACGATGATAGGACCGGCAAACCCCTCGCCGCGGCCACGCGCCACGGTCTCCTGGATCAGCGAACGCTCGGAGATAAGTGGCCAGAACTGCTTTGGATAGCTCTCGCGCGAGACTGGCCACAGCCTCGTGCCGGACCCGCCGGAGAGCACGACGGGTACGATTCGTCCAGTCGCGCCATGGGCGACCGGCAGGGCGGAGGAGGTGGGGGCAAGGCTGTTCATGGCGGCTCCGGGCGGGACTTGTGGCGGGGGACGGTGCTGCGCATCATTGAGGCCTGCGCATAATAAGGTCCATTCACGATGAGTCTCACCCTGCCGAACGATCTGCAAGCCGCCATTCGCGACATGGCCGAGTGGATCGAGCCCGGGCTGATCGAAGTGCGGCGTGACCTGCATGCCCATCCTGAGCTGGCGTTCGAGGAGGTCCGCACCGCAGCCGTGGTGGCGCGAGAGCTGACCCGGCTGGGCATCACTCATACCACGGGCATCGCCAAAACCGGCGTGGTCGGCATCATCCAAGGCGGCAAGCCTGGCCCGGTGCTCGCAATCCGCGCCGACATGGACGCGCTGCCCATCCACGAGCAGACCGGCCTGGCGTTTGCCAGCAAGACGGCCGGGCTCATGCACGCGTGTGGACATGACATCCACACCACCACACTGCTGGGGGTGGCGGCCGTGCTGCAGCAGCTGGCACCCAGCCTATGCGGCACGGTGAAGCTGATCTTTCAACCGGCGGAGGAGGCCATCGGCGGCGCCGAGCGGATGATCGAGGAAGGCGTTCTGGAAGGCCCTCATGTCGACTACGCCCTTGGCTTCCACAACTACCCGCAGCTTCCGGCCGGCCAGTTCGGCTTCTGCCGCGGCCCGGCGCTGGCGGCGGCAGATACGTTCAAAGTGGTCGTGCACGGCAAATCCGGCCACGCGGCACATCCTTACGCGGCCGTCGACCCGATCGTCGCCGCGGCCCAGCTGATCGGCCAGCTGCAGACCGTGGTCTCGCGCGAGGTCAAGCCGCTGCATCCGGTCGTGGTCACGGTCGGTGCCATCCATGGCGGTGTCGCCGCCAACATCATCCCTGATGACGTCACCTTCATCGGCACCGTGCGCACCCTGCATGCCGAAGCGCAGGACCTGGCAGAAGCGGCGATCCAGCGGCTGTGCGCCGGCATGGAATTGGGTATGCGGGTGCGCTGCGAATGCACGTACACCCGCGGTGTGCCGGCCATGCTGAACGACGACCGGGTGCTCGATCCCACCGTTCGTGCGGTTCGCGCGCAGCTCGGCGATGTCGTCGTCGAGACTCAGCCGAGCATGGGGGCGGAGGATTTTGCGCTGATGTCCCAGGTGGTGCCGGCCTTTCAGCTCGGCATCGGCTCGGGTGCACCGGGACGGGATGACCGGCTGCATAACTCCAGTTACCAGCCGGACGAAGCCTGCATCGCACTCGGCGTGCAGGCGCTGTCGCGCGCTGCGACCCATATCCTCGGCGGAGAGATGCTGGCGTGAAGATCTGCGTGTTCGGCGCTGGCGCGATCGGCGGCCATATCGCGGCACGCCTGTCGCGAGGCGGGGCGGATGTGTCGGTGATCGCGCGCGGGACCAATCTTGCGGCGATGCAGGCCCACGGACTGCGGATCGAGGCGCCGGACGGTGCGTTCACCGCAGCCGTCACCGCAACCGATGATCCCGCCAGCATCGGCCCGGTCGATGCCGTGCTGATCACGGTGAAGGCGCCAGCGCTGCCGTCGGTGGCCGGCACGATCGCGCCCTTGCTGGGGCCGGAAACCACTGTCGTGTTCGTCATGAACGGCATTCCCTGGTGGTATTTCGACCAGCACGGCGGCAAGCTCGACGGCACAAGACTTGTGGAACTGGACCCGGACGATGCCGTGCGCCAGGCGATCGGGCCGGCGCGGACCATCGGCGGCGTGGTCTATTCCGCCTGTACGGTGATCGCTCCCGGGGTGGTGGAGGTGGCCACCACCGGCAACCGCCTGGTGGTGGGTGAGCTCGATGGCGCAATCTCAGCGCGGTGCGAGGCGATCGGCGTGCCCCTGCGCGCCGGGGGCTTCGGGCTGGAGGTCAGCCCCGACATCCGCACCGCGGTATGGACGAAGCTGATGATGAACCTCGCCAGCGGACCAATCTCAGTACTCACCCAGCAGGCGCCTGGCCGCAACCTCAAGGAACCAGCGGTAGAACGGGCGGTGCGCGCCGTCTATGCCGAGGCGGAAGCGGTGGCGGCGGCCCTGGGCCGACCGGCCTCGCTCGACGTCAACCGCCAGGTGGCCAACAGTGGCAGCATGGTCCACAAGCCATCGATCCTGCAGGACCTGGAACTCGGACGCCCGATGGAGATTGCCACCATCATGGATGCGCCGCTGCACCTGGCGCGGCTGGCAGGCGTTGCTACACCCACGCTCGACCTGCTTGTCGCCCTGGCCCGGATCAGGGCCCAGGGAGCCGGTTTGGCGTAAGCGTCAGAGCGGCTTGTTTGCCTTTTCCATGAGACGGGAGAAGAAGCCGGGTTTTTTCGCAGGGGTTGCGGCGAGTTCGGCCGCCTTCTGCTTTGCCTTGACCTCCGCCTGCGCCTCCCGCTCCTTGGTGGCGAGCCATTTTTCCAGGCTCATGCCGGCCTTGGCGGCGCGCTTGGCTTCATAGGCACGCTGCCCCGCGGTCATCTGCTGGCCAGGTTTTTCCTTGGCGGTCATTTCCCTCGGCATCTGCTTCGTCATCGCACCCTCTTGTCACCCGCATCGCGGAGCGCAAGCTATGCGGGGTTCGAAGATTGGAGACAAGATGCCAGACGACCGACTGCCGGACGAGCGGGCCCTGCCGCGCATCAAAGCTGGGATATGGGTGCAGATGGCGCTGCGCATGGGCCAGGCGAACGGCCAGTTCGCCGCCGTTCTGAAGCGCGGCGACGCCGATGCCGGTGGCGTTCTGGCTGTTTTGCGCAGTCGCAAGGGGCTTTCGGTGCTGTCGCAGGTGCGCACAGGGGAAGGCGAGGCAGCCTGGCTGCGCGCCACCGGCGCCGCCCCGGTGGACCAGGAGACGGCGGATGCGTATGTTGCGCGCCAAGTCAAGTTCGACCCGGATCTTTGGGTGATTGAGTTCGAGACTACGGATTTGCTGCCACCATTCGAGGCGCGAATCGTGTAATCAATACGTTCAATTGTTTTCTTCGTCGCTACCGCCGCCGTTACCCCAGACCTCTGCCAAGGATCCACCATATGCGCCGTCGCCTCCTGGCTGCCTCCTGCCTTGGTGCAGCGGGCTTTGCCGCAGTCACTGCCTGGACCCTGCCTGCAATCGCACAGCCGGTGACGGGTCTTTATGTCGGCGTTGGCGGAGGCGCGAAATTCCTTGACGCCCAGCGTATCCGCGGCGGCAGCCTCACCGGGCCGGCGATGCCGACCAGTCGCTTGCTCGACTACAAGACCGGCTGGGCCGCTCTTGGCAGCGTCGGCTACGGGTTCGGCAATGGCGTGCGCCTCGAGGTCGAGGGCGACGGCATGGGCAGCAACCGCGACTTCACGCGTCGCGGGTCGGCCTTGGCTGGTGGATCCGCGCGCGAGACCAAGACCGGCGCCATGGCCAATGTGTTCTTCGACACCGATATCGGATCGCCTTATGTGTTCCCGTATTTTGGCGCCGGCGCAGGTTGGCAGTCGGTCAACCAGACCCTCTCGGCCCCCGGGACCGCGAACGGGTTGCGCATCGATGCCAGCAACTCCGCGTTCGCCTATCAGGCGATCGCTGGCGCGTCGTTCCCGATCCCTTGGGTCGTCGGCCTGTCGGCCACAGCGGAATACCGGTTCATGGGCCTGACCGCGAAGCGCACGTTCGCCGGCACCACGGCAGGGGCTCCGGTTTCATATCGCACCAGCGGCGATAACAACCACATGCTTCTGGTCGGCCTGCGCTACGCCTTCAACGTCACGCCGCCGTCGGTTGCAGGCGCACCGGCGCCGACCCCGGTGTCAGCACCTGCACCTGCACCCGCACCGGCGCGCTCCTACCTCGTGTTTTTCGACTGGGACAAGTTCGACCTCACCGACCGCGCCCGCCAGATTGTCGCCGAAGCGGCACAGGCCTCCAAGCGGGTCGAGACGACCAGGATCGAGCTCGCCGGCCACGCCGATCGCACTGGTACTGCGCAGTACAACCTGGATCTCAGCCGCAAGCGCGCCGCAATGGTAGCCGGCGAACTGGTGCGGCTGGGCGTGCCTGCCAACAGCATCACGGTCAATTCATACGGCGACACCAAGCCCCTGGTGCCGACCGGGCCCAACACGCGCGAGCCGCAGAACCGCCGCGTCGAGATCGTGCTGAAGTAGAAGGCGCGCCACAGCGGAGCTTAAAACGCCCGGTATTGTTGCTGCGGCGTGCAACGCCCCTATCGTGAGACCGGCGTGAACGCTAGTTTCCGCACGGGCGGGCCATCGTACTGGCCCGGGTCTCATGAGGGAGAGCGAGACGATGCAGCTGCGCAACTGTCTACTGGCCGCGACGATTTTGGCGGCGGTCCTGCCGCTTTCGGCCAATGCGCAGCCGATCACCGGCCTCTATATCGCAGGCGGCATCGGCTACAATCTGCTCGGTGACACCACTGGCACGGTCGACAAGCTGCCCGGCCGCTCGTCGCCGCCGCTGGCGCCGAGCGAGCCGGTAACGATCAATTTCAAGGGCGGCTTCGGGGGCGTGGGCAGCGTCGGCTACGGCGTCGGCAACGGCGTGCGGCTGGAGGCGGAGTTCTCCTATCGCTCCAACGCCCAGTCCGGCAGCAAGGGCATCGCTGCGACCCAGACGGCCAACAGCACCACGATAACGCCGACGACCACTTCAAACGGCACCGAAACCAAATACGGTGTGATGGCCAACGTGCTGTACGACATTCCGGTCGGCGTGCGTTGGGTGGTGCCCTATGTTGGCGGTGGTTTCGGCTACCAATTGGCCAACTGGAGCAAGATCAACGTCTCGACCGCAGGCGTGGACTACGGCAATCAGCAGACCACCGTGACGCCCTCCGGCACGATCGGCCAAATCGCCTACCAGGCGATCATCGGCGCATCCTTCCCGATCGAGGCGGTGCCTGGGCTGTCGGCCACGGCCGAGTATCGCTTCATGGGCCTGGCCGGCAACCGCAACTACTCCGCAGCCGGCACCACGCAGTATATTTCCAACAGCTACACCACCAACCAGACCAAGGTTCACGTCAGCAGCGACACCAACCATAGCTTCATGGTTGGCTTCCGCTACGCGTTCAATCCGGATGGTGCCAGCTACGCGACTCCGGCGGCGCCCTCATCGTTCACGCCGCTCGGGGCATCCGCACCGATCCCGGCGCCGATGGCGGCGTCGCGCACCTATCTGGTGTTCTTCGACTTCGACCGTTCGGACCTGACGCCCCGCGCCCGCGATATCGTGGCGGAAGCGGTGCGTGGGTCAGCCAGCGTGCCGCACACGCGGATCGATGTGGCCGGGAATACCGATTCGTCCGGAGATCCCGCCTACAACCAGCGTCTGTCGCTGGCGCGCGCGCAGGCCGTGGCAGCAGAAATGGGCCGCTGGGGCGTACCGCGCTCCATCATCGACATCCATGGCTACGGCGATTCGCGGCCGCTGGTGCCGACCAGTCCGGGGGCGCGGGAGCCACAAAATCGTCGCGTTGAGATCGTTTATCGCTAATTGCGATGGAACTTTTAACGAGTCTGCTCTCGGCCTCGTGCGCAAGGGCCACAGTTTGTGGCCGATTTGCCACAGTGTTGATTTGAATACGGGTTTGACCGCACCAGACTGTATTCGTCGCTGGCTTGGCGATGATCGGCAGATTAAAGATTGCGTGACGAATAGCGGGGGTCTCCTGCTGTTGCAGCAAAACCCGTGCTACGGCACGGTCCGAATGAAATGAGGAGATTACCAGTATGAAGCTCCGTAGTGCGCTTATGATCGCGACCTTCCTGACAGCGCCGGTCGTGGCGATGGCCCAGCCGGTCAGCGGTCTTTACGTCGCCGGCGGCGTCGGTGGCACCTACCTGTTGGACGACAAAGGCTACATTACGAACTCACCTTCCACCGGCAGCCCGATTCTCGGCAGCGGTAAGCTGAAGAGCAACGGCGGTTTTGCTGGCATGGGTGCCGTGGGTTATGGCCTCGGCAACGGCCTGCGCCTCGAAATCGAGGGCATCTACATGCAGCAGGCAATGCGCATCAAGAACGCTCCTGGTGCATTCGGCGGCGGCCAGGTCTCTAGCTATGGCGGCTTCGTGAACGCGCTGTATGACTTCAACCTCGGTTCGCCCATCGTGCCGTTCGTTGGCGTCGGCGTCGGTTATCTCGCCACCCAGCTCGACAGCTTCAAAATCTACAACGGCGGTTCGTCCACCGTTGCGACACCGTCCACCAGCTCCAAGGGTAGCGTTGCCGCAAATGCCATCCTCGGCGTTGCCTACAACATCCCGGGTGCTCCGGGTTTGGCGTTGACCGGCGAATACATCTTCACGCCGACCTTCACGCGTCAGAACTACCGCACCGCCGTTGTGACCCCGACCGGTTCAACCACGGCGAACTTCCGCCTGAACTCGCAGTTCAACAACACCTTGCTCGTTGGTCTGCGCTACGCCTTCAACTCGCCGCAGCCTGCTGCGGCTCCGATGCCTGCTCCGGCTCCCATCGTGGCCCCGGCCCCGGCCCCGGCCCGCAGCTACCTGGTGTTCTTTGACTGGGATAAGGACAACCTGAACCCCCGCGCTCAGCAGATCATCGCCGAAGCCGCCCAGGCCTCGACCCGCGTTGCCGCAACGCGGATCGAAGTCTCTGGCTACGCCGACCGTACCGGCACGGCTCAGTACAACCAAGCTCTCTCGATGCGCCGCGCCAACAACGTGGCCGCCGAGCTGGTTCGTCTGGGCGTCGCCAAGACGGCAATCAGCATCAGCGCCTACGGCGACACGCGTCCGCTGGTGCCGACTGGCCCCAACACCCGCGAGCCGCAGAACCGCCGCGTTGAGATCGTCCTGAAGTAAGCTTCCTTCAGGTCAAAAAAACCCGCATCGGCGAAAGCCGGTGCGGGTTTTTTTGTGTTGGCGGTTCGTATTTTCACAACAGGACTGCATGAACGCTTAAAGCAACATTGCCTATCAGAAGCGATCAGGCGCTAGAGCGTGATGACCGAAGGTGGAATCACCGAAAGGTCTGAATCACGCGATAAAACAAAGAGCTAGAGCGGGATTACGTCGCCTATCAGACGTCATCCCGCTCTAGAGCGATTCCTGACTTTCCATCCCCTCCTGAGGATGAAACATCGGGAACCGCTTTCCTGCATCCAGATGCATCTGCCCAATGCCTGACGATTGGGAAGAATGTTTAGAATCAAAGATCACCGGCCTTCAGGCACAAACATGCCTGAAGGCCGGGTATCAAATCTACTTCTTCGCGACAGGCTTCTTGGGAGCCGGCTCAGGCGCGGCCGCGCAGTCCGGCACCTCCAGCGGCTGGTCGATCGGCTGCGCCGCCGCATACTGGGCAAGCTCCGAGCCGTTCTTCAGCGCCATCACTTCGGAGAACTTCGACGTGTTGCGCTGGCAATATTCCGTGCCGGATGCAAGGCCGGTGCGCGAGGTGTTGTTGGCGAGCGCCGTGATGTAGTCGTTCTGCTGGTCGGACGCCTTCCGGCCGTACGCCCGGCTGAAATAGCTCGTCATCGTCTTTTCCTGCGTCAGCAGGTCATTTCTGAACCGCTTGACGAAGTTGTTGTACTGCTCGTTTCCGTTGCAGGAGATCGCGAGCACGACGAGCTGCGTCTTGAGGCCGGCGACCGCGAAAGATTCCTTGTCGACCGGTTTGCCGCAGATCGGCGCCACGCTGGGCGGCAGTGACGGCGCGCGTGGCGGCGGTGCCATGACAACCGGCACCGGCTTGGGCGGCTGCGGCGGGGTGGAACATCCGGCAAGGCCGGCAACGAGCAGGGAAGCAAGCATGATCCGCATAATCGACTCCGGGATTTGATGACGCGCGCCGAAACAGCATCACGCAGTCGCGCCTTGTAGACCGCCGACCCGGCGTTTGTGCAACCTCAAATACCACCGTTCCGCGGGGCGTTTGATTGCGCAATGGTGTTTGATTGCGTGATGGGGGTTGCAAACACCGCGCAGCTGCTATGCTGATCCCAGCCGGAGCCGCCGGCTGAAGCACAGGATCAGCGTCGCGCGCATGCAATCGACCCATATTCCCCAAAGTGCCCTGGCCGTCCTGGCCGCGGCGGCTGCACGCGGATCGGGGATCGACCCGTTTTCCGACTACCTGGCTGGACCTTATTTCTGCGAACTGACCCGTCTGCGACCAGGCGATGGCGGGGCCGCTGCCATCGTGCGGGCCAGGATCGGCGCCATCGGACTCGATGCACTTCGCGCGCGCGCGTCGGCGGCGGAGAACGACCTGATCAATCTCGGCATCACCTTCACCGTCTATTCCGATGCCACCGCTATCGACCGCATCCTGCCGTTCGACTGCATTCCCCGGATTTTGACGGCCGCCGAATGGCGCCAGCTCGAGGCCGGGGTGAAGCAGCGTGTGGCCGCCCTCAACCTGTTCCTGCACGACATCTACCACGAGCGCCACATCACCAATGACGGTGTCGTGCCGGCGGATCTCGTCTATGGCAACGCCAACTACCGGCCGGAGATGGAAGGTTTTCCGGTCCGGTTCGGCACCTATGTCCATATTTGCGGCACCGATGTGGTGCGAGACGAGCATGGAAACTTTCTGGTGCTGGAAGACAATGCGCGCACGCCCTCCGGCGTCTCGTATGTGGTGGAGAACCGACACCTCATGCAGCGTGCGTTCCCGGATATTCTCGCCGGCATGCGCATCCGCCCGGTCGACGACTACGGACGGCGTCTGTTGTCCGCCATGTGCGAGATCGCACCCGTCGGGGTGGAGGAGCCGCAGGTCGTGCTGCTCAGCCCCGGCATCTATAACTCGGCCTATTTCGAACACGTGTTCCTGTCGCGCGAAATGGGCGTGCCGCTGGTCGAGGGCGCCGATCTGTTCGTCGAAAACGATCGGGTGTGGATGCGCACCACAGCGGGCAAGCGCCCCGTGCACACAATCTATCGCCGCATTGGTGACGACTTTCTCGATCCGACCGTATTCCGCCCAGACAGCCTATTGGGTGTGCCCGGCCTGATCGGCGCCTGGCGGCGCGGCAATGTCACGCTGGCCAACGCCGTCGGCACCGGGGTTGCCGACGACAAGGCGATCTATGCGTACATGCCGCGCATCATCAAATACTACCTTGGCGAGGACGCCATACTGCCCAACGTGCAGACCAATATCTGCCGCGAGAAGGACGGCCTTGCCTATACGTTGGCCAATCTCGACCAGCTCGTGGTCAAGCCGGTCGGCGAATCGGGCGGCTACGGCATCACTATCGGCCCGCGAGCCACGTTGGCCGAAATCGAGGCAGCGCGGGTGGCGCTGGTGGCCGACCCGTCCAACTGGATCAGCCAACCGGTGATCAGCCTGTCCGTGGCGCCGACGCTGACGGAGGCCGGCATCCGTCCCCGCCATCTCGACCTGCGTCCCTTTGCCGTGACCGGGCGCGACACCTGGGTGCTACCGGGCGGCCTGTCGCGCGTGGCCATGAAGGAGGGCAGTCTTATTGTAAACTCCTCTCAAGGCGGCGGCTCCAAGGACACCTGGGTGCTCGAGGAAGGGGAGATGGCACCATGAAGCGCAACACGCTGCTGGCTCGCTACGCCGAGAGCCTGTTCTGGATGGGTCGTTATCTCGAACGCGTGGAGAACCTGGCGCGGCTGATCGACGTCACCCAGAACTTTGAAAGTCCCGGGCGAGAGGCCGAGTCGTGGTTTGCCATGATCCGCATCAACGCCGACGAGGAGGGGTTTGCCAAAGGCGGCCTGCCGCCCACTGCCGACAACGTGAAGCGCTTCTATCTGCTGGACCGCGACAATCCGACCGGCATTCCCGCAAGCCTTGAAGCCGCGCGCACCAACGCCCGTACCTTGCGTCCGCTGATCTCCACGGAGATGTGGATGCAGATGAACGTTTTTCACCGGGACATGCTGAGCATCCAGGAGGACGAGCTGCACGGCGACCGGCTGTCGCGCCTGTGCGGACGGATCAAGGAAGGCGTGCAGGCGCACACGGGGATCACCGAGGGCACGTTCTACCGCGACCAGGGCTGGGATTTCTACCAACTCGGGCGTTTGATCGAACGCGCCGACCAGACCACGCGGCTGCTCGATATCCGCTACCACCTGCTGGTCCCCGGCGAGGCTGCCGAACGCAAGCTGGCCGAACTCACCCAATGGGGTGGCGTGCTGCGGGCGGTGGCCGGTTATCACGCCTTCCGCAGGGTGGCGCCGCCGGGGTTCGAGCCGGTCGATGTGGTCGGATTCCTGCTGCGCGACACCTCGTTTCCGCGCAGCGTCGCGCTGTGCGTGGAACAGATCGAATACCACCTCGGCCAATTGCGCAGCCGCTACGGGCTGCACGGCACCGTGGCGGCGCTGGAACGGGTGGAGGAGTTGCGCGCGGGCCTGATCGGCCGGCCCATCAACACGATCATCACCGACGGTCTGCACCATTTCCTCGACGGCGTGCAGCGTGACCTGATCCTGCTGGCGGCCGAGATCGGCACCGCATTCTTCCGCGACTGGCGGCCGCTGGCGGAGGGGCAATCGCAAAGTCAGTCCCAGGGATAGTTTGTTTGCAGTGCAGGTGAAATCCGGCCAGAAAAGCTACACGAGCAGCTGATCGCTGGAACCATGGCAACAGGGCGCCCCGCGTGTATGGGGCGCCTTTACTTTGTAAGGCACCAATATTCATCATCGTGGGCGGTTTTCTGGTCTGGAACCTGCTGTCAGTGAAACGCAACCAGAAGACCGGTGGCAAAACATCGGGCATTGGCGGCCCGACCGACCGTCTGGCGTAACTCCGTCCGACCCCTGCATATGGTGGCGGGAACAGGGGGTCAGGTGATGTTGCAGCGCAGGGTCATGTCACAATCGGACTATAGCGGGCGACTGCCCGTCGTTCTCCTGGCGGGATGCCTCGGCAGCGGCAAAACAACGCTGGTGAACGCCATGCTACGCGACCCGCGGATGGCAGACACGGCTGTGGCCGTGAATGAATTCGGCGAAATCCCGATCGACTAGGCGCTGATCGCTCATGGCGACGACCGCACGCTGGTTCTCGCCAACAGCTGCCTGTGCTGCAATCTCGCAGGCGATCTTGAGACTGCGGTGATGCGGCTGTTCAGCCGCCGCGGCGATGGGCAGGTGAGCCGTTTCAGCCGTTTGCTGATCCAGCCCTCCGGGGTCGCCGATCCGGCCCCGATCATGCAGGCCATCCTGCGCAACCCGATCATGTCGCGCGCCTTGCGGCTTGAGGCGGTGGTGACGACGGTTGACGTGGTGCATGCCGCCGGCCAGTTGGCCCGGCTCGCGGAGGCGCGCAAGCAGGTCGGGCTGGCCGACTGTCTGGTTCTGACCAAGACCGATCTCGCAACACCGGCGCAAATCGATGCGGTTGAAGCGCTGCTCCGCCGTCTCAACCCGGTCGCGCCGATCCTGCATGCGGTAATGGGTGGTTTGGACCCAGCCTTGATGTTGCCGCCGAGCTTTCTGGACCTTGCGAGCGTCGAACCCGAAATGCCACGCGTCAGCCCGCGATTCGCCGATGCGGGAGAGGCTTCGCACAACGGTCAGATCCTTGCGGTCGCCGTGACCGCCGACTGACCACTGGCCTGGCCGCCGCTGGAAGCCTGGCTGCGTGCCATCCGCCTCCGCCACGGCGACGATTTGCTGCGTCTCAAGGGGCTGATGGACGTGGCCGGGTTGCGCGGACCTTTGGTGCTGCAGGGCGTGCACCATGTGCTGCATCCACCGGTGGAACTGGCCTCCTGGCCGGAAGCCGAAGGAGAGGGGCAACGCAGCTCGCGTCTGGTGCTGATTGCGCAGGCCGAGATCGCGCCGGCGCTGCGGGACAGTTGGACGGCTTCCCTGCCAGGGTTGGTTGCGGCACAAACGTGCTGATCCTTCCTCCGGAAGCCGCCCGATGCGCGCGATCGACGTCCAAGTCCATCCCATGAGCGATGCCTATGCCGAGGCGAGCCTGCCGTTCATGCCGGCGGCACAGCGGATGTTCGGCGACAAATTCGCCGCCCGCCCCGATCAGCAGATTGCCGAGGATTTCCGGCGTGACGATGTGCTGGCCCTACCGTTCGCCTGGGATGCCGAGCACGGTGCGGGCGGCGGCCGCTACACCAATGAACAACTGGCGGCGCTGACCCGGGCCTATCCAGACGTGTTCCTGCCGGGCTGGGCGATGGTCGAACCGTGGCGCGGCCGCAAGGGGCTCAAGGAAATCGAGCACGCCATCACCGGGCTCGGTCTGCTCGGCGTGAAATATCAGCCCCCGGTGCAGGGTTTCTCGCCAGCCGACCGGTAGTTCTACCCGATTTGGGACCTGTTGCAGTCGCTTGGCGCACCGGTGCTGATCCATTGCGGCACCACGGCCATCGGAGCCGGCGAGCCGGGCGGACTTGGCTTCAAGCTCAGCCACGGAAGGCCCATCCCCAACATTGACAATGTCGCAGCCGACTTCCCCCGCCTCAACATCGTCGCAGCCCACCCCGGCTGGCCTTGGACGGAGGAATTGATCGCGGTCGCCCTGCACAAGGGCAATGTCTCGATCGACATCTCCGGCTGGGGACCGAAATACATTCCGGCCGCGTTGAAGCATGAAATGGACCGCAGGCTGCAGGACAAAGTGCTGTTCGGCTCCGACTACCCGGGCTGGAGCGCCGGGCAGTGCTGCGACGAAAGGGAGATGGCGGGCTTCCGGCCCGGCGTTGTGGAAAAGCTGTTCCACCAGAATGCCATCCGCATTCTGCACCTCGAAGCAGCGGTCGCCGCCGCCGAGGCCGCGGCGGCCACTGCGATAGAGAGTGCCACACAGATCGAGGATGAGAGCAATATCGTCTGAGGTCGAACCAACCGCGCGATAAAATTTCTCATTAAAACAAATGACTAGGGCTTGAACGCTTCGCCTCCCAGAAGCGATCAAGCTCCCAGGGCAATATCGCGCGGTTGGTTCAACCTCAGGCGATATTGCTCGAGACCGGGGTGATTTCGCCTATCAAAAAACACCCCGGTCTAACGCCGTCACGCCTCAGGGAACGGGTCACGCGACCTCATGGCAGAATAACGCGAGATCAATCCCCGAGTGCTACGCCCTCGCGCCTGGGGTCGGCGCCGCCGAGTAGGCCGTTGCGCGTGATCGCGATGGCCTGCTGGCCGGAATCTATTTCGCTGATCCGCAGCACCTGGCCGCGCGCCTTCAACCCATCTGCCAGGCCCGCCGCCGCGGTGCCGGCCTCGAGCTCGGTGACAGTGCCCGTGGTCTGCATATGGGGGGCGGCGAGGGCGGCCGCGGGTGTCATTTCGAAATCGATCATGCGCATCAGTGACTGCGCGACGAAACCGATGATGCGACCGCCCCCTTGTGAACCCGCGACCAGCCGCAGTCTGCCATCGGGGCCAAACACTAGGGTGGGCGACATCGCGCTACGCGGCCGTTTGCCGCCTTCGACCCGGTTGGCGACGCGGCGGCCTTCGATTTCCGGCACGAAGGAAAAGTCGTTCAGCTCGTCGTTGAGCAGGAAGCCGCGCACCATCAGACGCGATCCGAAGGGGTCCTGCACGGTGGTGGTCATGGTCACTGCATTGCCGGAGTCGTCGACCGCGGCAATCTGGCTGGTGCCGTGCTCCGGTTTCCAAGGTGCCGGTGCCAGGCCGGGATCGCGCCAGTCTGGGTTGCCTGCCCGCGGTTGCGGGTTGGCGTGGTCGAGGTCGATGAGCTGGGCCCGCACGGTGAGATAGGCGGGGTCGAGCAGGCCGCGAATCGGCACGGGCAGGAAATCGCTGTCGGCGAGATAAAGCGCGCGGTCGGCGTAGGCGAGCTTTTCCGCCTCGATCAACAACTGCGTGCTGTCGACCGTGTCGGGGCCCATCGCCGCCACATTGAAGTGCTGCAACAGGCCCAGGATCTGCAGCACGCCGACTCCGCCCGACGATGGCGGGCCCATGCCACAAACGCGGTTGCCACGGTAACCACCGCATACCGGTTCGCGGCGGCGGGCGGTGTAGGCGGCCATGTCGTCGGCCGTGAGCAGGCCGGCATTGGGATCGGCGCGCACGGTGGTCGCGATCTCGGCGGCGATCGGGCCGACATACAGGGCGTCGGCACCGCCGATGGCGATCGCCCGCAGTGTTTCCGCGAGCCGTTTGTTGACCAGCGAGCGGCCAGGCTGCAGCGGCGTGCCATCCGGCTTGAAGAAATAGGCCCGCGCCTCGGGCTGCCTCTTCAGGTGATCGGCGTCAGCCGCGATGGAGGCGGAGAGCCGGGCGGAGACTGGAAAGCCGCCTTCGGCCAGGCGGATCGCGTAAACGAACAACCGGTCCCACGGCAGTTTGCCATGGGCTCGGTGCAGCGCTTCCAGCATGCGCAAAGTGCCGGGCACGCCGACCGCGCGGCCGCCCAGGCTGGCATCCATATAGTCCAGCGGCTTGCCGTCGCGGCCGAGGAACAGGTCGGGGCTGGCTGCGGCTGGTGCCGTTTCGCGCCCGTCCCAGGCTTCCACGCTGCGGTCGGCGGCGGTGAAAGACAGCGCCAGGGCACCGCCACCGAGGCCGGAGGATTGCGGTTCGACCAGCGCCAGCACCATCTGCGCCGCGATGACGGCATCCGCGGCGCTGCCGCCATCGCGCAGGACCGACAGGCCGGCCTGCGCTGCCAACGGATGGGCCGCCACGATCATGTGGTGTTTGGCAGGCGCCTGGGCTTGCGCGGCCGGGGCCGCAAAAGCGAACATAACAAGCACGATCAGCAGGCGCATGGGGCGAACTCCGGTGGCGCGTGAGGCTGCCAGCACAATGTGGGCTTGGAAACTGTTAGCAGGTCAGGCAACGTTACGGGACCCATGATGGATAACGATGCGTAACGCACTGCCGGACCCGAAGGTCAGACGAGGAAGATCGTCCCATTCCAGCGGTCTGCGCGCTGAGGCGGCGGCCTGTGCGGCCTTGGTGGCGGACGGCTGGACGGTGCTCGGACAACGTTTGCGGACGGCGGCCGGCGAAATCGATGTGGTGGCGGAGCGCGCCGGGCTGCTGGCGATCATCGAGGTGAAGCATCGTCCGACGATGTCCAGCGCGGTGGCGGCCCTGTCGGCCCGTCAGCGCGCGCGGCTGATCGGCGCGGGAGAGATCCTGTTGGGCGAGCATCCGGAGTGGGGCCGCGAAGGCGTACGCTTCGACGTCATCGTGGTCGACGCGACCGGCGTGGTCCGACGGGTCGCGGATGCGTTCCGGCTGGAGTAGAGCAATATCGCCCGAGGTTGAACCATCCGTGCGATAAAATTGCTCGTCAGCGAGAGTCGGTGCGCGGATCGAATGCGGCCTGCAGGCCGTCGCCGACGAAGTTTATGGCGATGACCGTGACCAGGATCAGCAGGCCAGGGTAAAGTGCCAGCTCCGGCGCGTTGCCGATCAGCTCCTGCGCGTTGGTTAGCATGCTGCCCCAGCTCGTCTGCGGCGGCTGGATGCCGACGCCGAGAAAGCTCAGCGCCGACTCGGTCAGGATCACCCGGCCCATGGCGAGCGTGGTGGCGACAATGACCGGCGAGATGGCGTTGGGCAGGATATGCACCGACAGGATCCACCAGGCCGAAGCGCCCTGCGCGCGGGCGGCGAGCACGAATTCGCGTTCGGCCAGCGCGAGTGTGCTGGCGCGCACCAGGCGTGCCACGCCGGTCCAGCCCAGCAGCGTCACGATCAGCACGATGCGCCAGTAGCCGGCGGCACCGGAGCGGATGAAGTCCTGGCTGAAGCCGAGCTTGGACAGGTCGAGTGCTGCCAGAATGATCAGCAGCGGCAGGACCGGCAGAGAAATGATGCCATCGGTGATGCGCATCAGCACCATGTCGGTCTTGCCGCGGGCATAGCCGGCCACGGCTCCGATGAGTGTTCCGAGCAGGCTGGAACCGAGTGCCCCGAGCAGGCCGATCGACAGCGAAATCTGGCCGCCTTGTAGGAGGCGGGTGAATTCGTCGCGCCCGGCATCGTCGGCGCCGAGCCAGTGGCCGTCTCCGGGCGGGCTGAAACGGGTGAACAGATCGGTGTCGGTGGCGCTGACGCCCAGTGTGCGTTCGAACAGCGGTGCTGCCACGCACAGCGCGATCAACAGGATCAGCACGGCAAGGCCCAGCAATGCCGCACGGTCTCGCGCGAGCCTGCGCCAGCGCAGCGTCCACACGGAGATGGCCGGTTCGAGGGCGATCTCGCTCATCGGCGCCGGCCGCCCAGCGAAATACGCGGATCAAGCCAGGTGTAGGCAAGGTCGGCCAGAATGCTGGCAACCAGGATCATCGCCGTGGTGAACAACAGGCACACCAGGGCGAGGTTATAGTCGTTGCCCATGATCGCCTCCAGAATCAGCCGTCCCATGCCGCGCCAGGCGAAAATGTTCTCGACCAGCAGGGCACCGGAGAACAGATGGCCGAAGCCCAACGCGATGATGGTGATGACAGGGATCATCGCATTGCGCAGCGCATGGCGCAGCAGCATGCGGCCATTGGCGATGCCCTTTGCGCGGGCGGTGCGGATGTAGTCTTGGCCGAGCACCTCCAGCATCGCCGAACGCGCGTAGCGGGTCAGGCCACCGATTTCGACCATCACCAACGCTGCCACCGGCAACAACAGATGGCTGGCCCAGGATTGCGCGCCATCACCGACATGAGGCATGCCGCCGGCCGGCAGCCAACCGAGCTTCACCGCAAAGATGTAGATCAGCACGAGCGAGAGCCAGAAGCTCGGCACCGATATGCCGGCGTAGGCCAGCAAGTTGATGGCACGGTCGATCCAGCTGCCTTTGCGCGTTGCAGCAATGGTGCCGAGGAACACGGCAATGATGGTGCTGATCACGAAGGCGATCCCGGTGAGCACAAGCGTGTTGCCAAGCGCTGGGACCACGATGTCGAGCACGGGGCGATGCTGGATACGCGAGAAACCGAAATCTCCATGCAGAGCCGCCTGCAACCAGGCGACGTAGCGATCGGGCAGCGGCTGGTCGACGCTGTAGATGCTGCGCAAGGTGGCGATGCTCTCGGGCGTTGCATCCGGATTGGCCTGAGCCAGCAGGTCGAGCGGATCGCCTGGCATCAGCCCGATCAGGGCAAAGATGATGAAGGATTTGGCGAACAGCGTGATGATGGCGCCGAGCGTGCGGGTAGCGAGGAAGCGTATCATTCTGTGATTGGTACAAACGGATGATGGCAGGCTACGTCATGCCCCTCGGCGATACGGCCAAGCTCTGGCGCGACCTCGGTGCAGAGCGCTGTCGCACGGGAGCAGCGCGGATGGAAGTGGCATCCGGAGGGCGGCGCCAACGGGCTTGGGATCTCGCCGCCGAGCGCGTGCCCGGGCTGGCGCTTGCCGAAACCGATGCGGGGCACCGACTCGAGCAGCGCACGTGTGTAGGGATGCGCGGGCGCACGATACAATGCGTCGCGCGGCGCGATCTCCACGACACGTCCGAGGTAGAGTGCGGCCACCCGGTCTGCCAGATGATGCACGGCGGCGAGATCGTGGCTGATCAGGAAACAGGAAATCCCGGTCCGCTCGCGCAGCTCCACGAACAGGTTGAGAATCTGGCTCTGGATCGAAACATCCAGCGCCGAAAGCGGCTCGTCCGCGATGATCACCCGCGGCGCCGGCGCCAGCGCGCGGGCGATAGCGATGCGCTGGCGCTGTCCACCGGAGAACTGGTGCGGGTAGCGGTCGCGCGCCGTTCGCGGCAGGCCGACGAGGTCGAGCAATTCCGCAATCCTGGCCTCGCGGTTTGGCCGGCTGCCGATGCGGTGGATGTGTAACGGCTCGGCGATGATGGCACCCACCGTCAGCCGCGGGTCGAGCGAGCCGAACGGGTCCTGGAACACAACCTGCACCTCGCGGCGCATGCGCCGGCGCTCGGTTGGGCTCATGCGCGTGACCTCGATCCCGTCATAGGCAACGCTGCCGCCGGTGATCGCGGTCAGGCCCAGCATGGCGCGCGCGAATGTCGTTTTGCCGGACCCGCTTTCGCCGACCAGGGCGAGGGTCTCGCCGGCGGCAAGCGACAGCGACACCTGACTGACGGCCTGCACTTTACGAGCCGGCCGGAACATTCCGCCTCCGGTGGCAAACTGCACGGTCAGATCACGGGTTTCGATGATGGGACTCACGCGTGCACGCAGGCTGCGCGGTGCAGATGGCCGCGCAGGGCAGGCACGGCCTCGCTGCAGATATCCTCGGCCTCCGCACAGCGAGCGGCGAAGCTGCAGCCCTGGCCGCGATGGCGCGGGTCCGGCACCGCGCCGGGGATCACCGGCAGCAGCCGCTGGCGGTGCCGGATATCCGGCATGGTCGTGATCAGGCCCCGTGTATAGGGATGCGTCGGCCGCGCCAGCACCTCCGCTGCCGGCCCCTGCTCGGCGATGCGCCCGGCATACATCACCATGATCTCGTCGGAGACTTCGCTGATTACGCCAAGGTTGTGGCTGATGAATAGCATCGCCATCCCTTCGCGTCGTTGCAGTTCCAGCAGCAGATCGAGGATCTGCGCCTGCACCGACACGTCCAGCGCGGTGGTGGGTTCGTCGGCAATCAGGATCTGCGGCCGGCAGGCGATTGCCATGGCGATCATCACCCGCTGGCGCATGCCGCCCGAAAGCTGGTGCGGGAACGCCGGTGCCCGTTCGCCGGGTGCTGCGATGCCGACCTGTCCGAGCAAAGCTATCGCGCGCCTGCGGGCTTCGGAGGTGGACGCAGCCTCGTGCACCTCCAGCATCTCGGCGATCTGCTGGCCGACCGACACCACCGGATTGAGCGCGGTCATTGGCTCCTGAAAGATCATCGCCACCCGCTTGCCGCGCAGCAGGCGCCTTCGCTCGGCGTCGAGTGTGTTCAGCTCCACATCGCCCAGCCGCAGCGATCCACCGATCCGATGCGGCTCCGGCACCAAGCCGATCAGCGCCAGCGCCGTCATCGACTTGCCACAGCCGCTTTCGCCAACCACGCCAAGCGTGCGGCCAGCCTGAAGTTCGAACGAAATCCCGTCAAGAATGCGCACCGGATTCCGGGTTCCAAGATCGACCGTCAACGCCGCGGCGGTCAGGAGGGGGATGGTCATGCGGCGGTCACTTTGGCATCCTCCGATTCGAAAATGAAGTGTAAGCAAGGAGCAGGCTGAAGCAATGGGCGCCAATTCATTCGGCCAGCCGGTGCGCCGGCGCGAGGATCCACGACTGCTGACGGGGCAGGGGCGCTATACCGCCGATCTCGTGCCGCCCGGTGCCCTGCACGCGGTGATGCTGCGCAGCCCGCACGCTCATGCAACGATCATGGGCATCGATATTGCCCAGGCTCTGGCGTCACCCGGTGTCATAACTGTTGTGACCGGCGCCGACGTGGCGGCGGCTGGGCTCGGCGGGATCCCGTCCGGCTCGCCCTTGCTGCGCCTGCCGGGCACGCCGGATGACCAGGGCTTCGCGTTCCAGCCGCACCATCCGATCCTGGCGCTGGAACGCGTGCGCTTCGTCGGTGACAGCGTCGCGATGGTCGTGGCCGAGACTCTGGATCAGGCCCTCGATGCCGTCGAGCTGATTTTGGTCGACTACGAAACCCTGCCCGCCGTGACGGATACCGCGGCCGCCGAGGGCGGGCCTGCGGTGTGGGAGGAAGCCCCGGACAACGTCTGTTTCAACTGGCAGGCCGGCGACGGGGCCGCGGTCCAAGCGGCGTTTGCCAAGGCCACGCATGTGGCGCAGGTGCACCTGATCAACAACCGCATCCATGTCGCCAGTCTGGAAACGCGCGGTGCCATCGGCTCGGTCACAGACGGCCGCGCCACGCTGCAGACTGGAACGCAAATGCCGCATTTTCTGCGCGATGCGGTCGCGTCCGACATATTGCATCTGGAAAAAACCGATTTGCGCGTGCTGGTCGCCGATGTCGGAGGCAGTTTCGGCATCAAGAACTCGCCATACGGCGAGCAGGCGCTGGTGATATGGCTGGCCCGTCGTCTCGGACGTCCCGTCGCGTGGATCGGCGGCCGCAGCGACGGTTTCCTGTCTGACTACCAAGCGCGTGACAACGTGTCGGTGGGTGAACTGGCGCTCGACGCCGACGGCAATTTCCTGGGCCTGCGCGTGCGCACCACGGCCGCAATTGGCGCCTACCTCGCCCCCAAGGGGCAGCTTTCGCCGACCTCCAACACCCCCGTGCTGGCCGGCGTCTACAGGCTCCCCTGCATCCATGTCGCCGTCACCGGCGTGTTCACCAACACGGCGCCCACCGAGGTGTATCGCGGCGCCGGTCGCCCCGAGGGCATCTATTTGCTCGAACGCCTGGTCGACGAGGCGGCGCGGGTGCTCGGGCGCACGCCAGTGGAGCTGCGTCGCCAGAACCTGCTGACCCCCGATGCCTGGCCGCTGACCACGGCGCTCGGCCTGCGCTACGACAGTGGGGATTTCCCGGGCATGCTCGAGGCCGCCACCGGCAAGGCTGATATGGCCGGGTTTCCCGCCCGTCGGGCGATCGCCAAGCAGCACGGCCTGCTGCGCGGCATCGGCGTCGCGCAATACTGCGAACGGGTCGCCGGTGCCTGGTCCGAACACGGCTGGGTGGAACTGCGGCCAGACGGACGGATCACCGCGCTGACCGGCACCATGTCGAACGGCCAGGGCCACGAGACCGCCTTCGCCCAGCTCGTCGCCATCCAGCTCGGCATCGATCCCGCCGATATCGATGTACTGCAGGGCGACACCGATCGCATTCCCTCCGGCCACGGCACAGGCGGATCGGCCTCGATCGGCCTTGGCGGTGCCGCCGTTGCCGCCGCCGCAACCAACCTCATCCAACGCGCCATACCGCTGGCCGCCGACGCCCTCGAAGTCGCCGTCGTCGACGTGGAGTTCGACGACGGCGCCTTCCGCGTGGTTGGCACCGACCGCGCCATCGGGTGGGGCGACGTCGCGTCCCGCGTGCAGGGCGTGCTGGAAGGCAGTGGCTTCTACCAGCCCGCCAACCACA
Source organism: Rhodospirillales bacterium (assembly GCA_025352665.1). GTDB lineage: Bacteria > Pseudomonadota > Alphaproteobacteria > Acetobacterales > Acetobacteraceae > CAIQQQ01. The sequence goes on along the minus strand of JANXSM010000035.1, from coordinate 35,475 downwards.
CCTTCCCGAACGGCTGCCACATCGCCGAGGTTGAAGTGGACCCGGAGACCGGCCTGTGGTCGCTCGCCAGCTACACCATGGTTCATGATTTCGGCCTGGTGCTGAACCCGATGCTGCTGCAGGGCCAGCTACAGGGCGGTGTGGCCCAGGGCATCGGCCAGGCGTTCTGTGAGCGGGTGGTGCACGACGCGGACGGCCAGGTGCTGACCGGGTCGTTCATGGACTACCAGATCCCGCGCGCCGACGATCTGCCGGAGCTGGTTCTGCACACGCGCCCGACTCCATCGCCTGCGAACCCGCTCGGGGTAAAGGGGTGTGGGGAGGCCGGGGCCGCCGGCGCCTGTCCCGCCGTCATCAATGCGCTGATCGACGCCATGGCGGATCGCGGTGTTCGCCATATCGATATGCCGGCAACCCCGGAAGCTGTGTGGAGAGCGTTGACAGAGGCGCGTTCCCCAAGCACGTTTGCGTAGATCGACAGACCACTGTCGCATGGCACCCATCCAGAAATCGAGGAACACATGACCAAGACGAGTGGGCTTACCCGACGCGCGACCATGGCCCTGGGCGCGAGCTTTGCCGCCGTTCCCGCACTTGGGCTGCCCGGCTCGGCGCATGCCGCGGCCATTGCACCGGTTCGCGGCGGCAAGATGATCTATGGCCGCTACGCCGACAGCCTGTTCCTCGACCCCGTACTGACCGACGCCAATGTCGACATCTGGGTGATGAATAATCTCTACGACACGTTGCTGTCGCCAACCGACGACGGGCTTGGCCTGCAGCCCGGGCTTGCGACCAAATGGGCGCTTTCGGACGCCGGCAAGACCATCACACTGACACTGCGCCCCGATGTGAAATTCGCTAACGGAACGCCGATGCAGGCGAGTGACGTGAAGTGGTCGCTCGATCGCTGTCGCAACCCAAAGAACGGCCCGTGGCCGGACCTCGTTGCTTCCATCGACTCGGTCGAGATCGCGAGCCCAACTTCGGTTGTGCTGAAGCTCAAGCATGCTGACCCGTCGCTGCTGGCAGCGCTTGCCACCTTCAATACCGGCATCATGCCGCAGGCGTTGTTCGAAGCAGCCCCTGGGGACACGGATGAGGCAAAGTCCAAGGTTTATAGCCTCAAGCCAATCGGCACCGGGCCGTTCCTGCTGGCCGACTGGAAGCTCGGCGTGTCCATGCGCCTGGTACGCAATCCGCATTACTGGAAGAAGGGCACGGACGGGAAGCCGTTGCCTTATCTCGACGAGCTCGAATTCCAGATTATTCCCGATGACAACACGCGCCTGCTGAAATTGAAGGCAGGCGAGCTGCATGGCACCGAGTTCGTGCCCTTCAGCCGGGTCAAGGAACTGAAGGCCGACACCAATCTGCGCATGGAGCTGTGGCCTTCGACCAAGGTGAACTTCCTCACCTTCAACGTTCGCCCAAAGCTTACCGACGGCAGCGCCAATCCTTTGTCGGATGTGAAGGTGCGCCAGGCGCTGAACTACGCCGTCAACAAGGACGCGGTGATTGCCATCGTGACGCAAGGCTTGGGTATTCCCATGACCTCGTTCATGAGCAAGACCACGCCATTGCATGTCGGCAAGAGCGATCTCTACAAAGCGGACGTTGCCAAGGCAAAGAAGCTGCTGGCCGAGTCCAGCTTTGCTAAAGGCTTTGAGGTGTCTTGCATGACGGTGGCCGGCAATGCCGACAGCACCAACATCCTCACCACGGTTCAGCAGATGTGGTCGGCGATCGGCGTGAAGCTCAAGATCGAGCAACTCGACAACCCCACTCTGACCAAGCGCTACCGCGCCGGCGACTTCTCGATGCGTGTGTCGGGCTGGACCAACGACATCTCGGACCCGAACGAGATCACCAGCTACTTCGCCTATTTCCCGAACATCGCCAGCTTGCATTCCGGTTGGCAGGACAAGAAGGTCGACGGATTGTTCGACGCCAGTCAGCAGGAAGTCGATCCGGTCAAGCGCGCTTCGGAGTACAAGCAGATCCAGGAGATCTACGCCGATGCGGCGCCGATCCTGTTCCTCTATGAAACCCCCTATCCGGTGGCGTTCCGCAAGAATGCCATGGGTTTCGTGCAGATCCCACTCGGCAATAATCTGTTCGAAGGGGCGTTCCTGACAAAGTAACGCGTCTTGAACCGTGGTGCTTGGTTGCTGGGCCGGTTGGCCCAGATAATCCCGACCTTTATCCTTATCGGAGTGATGGTGTTCGTGCTGGCGCGGCTGCTACCGGGAGATCCGGTATCGGCCATGCTAGGCGACCGCGCGACCGATGCGACCGTCGATCGGCTGACGGCCCAGCTTGGGCTCGATCAGTCGATCCCGGTGCAACTCCTACAGTTCCTTGGAGGAGCCGTGCAGGGACGGTTCGGCGACAGCATCGCCTATCATATTCCCGTCACCCAGCTGATCGCCGATCGGCTGCCGGCCACCTTGACCCTTACCGGCCTGTCCATGGTGATCGCACTGGTGCTTGCTGTGCCGCTGGCCTTCGTGGCGGCCTTGCAAGCCGATCGTTGGCCGGACTTGATCATTCGCGGCGTATTTCAAGTCGGGCTGTCGACGCCGATTTTCTATGTGGGGCTGTTGCTGCTGACGGTGTTCGCTGCTTGGCTCGGCTTGTTTCCGGTGGGCGGTTACGGCGACACCGTGCTCGAACATCTATGGCATCTGTTCCTGCCGGCGCTGACTCTGGCGTTTAGTTTCGCGGCCGTGTTGATGCGCAGCTTGCGGGGAGCGATCCTGTCGGTGCTCAACGCGGAATTCGTCGATTTTGCTCGCGCCAAGGGTATCCGCCAGCGACTCATCCTGTTTCGCCACGTGCTGCGCAATGCGCTGATCGCCACCGTGTCGCTGATCGGCCTTAACGTCGGCTCGCTGCTTGGCGGCGCCGTCATCACCGAGAGCGTGTTCGCCGTGCCCGGCGTCGGGCGGCTCATGGTCGACAGCATCTTCGCCCGCGACTACCCGGTCATTCAGGCGCTTACCCTGGCACTGGCGGTGCTGGTCTCGCTCGCCTTCCTGCTGACCGACATCGTGCAAATGGCGTTGGACCCGCGGGTCGGCCGATGAGAGGCAGGCTTGCTCTGGGATTCGGCTGCCTGCTGCTCGGCCTCATGCTCGCCTTTGCCGCGTTCCCCGACTGGATCGCGCCGATGGATCCGTTGGCGTTTGACTACGAAGCGCTGATCGCACCGCCCTCAGCGGCGCATCTGTTGGGCACGGACCAGTTCGGCCGCGACATGCTGAGCCGCATCATCTCCGCCTCACGCGTCGACCTCCAGATCGCCTTCTTCGCGATGATCGGGCCGCTGCTGATCGGCTCGCTGATCGGCCTGACGGTCGGCTGGTTCGGCGGCTTGGCCGATGTGCTGTTCGGCAGGCTGGCCGATCTCGTTGTGACCTTTCCGTTCCTGGTGCTGATCATCGCAATCGTTGCTGTGCTCGGCCCGGGGCTGACCAACATGTATATCGCGGTCGCCTGCGTCGGCTGGGTTTCCTACATGCGGCTGATGCGCGGCGAGGTGAGGGTGCAGCGCGGACAGGACTATGTGGCGGCCGGCCGCGTGCTGGGCTTCTCGACCTGGCGCATCGTGTGGCGCCACGTGCTGCCCAACTCGCTGCGACCGGTGCTGGTCTATGCCGTGACGGACATGGCGCTGGTGCTGCTGCTCGGCTCCTCGCTCGGCTATCTCGGCCTGGGCGCCCAGCCGCCGGAGGCCGAATGGGGCGTGCTGATCGCGGATGGCAAGAACTTCTTTACCACGGCGCCCTGGATCAGCCTCGGCCCCGGCATCGCCATCGTCGCCGCAGGCCTCGGCTTTTCGCTGGTCGGCGACGGATTGGCCAATCTGCTGGACGTCAAGCGATGAGCTTGACGGTGCGGGATCTGCGTGTGGTGTTCCACACCGGCCGCGGGCTGGTGTGGGCGGTTGATGGCGTCGATCTCGATGTCGGGCCTGGGGAGGTCGTGGGCCTCGTCGGCGAAAGCGGCTCCGGCAAATCCGTGACCCTTCGGGCGATCGCACGCCTGCTGCATTCCCACGCCGATACCACCGGCCAGGTGCGCTGGCGCGGCCAGGAACTGCTCACTTTGTCGGAACCCGCCATGGAGCAGATCCGCGGCGGCCAGATCGGCATGGTGTTCCAGGAGCCGATGGCAGCCCTCAACCCGGTGCTGTCGATCGGTCTGCAGATCGACGAGGTGCTGGTCGCCCATACCGATCTGGACGCCAAGGCCCGCCGCCGCCGCGCGTTGGAACTGCTCGACCAGGTGGGCATTGCCGCCGGCGCGGCGCGGCTCGGCCAGTTCGCCCATGAATTCTCCGGCGGCATGCGCCAGCGCGCCATGATCGCCATCGCTCTCGCCGCCAACCCGCAGCTGCTGCTGGCGGACGAGCCGACCACGGCACTGGACGTGACCATCCAGGACCAGATCCTGCGCCTGTTGCTGCGCCTCAAGGACGAGCTCGGCATGGCGCTGCTGCTGGTCACACACGACCTCGGCGTTGTCGCCGAAACCTGCGACCGGGTGGCGGTGATGTATGCCGGGCGTATCTGCGAGACGGGCACGGTGCGCGACGTGTTCCGAAAGCCCCACCACGCCTACACACAGGCTCTGCTGCGCGCCATGCCGAGCGAGAACACCGGTGAAGATTTCGACGAGCACGCCCGCCTGGTGCCGATCCCCGGCATGGCCCCGCGTCTCGACGCACCGTCGCCCGGTTGCGCCTTCACGCCGCGTTGCACCGTGACTGAACCGCGCTGCGGGGTCGAACGGCCTGTGCTGTTGGTCGAAGGCGACCGCACCAGCGCCTGCTACGCGCGAGACCGGCTATGACGGAGCTGCTGCGCGCGGACGGAGTCGAGCGTCGTTTCCTCGGCGGCCGCGGGCTGATCGACATGATCCTGCGTCGCCCGCGACCGGTGGTGCACGCGCTGTCGGGTGTGAGCCTTTCGATCGGCGCGGGCGAGACCTTGGGTGTGGTCGGCGAAAGCGGCTGCGGCAAATCCACTTTGGCGCGCTGCCTGGTGCGGCTGCTTGACCTCGACGCCGGCACGGTCAGCTACGAGGGCGCCGACATCGCAACCCTCGAAGGCCCCACCCGCCGGCGCTTCAACCGCGCGGTGCAGATGGTGTTCCAGGACCCGTTCGCCTCGCTCAACCCACGCATGACGGTGGGTGCGGCGCTTGCGGAAGTGCTTCAGGTGCATGCCATCGTGCCGCGCGCCGACATCCCGGCCCGGATCGACGAATTGCTCGAACGCGTGCAACTGCCGCCGACGGCTGCGGCGCGCCGCCCGCATGAATTCTCCGGCGGTCAGCGCCAGCGCATCGGCATTGCCCGGGCGCTCGCCGTAGAACCGCGCATCATCATCGCCGACGAACCAGTGTCAGCGCTCGACGTGTCGGTGCAGGCGCAGATCATCAACCTGTTCATCGACCTGCAGGCCAAACTCGGCCTGTCGCTCGTCTTCATCACCCATGATCTGCGCCTGGTGCGCCATATCACGCACCGAATGGCGGTGATGTATCTCGGCCGTATCGTCGAGGTCGGGCCGACGCGTGCGGTGTTCACCAATCCCCGCCATCCCTACACGCGGGCGTTGCTGAGTGCCGTGCCCAGGTTGGATCCGGATGCGCCGCGCAAGGCCGATCCGGTGCGTGGCGAACTGCCCAGCCCGCTGAACCCACCCACGGGCTGCCCGTTCCACCCGCGTTGCCCACTGGCAATGCCCAGATGCTCGGTGGAAATGCCGGCGCTGCTGGCCAACGGGGGCGTTGAAGTCGCCTGCTGGGCCGTCAATCCGTAACAGCTACGAAGCGAACAGGTCTGTCAGCGCTGCGAGCGTCGCGTACGGTGCTTCTTGGGGGATGTTGTGGCCGGTCCCTGGCAACATCCGGCGTTGGTAGCGGCCCGTGAAATGCGGAGCATCATGGTCGATCGGGCCGGTGCCTGCGACCCCGTCATCCGCCCCGCACAGCGAAATCGTTGGCACTGAAATCGTGGGCTGCGCGGCCAAGGCGCCCTCTATCCCGTCCAGATCCGGGTCGCCTTCTACATAACCGTAGCGATGACGGTAAGAGTGGACCACGACGTCGACAAAATCCGGGTTGCCGAAGGAAGCCGCTGCCCGGGCGAAGGTCGCCTGGTCGAACGACCAGCTGGGCGACCACAGCCGCCACAATAGCCGGGCGAAATCGCCTCGATTTGCGGCCAGGCCCGCGGCACCGCGCGGCGTGTGCAGGTAATATTGATACCAATAGCGGTGCTCGGTCTCGGGGGCCCGTGGCACAACCGAGCCGGCGATGTCCTGGATGTTGTAGCCGTCGCCAGTCACCAGGCAGCGCACCCGCTCCGGCCAAAGGGCGGCCACGATGCAAGCGGCCCTGCCGCCCCAGTCGTAGCCGACCAAGGCGGCCCGATCGATGCCGAGCGCGTCCAGGAGATCCAGCAGATCGCGACCGAGTGCGGCCTGCTGACCAGACCGCATCGTGGCCGCGCTGCGAAACGCGGTCGGGCCATAGCCACGCAGATAGGGCACGATCACCCGATGGCCCTCAGAAGCCAGCGGTCCGACCATCGCGTCGTAGCAACTCGGATCGTACGGAAACCCATGCAGCAGCACCACGGCCGCGCCGTCGTCCGGCCCATGCGCCTCATAGGCAAGGTTGAGCGCCGGCGTCGCCACGGTGCGGATGAGGCTGGAATTCCGCATCAGGCCTTGACGCGGTCAGCAAAGCTTTTGCGGAATTTTTGAACTTTCGGCGCCACCACCGCGCGGCAATAGCCGCTGTAGGGATTGAGCGCGAAGTAGTTGTCGTGCTCTGGCTCGGCCGGCCAGAAAGTTTCCAACGGCTCGATCTCGGTCACGATCGGCGCGCCCCAGACTCCGGCGGCGGTCATCTCGGCCATCACAGCCTCGGCGGTCGCAGCCTGCGCGTCGCTGTGGGTGAGGATGATGGAGCGATACTGCGGCCCAACATCCGCACCCTGGCGGTTTGCCGTGGTCGGGTCGTGGATGGTGAAGAACACCCGCAAAAGATCGGCATAGCTGACCTCCGCCGGGTTGAATGTCACCTGCACCACTTCTGCGTGCCCGGTCTGCTTTCCGCAAACCTGCGCATAGGTCGGGTTTGCCACCTGACCTCCGGCGTAGCCAGACTTCACCGCGCTGACGCCCTTCAGCCCGAGGTAAACCGCCTCCAGGCACCAGAAGCAGCCGCCGCCCAATGTTGCCGTTTCCATGTCGATCTCCTTCAATCAAAGATCTAGCTGGCGTTGGAAGGGCTCTGCTGCAACCCGGCCGCCGGTTACGATCGCCACATGGTTTTGTAGACGCATCACAGAAATCCTGTCGAAAGCCAGGGGATGGCGGCCACTGCGATCAGCCCGAGCAACAACGCTGCCAGGTATGGAAGGATCCGTTTCATTCCTGCATCGGGCGAAACACGGCCGATAGCGCACGCGGTGTAGTAACCGACGCCGAGCGGCGGTGCGAACAGGCCGATGCCCATGGCCAGGATCACCACCATCGCATAATGCACCTCGTTCACCCCTACGCTGCGCGCGATCGGGAACAGCAGCGGCCCGAACAACACGATGGCGGGGATGCCCTCGAGCACGCTGCCCAGGATGGTGAAGGCTGCGATCGAGATCAGCAGGAAACCGAAGGATCCCCCGGGCACGCTCGCCATCGCGGTGGCCAACTGGCGCGAGAAGCCGGATTGGGTGAGCGCCCAGGCCATGCCGGTCGCGGTGCCGATGATGAACAGAATCGCGCCCGATAGACACGCCGTTTCGACCAGCATCGGCAGCAGGCGGCGCCAGGCGAACTGTCGGTAGAACCCCAGGCCCGCCACGATCGAATAGACCACGCCGATGGTGGAAACCTCCGTCGCGGTGGCGACCCCTTCGACCACGGCGGTGCGGATGACGAAAGGCAGCAGCAGCGCGGGCAGGGCGATCAGGAACCGGCGCAGGATCTCAGCTCGCGGCGTGCGGGCGCCGCGGGTCTCGGCACCCGCGCGCAGCCGCGCCACCACGGCCAGCACGAGAGCAAGAACAAAGCCCGGCAGCAGCCCGCCGGTGAACAGGGCCGCGATCGACACACCGGTGACCGAGCCGATAGTGATCAGCACCAGAGACGGAGGAATGGTCTCGGTCATGGCACCCGAGGCTGCGAGAATGGCCACGAGTTCGCCTTCGTCCGCCCCGCGCGCGATCATTTCGGGAAACAGCACCGGCGCCACTGCCGCCATGTCGGCTGCCTTCGAACCGGAAATGCCGCTGACCAGATACATCGCCCCGAGCAGTACGTAGGACAGCCCGCCCCGGACATGGCCGAGCAGCCCGGCCAGGAACGACACCATTGCCCGCGCCATGCCGGTCATTTCGATCAGCAGCCCGAGAAACACGAACAATGGCACTGCCAGCAGCACCAGCGTGCTCATGCCCTCGTCCATCCGGCTGACCACGATCGTCAGGGGCACCCGGGTGACGGTGGCAAGGAAGGCCAGCGTGGCGGTGCCGAACGAAAAGCCGATCGGAACACCCAGCAGCACCCCCGCGGCCAGCAGGCCCACAAAGAACACGGCGAGGTTCCAGTTCCCCATCGCCTTCAACGCAGGTGCCCCGAAATGCAGTGCGGCCGCGACCAGCCCGAGCCCGAGCGCCGCTGCCGCCACATCCCGCCAGCCCAGCCGCCACAGCCGGATGGCGCATGTGGCCAGCATCAACAGGCAGCCCGCGGGGATCGCCGCTGCACGTACCTCGTTGGACCAGCCGAGGGCGGGTGTTTCGATGAACCACTCGTCATCCGCATAGTCCCGCGCCCAGGGCAACAGCAGCAGCAGGAACAGGGCAGGGGCCGCCACCGCCAACGCTTCCGCCCGCGCCCGCCAGGCCGGAGACATCGCCGCGACCACAGCGGTCAGCCGCATGTGCGCACCCCGCTGCAACGCGATGACGGCGCCGAGCATGGCAAGCCACAGGAACAGGATCGAGGCCAGCTCGTCCGACCAGGTGACCGGACTGTGCAGGACAAAGCGGCTGAACACGCCCGTGAACAGCACGCTCATCTCGACCACGACCAGCAGCGCCGTGGGTATCTCGACCAGCCGACGCAGCCACAGCTCCGCCCGCGCCGAAAGGCTCAAGCCAGCGAGCCGACGGCGGCTTCCAGCGTCGCCCAGGCGTCCGCGCCGAACTTGCCCCGCCATTCGCTGTAGAACCCGGCCTGCTTGAGAGCGGCGCGGAACGCGGCCGGGTCGGTATTGACGAATTGCAGACCCTTTGCCGCCAGGCCCGATTGGAGCGAGGCGTTCAGCGCTGCGATATCCGCCCGCTCGTCGAGCGCACTTTTGTTGAATTCCCGCTCCACGATCGCCCGGTCAGCCTCGGGAAGTGCCTCCATCGCCCGCTTGTTGGCCAGGAACCAGAACCCGTCCCACATGTGATTGGTGACCGAGAGATATTTCTGCACCTCGTACAGCTTGCCCGAATCGATGATGGCCAGCGGGTTCTCCTGCCCGTCGACGATCTTGGTCTGCAGGGCCGAATAGACCTCGGAAAAGTTGATCGAGGTCGGCGAGGCCCCGAACGCGGTGAACATGCCAGTCCACAGCGGCGACACGGGCACGCGGATCTTGAACCCTTTGAGGTCCTCGGGCGACTTGATCGGCTTGGTCGATGAGGTGATCTGGCGATAGCCGTTGTCGTATTGCCTTTCGAAGGCATACAGCCCGCGCTTGGCGATTTCGCCGCGCACGAGTGCGCCGAGTTTGCCGTCCATTGCCGGCCAAACCTGGCCGTAATCCTTGAAGGCGAAGCCGATGCCGTTGATGGCGGCGACCGGCACCAAGGTCGACAGGATCAGACCCGAAAGGGTGAAGAACTCCACCGCCCCCGACCGAAGCTGGCTCAGCGTGTCGGTGTCCGAGCCGAGCTGGCTGTTGGGGAATACGTTGATCTCCACCCGGCCGGAGGTCGCCTGTTTGATCCGGGCGGCCGCCTCGGTGGTGCGAATGTGCAGAGGATGGGTGGTGGCTGTGTTGTGGGCGTATTTGTAGGTGAACTCGGCGGCATGGGCTGGCCTGCGGTTGATGGCCACCAACGGCAGGGCGCAGCCTGTGGCCAGCAGAGCGCGGCGGGAGATCGGGATCATGGCGTTTCCTCTCGGCTGCGCGCCTTGTGGCGTCGCGCTTGTGGGTGGGATCATCGCGATTCCCGCCCGTTGCGCAATGTTTGATGTGGGGCGATTGCGATGGTGGTGGCGGTGCTGCTCGCGGGTGGGCAAGGGGTGCGCATGGCCGCCGACGGAAAGGGCGCCGACAAGCCGCTGCGCCGGCTCGCCGGCCGTACGCTGCTCGAACACGCAATCGCACGCATCGGCCCGCAGGTCAGCGCCATGGTCATCAATGCCAATGGCGACCCCGCGCGCTACGCAGCCTTCGGGCTGGACGTGGTGGCCGACGACGTGCCCGGCCATCCAGGCCCACTCGCCGGCATCCTCGCCGGCCTGCGCTGGGCGGCGGCACACGGCGAAACTGATGTGGTCAGCATCGCCGCCGACACGCCCTTCCTGCCGCTGGACCTGGTGGCACGCTTGCAGATGGCCCGGACCGCCGCCGCCGTGCCCTTCGCCTGTGCCGGTTCCGGCGGCTGGACCCATCCGGTCATCGGCCTGTGGCCCACCGCCTATGCCGACCGGTTGGAGTCCGACCTCCGCGCCGGAACGCGCAAGATCGATGCATGGACGGCGCAGTTCGGCGTCGCCACCGCCGATTACCCGACCGAGCCGTTCGACCCGTTCTTCAACGTCAACCGCCCCGAGGATCTGGCCCAGGCCGAGCAAATCGCCGCCGGTTGATCCACATCAATGCAACACCGACAGGCGCATTGCAGTCTGCGGCCATGAACGATGCAGATCTGATCGCACGCTACGACGGCCGCGTGCCGCGCTACACCAGCTACCCAACCGCGCCGCATTTCAAACCCGATGTCGGATCTGCCGCTTACGGCGACTGGCTCGCGGCGCTGCCGGAGGATGTCGCGGTTTCGCTGTATGTGCATGTGCCGTTCTGCGACCGGCTGTGCCTCTACTGCGGCTGCAACACCGCCGTCGTGCGCGGCGACGCACCTCGCCGGGCCTACGCCGGGCTGCTCGAACAGGAGCTCCGTTTGGTCGCCACCCGCATCGGACGTCGTGCGAGGTTGACGCATATCCACTGGGGCGGCGGCACGCCGACATCCCTGCCGGCGGACTGCCTTGTTCGCATCGGCGCCACCATCCGCAGCCTGTTCGATGTTGCGCCGGGTGCCGAAATCGCGATCGAGATCGATCCCACCGAGCTGCCTATCGATCGGGTCACGGCGCTCGCCCAAATGGGTGTCACGCGCGCCAGCCTGGGCGTGCAGGATTTTGCGCCCGCCGTGCAGCGTGCGATCGGCCGCATGCAGAGTTATGACGAGACCGCTCAATGCGCCCAATCACTGCGCGATATCGGCATCGGCTCGCTCAATCTCGATCTCATCTACGGCCTTCCCCACCAGACCGAGGCCAGCGTGTGCGGAACCGCCCGTCAGGCCCTGGCCCTCGGCGCCGACCGCATCGCCGTGTTCGGCTACGCCCATGTGCCGTGGATGAAGCGCCACCAGTCGCTGATCCCCGAGAGCGCCTTGCCCGGCCCACTCGCTCGCTTCGCCCAGCGCCGCGCCATTAGCGAAGTGCTCGAGCGCGAAGGCGGCTTCATGGTCGTCGGGCTCGACCACTACGCCAGGCCCGGCGACGCCATGGCCCTGTCCGCGGAAGCCGGCACGCTGCAGCGGAGCTTTCAGGGCTACACAACCGATGCCGCTCCCGTGCTGATCGGCATCGGCGCCAGTGCCATCGGCACAATGCCGCAAGGCTACGTGCAGAACGCGCCCGGTGTGCCCGCCTACGCTGCCGCCATCAAATCCGGCAGCCTCGCCACGATACGCGGCATTGCCACCACTGAGGGCGACCGGCTGCGGCGCTCCGTCATCGAGCGCATCATGTGCGATCTGCAGGCCGATATTCCCGCCAACCTGCGCACATCGGCGCTCGAACCCTTCGCAGCCGACGGGTTGATCCGCTGGGACGGCAAGCGCGTCGTCGTCACCGAAGCCGGCCGCCCCTTTGTCCGCAACGTGGCCGCGGTGTTCGACGCCTATCTGACACAGGGTAACGCGACGCCGAGGCACGCCCAAGCCGTTTGATCAGGGGCTTGCTCGTCGTAACGGCTGCGGCGTCAGTCGTCGTCCCGCGATCCCTTCCGCCCCGCGCCATCGCGCGCCGCGTCGGCCGGATCCGCATCGAACACCAGCCGCTCCGCGCCCGAAACGCACAGGAACCGCTTGCCCTTCGCCCGCCCGATCAGCGTCAGCCCCGCCTGGCGCGCCAACTCCACCCCCCACGCGGTAAACCCGCTGCGGCTAATGAGGATGGAGATTTCCATGCGCACGCATTTGATCACCATCTCCGAAGTCAGCCGCCCCGTCGTGTAGAAGATCTTGCCCTCCGGCCCGACCCGGTTGAGCGCCATCCAGCCGGCGATCTTGTCGATCGCGTTGTGGCGGCCGACGTCCTCCATATAGACCAGCGGACGATCCTGTTCGCACAGCACGCAGCCATGGATGGCGCCGGCGGCGAGGTAGAGGCTGGGGCGCGTGTTGATCTTGCGGCTCAGCGTGTAGAGCCAGCTGGTCCGCAGCCTCGCCTCCGGATCGAGCACGATGGTCTCGAACCGGTCCAGCAGGTCGCCGAACGCCGTGCCCTGCGCGCAGCCGCTGGTCACGGTTTTCTTCTTTAGCTTCTCCTCGAAATTGGTGCGTTCCGGCGTGCGCACCACCACCACATCCAGCTCCGCATCGAACTCAATCGCCTCGATCGGATCCTCCAGCCGCAGCATGGCCTGGTTGAGCAGATAGCCGACCGCCAGGCACTCGGGACGATCGCCGATCGTCATCATCGTGACGATCTCCTGGCCGTTCAGATACAGCGTCAGCGGCCGCTCCACCGGCACGCGCGCCTCGGTTGCGGCCCCCGTGTGGTCGATGCCGACAACTGCGCGCGACAGGGCAGGATCATCGGGATCCGGCGCGACCAGGAACTCATCCATACAGCAACCCCAGCGGGATGATCGGCGCCACGTTGCCCGGCGAAAGCTCGGTCATCTCCTCCGGCAGCTGCATCAGTGCATCGCTTTCTGTGAGCGAGGTGATGATGCCCGCACCTTCCTTCGGATAGCGATGCGCCCGTCCATCCGCGTCGCAGCTGACGCGGACGAACTCGACACGCCCGACCTTCTTGCGATAGCCGAACGCGGCTTCGGCGAGCAGCCGGGGCGGCGGCAGATAGGTGGCGCCCGCCAGACGATCGAACAGCGGCCGAGCCACCACGGAGAATGTCACCAGCGCCGCGACCGGGTTGCCCGGCAACCCCACCAGCGGAACGCCGCCAACCTCGCCCAACGCCACCGGCCGCCCCGGCTTGATCGCCACCCGCCAGAACGCGAGCTGCCCCGACGCCTCGACGGCCGCGCGCACATGATCCTCCTCGCCAGTCGAAACGCCGCCCGAGGTCAGGATCAGATCGCAGCGCCCGGCCGCCTTGCGCAACGCCGCTTCTGTGGCATCGGTGCGGTCGGGCAAAATTCCGCCGTCCTCCCCGATCGCGCCGAGCCGTGCGAGCAATCCGAGCAGCATGGCGCGATTGGCATCGTAGATCCGCCCCGGTGGCAGCGGCCCGGGCGGATCGACCAGTTCGTCGCCGGTGGAAAACACCACCACGCGCAACGGCATGCGCACTGGCACACGGGCGAGGCCGAGCCCTGCGATCAATGCCAGGTCCACCGGCGTCAATCGCCGGCCCATCGGCAGCGCCCGCGCACCCTTGGCAATATCCTCGCCCGCCGGCCGCGCGTTGGCGCCTCGTTTCAAGCCAGGCTGCAAGATCACGCTGCTGTCGGTGGCCGCGCAGTCTTCCTGCATCATCACCGTGTCCAGACCGTGCGGCATGACCGCGCCGGTGAAAATTCGGCTGGCGTGGCCGCCCGCAACCGCTGCTGGTCGCTGCCCCGCGGCTGTGCGCCCCTGCAGTGCCAGCGTAGTCGGCCCGTCACTCCGCAGGTCGGTATGGCGGAACGCGTAACCATCCACCGCCGAGTTCATCTGTGGCGGCAGGTCGATCGACGCCGTCACATCGCTTGCCAGCACCCGGCCCACGGCATCGCGCACCGGAACCGACTCGATCCCCGTCACCGGGCGAAACCGTGCCGCGATTTCCGCCTGCGCCTGCGCCAGCGGCAACAAGGCGCCGCCAAAGGCGAAGCAGTCGTCGCTCAGTTGCGCCATTCTGGGGTCCCCTGGTTCTGACCCTGAGGTGGTGGCGTGGCCCCCCGCGAGTCAAGCCGCCTTTGACCGACGCAGGCCTGACGTTATCCTGTCGCGACACGCTAGGAGGAAACGCTGCATGTCCACGGATCTCGAGATCGCTCGCGCGACCGATCTGCGCCCGATCACCGAGATCGCTGCCAAGGCCGGCGTCCCCGAGGAAGCGCTGGTGCCCTACGGCCGCACCAAGGCCAAGATCGACCCGGACTTTATCGCCAGCCTGTCGGGCCGCCCCGATGGCGCGCTGGTGCTGGTCACCGGCATCAGTCCGACGCCCGCCGGCGAAGGCAAGACCACCACCACCATCGGCTTGGGCGATGCGCTGCAGGCCGCGGGCCGGCGCACCATGATCTGCCTGCGCGAACCCAGCCTGGGGCCGTGTTTCGGCGTGAAGGGCGGCGCCACCGGCGGCGGCCGCGCCCAGGTGGCACCGATGGAGGACATCAACCTTCACTTCACAGGCGATTTCCACGCCATCACGGCGGCCAACAACTTGCTCGCAGCACTGGTGGACAACCACATCTACTGGGGCAATGCCCAGGGGATCGACCCCAAGCGTATTACCTGGCGCCGGGTGCTTGACATGAACGACCGGGCGTTGCGCAGCATCGTCAATGGTCTCGGCGCCGGCAATGGCACCACGCGTGAGGACGGGTTCGACATCACTGTGGCCTCCGAGGTGATGGCGGTATTATGCCTCGCCGCCGATTTGCACGATCTGCAGGCCCGCCTCGGCCGCATCATCGTGGCCACGCGCAAGGACGGCAGCTACGTCACCGCTGCCGATATCAAGGCGGACGGCGCGATGGCCGTGCTGTTGCGCGACGCATTGGCGCCCAACCTGGTTCAGACGCTGGAGGCAACACCTGCGCTGGTGCATGGCGGCCCGTTCGCCAACATCGCGCATGGCTGCAACTCCCGCATCGCCACGGGCCTGGGATTGAAGCTTGCCGACATTGTGGTGACGGAGGCCGGGTTCGGCGCGGATTTGGGCGGTGAGAAGTTTCTCGACATCAAAAGCCGCATCGCCGGGCTGAAACCCGCCTGCGCCGTGGTGGTGGCCACCGCACGTGCGCTCAAGATGCATGGCGGCGTCGCCCGCTCAGCCCTTGGGGCGGAAGACCCCGCGGCCGTCGCCCGCGGCGTGTCCAACCTGCTGCAGCATGTTGAGAACATGCAGCGCTTTGGCCTGCCGGTGGTGGTGGCGCTGAATCGGTTCACGTCGGACACGAACGCCGAAATCGCCGTGGTCCGCAGCGCTCTGGCGGACATCGGGGTGGACATGGCGCTGTGCACCCATTGGTCGGACGGCGCTGCCGGGGCGGCCGAGCTGGCGCGTGCCGTGATCGACCTGATCGACGCCGGTGCTGCGCGCTTCGCGCCTATCTACCCGGATGAGCTGCCGCTGCTGGAAAAGATCCGCACCATCGCCACCACCATCTACCGCGCGACCGATATCGACGTGGCACCCATCGCCGCCAGGAAACTGCGCGCCTACACCGCAGCCGGCTTTGGCCATCTGCCGATCTGCATGGCCAAGACCCAATACAGCTTCAGCGCCGACCCCAGCCTGCTGGGCGCCCCCACCGGCCACATCATCCCCATCCGAGACGTACGCCTGTCCGCCGGCGCCGGCTTCGTGGTGGCGATCTGCGGCGACATCATGACCATGCCAGGCCTGCCGCGGGTGCCGGCCGCAGAGAGCATCACGCTCGACGGAAACGGCGAGGTGGTCGGCCTGTTCTGATCAGAGCGTGGTGACCGAAGGTGGAATCACCGAACCGCCTGATACCAACCCACCTTAATGCTCACTCTTCCAGCATTAAGGTGGGTTGGTATCGCGCGCCGGGTTGGCCGGCGGCGGCGCGCAAAATATGACTCATGCCAAATCGCCGTCGACACATCCTTCATGTGTCACCCTTAAGGCGGGTTGGTATGAATCATGCGATAAAACAAAGAGCTAGAGTGGGATTACGTTGCCTATCAGACGTCATCCGGCTCTAGCGGCCGAAGCGAAACAGACCCACGGCGCACACCACGAGAACCGATACGCCGCACAGCACCACAGTCTGCGCTACCCCAATCACATCGAAGAGCAGCGGCGAGGCCAGCAGCGCCAACAGCAGGCCAGCTTGGTTGACCACCACGAAGGCGCGGGTCCCGGCTGCGATGTCGGAGCGTTTCAGCACGGTCTGACGCAGGGTGGCGACCGTGATGTCCTGCATCGGGCCGCCGATTGCCGACAGCAGGGCAGCACCCACGAAGCCCATCAGCAGCGAATGCGTGGGCAGCACCCAGCCGGCCATCCCCAGCAACACCATGCCGTTGCCCAGGAACAGATTGCCGCCGAAAATCATCCGCCCCGGCCTGGTGCTCACCTGACGGCTGCCGACGATCAGCGTGGTGATCAGATTGGTTACCCCATAGGCCGAGATCACGGTGCCGAACGCGCCGATGCCGCCGGCAACGCCGCCCTGCACCAGCATCAGCGGCAGGCCGATGAAATAGGCGGTGTACCAGGCGCCGTTGATGATGCCGCTGACGGAGAGCACTAGGCTCAGCAACGGGTCGCGCCGGACCGCCACGAAACCACGCGCCAGGCTTTCCCACAGGCTCTGCCGCCCGACGCGCGGTTCGACCGCAGGGCCGCGCGGCAGCAGCGCCACCGCGGTGGCCGAGATCAGGAAGGTCGCCACATCCATCGTCACGAAATGCACCAGCGCCAGGGCTGCCCCGAGCATGCCGATCAAGCCGGGGCCGAGCAGGCGGGCGATGCGTTCGGTGGTGTCGATCAGTGCGTTGGTGGCGGGCAGTTCGGCGGTGGAGGCAAGGCTTGGCACGAGCGCCATCAACGCCGGGCGGAAGAAGGCGTTGCCTATCGCCAATGCCAGCACGCAGGCGACCAGCATCCAGGCCGGCGGTTGGCCCAACGCCAGCCAAAGCGCCACCGTCAGCCCAAGCACTGCCGCACGCAGCAGATCGGCCGAGATCATGGCGGCACGATGGGCGATGCTGTCGGCGACCCGCCCGACCAGCAGGGCCGTCGCCAGCATCACCGCCGCCTGGATCGCCGGGATCAGCCCCGCATTGGTGCCGAAAATGCTGACGGCGAGCCAGCCGAGCACCACGTTGAACAACTGGTCGCCGACAGCGGATAACGCCAGCCCGCCCCAGAGAAGTGCCACAGAACGGCGTGCCAGCGGATGCAGGATCGCGGGCAGGCGCACGGGTTCAGTCCCTCAGAACCCAGTCCTTTTCCAGAATCCGTGGCAAGTCGAATGCACCGCGCGTGTGCAGGTAGCCGCCGCCGCCGTGCATGCGGCCCACCAGGTCCAGCATGGGGGTGTCGACATAGCATTTGGCCGCATCGAGCACCGCTTCGTCGCGGATATGCATGGCCAGCACGCGTCCGAGCACCAGGACGCGGTTGTTCGAGATCTGCATTGTGGTGAAGCGCTCGCACTCGAATGCCACCGGGCTTTCGGCAATGCGTGGCGGCTTGATCTTGGTGCTGGGGATGGTCGTCAGCCCCGCCTGGTGCAACTCGTCGACCGCGTGTGGGAATTCGATGGCGGTCACGTTCATCGCGTCCAGATTGTCGGCGGCCACCAGGTTGATCACGAACTGACCGTTCAGCCGGATGTTGGACGCGGTGTCCTTCTCGCCGCCGCCCAGGCGATGATCGAGGCCGATGACGACGATGGGTGGATCGTTGGAAAACGCGTTGAAGAACGAGAACGGCGCCGCATTGGTGCGCCCGGTGTCATCCTGCGTCACCACCCAGGCGATCGGGCGCGGCACGATGGTGGAAACCATGAGCTTGTAGCGGTCGCGGGCGGCGAGTTCCTCGAAATCGAACAGCATGATGGGCCTCAGGGCAATTGGTTGAAAACGATGGCCGCGGGGAGGGGGGGTGTCGAGGCGGCTCAGCGCACCAGGTTCGGCGGTGCGCGTCCGGCAAGAACCGCGTCGACCCCGTCCAGCGCCAGATGACCCATGGCGTCGCGCGTTTCGGTGGTCGCACTTCCGAGATGGGGCAGCAGCACGACGTTCTCGAGGCCGAGGTAGCCAGGATCCAGCGCCGGCTCGCCGCGGAACACGTCCAGCCCCGCGTAGGCGATGCGGCCCGATTTCAGCGCCGCGATCAGGGCTGCGTCATCCACCAGCGTCCCGCGTGCGGCGTTGGCGACGATGGCGCCCTGGGGCAGCATCTCGATCCGCTCGGCGTTGAGCCAGGATGCCGTGCCGGCCCCGCCGGGGGCGTTGAGCGACAGCACGTCGCACACTGCCAGGAAACTGGCGTCATCCTCGTGGTAGAAAGCACCGTCCTCCAGATCGGGCGACAACCTGCCACGGTTGCGGTAGTGCACCTGCATGCGAAACCCGCGTGCCATGCGGGCCAGGCACTGGCCGATGCGGCCCATGCCGAAGATGCCCAACCGCTTGCCGCTGACCTGGGTGCCGAGTAGCTGCGTCGGCGACCAGCCGGTCCAGCCGCCGGCGCGGACCATGCGCTCGCCTTCGCCGGCACGTCGTGCGGCGGCCAGGATCAGCAGCATGGTGAGCTCAGCGGTCGCCTCGCTGAGCACATCAGGCGTGTTGCACACGGCGATGCCGCGCGCAGCCGCGGCCGGGAGATCGATATGATCGGTGCCCACGCTGAACGTGCCGATCACCCGCACGGAGGCGGGCAGAGCCGCGATAACCGTGGCGTCGAGACGGTCGGCGCTGCAGCAGACGATCGCGTCCGCGCCCTCGGCCGCGGCCAGGATGGAAGCCGGTGTGGTCGGCACGTCGTCGGTGTTGAGGATCGCCCGATAGTCGCGCGCGGCGCGGGCCTGAACGGCGGGGGGCAACTTTCTGGTGACCAGCAGGACCGGCTTGCTCATGCGCCGCACGCCAGCTGAGCATTCTTTTTCGGCGATGGCATCTGGCGGTGGGCGATCAGGCGGGGTTTCATGGCGTTCTCCCGGATTTGCACCGTTATGGCGGCAAGCGGGGACCGAGCAAAGAGACCGACCGAATGAGACCTAATCTTTTCCCCGACGTCGAGCTCGCCGCCCGGCTGTTCGACACGCTGCGCGCCGAGACTTTTGACGGCGTGGGCATCACGCGCGACGCCTACGGCCCGGGAGAGCGCCGTGGCCACGCGATCGTGAGGGCCGAGGCCGAGGCGCTGGGCTTGGAAATCGCGGTCGACCCCGCCGGCAACATGCTAATGACGCTGCCAGGCGCCGACCGGTTCGCGAAACGCGTTGTGATCGGCAGCCATCTCGACTCGGTGCCGCAAGGCGGCAATTTCGACGGCGCCGCCGGGGTGCTGGCAGGCCTGGCCGCGGTTTCCGGCATGAAGCGCGCGGGGTTCGTTCCGATGCGCGATATCACCGTGCTGGCCATTCGGGCCGAGGAAGCCGGCGCCTGGTTCCCCAGCTCCTACCCCGGCAGCTTCGCAGCGCTTGGCCTGCTGCCGGAGGCGGCGTTGGAGGTAAAGCGGCTGGACAGCGGCCGCAGCCTGGCCACCCATATGCGTGAGGAAGGTTTCGACCCTCAGGCCGTGGCCCGCGGAGCCTCGATCCTGAAGCCCACGGATATCGCAGCCTATGTCGAACTGCATATCGAACAGGGACCGGTGCTGGACGCGCAGCAGATCCCGGTCGGCATCGTCACCGGCATTCCGGGCTCGCGCCGTTTGCGCAGTGGGCGGGTGGTAGGCGAATACAACCATTCCGGCGGCACACCGCGCCGGTTCCGCCGCGACGCCGGCATTGCGCTCGCCGAGCTTGCCGTGAAGCTCGACGACGAATGGGCGCGGCTCGATGGTGAGGGGCACCGTCTGGTGGTGACCTTCTGCGTGCTGGCGACAGCGCCCGAGGCCGGTTTCACCAAGGTGCCGGGGGAGGCGGTGTTTCAGCTCGATGTTCGCAGCGTCGATATGCACAGCGTTGATGCGATCCTGGCGGCACTGCATCGCCTGGTGCCCGAGATCGAGGCGCGTCGGGGGGTTGTGTTCGAACTGGGGCTGGAGACCAGCAGTCGTCCCAGCCCGATGGCAGAAGCGGTGCGGGCAGGCCTGTCGGCTGCAGCCGAGGCGTTGGGGATCGCCACTATCGAAATGCCCTCCGGCGGTGGCCACGATGCCGCAGCTTTCGCACAATGCGGCGTGCCGGCGGGCATGGTGTTCGTGCGCAACCAGAACGGCAGCCACAACCCGCATGAGGCGATGCAGGCGGAGGACTTCGCCCTAGGCGCTGCCGTGGTGCAACGCTTCGTGCAGGATTTCGCAGCATGAGCGCCCGCCTGGCCGTCGATATCGGAGGCACCTTCACCGATCTCGCGCTGGAACACGGCGACCGGCGTTTCACCACCAAGGTGCTGACCACGCCCGCGGCACCGGAGCTTGGTGTGCTGGCCGGAGTACGCAGCATTCTCGCCAATGCCGGCTTGCAACCTTTGGATATCGAGATCCTCATTCACGGCACCACGCTTGCGACCAATGCGATCATCGAGCGCAAGGGCGCGCGCACGGCGCTGATCACCACCGAGGGGTTTCGCGATGTTCTCGCCCTTGGCAACGAAAGCCGTTACGACCAGTACGATCTGAATATCGTGCTGCCTGAACCGCTGGTGCCCCGTGCGCTGCGCCTGACCGTGCCAGAGCGGCTGGACAACACCGGTCAGGTTCTGCTGCCGCTGGATGAAGCCGCGGTGTGGGCCCTGGTGCCGGTGCTGCAACGCGAGAAGGTGGCGAGCATCGCCGTCGGGTTCCTGCACGGCTTCGTCAATCCGGCGCATGAGCGACGCGTGCGCGACATTCTCGCCGATGCACTTCCCGCAGTGCCTGTCTCGTTGTCCTGCGAGGTGTCGCCGGAGATGCGGGAATGGGAGCGGTTCTCGACAACCGTTGCCAATGCCTATGTGCAGCCGCTGATGGCGCAATAT
Source organism: Rhodospirillales bacterium (assembly GCA_025352665.1). GTDB lineage: Bacteria > Pseudomonadota > Alphaproteobacteria > Acetobacterales > Acetobacteraceae > CAIQQQ01. Next base: position 14,102 of record JANXSM010000035.1, on the reverse strand, counting down.
CTGCAACGGCTGGAAGCCGCGCTGAAGGACATGGGCATGGCGGCACCGGTGTTCATGATGCTGTCCGGCGGCGGCCTCACCACCATCGCCACCGCCTGCCGCTTTCCTATTCGCCTGGTGGAATCGGGGCCCGCCGGCGGCGCGATCTTTTCCGCCACCATCGCGCGGCAATGCGGACTGGGTGAAGTGCTGTCGTTCGACATGGGCGGCACCACGGCCAAGATCTGCCTGATCGACAATTATCGCCCGCAGACCTCGCGCAGCTTCGAAGTCGCCCGCGTCGGGCGGTTTCGCAAAGGATCGGGGCTGCCTCTGCGTATTCCCGTCATCGAAATGGTGGAGATCGGCGCCGGCGGCGGTTCGATCGCGCATGTGGATGCGCTTGGACTGATTGGTGTCGGCCCTGAATCGGCCGGTGCCGATCCTGGCCCCGCCTGCTACGGCCGCGGCGGCACGCGGCCGGCGGTGACCGATGCCAATCTGTCGTTGGGCCGCTACGATCCGGCGCGATTTGCCGGCGGCTCGATGAAACTAGACGTCGATGCAGCACTTGCGGCGCTTTCGGCGCATGTCGGTGAGCCGCTTGGTCTGTCGGCTCCGCTGGCGGGTCTTGGCGTGGTCGAGATGGTCGAGGAGAACATGGCCAACGCGGCGCGGGTGCATGCCATCGAATCGGGCAAAACCTATGACGGGCGCACGATGATCGCGTTTGGCGGAGGCGGCCCGGTGCATGGCTGCCGTGTTGCCGAAAAGATCGGCATCGACCGGGTTCTGGTGCCTTCGGGCGCCGGGGTGGGATCTGCGATCGGCTTTCTGCGCGCACCGGTCGGCTACGAGGTGGTGCGCAGTCTGTATCAGCGATTCTCGACCTTCGATGTCGACGCGGTCAACACGTTGCTGGCCGATATGATCGAGGAAGCCAGCGAGGTCGTGGCCCAGGGCAGCTTCGGTGCGGCCACACAGCAAAGCCGAATGGCGTTCATGCGCTACGTCGGCCAGGGTCACGAAATTCCCGTCATGTTGCCGGCACGCGTGCTGACCCAATCTGATGTGGCCGAGATCCGTGCGCTGTACGATGTGGAATACGCAAGATTCTACGATCGCCCGGTCCCTGGCTCAGACGTGGAGATCATGAGCTATGCCGTGACCGTTTCGACAATCCTTTCGGCAGAATCAACTACGATCGTCGAGCCCACCAGCTTCGCAGCAACGCCCGCACGCCACCAGGCGGTTCGCGATACGCAGAGCGGCGAGGTCGCGAATTGGGGAATCTTCGATCGGCCGCAGTTGGCACCAGGGGCGATCATCAAAGGACCAGCCATCATTGCCGAGGACGAAACCTCCACCTTGGTCGGGCCCGGCTGGAACGCGCGGATAGACTCATTCGGCTACATCGACATCCGTCGGGAGACACAGGCATGAACGACGCATTGGCGGGCATCCAACGCCAGATCATGTGGAACCGGCTGATCTCGGTGGTGGAAGAACAGGCGCAGACCATGATCCGGACGGCGTTTTCCACGACCGTGCGCGAAGCCGGCGACCTCTCGGCAGGGATTTTCGATCTGCAGGGACGTATGCTCGCCCAGGCCGTTACCGGAACACCCGGCCATGTCAATTCCATGATGGAATCGGTCGGGCATTTCTTGAAGAAGTTTCCGGTCGAAACCATGTCGCCCGGCGATCACTACATCACCAACGACCCGTGGCTCGGCACCGGCCATCTGCATGATCTGACGGTGGTGACACCGGCGTTCCGCCTCGGTGCGATCATCGGCCTGTTCGCCAACACCGCCCATGTCATCGACATCGGCGGCCTCGGCATGGGCCCGGAGGGGCGATCGGTGTTCGAGGAAGGGCTCTACATCCCGATCGTGAAATGCTTCGATCGTGGTATCGCCAGCGAGATGTTCTTCGACTTCATCCGTATGGGCAGCCGCCTGCCCGTGGAACTGGAAGGCGATATCTACTCGCTCTGTGCGTGCAACGACGCCGGGGCCAAGCGCCTGGTCGCCATGATGGACGAGTTCGCCATGGACAGCATCGATCCGCTGGCTGCGTTCATCTTCGAAAGCTCGGGCAAGGCGACCTTGGCCGAAATCGCGAAGCTACCCAAGGGCACATACCGCAGCGAGATCTGTTCGGACGGCTATGAAGGCACCGTCACGCTGGAAGCGGCGATGACGATCCTTGACGATGCCATCGAGGTCGATTTTGCCGGAACCTCCGGCCTGTCGCAGCGTGGCATCAACGTGCCGGCCGCCTATACCCGCGCCTATTCCTGCTTTGGGATCAAGGTGGTGGTAGCGCCGGAGATCCCCAACAACTGGGCCAGCCTGCTGCCGTTTCGGATGGATATTCCTGAAGGCTGCATCCTCAACGCGCCGCGGCCGTATCCTGTTGCGGTGCGCCATGTCGTGGGCCAGTTGCTGCCGGATCTCATGATGGGCTGCCTGCACCAGGCGGTGCCGGACCGGGTAGCGGCGGAGGGCTCCTCCTGCCTGTGGAATCCGCCCTTGCGCGGCGGCGGCTCGGTGAGCGGGCCGGGCAGCGCCAATCATCCGGTGCTGCCGGACTTTGAAGTCATCACCTTTAACTCCGGCGGCACCGGAGCGAGGCGGACGCGCGACGGGCTTGACGGCACGGCGTTTCCCTCCGGCGTGCGAACCATGCCGGTGGAGGCGACCGAGAACGTCGCGCCGGTCGTGTTCTGGAAGAAGGAACTGCGCGCCGACAGCGGCGGCGCCGGCCGCACGCGCGGCGGTTTTGGGCAGATCATGGAAATTGGCGGCAAGGGCGATCTGGAATTCGCCGTGAATGCCATCTTTGACCGCGTCGCCCATCCGCCCAAGGGTCGCGACGGCGGCCTTGCAGGCGCCGGCGGTGTGGTCGAGACGGCCTCGGGCAAGACACTGCGCACCAAGGGCTTCCAGATCATCCCGGACGGCGAACGCTTGTTGCTGCTGTTGCCCGGTGGGGGCGGCATGGGTGATCCCGCTACGCGCGATCCATCGCTGGTCGCAGCGGACGTGCGCGGCGGCCTTGTGTCGGCCAGAAACGCTGAATTCCTGTATAAGGTTGTCATCTCACCGGATGGTGTGCTCGATGACATCGCGACCATCGCTTTGCGGAGTCAAACCCATGCGCTGTGATCTGATTTTGCGAGACGCCACCATCTTCGACGGCACCGGCGCCGCCCGTAAGCGAGGTGACGTGGCCATTACCGGCGAGCGCATCGTCGGGGTCGGCGATCTCGGTGCCTGGTCGGCCGATCGCGAGGTGATCGCCACCGGCAAGGCTGTTGCACCTGGCTTCATCGATGCCCACACGCATGACGATCGCGCCGTGCTGTGCGGGCCAGCCTGCATGCTGTGCAAGATGTCGCAAGGCGTCACCACAGTGGTCGTCGGCAATTGCGGCATCAGCCTGAGCCCGGTTACGATGAAGACCCGCCCGATCCCGCCGCTCGACCTGCTCGGTGATGAAAGCTGGTGGGTGTTCGACAGCTTTGCCGCCTACGCCGAGAAACTGGCGACGGACCCGGCGCCGGTGAACACGGTGGCGCTGATCGGACATATGTCGCTGCGTGTCGAAGCGATGGGCGGTGACGTGCTGCGCGCGGCCAGCGACGGCGAAGCCGCCCACATGCAGCAGCGCCTGCGCGACTGCCTGAAGGAAGGGGCTTCAGGTTTCTCCACCGGGCTGTATTACCCGCCCAACCACGAAGCGCCGACCGACGAGGTCATCGCTGTCGCCGAGGCGCTGCGCGAAACCGGCGGCCTGTACGTGACGCACATGCGTGACGAGGGCGACGGGGTGATCGAGTCCATTGAGGAGACCTTGAAGATCGGTCGCGCCGTGGACGCGCCGGTCGTGATCAGTCACCACAAATGCACGCTGCCACAAAACCACGGTCGCTCTACCGAAACCCTGGCTCTGATTGACAAGGCGGCGAAGTCGCAGCGCGTCGATTTCGACATCTACCCCTATGTCGCAGGGTCCACCGTCCTGATGCCGCACAAGCTCAACCCACAGGTGCCGGTGAAGATCACCTGGTCGGTCCCGCATCCTGAACTGCAGGGACGCTGGCTGCATGAGGTCGCAGCCGAATGGGGTTTGGATCAGGTCGAGGCTGCAAACCGCATGTTGCCGGCAGGGGCGATCTATTTTCAGATGGACGAGGCAGACGTTCGCCGCATCATGTCGCACCCCCTTGCCATGATCGGCTCGGACGGTCTGCCGCACGATGCCTTCCCGCATCCCCGGCTGTGGGGCGCGTTTCCTCGGGTGCTGGGCCACTACGCGCGCGATCTCGGCCTGTTCTCGCTGGAAACGGCTGTGCACAAGATGACCGGGCGCGTGGCGGACGTTTTTGGCCTTAGAGACCGCGGTGTGATCCGCGAAGGTGCCTTTGCCGACTTGGTGCTGTTCGATCCGGCCACCGTACGCGATGCCGCCGATTTTGACGATCCGACGCGCCCGGCCGAGGGTATTCTGGAAACCTGGGTGGCCGGCCAGTCCGCCTATGTCTACGGCGAAGGTGCAACGTCCGCGCGTGCCGGGCGGCTGGTGTCGCGCAACCGGTAGATTGCAGCCGCCGCGGGCACCACGAAAAGCGGGGCGGCGTGCATCACCAGCCGTCCCGCCTGGAACAGATGGGTCAATACCAGGGCGACGACCAGCATCGCGGGGATGACCAGTATGTCGACACGGGCGAACAGCCCGTGCGGTCGACCCAGCAGTGCGATCGCCGCCAGGATAAGCGTTGGCAGGATGTTGAGCAGCAGGCCACGCGAACTCGCGTAGGCGTGCAGGTTCTCGGTTATGGTGATCGGAAAACTCGATGGCTGCAGCTGGTAACTGTTGCCGCCCCGGTGCAACAGCGCCACCATGACGGCATACAGCGCCACGCACACCACTGAGGTCAGCGCTTGTCGCCATAGCAACGACCTGTCCGACCGGCTTGCCAGGCAGCGCAGGCACAACCAGATCGCCAGTGTCAGGGCGATCTTTTCGTTGACGCCGATGGACACCACGAGCAGCACGGTCAAGGCTGCTGGTCGGCGGATCAGGCAAAGGGCTGCGGTTATCGCCATCAACGCCACCGAATCGATGGCGGTGATCTGGGCGTGCCAGCACAGCGCCCAGGCAAGTGCCCCGGCCAGGATCACATGCCCCTGGTCCAGCCCCGCTTCGACACGCGCAAGCCACGCGGCAAGCAGGGCGGTGCCGAGCGTTGCGATGTATGACAGGGCGGCGAGGGCTGCGGTGGCGTGAACCACCGGCTGCGACAATGCCGCGGGAATGTTGGTCAGCGGGATCGGCGGCAGCAGCACGTAGAACGGCCAGGCGAGTGCCACCGAAAACAGCCGGTAGACATAGGGCGAATCGGGGATGCCGCCGAGTGGATCGCCCGCCAGCCACAACAGATACGGCGCGTAGTCGTCGCGCGGCAGGGTGTTGAACAGCTCCAGCCGGTACAGCACGAAGAAGAATGGGCTGGCCAAGGCGGTTAGCCCGACCGCCCACAGGATTGAGCTCGACAGGCGCCTCATAGTCGTTGGCGCCAGTCGGCCAGCACGTCGTCGAGCGTCGTTGACCAGTCGATCACAGGGCTCCAGCCGAGAATACGTCGTGCCGCCGTGGCATCACCGGCGGCGAGCGGAATGTCGGTCGGGCGCAAGCGTGCCGGGTCCGCCACGATGTCCGCCTCGACGCCGGCGCGCGCCATCAGATCATGCAGCATGTCGCCGATCCGGATCGGGCGGCCCGAGGCGATGTTGAGGATCAGGCCCGGTGGCAGGTCGATCGACGGGTCGATGCTCGCCGCATACGCGGCACATACGTCGCGCACATCGAGAAAGTCGCGCAGCGGCGTGAGATCGCCGACCTGCATCTGCGGCGGCTGCAGGCCGACTGCCATGCGCGCCACCTGGCGGGCGAAGGCAGGCACAACGAAGTCGGGCGATTGGCCCGGGCCGGTGTGGTTGAAGGCGCGCAGCCGCACCGCGCGTAATCCCTCGGCCGCCATCGCACCGAGCGCCAGGTCGGCGGCGGCCTTGGTCGCGGCATAGGTGTTCAGCGGCGCCAGAGGATGGCTTTCGTCCAGCGTGATGCCGGCCCGAAAGCTTGCCCCATAGCAATCGGCGCTGGAGGCAAAGGTCAGGCGACAGTGCGGTGCGTGCGCCATGATGGCACGAGCCAGCGCCAGGGTGCCGCCGAGATTGACCCGCCACGCCCGGTCCGGCTCCGCGCGCGCCACGCCGATAGCGGCGATGGCGGCCAGATGGATGCAGGCATCCGGCAGCACTTCCGCGACGAGCCGTTCGGTGGCCGTGCCATCGGTCAGGTCGAGCGGGATGTGGCCGGGCGTGTCGCCGCACTGGATAAGTACGGCCAGCGGATAGCGGCGGGCGAGCGTGGTTGCCAGATGCCGGCCGACGAACCCGCTGGCTCCGGTGACCAGGATCTTCACGGTGCGTGGTCCTTCAGCTCGCCACCGGCACCACGATGCGGGCGCGGTGGCGGGCCAGGTCGGCCTCGACCATTTCAGCGGCGAGCTCCTCGAGGGTGACGGTCGCCTTCCAGCCAAGTTTCTGGCGCGCCTTGTCCGCATCGCCATGCAGTACATCCACCTCGGCCGGGCGCAGCAGCTCGGCGGAGGTCACCACATGATCGCGCCAGTCGCGGCCGACATGGCCGAATGCCATGCTGCAGAAATCACGGATGCTCGTAGTGCGGCCGGTGGCGATCACGTAGTCGTCGGGTTTGTTCTGCTGCAGCATCAGCCACATGGCATGCACGTAGTCGCGGGCATGGCCCCAGTCGCGCGAGGCGTCGAGATTGCCGAGGCGTAGTTCCCGCGCAAGCCCGAGATGGATGCGCGCGACGCCGTCGGTGATCTTGCGGGTAACGAACTCGATGCCGCGCAGCGGGCTTTCGTGGTTGAACAGAATGCCGCTGGAGGCGTGCAGGTCGAAGCTCTCACGGTAGTTCACCGTCATCCAATGGGCATAGAGCTTGGCGGCCGCGTAGGGGCTGCGCGGGTAGAACGGCGTGCGTTCGTTCTGCCGCTCCTCCTGGATCTTACCGAACATCTCCGACGAGGAGGCCTGATAGAAGCGGGCACCTGGGCACACGATGCGAACAGCCTCGAGCATATTGGCGGCGCCCATGCCGGTCACCTGGCCTGTGAGCAACGGCTGGTGGAAGGAGGCAGCAACGAAGCTCTGCGCCGCCAGATTATAGACCTCATCGGGCTTCACCTGCTGCAGGATACGGATGCAAGCGGAGAGATCGAGCAGATCGCCGTCGATCAGGGTGACGTGATCGATGATGCGGAGCCAGCGAAGCCGCTCGCCGACCACTTCCGCGGAGGCCGAGCGTCGGAGCAGACCATATACCTCATAGCCGCGGTCGAGCAGCAATTGGGCGAGGTAGGCGCCATCCTGGCCGGTTATTCCAGTGATCAGTGCCTTGGGCATTTCGCAAAAAATCCATTCTCGCAACGGTTATCTTACAGCGATCTTGTAACCGCGCCGGGCCGGAAAATCCAATTTGTTCCCGCGAGAGCCGTGCGAATCGCGTGAAACTGCACTGTCACGTCACGTAACGCCGGGTTGGCATGACGGGATCACGGTTACCTGATGGACGGTGATGAACAGTGCGTTCAGAGCATTTCGCTGAAAGGCGTCGTCATGACCGTTCAATTCCGTCGGCCGCTGCCATCCGATTTCGCCAGCGGCATGCAGCCTGCCGCAGCCGCGGCGGCGTTTGAGCCTCGTGGCGTCGAAGTGAGGTTCGGTGCGACTGGCAGGTCGCGCCCGGCCGATATATGGCCAGCGCTGCTGGCGGAGGCACCGCGGCGACGAAGCTTTACCCTTCGTGGGGTGCGGTGGTTCATCAAGATCGCCTATCTCTGCGTGCGGCCCGTGTTGCGGCCCGTGGCCTGGCGCACGCGCGGTTTTATGCTGAATGATGTGCTGCCACAGCTGGAGCAGCTGCGCGCGAGCCAAACGGAGCTGGGGCGCAACCTGGCCTCCGTTGCGAACCGCCAGGCTCTGTCGCTGGAGGCGGCTCATGTGGTCGCGCCGCCGCCGCTGGTGCGCCTTGAGGCATCGGTGCGGGTGGCGGCGGGTGGCGCTCCGCTGCGTCGCAAGGTGCACCAGTTTCATGCCGGTTCCGCCACCGGCGATGCGATCACCAATGCGCTGCTGCTGATCCGCGATCGGCTGCGGGCCGATGGGTATGAAAGCGAGATCTACGTCGAGCATCTCGGCGTCGGGCTGGAACACGAGTTGTTGCCGCTGGATGCCTTGCCGATGCAGGACGATCATGTGCTGCTGGTGCACCATTCCATGGGCCACGCGCGCTTTGCCGACGTGGCGGCCTCGCCGGCGCCCAAGGTTCTCGTCTATCACAACATCACGCCGCCCGAGTTGCTGACCCATGACGTGGGGCTACAGCAGGCCTCGAAGCTGGGCCGCGCGCAGCTGCGCCAATGGCGCGATCTCGTGGTCGCGGCGGTGGCCGACAGCGCCTACAACGGATTGGAATTGCGAAAGCTGGGCTTTGCCTCGGTGACGGAGGCGACGCTGCTGTTCGATATCGATGCACTGCTGCGGCGAGGGGCGGCGAAGCCGGACGACGGTGAGGCAAACGATGCGGCCAATCGCCCGTTTACGGTCCTGTTCGTCGGACGCATGGTGGCCAGCAAAGGCCAGGCGGAACTGGTCGATGCTTTCGCAGCCTTCGCCGCGGCCTTTGTGCGCGAACACGCCAGTCTGCCCAGGCTTATACTCGCCGGCAGCCATGGCGGTGCCGGCGATCCGGCATTGGTCGAGGTTCTGGCCCGCATCGCCCTGCACGGTCTGCAGGCGCAGATCGTCGTCACCGGCAAGGTCTCGGACGATGCTTTGTTTGCCTGGTATCGCGCAGCCGACCTTTATGTGTCGCTGAGCCGGCACGAGGGCTTCGGCGTGCCGCTGGTGGAGGCGATCGCGCATGGCGTGCCGGTGCTGGCGCTGGCGGCCGCCGCGGTCCCATATACCGTCGGATCGGCCGCGACCCTCGTGCATGACACGGAGCCGTGTCTGGTTGCGTCCGCCATGCTCGATCTGGCACGCGATCGGTCGCGGCCGCAGCCTTCTGCCCGCGCCGAGGCGCTGGCGCCGTGGCGGTGGGAACGCCACTGGCCGGTGCTCGGCCAGGCGCTGACCCAGGCCGGCGCCGCACCGCCGCCCTCCCGTGTTACCCGATTGCTGGTCGAGGCCGGTCAGCATTTTGTGGTCACCGGCCATGTCAACGGCAGCTACAGCTTGGCGGTGGTCAACCGGCTGATGGCGCTCTCCCTGGAACAGCGCCAGCCCGGCACGGTGCGGCTGCTTCCTGTCGAGGGGCAGCCAGCCCTTCTCGATGACGTGCCGATGACGCAGCGTCGGGCCCTGGCGTGCCTGGCCGGCCGCGCGCCATCGGCGACGGGCCCGGTGGTGGCGATCAGCCAGCATTACCCGCTGTTGGTGCCGGATGTGGCAGCGGATGCGTCGCTGGCGCTGCTGTTCTGGGAGGAGACATTGCTACCGGACGATGTCGTGGCCAGCCTGAACTCGAATTTCGATGGCGTGCTGGCCCCTTGTGCCAGCGTGGCGCGGGCGCTGGCCGATTCAGGGGTGCGCGTACCGATTCGGCAGGTAGGTTTCGCGCCGGAGCTGCAGCGGTACGAGGCGGTGGGCGCAGCCCGGGCTCGCCAGGGCAGGCAAGGGGCGGCGGGCGGGACAAACTTCCTGCACGTGTCGTCCTGCTTCGCCCGCAAGGGCGTGGATCTGTTGCTCACCGCGTGGGCTGCGGCTTTTCGTGACACCGACAAGGTTCGTCTGGTCATCAAGGGCTTTCCCAACCAGCATAACGACGTGACGAACCGGATCGCGGCCTTGCGCAAGGCTGACCCGGGCATGGCCGAAGTCGTTTTCATCAACCGCGATCTGACCCCCGATGCGCTGGTGGCCCTTTATGAGGACGCCGACGTAATGGTGCTGCCGAGCCGCGGTGAGGGGTTCAACATTCCCGCCGCTGAAGCGCTGTCGGCGGGACTGAAGCTGATCGTGACAGGCTTCGGCGGCCACATGGACTTCTGCACCGACCCCACGGTCGCGGCGCGCGTTCGTCTGCTCGACTATCGCCTGGTGCGGGCGCGCAGCCACGTGGCGTCCCGGCACGCACTATGGGCCGAGCCGGATGGCGACGATCTTACGCGAGCCCTGCTGGAGGCGGCCGGCCAGCGTCGCCCGCAGGCGGTTCTGCCGGCCCGGCCGGTGGGAGCGCCCGTGTCCACCGCCACGGAATGGGCTGCAAGGATCAGCTCCGCCTCCGCATCCATACTGCTGGAGTCGCAGCGTTCGCCCAAGCGCGTGGCCTGGGTGTCGCCCTGGCAGGTCGCCTGCGGCGTGGCCGAATACAGCAGCCATCTGCTCGCGGCGCTGCCGGCTGAGACACGGCCGCTGGTGTTGTGCGACGAGCGGCCCGCGCGCGATGACGACATCGGCGGCCCCCGCCTGCGCAGCCGGGCCGCGTTTCGCGTGGGCGACAGCAGTTCGGCGCCGCAACTCGCCAATGCCATCGCCGTGGCCGATCCGGATGTTCTGGTTATCCAGCACCAGCCGGGGCTGCTGCCGTGGCAGGGTCTCGCCGATCTGCTCGAAACATCAGTGCTGCGGCGTCGTTGCGTGGTGATCACGCTGCACAACACGCGCAGCCTGTTGACCGTGGAACCGGAGCTGCGAACTCGTGTGGCCGGGTGCCTGGCAGCGACGCGACGGGTTCTCGTGCATGCGATCGACGATCTGGCGGTGCTGCAGGATCTGGGTGTCACCAACGCGGCCTGGCTGCCGCATGGCACCACGCCGGGGCCAGCGCCGCATCCGACCCGGGCGATCGGCGATGCGCCGGTGATCGGGACCACGGGTTTCTTCCTGGCCCACAAAGGCATCTCCAACCTCATCGAGGCAGCAGCCCTGCTGCGCGTCGATTGGCCCGGTCTTCGCCTTCGACTGGTGTGCGCGCGGTATCCGGATCCTATCTCGGACCGCGAGATCGAGCGTTGTCAGGCGTTGGCGAGAACGTTGGACATCGAGGATGCGATTGAATGGCACTGGGCGTTCCTGCCGAACGACCGCAGGCTGGACCTGCTGTCGGGCTGCGATCTGGTGGTGATGCCCTATGAACCTACACAGGAATCGGCCAGTGGCGCTGTGCGCCAGGCGATCGCCAGTGGTGCAGCGACCCTGGTTTCCAACCTTCCGATCTTCGAGGATCTCGGCGATGCCGTGGAGCGGCTGCGCTCGACCAGTCCGGCGGTGATGGCCACGCATATTCAGGCACTGCTGCAAGCGCCGCGGCGGCGCAGCATGCTGCAGTCACGTGGGCAGATGTGGCTCGCGGACCACGACTGGTCGCGCATCGCAGGCCGTCTTGACGGTATGTTGGAAGCCTACCATCAGGAGCATCTGCGGGAGGCGCTTGCACCGGCTGTTACCGCGGCCCGACACTGATGAGGTTGATGCGCGTGCCGGGCCCGTCGGCTTTTTCTTTGTGTCCCGGTCAGGAGGAACGGTTGCGGCGCAGCGTCAGCACGAGAGCGAGGCAGGCGATGATGACGGCAAAGGAGAAACCCGTCGTCATCGTTCCGAGGGCGTATAGGACGGGCGTGGTGACGTTGGTGGTCATGCCATAGATTTCGAGCGGTAGCGTGTTGTCGGAGCCCGCGGTCATGCTGCTGCGGGCGAATTCGTCGTAGGACAGCGAAAAGCCGAACAGGGCCACGCCGATCAGGCTGGGTGCGATCAGCGGCAGCACCACGTGGCGAAAGCTTTGCCACGGGCTGGCGCCAAGGTCGCGGGCCGCTTCCTCCAAGCTGCGGTCGAAGCGGTTGAACACGGCGAACATGATGAGCACGCCGAACGGCAGCGTCCAGGTGAGGTGGGCGCCGAGCGCCGAGCCCCACCAGGTCGGCGAGATCCCGAGCACGCTGAACATGAGCCCGATGCCAAGGCTGATCAGGATCGAGGGGACGATCAGGCTGGCGACCGTGAGGTAGAACAATACGGTGGCGCCGCGGAAGCGCCTGCGAAAGGCCAGTCCCGCAAGCAGCGAAATGACCACGGTGAGCAGCATGACGGCGACGGCCAGTATTAGCGTGCGGCTAAGGCTGCCGGCGAAGTCACCAACCATCTGGGTTTGGAACAGGTTCTCGAACCAGTGCAGCGAAAGCCCGCGCATGGGGAAGGTCAGATTTCCCGCCGGTCCCTGGAAGGAGAGCAATGCGATTGTGATGGTCGGGCCGTATAGGAACAACACAAACAGGGCGAAGAACCCGGCCAGCAGGACGTGCGACAGCCCGCGCTTTTCCATCACAGCTCCTTGCGGATATCGACCACGCGCAGGATGGCCGCCACCATCAGCAGTACCGTCACCAGCAGCACCATCGCCTGAGCGGCCGCCGTTGGGTATTGCAGCAGGCCGATGGAATTGGACATCATGAGGCCCATCGAAGCGCTCTGGCCACCACCCATCATGCGCACGGTGACGAAATCGCCCATCACCAATGTCACGACAAAGATGGTACCGATGGCGATGCCAGGCAGCGACAACGGAATGATGACGTTGGTGAGCACGGCGAGGGACGAGGCGCCGGCATCCCTTGCGGCCTCCACCAGGGAGCGGTCGATGCGCATCATGGTGTTGAAGATCGGAACCACCATGAAAAGCGTGTAGAGATGGACGAAGGCGAGCACCACGGCGAAGTCTGAGAACAGCAGCCATTCCAGCGGCTGCGAGGTGATCCCGGCGCCCTGCAGCGCCTGGTTGAGCAGCCCGTTGCGACCGAGCGTGGGGATCCAGGAGATCATCCGGATAATGTTGCTGGTCAAAAACGGGATGGCGCAGACCTGGAACAGCGTCATCTGCCAGAGCTGCGTGCGCACATGGAAGGCCAGGAAATAGGCGACGGTGAAGCCGATCGCCAGAGTGAACACCCAAACCAGCACGGCGAAGCGGAGTGTTGCGAAGAAGGTTTTCCAAAGCACCGCCGAGCCCAGCATGTCGCGGTAGTTGTCGAGCACGAAGCTGTAGATCAGACCGTCGTTGTTGTAGTCGAGGAAGCTCACGAGCACGATCATGACGATCGGCACGAGGAGGAACACGCCGAGCACGAGCCACAGCGGTGTCGCCAGCAAGTGTGGCACGATCGCGCGCCGGTTCATCCTGCGCGCGATCGGAGATGTCGTAGACGACATCAGGCAGCGATGAACTCGTTCCACTTCTGGACCATATATTTATCCTCGTCCATCACCGAGTTCCAGCAGGCCACATGGCCCATGCGCTCGTAGAAGCTGCCGCCGTCGCGCACGGCGCCCTTTTTTTCCATAACCGTCCCGCCCGGCGCCGTGATGTCGATGGTAGCGGGTTTGCCTTCCATCCAGAACGCCCACTCTTCGGGTTTCATAAACTGCTTGGCGGTGTCGAGCACGGCGGAGTAGTAGCCCTGGCGGTTGAGGTAGGCGCCGACCCAGCCGGATAGATACCAATTGAGGTATTCGTAGGCTGCATCGAGCTCGAGGCCCTTGAGGTGCTTTGCCATGCCGAGGCCGCCGCCCCAGGAGCGATAGCCTTCTTTGAGAGGCTGGTAGGTGCAGGCGATGCCCTTCGAGCGCACCGCGGCCACCGCCGGCGACCACATCGACTGGATCACCACCTCGCCTGATGTCATCAGGTTCACGCTCTCGTCGAAGCTTTTCCAGAAGGCGCGGAACTGGCCGGACTTCTTGGCGTCGGTCAGCACCGCCATGGTCTTGTCGATCTCGGGCTTGGTCATGTTGCCCTTGTCCTTGTATTTAACGGCTCCCAGCGACTCGCAAACCATCGCGGCGTCCATGATGCCGATCGAGGGAATGTTGAGGATCGAGGCTTTGCCCTTGAATGCCGGATCGACCAGGTCTTTCCAATGGTTGATCGGCCTTCCCACCAGATCCGGCCGGATGCCAAGCGTGTCGGCATTGTAGATGGTCGGTATCAGCGTCATCCACCCGGTCTGGCCTTTGGCAGATCGG
>JANXSM010000022.1 GCA_025352665.1 Rhodospirillales bacterium | reverse complement strand
TGAGCCTGAGGGCGACCGCATCGAGGTCGGCCTGGCTGTGAGCCGACAGGTCGGTCCCTTTTGGGAAATACTGCCGCAACAGGCCGTTGGTGTTCTCGTTGCTCCCGCGCTGCCACGGGCTACGGGGATCGCAGAAGTAGACAGCAACGTCGGTCGCCACGGTCAGGTGCGCGTGGTGGGCCAGTTCCGTGCCGCGGTCCCAGGTTAGCGACGCCATCAGCCCGTCCGGCAGCCGTTGTATCTGGCTGATCAGGGCGTCGACCACGGTGCCGCTGTCCTTGCCGCCCACTTGGACGAGCATGACGAACCGCGACTGACGCTCGACCAGGGTGGCGACATGGCTGTTCTTGGCGCCTGAGATCAAGTCGCCTTCCCAGTGGCCGGGCACCGCGCGATCCTCCACCTCGGCAGGACGCTCCCTGATCGAGACGGCGCCGACGATCTGTCCCCTGGGCTGGCCGTCGGTGGTTGCGGTTTTGGCGCGCCGCATGAGCCGCCGGCTGCGCAGAGTGCGGACCAGTTCCTTTTTCAGCACCCCACGCGCCTGGATGAACAGGCTCTTGTAGATGGTTTCGTGCGACACCCGCATCGCCCCGTCACTGGCATGTTCAGCCTTGAGCCACCCTGACACCTGCTGTGGCGACCAATGGGCCTGCAGCTTCTCGGCCACTAATGCCTGGAGCGGCTCGTTGACCGCCAACAGGCAGAGCTTGGGCCGCATCGCCCGTGACCAGGCACGCTTGTCGGCACCTGCGGCACGGTAGCACGCCCGACCATCGTTGCGACGGACCTCCCGGCTGACTGTCGAAGGTGCGCGGCCCAGTTGTGCCGCGATCTGGCGCAACGGTAGGCCAGCGACGAGGCCGCGCGAGATGTCTTCCCGTTCCTCCATAGTCAACGACGCCTGGGACCGGGTTCTCGCTGGCGGTGCTATGCCACCCTTGGCAGCCACCACCCCGAACACCGAAGCCGCGTGCTTACCAAGAGCCCGGCCGATGTCGCTGAGCGACTGGCCCTGCTTCCACCGGGTCCACAGCTCTCGTTTCTGCTCAGAAGACAAGCCTGGTCGACCCGTGCGCGCCATCGTGGATCCTCCTGGAACATCGCAAAGCTACCCGCGTTGCGGCGACCGGTTGAACCCACCGCGGCCTACTTCGCGAGGGAGTCGATATGAAGTTCGGCTTTATTGCGAAGCACCGAGGAACTTGGCCGGCTCGGTGGCTTTGCGAGGCACTCGGTGTGTCGCGCAGGGGCTTTCATGGCTGGCTGACACGCCCACGCAGTGCGCGTGCACGTAGCGACGAGATACTGACAACAAAGGTGCGGGCCAGCTTCATAGCATCGAGCCGCACCTATGGCGCCCGGCGTGTATGGCATGATGTGTTGGCCGACGGTGGTGCCTGTGGGCTTCATCGTATCGAGCGCCTGATGCGGCTTCAGGCGCTGCGAGCACGACCACGTCGGCGCAGTTTACCTGCCGATACGGGAATACGGGTGGTTGATGCCGTGGCGGCCAACGTGCTGGATCGTCAGTTTGTCGCTCATGCACCGAACCAGAAGTGGGTGTCTGATTTCACCTACGTTTGGACAGCTGAGGGATGGCTCTATGTCGCTGCCGTGCTCGACCTGTTCTCACGCCGCATTGTCGGCTGGTCGATGCAGGCAACAATGACCGCCCAATTGGTTGCCGATGCGCTGGTGATGGCGATCTGGCGTCGTGGCAAACCATTGGCGTTGCTGCACCATTCCGATCGCGGGAGCCAATACAGCAGTGGTCCGTTTCAAACACTGTTGGCTGACAATGGGATCACATGCAGCATGAGCCGGGCTGGCAACGTATGGGACAACGCGGTGATGGAAAGCTTTTTTTCATCGCTGAAAACCGAGCGGATCGCCCGCAAGGTCTACCGGACAAGAGATCAAGCTCGGGCTGATGTGTTCGATTACATTGAGCGTTTCTACAATCCGAGCAGACGTCACTCGACCATTGGCTATCTCAGCCCTATGGAGTTCGAGCGACCCGCAGCGGCGGCTTAAAGGTGGTGTCCGCGAAACCAGCAGCAGCTCAAATCGCATTACCTGTTTGCCGACCGGTTCGGGCGACCCGGTAAGGGCAACGATAAAGGTAAGGTGGAAGGATTGGTCGGGTGGATCCGGCGGAACTACCTGGTGCCGATACCCCGTGCTGAAAGCTTTGCCGCGCTCAACGAACGGTTGTTGGCGGACTGCCGTAAGCGCCTTGGCGATCGCCTGCGTGGTCACGACGCGACAATTGGCGCACTTCTGGCCAAGGACCAGGCGCGCTTCAACAATCTGCCGCCTGTGCCCTACGACGCATGTGACAAGAAACCAGGCCGGGTAAGTTCGCTGTCGTTGGTGCGCTACCGCGCAACGGACTACTCGGTGCCGACCGCCTACGGCCATCGCGAGGTTCTGATCCGCGGCTATGTCGACAGCGTGACGATCTCCTGCGGCGCCGAGATCATCGCTCGGCATGTGCGGTCCTACGAGCGAGAAGACTTCGTGTTCGACCCGTTGCATTATCTGGCGCTGCTCGAGCGTAAGATCGGTGCGCTCGACCAGGCCGCTCCCTTGGTCAGTTGGAACCTGCCAGAGGCGTTCACGGTGCTGCGGCGCCTACTGGAGGCGCGCATGGGGAAACAGGGCAAGCGCGAGTTTGTGCAGGTGCTGCGGTTGATGGAGGTGTTCACCCCCGAAGACGTCGCGGCTGGCGTGCGTGCCGCCATCGCGCGCGGTGCGATCGGCTTTGACGCGGTAAAGCACCTGGTGCTGTGCCGGATCGAGCGCCGTCCAGCCCGGCTGGACATGACGGTTTATCCTTATCTCCCCCACACCAGCGTGGCGATGACCTCGCCACAAACCTATCTGGATTTACTCAGTGGTGCCGCATCGTGACCGATACGTCTGTTGCCACGCCAGCAGACGTGCCGCAGGTCCTGCTCACGCATCACCTCAAGGCGCTGAAGCTGCCGACCTTTCTACGCGAGCACGAAAAGCTGGCGCGGCAGTGTGCCAGCGAAGGCGTCGATCATGTTCGCTACCTGTTTCGACTGGCGGAACTGGAGCTGATCGACAGGGAACGCCGTATGGTCGAGCGTCGTATCCGCGAGGCGCGGTTCGCGTCGGTCAAAAGCCTCGACAGCTTCGACTTTCTGGCGTTGCCGTCGCTGAACAAAGCGCTGGTCCTGGAACTGGCGCGCTCGGAGTATGTGCTGCGGCGAGAGAACGTGATCGCGGTCGGCAATAGCGGCACCGGCAAAACGCACGTGGCCCTCGGCCTGGGACTGGCGGCCTGCCAGAGGGGATTATCCGTCGGCTTCACCACGGCGGCAGCCCTGGTCCATGAGTTGATCGAAGCGCGCGACGAGAAGCGGCTGCTGCGCCTGCAACGCCAGATGTCCGCCTATAAGCTGTTGGTGATCGATGAACTTGGATACGTGCCGTTGTCGCAGACCGGCGCCGAACTTCTGTTCGAGGTGTTCAGCCAACGCTATGAGCGGGGCTCGACGATCGTCACCAGCAACCTGCCGTTCGACGAATGGACCGGCGTGTTTGCCTCCGAGCGTCTCACTGGCGCGCTGCTCGATCGCCTTACCCACCACGTCCACATCCTGGAAATGAACGGCGACAGCTACCGACTCAAGCAGAGCAAGCGACGCCAGCGCGGCGCTCCAGTCGACAACCCTTCCGACAACTGACCGATACGCAGCAAGGCGCCTCCTACGGGGCGCCTTGCTGCCGTCATTTGTGATGTAGTTTTACTCCGGCCTGCCGATGCATTTTCGCTCCGGCGTTGACACCCAGGGCAGTCGCCCGGCTTCGAGCTCGACGATGATCTTGTTGGTGATTTCCTCGTAGAGGCTCACCCGGTCCTGGCCAGGGCGAGCGCGAGCGGCAGAATGTGACATCGTGAGTCTCCGCGACGGGCGCCGCGAGCCTCTCTCGCGATCTCACTCCCGTCCCGGAAACATCAGCCGCACTCTCACTCTGCTGCGTCGCGGGGCTCCTTGCAGAAGGGGGGGGAGCCCGCAACAATGGGGCGGGCCCGGCGGAAGGCCTTTCGCTCCAGACATTCAAAATCTCCGTTATTCCCCCGAAGGTGCGAGTAAACCTCTCTACAATTTGGCGCAGGAAACGGAAATTTCGCAGCCCGTGAATGAGACCGCGGTGCTTCGCGGTCGAACCTAACCGCCGACTATTTTGGAGCTTTGACCATGTCGTCCCATGTGAACCGATATCAACGCATCGCGCGGTATTATGACTGGCTGGACCTGCCATTCGAATACGGGCGCTATCGTGCAATCAGGCCGCAGCTTTTCCGGGGTTTGACCGGGCATGTGCTGGACGCTGGTGTCGGCACTGGCCGCAATTTCCCATTCTACCCGCAGGACGTCAGTGTACTTGGGATTGACAGCAGTCCTGCAATGCTCGCCAAGGCAGAGCACAGACGGAGCCAGTTCACTGTTTCGATCGAGTTGCGGGAGATGAATGTTACGCGACTCGATCTGCCGGACGACACGTTTGACGCCGCCGTAGCATCCTTCCTTTTCTGTGTGCTGCCGGACGATCAGCAGCGGTTGGCCTTGCGGGAGTTGAGGCGGGTTGTCCGCCCTGGCGGCAGTGTCCGACTGTTGGAATATGTGCGTCCGCGAGGCGCTCTTCGACGGATTGTTGCCGGGATATGGGCTCCTTGGATGGATTGGGCGTATGGGGCCGGTTTTGATCGACGAACGGAAGAGCATATTCCCGAATCCGGCTTGCAGATCGTCGAGGTGCATTACGTCGTAAGCGATCTTATCAAGCTGATCGATTTAAGCGTGCCCGATTGATAGCAAACCGAAGATTCCTTGAAAGTCGCGCAGTAGCTGCGACATCATAAACTTTAAAGTGGAGGAGCTTAAGTGTTGTCGGATATTTGACCCATGCTCATCCGGTAGGACACCGCGCCATAAGTGGCGACACAATACGTTACCGAAAAGGTAAGCAGAATCTTTGTGATATTAATCGGCGCGTCTCCAAACAAGGCATCGCCTTGATTGATCAGATTCAGGATCGTACCTACCACCAACGCAACGATGAAGGACCGGCGCGGCACGCCATCTGCAAAGCAAAGCCGGCATATGGTTAACAGTCGATACACTTGTCAGTTACCACTCGAAGATATTTGAGTGGTGCCACTGAGTGTCCATCCGAAAACAGCTTGAGTCTTTGGAATCACTTGTGATTCGATGGCGGTAGTCCGATTCGCAAGGAGCCGCCAGGTGTGGACGAACGAAAACCGGGGGCGGTATGACCGCAGCAAGCTCCGCTACCCCAGCGATTTGACCGACGCCGAATGGGCTGTGATCGCGCCGCTCATCCCACCGGCCAAGCGCGGCGGCAACAAGCGAACGGTCGATGAGC
>JANXSM010000147.1 GCA_025352665.1 Rhodospirillales bacterium | reverse complement strand
CAGGAGCTTGGCCTGCGCGCGCGGCCAGTACAGTTCAGCCGAGTGTCTGCTGCACCGTACATGTTTATCAGCTGAAACGACAGTTAGTGTCTCTCTCACCAAACCGGGAGACCAGCAATGAGAACCAGCCAAATTATAGCGGCACCGCAGGCCGATCTCGCGGCGGTAAAGGTCAAGCAGCAGGGAACCTGGGCGTCTGGTGACTATGCCGTCGTCGGCACCACGCTACAGATCGTCGGCGAAACACTTTGCGAGGCCCTCGACCTTCGGGCCGGACAACGCGTTCTCGATGTCGCCGCCGGCAATGGCAATGCTACGCTGGCAGCGGCGCGACGTTGGTGTCAGGTCGTCTCGACGGACTATGTCCCGGCTCTGCTTGACCGCGGCCGTGAGCGGGCGGTGGCCGAACGGCTTGAAGTCGAATTTCGGCAGGCCGATGCCGAGGCATTGCCCTTCGCCGACTGTGCCTTCGATGTCGTCGTCTCCACGTTTGGCGTAATGTTCACGCCCAACCAGGAACAAGCAGCAGCCGAACTGCTCCGCGTATGCCGGCCTGGCGGCAAGATCGGCTTAGCCAATTGGACGCCAGACGGCTTCATCGGCCAGTTGTTCAGTACAATCGGCAAGCACTTGCCACCCCCGCCCGGCGTCGCCTCGCCAGCGCTATGGGGCACCACAGCGCACATCGAGACGATGTTTGGCGGCCACGCTACCGCCATTAAAATCAATAAGCGCGCCTTCGTGTTCCGATACGCCTCGGCGCAGCACTGGCTTGAGGTGTTCCGCGGCTACTACGGGCCATTGCTAAAGACCTTTGCGGCCCTCGATCGAGACGCCGCGACAGCCCTTGAGCGCGATGTCATCGAACTTGTCGGACAGTTTAACCGTTCCGGTGACGAATCGATGGTGGTGCCGAGCGACTACCTCGAGATTGTCATCACCCGCCTCTGATTGCCGCTCTATCTTTGAACTCTAGCCGTGTTGTCCTTATCTCGACTAACCTGGGCAACGATCTGCGCGGCTCCAGTGCCGCGGGAAACGCGGGCCACTGAAGCCTGGGCGGCCATCGGCAATACGTTGCAGAATATCGCGCACCTCTGCCGTGATCACGTTGATGCCGCGCAGTGAGTTGTTGCCGCTGTGACCGAGAGTGTCATCAATGTCGGCGATTTTGGCATTTGGCGCGTTCACCGCGACCTCCATCACGCCCCCAGGCCCTGGCGTGTGCAGTTGGTCGAAGCAGTTCGGGATCAGCAGCAGCCGCGCGTGGATGGATCGCGCCGCCGCGCGTAGGTCGCCGTTGAAGGGCGGCGCTGCCGCGATGTCGTGGTCTACGATCGCCCACGTTCGATAGACCCAGTCGCGCGCATCCGTTGAAGCGCCAAGCTGCTCCGAAGTCGTTGTGACAAAGCGGTCCACCGCAGCGCGGTCGCGGAACATCTCGGCAAAGCTCTCGGCGGAGAAGCCGAAGGCATTCTGGATGTTGATGCCGACGCCAACACCCCGCCGCGGCGGGTCATCTGCCAAGTAGGCGCCATCACGCCACTTGGGATCCAGCATGATCGCTTGGCGGGCAAGCTCCCAGATGAAGGCGTCCTGGCGGCTGGCCTGCGCCATCGGCACGACGGGGATCACCACATCCATGAAGTCGGGATAGCTAACCGCCCATTGCATCGAGGCATTGCCTCCCATCGAGATGCCAGTCACCGCGACAAGGTGCGAACGTTGAGGCATTCCGTCACCAGACGGTGTTCGGCGTTCACCATGTCGCGCAAGGTGAAGCGCGGAAAGCTCATGTTCATGCCGGACCGCGTCGGCGAAGTGGTGGCGTTCGGGTCCGTCGAGGCGACGCCGAGCGTGTCGGGCTGGACAACGAAGTAGCGGTCTGTGTCGAGTGCCCGGCCTGGCCCGGCCAGAAAGCTCTGCGCATCGCGATTACCACGCAGGCCGTGGATCGAGAGAATGGCGTTACTGCGTTCGGGGTTCATCGTCCCGTGTGTGATGTAGGTCATCCGGACGTTAGGGATGACGGTCCCGCTCTCCAACCGGAGGTCGCCGAGCTGGCAGATCTGGATGGGAGAGGTCTGGGCCATTGCCGGCGAGGTGCCGCAAGCAGGCGCTACGGAACGTGTCAACGACAATGAGACAGCCGGTTTGATAGTTTAGGCTCGCATAGCAAGCGTTTTAGTCGGCGGATTAATCCAAACTGCTGTGGGTTTTTGTGGTGGTTCGGGCGCTTTGTTAACGAATCGTTCTGGGTTGGTTTGGAATGCGTGGTCGAGAGTATTCTGGCGCGCCGCATGAACTGCGTCAGCCTGTCCGTAGTGCACCTGGTCAGGCGTCATCAAGCCAATGCCGAGGTGGTGATGATCGCAATTGTACCATTGGAAAAAGTCACGACAAAA
>JANXSM010000144.1 GCA_025352665.1 Rhodospirillales bacterium | reverse complement strand
CGCGGGTCGTAACGACCCGCGGGTATGACCCCTTTCTTATATCAGGAACTCTCAGGACCCAGAGGGTCCAGGGGGCTCGGCCCCCTGGCGGGCCTGGGCGGAGCCCAGCGCTTGCCTGCTTAAGCCGCCGTCTCCGACTTGCGCTCGTTCTTCTTCCGCTCGTGCGGGTCGAGATAGCGCTTACGCAGCCGGATGGCGCTCGGCGTGACTTCCACCAGTTCGTTGTCTTCGATGTAGGCGATGGCTTGTTCCAGGCTCATGCGGCGCGGCGGGATCAGCAGCATTGCATCATCTTTGCCGGCGGCGCGGATGTTGGTCAGCTTCTTTTCCTGGATAGCATTCACGTCGAGGTCGTTTTCGCGCGAATGCTCGCCGATGATCATGCCGAGATAGATGCGCTCGCCCGGGTTCATAAACAGCGTGCCGCGCTCCTGCAGATACCAGAGCGAATACTGCGTGGCCTCGCCGTCGTTGTTGGAAATCAGGCTGCCGTTGCGGCGGCCTTCTATCTTTCCCTTCCACGGGCCGTAGCCGTGGAACAGCCGGTTCATGATGCCAGTGCCACGGGTATCGGTGAGGAATTCGCCGTGATAGCCGATCAGGCCACGCGACGGCATGAGGAAGGTGAGGCGCACCTTACCGCCGCCCGACGGGCGCATATCCTGCATTTCGCCTTTACGGCGGCTGATCTTTTCGACGACGACGCCGGAGTAGGGCTCGTCCACGTCGACCAGCACTTCTTCCATCGGCTCTTCGCGCTCGCCGGTCTCTTCATTGGTGCGCATCAGCACGCGAGGGCGGCCGATAGTGAGCTCGAAGCCCTCGCGGCGCATCGTCTCGATCAGCACGCCGAGCTGAAGCTCGCCACGGCCGGCGACTTCGAAGGCTTCGCTCTCCTGGCTTTCGGTGATTTTAATGGCGACGTTGCCTTCGGTCTCGCGCATCAGGCGGTCGCGGATCTGGCGCGACGTCACCTTTTTGCCTTCGCGGCCGCCGAGCGGGCCATCGTTGACCCGGAAGGTCATGGCCAGGGTCGGCGGATCGACCGGAACCGACGGCAGCGGCGCGGTCACTTCCGGTGAGCAGATCGTGTCCGGGATGGTGCTGTCGGTGAGGCCTGCGATGGCGATGATGTCGCCGGCGACGGCTTCATCGACAGGCACGCGCTCCAGGCCGCGAAAGCTCATCAGCTTCGTCAGCCGACCGGTCTCAACGATCGTACCGTCGCTGCGGATGACCTTGAGCGGCATGTTCAGCCGTGCGCGGCCCTGCTCGATGCGCCCGGTCAGCACGCGACCGAGGAAGTTGTCGTAGTCGAGGATGGAGGCGTTCATGGCGAACGGCGCATTGACGTCCAGCTTGGGCGGATGCACATGGCTCATCACCAGGTCGAACATGGGCGAAAGATCTTTGCGCTCGTCGTCGAGCGAAACCACGGCCCAGCCCTGACGACCGGAGGCGAACAGAGTCGGGAAATCGAGCTGCTCGTCGGTCGCATCCAGCGAGGCAAACAGGTCGAAGATCTCGTTGTGAACCTCGTCGGCGCGAGAGTCCTGGCGATCGATCTTGTTCACCACCACGATCGGCTTCAGGCCGCGCTGCAGCGCCTTGCCGACGACGAACTTGGTCTGCGGCAGCACGCCCTCGGCAGCGTCCACCAGCACGATGCAACCGTCCACCATGTTCAGGATACGCTCAACCTCGCCGCCGAAATCGGCATGGCCTGGGGTGTCGACGATGTTGAGGCGCGAGCCTTTCCACACCACTGAGGTGCACTTGGCGAGAATGGTGATGCCGCGTTCGCGCTCCAGATCATTGCGATCCATGGCGCGTTCGGCGACCTGCTGGTGCTCTTTGAAGGTGCCGGACTGCTTCAGCAGCTGGTCCACCAGGGTGGTCTTGCCATGATCGACATGGGCGATGATGGCGATGTTGCGGATGTCCATGGGGGCCCGGTACTGTTGAAGCGCTCCCGGTACTGGCGAAGCGCTGCTGTTGCTGCTAAAGCCGCACCGGGATGAGGCCCCGGCACGGTTCGTCATGTTGCGACGCACACATAGTCAATTGGCTCGTGTGATGCGAGTGTAAAACACCACCATCGACGCGTGTCAGACCTTCGCCAGCGCTTTGGACAGGTCCGCACGGGGCCGGGCGCCATACTGGCCGATCACCTCCGCCGCACATACGCTGGCGAGTTTGCCGCACTGTGCGAGTGACTTACCGGCAGTGTAGGCGGCGAGGAAACCCGCGGCATAGGCGTCGCCTGCGCCGGTGGTGTCGATGACTTCGGCGGGTTCGGGCGCGATCACCACCGTCTCAGCACCACGTAGAACGGTGCTGCCGTCGGCACCGCGGGTGAGTGCGGCCAGTGCCACATCGCCGCGGGCGAGCTCGGCAGCTTCCTCCCAGGTGTTGGTCTCGTAGAGGGCGGTGATCTCGGTTTCGTTGGCGAACAGGATGTCGATGTGCCCGGCAACAAGATCGCGGAACGCGGCGCGGTGGCGGCCGACGCAGAACGCGTCCGACAGAGACAGCGAAACCAGGCGCCCGGCTTCGTGGGCCACGGTTGCCGCACGGCGGAAGGCCGCCTGGGCTTCCGGCGGATCGAACAGATAGCCTTCGAGATAGGTGACCGAGGCATCGGCGATCGCGACCTCGTCGAGCTGCGCCTCGCCGAAGGTCACGCAGGCGCCAAGATAGGTGTTCATGGTGCGCTGGCCGTCCGGCGTCACCATAATAAGACAACGCGCCGTCGGATCGCCCTCGGTGAGGGAGGGGGTTGGAAAATGCACCCCCACGGCTGCGATGTCGTGGCGGAACACCTGGCCGAGCTGGTCATCGGCGACCTGGCCGAGATAAGCGACGCGGGCGCCGAGCATGGCGGCCACCGCACAGGTGTTGGCGGCCGAACCGCCGCTGCTCTCGGTGCCGGCGGGCATGTCCGCATACAGCATGTCCGCAGTTGCGGTGTCGATCAGCGCCATGCCGCCCTTGCGCATGTCGTGTTTGGAGACGAAGGAGTCTGGTACCGCGGCCACCACATCCACTATCGCGTTGCCGATTCCAAGAATGTCAAAACGCGGTGCGGCGGAAACCATGGCATCACTCTCCCGTGCGGAGCCGGTGCGGTATCATCCGCGACCCCAGACCGCAACACAGGACCCCGACGATGCGTTTTCTGACGCCCACACTGAGGGCAATCCACCAAACCACCGACCGCGTCTTTCTCGGCGTTCTCGTCCACAGCGTGGTGTGGTCGGTGTTAGCCTTCGTGGTGCTAACGGCCGCCGTCGCCATGGGCGTGCAGTGGGCACTTGACGTCCATGGCTGGTGGAGCTGGCTCGCCGGCCTGGCAGGGGCTGCCACCACAGCCGTCGCCTCGATCTGGTTGTTCCTGCCGCTCTCCACCTTGATCGCCAGCCTGTTCATCGAACGCATCGCGCGCGCGGTCGAGGCGAAATATTATCCCGACCTGCCGGCGTCGACCCCCGCGAGCCTCGTGGACCAGACTTGGTACGCCGTAAGCCTCGGCCTGCGGGTGCTGCTCGTGCAGGTCGTGGCCCTCATTGCCTCGCTGCTTTTGCCGGGCGTGGGTCTGCTGCTCGGCTGGTTCGTTGCCGCCTGGGCGGTCGGGCGCGGATTGTTCGAGCCGGTGGCGATGCTGCGCACCGATCGTGCCACCGCCGGAATGCTTTATCGCAGCCAGCGGCCGCAGGTTCTGTTCCAGGGCGCCCTCATCACGGCTGCCTGTCTGGTGCCGGTGCTTCACCTGTTTGCGCCCATCCTGGGAGTCGCTGCGATGGTGCATGTGCTGCATTCTCAGCGACGTTCGGGCAAATCGAAAGATGGGCAGGCGGCTGGGTGGGTTGTGGCCGCGGGCTCGCCCGTGTTAGGCCAGCATGGTCACCGATCCAAGAGTTGAACGGAGTGGCCGTGTTCAAACGCCGCAAGCCTGACGAACCCTCGGCGCCCGAGCCCCCGCAGTCTGGCGACCAAGGGATGCTGATCCCCCCCACCCCGGGACCCGCCCCGAAACCGGTCGATACCGGTCTCGGTGTTCCCCCCTATCGTCCCGCCCCTCCGAAGGAGCCCCTCAATATGAGCCGTCCGCCGTTCCCCGCCGCCCCCATGCCGCAGCAGCCGACCCAGCCGCCGCCGCGTCCGGCCACCATGCCCGGCCGCCCCGCCGGCCGCGATCCCAACGACCGGCGCACGCTGATCGTCGGCCGCGGCATCTCGGTGCAGGGCACCGTGCAGGACGCCGAGCGCCTCGTGGTCGAAGGCACCGTCGAAGCCTCGATGATCCACGCCAACGAACTCTCCGTAGCCCTCGGCGGCGTGTTCAAAGGTGAGATCGAAGTGGAAGACGCCGAAGTGGCCGGCACGGTTGACGGCACCCTGACCGCCCGCGGCAACCTGATCGTGCGCGCAACCGGTAAACTGCTCGGCGTCGCCCGCTGCCGCCGCCTGCAGGTGGAAGATGGTGGCCAGATCACCGGCCGCATCGAAATGATCACCGAACCCCGCCCTGCGGAGTCGCCCCGGGGGTCTGAACCGACGTTCTGAGGGAAGCAAGCGCCAGGGGTCCGAGCCCCTGGCGACGCTTCTACCGAATGCGCGAACAAATCAAGATCAGAATGTAGCGCTGATGGCGTCCTTCCTGGCTTCGCTGCCGACGCCGATCCCGCCGGTCTTCAGCAGCTCAGTCGCGTGACCAAGTTCTCGAGTGCCTCCTGGCGGCCACTCTGCGCCGACGGACCGGGACCGCCATTCGCCGCGTGTTCAGCGAGCATTGGCAGGCTCATCGCGCCGGAAAGTGCCGCCTGGCCGAACTGGGTGTCCCAGCCCGCATAGCGCCGCTCGAGTGCTGCATCCAGCGCACCGTCCAACGTGATGCGTTCGGCAATCAGCAGCGCCCGCGCCATGGTGTCGATGCCGCCGACATGGGCATGCAGCAGGTCTTCCACGTCGATGCTCTGGCGGCGGATCTTGGCGTCGAAGTTGAAGCCGCCCTGACCCAGGCCGCCGGCTCGGACGACTTCGAGGATCGCGAGCGACAGGTCTTGCGCATTGGTCGGGAATTGGTCGGTGTCCCAGCCATTCTGCGGGTCGCCGCGGTTCATATCCACAGAACCCAGCAGGCCGAGTGCTGCCGCGGTGGCGATCTCGTGTTCGAAGCTGTGTCCGGCGAGGGTCGCGTGGTTGGCCTCGATGTTGACCTTGACCTCGCCGAGCAGGTTGTGTCGGGCCAGGAAACCATACACGGTGGCGACGTCACGGTCATACTGGTGCTTGGTGGGTTCCATCGGCTTCGGCTCGATCAGGATCGTCCCGGTGAAGCCGATCCGGTGCTTGTGCTCGACGACCAGGTTGAGGAAGCGGCCGAGCTGGGCGTCTTCGCGTGCCAGATCTGTGTTGAGCAAGGTGTCGTAGCCTTCGCGGCCGCCCCACAGCACATAGTTGCTGCCGCCCAGGCGCTTCGTCGCTTCCAGCGCATGCGTCACCTGCCCGGCCGCATAGGCGAACACCTCCGGGTCTGGATTGGTGGCGGCGCCGGCCATGTAGCGCGGGTGGCTGAACAGGTTCGCGGTGCCCCAGAGCAGGCGGATGCCGGTCCGTTCCATGTGCTGTTCGATGCGGTCCAGCACATGATCGAGATGGGCGTTGCTGTCCCGGAGCGTGGCGCCTTCCGGGGCCACGTCGCGGTCGTGAAAGCAGAAGAACGGCAGGCCGAGTCGCTCGAGGAAGGTGAAGGCTGCGTCTGCCTTCTGCAAGGCGGCGGGCAGCGGCTCGCCCTGGAACCAGGGGCGCTGCTGGGTGGGCGCGCCAAACGGATCGAGGCCGTTGGCGACGAAGGAGTGCCAATAGGCGACGGCCGGACGCAGCCAGTCCTCCATCGTGCGGCCCAGGACCATGCGGGTCTTGTCGTACGTGCGGAGGGCGAAGGGTTCGGTCGCATCGGGACCCATGAAGCTGACTTGGGGCAGGTGATCGAATGGCGTCATGGGCGAGGTCCCGTTTCGGAGAAGAGGTCGTTCAGGGCGGGGTAGAGGCGGCGGTAGAGCGCGCGTTTCGGCAACAGCGCCTGGGTCAGCGCTGGGTTCGGGTCGAAGGTTGCGGTGACGGAGGGCCGGGTGCAGATGTCAGCGATCCCGCCGGCGCCGCTGGCGATGGCAGCGAGGCGGGCGGCGCCCAGGGCGGGGCCGACCTCACTGCCCTCGACGGTCTGCAGCGGGCGTTGCAGGGCGGCTGCGAGGATACCGAGCCAGAGGCTGCTGCGGGCGCCGCCGCCGATCGCGGTGAGCATCGGGATGCGTGCGGGCCCCTCTCCCTCGCCTTCCAATGCGTCCAGCCCGTCGGCCAGGGCGAAGGCGACGCCCTCCAGCACGGCGCGGGTCATGTCGGCGCGGGTGGTCGCGGTGGTCAGGCCGAAAAACACGCCGGTGGCGGCGGGGTTGTTGTGCGGGGTGCGTTCGCCGGTGAGATAGGGGAGGAAGACCAGCGTCCCCTGCTGGGCCGCGGCGACGCCGGCTTCGTCGAGGAGCGCCGCCTCGGTCGTATGCAGGGTGCGGGCGAGCCAGGCGAGCGCGGCCCCGGCGGCTAGGATGACCGACATGCGGTGCCATGTGGCGGGGATGCAGTGGCAGAAGGCGTGCACGGCGCGTGCCGGGTCCGGCAGGAATGCGTGGTCGCTGACGAAGATCACGCCGGACGTGCCGAGCGAGACGAAGGCGTCGCCGGGGTTCACGCAACCAATACCTGCCGCGCCGCCTGCGTTGTCACCGGCGCCGGCGGCGACGGGGATGCCGGGCGGCAAGCCCATCGCGGTTGCGGCGCCGGCGCGCAGGGTTCCGGCGATGGCCGTGCCTTCCGTCAGGCGGGGCATGTGGACCGGGGACAATCCGGTTGCCGCAAGCATGGCGGGCGACCATTGCCGTGCGGCGATGTCGAGCCATAGGGTGCCCGCGGCGTCCGACATCTCGGAGACCGCCTCGCCCGTCATCTGCAGCCGCAGCCAGTCTTTCGGCAACAGAACGCGGTGCAGGCGGGCAAACAGGTCCGGTTCGTGCTTGCGGACCCAGAGCAGCTTGGGTGCGGTGAAGCCCGGCATGGCGAGGTTGCCGGTGATGGTGCGGCTGCGTGGCTCGGCAGCCTCCAGCGCGGCGCATTCGGCCCCGCTGCGGCCATCGTTCCACAGGATTGCGGGGCGGAGCACATGACCGGCCGCATCCAGCAGGACGGCGCCGTGCATCTGCCCGGCGATGCCCAGCGCGCGCACGCCGGACAGATCATGCGCGGACCGGAGGGCGGCCATGGCGGAGAGGGTCGCGTGCCACCAATCCGCCGGATCCTGCTCGCTCCAGAGCGGGTGGGGAGCGGAGATGTCCAGCGGGGCGGTCGCCTGGCCCGCGACCGCGCCCCGTTCTGTGGTCAGCACGACCTTCACGCCGGAGGTGCCGAGATCGATGCCGAGGTGCATCAGGACTCGACCGCGGTCCAGGCGGCGTCGGCCTGGCTGGATGCCAGGCTCGCCATGATGAAGCGCATGCCGCGGAGGCCGTCATCCAGGCCGGGCACCAGCAGGCTGGCGGGGTCTGGCGCGCGGCCTTCGATGCGTGCGGCGATCTGCTCGGCGGTGTCGCGATAGAGTTGCGCGAAGCCCTCCAGGTAGCCCTCGGGGTGCCCGGCGGGGATGCGGCTGGCGTGGGCTGCGGCAAGGCCGGCGCCGGCCCCGCCGCGGCGGAGGAGGCAGGGCGGTTCGTTGAAGGGGGAGAACAGCAAGTGGTTCGGCTGCTCCTGCGACCAGTCCAGCCCGCCTTTTTCGCCATAGACGCGCAGGCGCAGGGCGTTCTCGTTGCCCGGCGCGACCTGGGACGACCAGAGCATACCGCGCGCGCCGCCGCGGAATCGCAGCATGATGTGGGCATTGTCGTCCAGCGCCCGGCCCGGGACGAAGGTGGTGAGGTCGGCGGCCAGGGTTTCGCAGCGAAGGCCGGTCACGAACTCCGCGAGGTTGAAGGCGTGGGTTCCGATGTCGCCGGTGCAGCCGGCACCGCCGCTGCGGGCCGGGTCGGTGCGCCACTCGGCCTGCTTGTGGCCGGTCTTCTCCAGGCGCGTCGTCAGCCAGTCTTGCGGGTATTCGACCTGCACAACGCGGATCGGGCCGAGCGTGCCAGCGGCGATCATCTCGCGCGCCTGCCGCACCATGGGGTAACCGGTGTAGTTGTGCGTCAGGGCGAAGATGACGCCCGTCCGCCGCACGGTTTCGGCCAGGGCGAGCGCGTCGTCCATCCGGTGAGTCATCGGCTTGTCGCAGATGACGTGGATGCCGCGTTCGGCGAAGGCCTGGGCGGGGGCCGCGTGCATGTGGTTCGGCGTCACGATCGCGACAACGTCGATGCCGTTGGGGCGGGCGGCCTCACGCTCCGCCATTTCGGCGAACCCGGCGTAGCTTCGATCCGACGCGATGTGCAACGCGGCGGCGCTGGCGTGGGCGCGGGCCGGGTCGGACGACAGGCTGCCGGCGACCAGCTCGAAACGGTCGTCGAGGCGCGCGGCGATTCGGTGGACGGCGCCGATGAACGCGCCCTGTCCGCCGCCGACCATGCCGAGGCGAAGGCGCCGCCCCGGCGGGGCACCGGCGACCGCCATCTCAGGCGATCCCCAGCATCTTGCGGTTGCCCGCAAGGTCGGTGCTGCTGGCGGCGAAATCGTCAAAGGCGCGGGCGGCGACCTCGATGATGTGCGCCTCGATGAAGGGGGCGCCCTCGGCGGCGCCTTGCTCGCTGTCCTTGATGCAACACTCCCATTCCAGCACGGCCCAGCCGTCGAAGCCGTGTTGCGACAGCTTTGAGAAGATGCCGCCGAAATCCACTTGGCCGTCGCCCAGCGAGCGGAACCGGCCTGCTCGGTTCACCCAGGGCTGGAAGCCAGAATAAACGCCCTGTCGCCCGCTTGGGTTGAACTCGGCGTCTTTCACATGGAACATCCTAATTCGTTGGTGATAAATATCGATAAATTGCAAGTAATCAAGCTGCTGCAGCAGGAAGTGGCTGGGATCATAGAGGATGTTGCAACGGGGGTGATTGCCGACGCGTTCGAGAAACATTTCGTAGGTGATGCCGTCGTGCAAGTCCTCGCCGGGATGGATTTCGTAACAGACATCGACGCCGGCCTCGTCGAAGGCGTCGAGGATGGGGTGCCAGCGCTTCGCCAGCTCGTCGAAGGCGGTTTCCACCAGGCCAGCTGGCCGCTGCGGCCAGGGGTAGAGGAAGGGCCAGGCGAGGCCGCCGGAAAAAGTGACGTGCGCCGTGAGGCCGAGGTTGCGAGAGGCGCGAGCGGCGAGCATGAGCTGATCGACGGCCCATTCCTGCCGGGCCGCAGGCTTGCCGCGAACCTCGGGTGCGGCGAAGCCGTCGAAGGCCGTGTCATAGGCGGGGTGGACCGCCACGAGTTGGCCTTGCAGATGGGTAGAAAGTTCGGTCAGCTCCACGCCGCAATCGGCCAGGATGCCCTTTACTTCATCGCAATAGGTAGGGCTCTCCGCAGCGCGTGCGAGGTCAAACAGCCGCGCGTCCCAGCTCGGGATCTGAACGCCCTTGTAGCCGTGACCGGCAGCCCATTCGGCGATACCGGCGAGGGTGTTGAACGGCGCGGCGTCCCCGGCGAACTGCGCCAGGAAGATGGCCGGCCCCTTGATGGTCTTCATGTCAGGTGCTCCCTAGAGCTCACGGGTTGGCTACGAACGGTCCGCCGCGGCATTCCTTCAGGTAATTCAGCGCGCGCACCTGGCCGGTCATCTCCAGCTCGTCGCGATAGACCGGGTCGTGCCAGCCCTCGATGTCGATCGAGCCTTCGTACCCGCCGAGGCGCAGCTCGCTGATGACGTCGGTCCAGTTGGTGTCGCCGAAGCCAGGCGTGCGATGGAACGCGAACGGGACCTTGCCATGAATGCCGTGCTTGCGAACGACGTCCCAGCGGACGGTCGCGTCCTTGCCGTGCACGTGGAAGATCTTTGGCATCCAGTCCAGCAACTGCGGCATGGGATCGATCAGGTAGAACAGCTGGTGGCACGGCTCCCATTCCAGGCCAATATTGTCATGTGGGAGGGCGTTGAACATCAGCTCCCAGGCGGCGGGGTTGTGGGCGATGTTCCAGTCGCCGGTTTCCCAGGTGCCGAGCATGGGGCAGTTCTCGAAGGCAATCCGCACACCTTTATCGGCGGCGCGCCGCGCCAACTCACCCCAGATCTTTGTGTAGCGCGGCAGGCTGTCGGGGAGAGGCGTGTTCCGCACGCGCCCGGTGAAGCCGGTGACGACCGTGGCGCCGAACAGGTGGGCATTGTCGATCAGCTTGATCCACCCGTCATGCGTTTCGCGGTCGATGTCGGTGTCTTCGAGCGGGTTGCCGAACAGGGCGATCGTGGGGATCGTGACGTCCGCATCGCCGATCGCCTCGCGCACCTCGGCGGCGAGGCGGGGCAGGTCGTGGCGCACGTGCTGCCACCACATCAGCTGCAGGCTTTCGAAGCCATGCGGCAGGATCGCGCGAATGTAGTTAGCCGTTTCAACG
Source organism: Rhodospirillales bacterium (assembly GCA_025352665.1). Classification (GTDB taxonomy): domain Bacteria; phylum Pseudomonadota; class Alphaproteobacteria; order Acetobacterales; family Acetobacteraceae; genus CAIQQQ01. The sequence goes on along the minus strand of JANXSM010000144.1, from coordinate 90,943 downwards.
CGGTTGCAGCGGACCATGGTACCGATGCGGTTCTTGAGCTGGGCGTTCTGCATAGTCATTCCATCTCTGTAAGGTGAACGAGTTGGCCGGTTTCGGCACTGTCGATGGCGCCGGAAACCATGGCCAGACTTTTGATATTCTCAGCTCCGGCCGTTTCGGGTGGCCGGCCCGTCCGGATGGCCTGCACGAAGTCCTCGATGACCCCGCGATGGCCGCCGACTCGGTCATGTGGGTCGAGCGGGGGCACCGGGACGCTGTCGAAGCTGGAGAACAGGCCCGGCGGCGCTCCCACCGTGCGGACCACCTCCGCGCGCATGTCGTCCTCGCCGTCCCACAGCAGCGTGCCGCGCGTGCCGGTGATGCGCCAGGCGCTTTCCCAACTCGTGCGAAGGCCCTCGGCGGCCCAGCTGCCGCGGTAGTTGAACACGACACCGCCGGTCATCTCGAATACGGCGATGGCCGCAGCGCCATGCGCATACCAGGAGTTGCCAGGGTTCCATTCCCGGCACCAAACGGTTTCGGGCGCGCCGCCGGAGAACAGGCGGGCGACATCGAAGGTGTGGATGGCCATGTCAAGCAGGAGGACGTGGCGCATCTCCTCGCGGAAGCCGCCGAAATGCGGGCCGAGGAAGAAGTCGCAGTAAAGACCCGTCACCTCGCCGATGCCGCCCTGCCGAAGGAAGCGGGCAATGCGGCGGACGCCGGGGTGGTAGCGGCGGTTCTGGATGACGGCGTGGATGCGGCCGGCGGCGCGTGCGGCGCGGATCAGGTCGCGCGCATTCTCCAGCGTGTCCGCCATCGGCTTCTCGGTCAGGATATGACAACCGTGGTCGAGCGCTGTCGTGGCGACGTGATGCCGGACGCTGGGCACGACGATGTCGAACACTGCATCGGGGCGCAACTGTAACAGCATCGCCGCCAGGTCCGGCCCCACGGCGGCATCGGGCAGGGACAGTTCGGCGCGGCGCTCCTCGGCGCGGACCAGGTCGGGATCGACAAGGCCGACGATCTCGACCTCGTTCGTTTCGAGCGCCGCCTTGAGAAAGTTGGTGCTCATCCGGCCGCACCCGGCGGCCACGACGCGTATCCGGTTCATTTCAGTGCTCCTGCGGTCAAACCGCTGACGATGCGCCGCTGCAGCAGCATGAAGACGATGATGACCGGGGTGACGAACACGCTGGCGAAGGCCATAGCGTTGCCCCAGTCGGAGTAGTCGGCACCGACGAAGCCATACAGGCCAACCGTGGCCGGCTGGAGCGCCTTCTTGCTCAGCAGGGAGACGGGATAGACGAACTCCCCATAGGCCAGCAGGAACACCAGTGCGCCGATGACGATATAGCCGATGCGGGCGAGTGGCAGGGTGATGCGGAGGAAGGCCATGGTGCGCGACGAGCCATCAACGCGCGCCGCGTCCTCCAGATCGACCGGGACCTGCGCGAAGGTGGTCCGCAGCATGACGATGGCGAAGGGCAGGGTTTTCGTGGTGGTCGCAAGAATGACGGCAAGCTGCGTGTTGATGAGGCCGAGTTGGCGGAAGATGACGAACATGGGCGTGACGAGCAGCGGCGGCGGCAGCACCTGCGACAGCATGACGCCGATCAGCACGACGTCCATCCAAACGGATTTCTTCCGCGCGAGCGAATAGGCGGCGCCGGTTGCCAATACGAGGGTGAGGATAGTGACGCTGCCGGACAGCACGAGGCTGTTGGCCATGAACTGGGCGATGTTCTCGCGTTCGAAAATCCAGCGGAACGCGGCCAGGGTGGGCGCGTGGGGGATCAGCGTCGGCGGGTTGGCGTTCAACTCGTCGGACACTTTCAGCGCCGAGGCATACATCCAGTACACCGGAAACAGATAGAACCCGGCGATGACGGCGCCGATTGCTGTCAACAGCCAGCGACGCATCAGGACACCCGCTCCGTCCGGACGCTGCGCACGTAGATGAGTGCTACGATGAACACGACGACAAGCATCATCGTCGAAACCGCAGCGCCGCCGCCGAAGTCAAACAGCTCGAATGAGAGGTGGTAGGACCAGACCGGGAAGATGTTGCTGCTGTCGACCGGACCGCCATGGGTCATGGTCCAGATCAGGTCGAAGGCGCGCATGGTGTAGATGGTGGTCAGCGCGAGCAGCGCGTAGATGGTCGGTTGCAGCATAGGCAGGGTGAGCGCGAAGAAGCGACGCACGGGGCCGGCTCCATCGAGCGCTGCAGCCTCGTACATGTCTTGCGGTAACCCGGCAAGGCCGGCTGCCAGCAGGATCATGTTGAACGGCACGCCGAACCAGACGTTGGCGAAAGTCACGCCGATGAGCGAGGTGGCAGGGTCGGAGAGCCAGTAGATAGGGCCGGAGACGATGCCAAGGCCGCGGAGCGCGTAGTTGATGACGCCGTTGTCTGAAGCAAGCAGCCATTTCCAGACGGCTCCGATAACCAGCGGCGGCAGGATCCAGCCGGCCAGGATCATGCCGCGGAAGAAGGCGGCCCCGGGGAACGCCGCCTGAAAGAACAGCGCCAACGCCAGGCCGCCCAGGAACTGCAGGGCGACGTTGCCGGTGACGAAGATCAGGGTGTTCTGGAAGACGGTCGCGAACAACGGATCGTCGACGAGCTTCCGGTAATTGTCGAGGCCGACGAAGGGCCGGAAGACGGTGCTGATATTCCCAAGCGTGACCTGCTGCACGCTCATGATGAGGTTGTAGATAACCGGGTAGCCCACGAAGAACGCGAGGTACAAGGCGCCGAAACCGGCCATCAGCGGCCAGATGGCCTCTGAATCGAGCGCGCGCTCCCACCTCAGCCGCTGATGGCCTTTCACGTGAAGGATCCTAGAGGCCGACGATTGGGGTGCGGTCCAGGATCGGGGTGATGACGCGGGACGCCTTCTGCAATGCCGCTTCGGGCGTGGACTTTCCGGTCAGCGCCTCCTGGATCGCGGTCTGCATGGCGGCGGAGATGTCGGGCCAGCGGGGATGCGGGCCGCGGGGCCGGGCGACCTCCATCTGCTTGCGGAAGGTGGCGTACGCCTCGGGCATGGCTGGGTGCTCGACCTGCATGGTCTTGACCGGGGCCAGGCGGCCACCGCTCCAGGCTTGCAGCATCTGCGCAGGTTCGGACATGAACTCAATGACCTTGAACGCCGCCGCTTTGTTGCGCGCGCCCTTCGGCACGCCCCAGACGTAGCCGCCCAGCGCGGAGGCCTCGATGCCCTTGCCCTCGCGGTGCGGCAGGGGCGCCACCCGCCAGTTGAACTTTACCTCTTTCATGCGCTGCAGCTCCCACGGGCCGCTGACGACCATGCCGGAGGCGCCGGCCAGCCAGGAGCTGGTCATCTCAAACTGGCGTTTCACCAGCACGTCGCGAGAGGCCTGGCCTTTGGCGACGAAGTCCGTCCAAAGCTGCAGTGCGGCGACCGCGTCGGGCGAGGTGAGGGTCTTCAGCGTGGCACCGGACTGCTGGAGGAACGGGAGGAACTGGAAGGTGCCCTCCTCGCTCTGGATCGCGCAGAAGGCCATGCCGAAGACGTTCTTGTCCTTGTCCGTCAAGATCTCGGCGGCTTTGCGCAACGCTTCCCAGGTGCGCGGTGGCGCTTCGGGGTCCAGGCCGCGCGCCTTGAACATATCGGCGTTGTAGTAGAGTGCCAGTGTGTTCGCCTCGCCTGGCACGGCGTACTGCTTGCCGTCCCACAGCGTTGTCGCCCAGCTTCCGGGATAATATTCGTCCGGTTTGATGAAGGAGGAGGCTTTGACGAGGTCGGTCAAGTCCTCCAGCGCACCCTGGGTCGCGAAGCTGGCGACGACGGGATTGTCGATGGTAATGAGGTCTGGCACGTCGCCAGTGGCGATGCCCTTTATAAGTTGCTGCGACAACTGGCCGAAGGGGACGAACTTCTGATCGATCGGCTGGTCCGGGTGGGTCTCGTTCCAGCGCGTGATGTTCTTCAGGCCGGGCTCGGTTTCGGCGCCAAAGATGTGCCACATCGTAACAGGGTCGGCCGCGGCCGCGCTTCGCGCGCCACCCAGCATTGCCAAGGCACCCAATGCGACGCTTTGCTTCAGGAACTCTCTTCTCATGGCCGTCTCCCGTTGTTGACTTTTTATTGGCGCAGTGTTTTGCCGGTTGCCGTATCGAAGGCGTGCAGCTTGTCCTCGTCGAATGCGAGGGCGATCGGCGTTCCCGGCAGTGCGCGGAACCTGTCGCGCACGCTGGCGATGACCTGGACGCCTGAAAAGCGGCAAAGGATGAGGGTATCGACCCCGGTCGGCTCGACATCGACGACGTCAGCGGCCAAACCGCCTGGCTGCGGCCGGATGTGTTCTGGGCGGATGCCCAGCGTCACTGCCTGACCTTCCTGCGCGGCGGAGGCCGGGAATGGCAAGGTGGCGCCATCGGCGAGCACGAGGCGGCCGTTCTGCAGCGTGCCTGGGATGAGGTTCATCGATGGGGAGCCGATGAACCCGGCCACGAACAGGCTCGCCGGGCGATCGTACAGAGTCTCCGGCGTGCCCTGCTGCTCGATGCAGCCCTGGTTCATGACGATGATGCGGTCAGCCATGGTCATCGCCTCGACCTGATCATGCGTGACATAGATGCTGGTGCTGCCGAGGCGGCGGTGCAGCGCCTTGATCTCTGCTCGCATCTGCACGCGCAGCTTCGCGTCGAGGTTTGACAGCGGCTCATCGAACAGGAACAGGCGCGGGTTGCGCACCATCGCACGCCCCATCGCCACGCGTTGCCGCTGCCCGCCGGAGAGCTGCCCCGGCCTGCGTTCGAGCAACTGGCCCAGGTTGAGGACCGCCGCGGCACTCGCGACGGCCACGGCGATTTTCTCCGCAACGACTCGCCGCAGGCGCAGGCCGAAACTGATGTTTCCGGCCACCGTCATGTGCGGATAGAGCGCGTAGCTCTGGAACACCATCGCCACGTCGCGGTGCATCGGCGGCATGTCGTTGACGCGGTCGGACCCAATGGAAATGTCGCCGCCGCTGATCGTCTCCAACCCGGCGATCATCCGCAGCAACGTCGATTTACCGCAACCCGAGGGGCCGACGAGGGTGATGAACTCCTGGTCCGCCACGTCGAGGTCGATGTCGCGCAGGATGTTGAGCGGGCCATAATCCTTGCGGACGCCGCGCATGGTCACCGATGCCATAGCGCGCCTCCGGCCCGGGGCGGGTTCATGACAGGTTGTCCCGGATGAAGATGTCGATGCGGATGCGCTCCTGGTCCGGCATCAGCTGTTCGTTCAGGCAATGCGCCATGAGCACGCGCGCGGCGGAGCGGACCTCGTGCCCGGCATCCTGGTTGATGCAAGCGTCCATGATCCCGCGGACGAGGAAGCGGCGGGTGTGCGCGGTCAATTCGTGCCCGACATAGACGATGTCTTGCGCCCGGCCACTCGCTTCAAGGGCCGCCGCGACGCCACGGTTTCCCGCTCCGATGTTGTAGATGCCGACGATATCGGGAGACTGCAGCATGCGGCGGACGATCGCCTCATTCTGACGGTCGTCGTCGCGGCCCTCTTCGGTCGGTGCGACCGTGAGGGCCGGGTATTCGGCACCAATGACCTGCGCGAAGCCGAAACGACGCTCGGAATGGTCGCGCAGCGCCATCGAGCCGGCGATGAGGCCAACGACACCGGGGCGGCCGGCCAGGAACCGGCCAATCAGGGTTCCGGCGGTTCGCCCGGCGGCCGCGTTGTCGATGCCGACATAGCGAAGACGCCGAGCCGCTGGCGCGTCCGACACAAGCGTCACGACCGCCACGCCGAGGCTCGCAAGCTCATCCAGCGCGGCCCGCACGCGGGGGTGGTCGAGCGCTACGGTCGCGACCCCGTGATAGCGCTTGCCGAGCCCTTCAAGCAGAGATGCGAGCGCATCCGGGTCAAACACGTCGACCAGCAAGGTGTCGATATAGGCGCGCTGCGGCGCCAGCCACTCCGCCGTCAGCCGCACCTGCTCGGACAGCAGTTCAACAAAGCTCGTGCCGCCAACTGGCAGGATGAAGCAGAACTGGAACGCCTGGTTGCGGGACAGTCGGGTTGCCACGGGGTCCGGGCGATAGTTGAGCTTGGCGATGGCAGCTTCGACACGGCTCAGTGTGCGGCTATGCACGCCCGGGCGGCCGTTGATGGCACGGTCGACGGTTGCCAGCGACACCCGCGCCTCCCGTGCGACGTCCTCTAAAGTCACTCTTTCGGCGACAATCCCCATGGATTTTTCTTACCCTCATAAAATGCGGGGCGCAACTCAGATTCTGGCGTTTCCGCTCTCAATAGTCTTGACGCTCTGAGTGGCGGTCACACGCCGCATCGGCTGCCGGCGGACATCACGAACTGCATGCGGGCACGCCCGATCCCGAAGGGGGATCGCGGTGCTGGTGCCCGGCACCGGGCTGGGCGAGCCGTTCCTGGTGTTCGATGGAAGCAGGCGCATCGCCTGCGCCTCGGAAGCCGGCGTGCCAGCTTCTCGCCACAGGATACGCGGCTGCAGGCGCTGGCGGCCAAGAGCAAGTTGTCGGAACTCCTGTCCGCGGTTCCCGTTCACATCATTACTGCTCCGGCCAAGCTGCTCGGCGCCGCTCGCTATGGGTTGGATCATACGCCGGCGACGTGATCCACGGGGCGGCAGGGGTGGCACATGACCGATATCGACCAGCTGGCGATCAACACCATCCGGGGCCTTGCGATAGATGCGGTGCAGCGGGCCAATTCCGGCCATCCCGGAACGCCGCTGGGCGCCGCCCCCACCGCCTACACGCTGTGGCAGCGGTTCCTACGCTATGACCCCGCCGATCCGGACTGGCCAAATCGCGATCGCTTCGTGCTGTCCAGCGGACATGCCTGCATGCTTCTGTACGCGCTGATCCATCTGGCCAGGATAAAGGCGGCCAGTCCGACCTATGCGACGCTGGGCGGCCCTGCGGTCTCGCTGGACGACATCAAGGGCTTTCGCCAAGGCCTGGCGCGGTGCCCGGGCCATCCGGAGCACGGCTGGACCTCGGGCGTGGAGGCGACCACCGGGCCGCTGGGCCAGGGAGTGGCCAACAGCGTCGGCATGGCGATCGCGGCACACTGGCTTGGGGCGACCTACAACAGGCCGGGGTACGCGCTGTTCGATTTCCGCACCTTCGCGCTGTGTGGCGACGGCGACATGATGGAGGGCATTGCCAGCGAGGCGGCATCCCTCGCCGGCCACCTGGAGCTTGGCAATCTGTGCTGGATCTACGACAGCAACCGCATGTCCATCGAGGGGCACACGGATCTCGCCAGCAGCGACGATGCCGCCGCCCGTTTTCGTTCGTATGGCTGGGCGGTGCTGGATGTCGCGGACGCCAACGACGTTGCTGCATTGGAGCATGCCTATCGCAGCGTCGCCGCGGATCGGCCGACGCTGATCGTCGTGCACAGCATCATCGGCTATGGGGCCCCCAACCGAGCCGACACCAAGGAGGCGCACGGCGAGCCGCTTGGGGTGGCGGAGGTGCGGCTGACCAAGCAGTTCCTCGGCCTCGATCCCGACCGGGATTTCGTTGTGCCGCCCGAGGTGCCAGCGCATTTCGATGCAAATTTTGGCGCCCGCGGTGCCAGGCTGCATCGCGACTGGCGGGCGCTGTTCGATCGTTATCGCGCCGAATATCCGGATCTTGCCGACCAGCTGGACCGCATGTTCCGCGGCGATCTGCCGGAAGGCTGGCAGGCAGCTCTACCCAGCTACCCGCCAGATACAAAGGGACTCGCCACCCGCGATGCCTCAGGCAAGATCCTCAATGCGCTGGCGGGCAAGATCCCTTGGCTGCTCGGCGGCGCTGCCGATCTGGCGCCAAGTACCAAGACCAACCTGACCTTCGAGGGCGCCGGCAGCTTCGAGCCTGGCACACCTGGCGGGCGCAACTTCCATTTCGGGGTGCGCGAGCACGCGATGTGCGCCGTGGTCAACGGCATGGTGCTGTCAGGCCTGCGTGCCTTTGCCTCGGGCTTTCTGGTGTTCACCGACTATGCCCGCGGCGCCATCCGCCTGTCGGCGCTGATGGAGCTGCCGGCGCTGCATATCTGGACGCATGATTCGATCGGCGTCGGCGAGGACGGGCCGACCCACCAGCCGATCGAGCAGATGCTGTCGTTGCGCGCCATTCCCGGCATGATGGTCATCCGTCCGTGCGACGCCAACGAGATGGTGGAGGCCTATCGTGTCGCCCTGTCGCAGACGGCGCGGCCGGTGGCGCTGATCTGCTCGCGCCAGCCGTTGCCGACGCTGGACAGGACGAAGTTTGCCCCGGCTGCGGGGCTCGCCCGCGGCGGCTATGTGCTCGCCGACAGCGAAGGACGTCCCGACGTGATCCTGATTGCGACCGGCAGCGAGATCGGGCTGATCATTGCAGCCCGTTCGCTGCTGGCGGCCGAGGGCATCGCGGCTCGCCTGGTCAGCCTGCCTTCTTGGGAGCTGTTCGAGGATCAGGACCAGGCGTACCGTGACAGCGTGCTGCCGCCCGATATACTTGCCCGCGTGACGGTGGAGGAGGCCTCGGCCATCGGGTGGGATCGCTACGCGGGATCGGCCGGAATCATCCTGGGGATGCGCACGTTCGGCCTGTCTGCGCCGATCAAGATCGTGGCCGAACATTTCGGCTTCTCGCCCGCCGCCGTGGTGGCCGCCGCCCGCAAATCGATGGCACAGGCATAGGAATACACAAGATGCAGCTCGGTATGATCGGCCTGGGGCGGATGGGTAGCAACATGGTGCTGCGGCTGATGAAAGCCGGGCACGACTGCGTTGTGTTCGATGCGAGTGCTGCAGCCGTTGCCTCTCTGGCGGAGAAAGGTGCCGTTGGCGGCAGCGATCTTGCCGATTTCGTAGGCAAGCTGTCCAAGCCGCGGGTGGTGTGGTTTATGCTGCCGGCGGCCATCGTTGATCAGGAACTCGCCGCCATCCTGCCGCTGCTGGAGCCAGGCGACATCGTCATCGACGGCGGCAATTCCTATTACCACGACGACATCCGCCGCGCCGGCGAGCTGCAGGCCAAGGGGCTGCACTATGTCGATGTCGGCGTCAGCGGCGGTGTGTGGGGGATGGAGCGCGGCTACTGCCATATGATCGGAGGCGAGGCTGATATCGTGGCGCATCTGGACCCGATCTTTGCGTCGCTGGCGCCGGGTGTGGCCGCGGCGGCGCGCACGCCGGGGGCTGCGGGGGAGCCTTCGCAGGCCGAGCACGGCTATCTGCATTGCGGGCCGAACGGGGCCGGCCATTTCGTCAAGATGGTGCACAACGGCATCGAATACGGACTGATGGCGGCCTATGCCGAGGGCATGAACATCATGCACCATGCGGGCGAAGGGCTTGGCAGCCGCACCGTCGATGCGGAGACGACGCCGCTGCGCCATCCCGAGCATTACCGGTATTCCTTCGATCTGGCCGCGATCGCCGAGGTCTGGCGGCGGGGCAGCGTGATCAGTTCCTGGCTGCTGGATCTGACCGCAAGTGCGCTGCGCAAAAGCCCCGAGCTCGACGGGTTCCAAGGCCGCGTCTCCGATTCCGGCGAGGGGCGCTGGACCTTGCAGGCGGCGATCGACGAAAGTGTTCCGACACCGGTGCTGGCGGCGGCATTGTTCGCGCGGTTCAGCTCGCGCGGAGAAGCGGCGTTCGGCGACAAGTTGCTTTCGGCGCTGCGCTCCGAGTTCGGCGGCCATGTGGAGAAAAAGCCGGAATGAGCGGCGCGACACCCGGGCGTTCCGACGCACTGGTGTCCTTAGGTGCCACCGATGACCTTGCCCACAAGCAGGTCTTTCCGGCGTCGTATGGCCTGGTAAGCGGCGATGGGCTCGACACTCCCATCACCGGCCTGGCGCGCGATGAATGGGACGATGCACGCTTCGCCGCCCGTGCGCGCGGCCGCATCGCAGCCCATGGCACGGTCGACGAGGTGGTGCTAGCACGGCTGCACGACGTCCACGGCGACAATGCCGACGCTGACATCGGCATGGGGGTGTGGGTGAAGCAGCCGGGCGACCGCACGGCGGGCGAAGATATGGAACTGCTACTGGCCGAGCCGCCGGCCAATTTCAAGCCACCCTGCCAGCGGCTGCTGGGCGATGCCATGCGGGGGGTGGCCGCGGGCTCCGGCCCGGCCGAGGCGGACACGCAGATCGGCGAGGACGGGCCGTCGATCGATCCGACGCAGGGGCTATGATGGACGAGCTCGTCATTCTGTTCGATGTCGACAACACGCTGCTCGACAACGACCGCATTCAGACCGATCTCGCAACGCATTTGACGGCCGAGTTCGGCGAGGCTGTGAGCGTGCGGTATTTTGCCATCTTCGAGCAGATCCGCGCCGAGCTCGGCTATGCCGATTACCTCGGGGCACTGCAGCGCTATCGGATCGAGACGATGCATGATCCTCGTGTGCTGCGCATGGCGAGCTGGCTGGCGGATTACGATTTCGCGGCGCGGCTGTATCCGGGCGCGCTGGAGGTATTGGCGCACGCCCGCCGGTTCGGCCGCCCGGTGATTTTGTCGGACGGCGATGCGGTGTTCCAGCCGCTCAAGGTGGTGCGCTCCGGCCTGTGGTCGGCGGTGAAGGACGATGTGCTGATCTACGTCCACAAGGAGGCGGAGCTCGCCGATGTCGAGCGGCTGTATCCGGCGCGGCGCTACATCATGGTGGACGACAAGCGGCGCATCCTCACGGCGATGAAGCGGGAATGGGGCGAGCGGCTGACCACGGTCTTCCCGCGGCAGGGCCATTACGCGGCCGATCCTGCAACGCTTGCGCAGAACCCGCCTGCCGATCTGTCGATCGACCATGTGGCGGAGCTGCTGCACCTTGATCTGTCATCGCTTCGTCCGACCCGCGCATGAGAAGTCTCGCCGTGGACGCCACCAGAACGCGGCACGATCTCGGCCAGAGCATCTGGGTCGACAACATTCCCAGCGGCTGCTCGGTACCGGCACGCTGGCGCGATACATCGACGAGCTGTCGGTGACCGGGCTGACCTCCAACGCCACGATCTTCGACAATGCGATCAGCAAAAGTGGCGACTTAGAGCGTGATGACCGAAGGTGGAATCACCGAAAGGTCTGAATCACGCGAGAAAAACAGAGAGCTAGAGCGGGATTGCGTCGCCTATCAGACGTCATCCCGCTCTAGAGCATGGTGACCGAAGGCGGAATCACCGAAAGGTCTGAATCACGCGATAAAACAGAGAGCTAGAGCGCAATGACTTCGCCTATCAGACGTCATCACGCTCTTAGACAAGGCAATCGTCGAGCTGGTGGCAGAGAGGGAGTCGGGCGAGGCAATGTTCTTCAGGCTTGCCATCGAGGATCCGATCCGTGCGGCCGCTGTATTCGGGGCAATTGACGATCGTACCGCTGGGGTGGATGGCTGTGTGTCGCTGGAGGTGTCGCCGCTGCTGGTGTTCGACACAGCGGGGGCAGTGGCGGCCGCGCAGCGGCTGCTGTTCGCGAGCACCAGCACCAAGGACAAGTCGGCGTCGGACGTGAGGTATGTGGCGAGGCTGGCAGCACCCAGCACGGTGAACAGGTTGCCGGAGGAGACGCTGCTGGCGGATCTGCGCCGGACCGGCATTGACACGGATGATGTCGCAGGGTGCGTAAGGCGGATACCCAAGTAGGCTTTGCCGTAATTGCCCGGCGCTGGGTCGCCGAGCGGTGCTTCGCCTGGATCAACCGCAACAGGCGGCTGGCGAAGGATTTCGATGCCCAGCATCGAGAGCGTGGAGGCCTTCCTCTACGCCGCGTCCAGTGTGCTCCCGATACCGAGGCTGGCACGTTGAAAATTCGACTCGAAATGGACTCACAGGTTGTGGCAGGACCACAAACGTTCCCTCGCCCACGCGAGGATGCACCCGTGCGGCCAGGAGCGGCGCTTGCTTCCTTCAGGCTGCCGACGCCAGGTGGCCCTGGTAGGGGAGGAAGCCTGTGACCTGGATTTCCAGGATGGACCCGGTTTTGGGCAGGTCGATCTGCGCCGCGCCGTTCGTCCAGCGCCAAGTATTTGTGTCCTGGCCCTCTGGCTCGTACCAGCCGTGGATCTGGCTTTCGAGCGGAATTGGGGTGCCGTTGAGCGTGATGTCGCCGACGGCGATGCCGAGCACGCGGCGATCGCCGCACCAGGGTTTGCGGTCGGATGGGCGGGCGGTCGGAGAAAGCAACACCACGGCGCGGGCGTCACGCGGCAGCGCGAAGACATAGCGGCCGGTGCCATCGGTGCTGCCCGGAATGAGACGGCCCTCGAACAGCAGCGACAGTTGGGGGTCCTCGAGGCGCGGCATGGGCGCGATTTCGGCGCCGCGCTGGGCGAGCACTTCCCACACCGGACGGACTAGCTCGGGGTCGGTCACCATGGGTGCTGCGCCATGGGTGAAGTAGACTTCTAACGCACTAGCGAAATTCGGGTGCAGCGTGACCACGTCGCCGTCGAAATTGGTGCGGTTGCCGGTGTCGAGGTAACTCTCGGCGGCCATGTTCTCGGCCAGCAGGATGTCGTGGGTTTCGAGTTCGACATGCCAATAGGTGATCTCGTCGACATGCTCCTGCACGATGCTGTCACCGTTCACCAAGGCATGGGCAGGGATGAGCATGCCGTCGAAGAACAGGCCGTGATCTGGCGATACGCGCAGATCGGCGGCCGGAATGCCTGCGGCCACGGCATTGGTGCGTATGCGAATGGGGCGGACGTGCTCCGGCACCGGGTGAGTGGCGATGTTGACGGTGCGATGCCCGATCCATACCACCGGACGAGCCGCGCCGGTGGCGGTGAGGACGATGTCGCCGGCGCATAGTGCTTCCACCGAGATCGATCCGTCGCGAGTTGCGATATGGGTGCCGGTCGCGAAGCAGGGCAGTTGCATCGCGGAGCTCTGACCCTTGGGGGAACTTCCGCTGCTTCCGGACGAATCGGTGATATCCGTATAGTCGGTGACCGTTAAACTGCCCAATACCGGCGCCAGGGCATTGTTCAGCGTAAAGTCGACGGTCAGAAGGACGCTAGGGGTCGTGGCTCCGACCGGAGTAGGGTTGTCTAGGTTTGCGTCGTATTCCGATAAAGTTCCGCTGCCGGTGGCGGTGCTGACGTTACTTAGCTTTGACCAGCCTGCTGGCCCAAATGTTTGAGCCTTATTGAATGTGCCGTCTGCCACCGAGTAGGTTATCGCAACATCTGCGGACTCGACATTCGTGCCGGCGGTTGCCCAGATTAGCACCTTGAAATCGGTGTTGGCTTGAACGGTCGTGATGTAGAAGCTCATCTGGCTGGATCCCTGTCCTGCGCGCGGCGTGGTCTTGTTGGATTAACTTATAATAGCACGATGATCAGAAAAGCATGAGCGTCTGCCAGCAGACAAACCTTGCAACGCGTCGCCCAGCGTACGCAGTCTGGAACGCATACGCCATATCGCCTATGGCCGCGTCAAGACTTTCGGGACTAAAGACGAATTTTTGGACTTTTGTGAATTGTTGTTATCATCTCTTTGACAAACCGGCGACTGAGCGGGACGCCATCAATGGCCGGACGCGCTCGCCGAACGCGTCGAGTCCGAGCAGGAAACCGTCGAGCGTCAGCATGATACCCTTCACGCCGGGCATTCCCGCAACCTCGTCGAGCATGCCGGCGACGGATTCGTTGGAACCGACGAGGGTTAGTCGCAATACCTGGCCGCAAACTTCATGCCGCGGTCGCTCTGGCGGGCGGAAACCAGCTTGACTTTGCCTTTCGGCGGCGGGCTCAGCTTGCAGGCATCCGCCTTGAAGTAGTCGCCCTGGAAGTCCGAATTGCCCGTGTTCCAAAGGTCGTGCAGCACCTGGACGTACTCGGTGCTGTAGTCGCAGCGCTTGCCGAAATGCTGGTCGCCTGGACATGGCCCCATCTGGCTGTATTCGACCTTGTGCCATCCCGACACGATATTGACGCCGAAGCGGCCGCCGGAAATGTCCGAGATCGTGCTCGGCATCCGCGCCACGATCGCTGGTGGAATGGTGAGCACCGCGGTCGATGCATAGAGCCGGATGCGGGTGGTGACCGCGGCCAGGCCCGCCATCAGGGTGAAGCTTTCCAGCCCGTGGTCCCAGAACTCGGTCTTCCCGTCGAACCCGTGCAGCTTGATCATCGAAAGCGCGAAATCGAACCCGAATCCTTCGGCCTTCTGCACGATCTGCCGGTTTAACTCGAACCTGGGCTTGTACTGCGGCGACGTAGCCGAAATGATCCAGCCATTGTTGTTGACGGGAATGAACACGCCGATATCCATGACAACCCGCTGTGTGATGCCCGAACGGTAGCAAGGCGTATGCCAGCGGACGGCGCAACACTACACGCCGGCTAAGGCATGCGGATGGCCCCGCAGCTCTACAGACTTAAGCCATGCGGATGGCCCCGCGGCTCTGCAGATCCATCAGACTGCCGGCGTTGGCCCCGTCCAGCGTGGCGGCGATCGCGAAATGGGAACCGCTTCCGGTGAGGTCGAGCGATACGACGGTGTCGTGGCCCTGTGCTGTCACCTGCAGGAAACCTGCAAGTCCGCAGCCTGGGTGATACTGCATGGCATCGTGCAAAACCTGGGAGATATCGAGCACATTGCCCTGGCTGACACCAAAATCCTGGACGGTGAAACCACCACCTGGCCCGGCGCCGTTCGCCTGGTAGACATTGCCGGCGCCACCGATGATGAGATCATGGCCGAGGCCGCCGATCACAAGGTTGTTCCAACCCGCGAGAGTAACCGCGTCGCCGCCGGCACCGGTGTCAACCGTAGCGCCCCCCGCTCCGGCGATGATGGTGCTTGTGCCGCTTCCGGTGCGGATGATGTTGCCGTAACCGCCCGCCGTGATGGTCTGGTTGCCATCCCCGGTGGTAATCGTGGCGTTGCCTTGGGTGCCGGTGATGGTGTTGTTGCCGGCGCCAAGCGAGATGACATCGCTAAAGCCGTCGGCGGTGACGGTGTTGTTGCCGGCGCCGAGCGTGATGCTGGTGCCGCCCTGCGCGCCATCCACCACGTGCGTGCCGGCGCCCGCGCTGAACACGTTGTTCCAACCGGTGAGATGCACCGTGCTGTCGCCGCTGCCCAGGGCGAGCGTGATCCCGCCGGTGGTTTCGGTGATGCTCGTGAGATCCGCAGGCGGCACGGGCGGCGGCGGTGTCGGATTGCTGCCGAGGGTGACGATCTCGCCGCCCTGGCCGTCTGCCGTGAAGGCGAGCGAGGCGCCGTGCCCGGCGTTGATGCTTGCGTAGGGCGAGCCGTCCGGCTTCATCACGTCGAGCATACCGTTGCTGAAGCTGAAACGGTCGGCGGCGGCCCCTGCCAGCGTGACACTGTCACCCGCTCCAAAGCTTGCGCCAAGTGCGATCCTGGCGCCGCCTTGCATGCCGTAGAGAGCGGTTGTGCCACCCCCGATCTGGAAAATATCATTGTAGCCGCGTGCAGTAACGCTGGTGCTGCCGCCGGCAAGCGCAACCGTGGAGTTCCCTGCGCCGACATCGAGGACGTTGCCGATGCCGGCTCCGACCGTGACGATATTGTTATAGCCGGCCAAAGTTATCGTGTTGCGCCCGTTTCCAAGGGTTATCGTGTCACCACCAAGGCCGCCGATGATCGTGTTGTCGCCGTCCTGGCTGCTGACGCTGACATGTGCCTGGCCTTGGCCGGCGTGGATCGTGTCACTGCCGCCGTTGCCCATGATCGTGTTGTTCCAGCCATAGGCTGTGATCGTTTCGCTGGCGGCGGTGCCTTGCAGGGTGTCGTTGCCGTAGCGTCCGCCGACGATATCGGCGCCGTCGAACCCGTTGCCGCCGGCATCCACCGACGTGACCGTGTTGTTATAACCGTCCAGATAGACGGTGGTGCTGGCCGCCAGCGTGAAAGCGGTGAGGTTGGTGCCCCCGTTGCCGTCGCTTGCGGTGCGGAAACCCAACTGCGAAAGATGCACCTCGGCGCCGACCGCAAGGTCGATCTTGGCCCCGCCGGTTTCGCTGACGACCAGCTGCTGATGGCTGAGATCTGTGACAACCGAGGCTATGCTGCCGGGCGCAATGCCGCTGAGGTCGATCCTGTCGCCGGACTGCAGGCCAGCCAGAGTCCCGGCGAATTCGGTCGGGTCGCCCAAGGTCACCTGGCCGGCACCGTCGGCGAACAGGATGGTCTGTGCACTATCGACCAGACCGTCGAGTTCCAGCACGCCGCCGGTGTCAACGGTGGAGATACCGCTTTGACCGAGCGTGGTCAGGAGCGTGCCCTGGATGATCAGCGGGTCGAGGTTGCTGACGCGGATGGCGCCGTTGTTCACGAAGGATGGGATGGTGAGCAGTGCCAGCCCGTCATGCTGGGCCGCCATCAGGGTGCCGGTGTTGGTGAGCACGCCGGTGCCGTCGATCGTGGTGCCGTTGGGCAGGGTGTTGCTGCCGGTGAGGGTCCAGTTCGCCCCGGCGTCGAGCGTGATTTCACTGAAACCGGTCAGTGCGATACCGAGGCCGGTCAGGCTGCCGGCACCCGTGGTCAGCTCCAGAGCGGTGAAGCCGAGCTTCGACAGGTCGACCGGCGTGCTGTAGCTGTCACCCGGTGAGAGCGGCAGGCTGTAGCTGTTGTTGCCCGCGGATGCGGCGGTAATGGCGACCGAAGTTTCTCGCGGACCGCCGACATCGAGCCCATCCGAGGCGGCGATCGTGAAATCGGTGGAGGTCGACAAGCCCGGGTGCGGCGTGAAGCGCAGGCCGTCGAGGGCCGCGGTGACGCTTTCCGCGCTGCCAGAGACGATATAGACCCCGCTCGACGGGTCGTAGTTGCCGCTGCCAAGATTAGAAAACAGGAAGTTGCCGGCATTCGACGCGGTGACTGTGACGGTCTCGGTCTGGCCGACGTTCGGGTCCACCAGGGCGAAGTCGGCAAACGGCAGCAGGCTGCTGCGGTCGCCTCCGAATTGCGGGGCAAGACCGCCTGTGATGACCGGCGGGTCGATCACCGTGACGGTGACGCTGCCGGCGGCGGTGTGGCCGAACTGGTCGGCGACGTCGAAGCTGATCGTGTCCGCACCGGTGAGCGGCGCCGCATAGGTGATGGTTCGGTCCGGGTTGAGGGTGACACTGCCATTGGCGCTGGCGACGTCAGTTACCGTTTCAGTGTCGCCCGCGACGCCTGGCGTCACCAGACCGGCGATGAGGCCGGTGACCTCGATCGTGGCGGCATGGGGCACCGAGAGCCTACCGATGGCGGCAACCGGCCCGCGATCGAATGTAGCCCCGATGTCGGTGCCCTGGTGGCCGTCAGTTGTTGGCACGAACACGCTGCTGCTGAAATCGCCCGGCAGTATCACCGATGTGCCCGCCCCGTCAGCTGCCGATACGGATAGCACGCCGTTCGTGTAGCTTGGGATGACGGAGGCGATGAGGAAATCCAGGGTGTCGCCGTTCATAAAACCGGTGACAGGCCCGTTGACGGCCGCACCCGGCGCGATGGCCAGCGTGGCACCGGGACCGCCGAAAGCGATGGTCTGGCTGACATCGATGCCTGCATCGAAGGTGACGGCCGCGCCGGCTGCTACGTCGATCGTGCCGGTGCCGGTGACGAATCCCCGGACCTCGAGATGGCCCGCCTGCACGACGACAACGCCGTTGTTGACCAAGGGGCCGGCGATCACGGAGGTGCCGACGCCGCGCACGTCGATCTCACCTTGATTGACGAGCGTGGCAGGTGCCGAGATGATGCCGGTCTGAGCGATGCTGATGGTGCCGTCGTTCTCGATATTGTTGGCCGCGATCGTGCCGGCACCGACGAAAGCCATGCTGGCCTGGTTCCACAGCCTGTCGAGGCCGGAAACGCTGGCATCGCCGGCGAAGCTTATGGTGCCGCTGTTGATCAGCGCCGGCGCCAGGACGACCCCGTCGCCGACGATGCCGATGGCGCCGGGCGCGAAGGTGATCTGGCCATCGTTCTGCAGCGTGGCGGTGTTGGCGAGCGTGGCGACTGTGGTGATCTGCAGCAAGCCGGCGTTGTCCAGCAGCGCGCCCTGAACCGCGATCGTGTCAGCCGCGGCTGCTGCGCCCGGCGCGATGCCGACCATGGCGCATGCTTGTGTGCTGTCGATCAGCACGGATGTGGCAGGGCCGGGTACATGGCCGGTGCCGCCCGGCGTCCACCAGTTGGATGACGTGTTCCAGTCACCGCTCCCGCCGGACCATTGCACCGCGTCCTGCACGCCGACATCGATGGTTCCGCTGGCCGCGTTGCCGAGCTGGTCAGTGATGGTGAACAGGAGCGTATCCGGGCCGCCCGCGGGCGCTGTGTAGGTCAGCGTCCCATGGCCGAGTGCCAGGACGCCGCTGGTGCTGCGTGCATCCGTGATCGTCTCGATTTCCCCATCGAAGCCGAGTGTGACGAGACTCTCCACCAATGCGGTGATGTCGCTGGTCTGGCCCGGACCAGTTGCGAGGCTGCCGTTGGCCACCGTCGGGCCTGGATCGACGATCAGATCGGGGTTGGACAGATCATACGTCGATGCGAACGGGTCGGTGGGTTTCATGGCCTGCGATGCTCGAACGTGAGTCCGCAGTTTGCACCTCAAATGTTACTAAATCGAAAAAGTGGTGCGATCCTGTGCGCGAATTTCAGAACTGGCGCAGCAGACGGTCGATGTAGTCCAGCTCCTGCTGGTTGCGCGTGCGGTCGGCGCCGCGGCGACGAAGCTCCTCCTGCAAGGCGCGGGTACGCGCCTCCTCCATCTGTTCCGGGACCTGGACATCCCCGGCATCGTCGAGCCCGCCCGTGCCGTCGCCGCGTGGGCGGCCGAGCGGATCGCGGGCTGGGCCGAGGCGGTCGACGCGGCGGGTGCCGGGACCGGAGCGGTTGGGCTGCTGGCCGCCGGGACGGTCGCCGCGCTGGGTACCGTAGCGGCCCCCGGTGCCGGTGCCATTGCCGTCGCCCTGGCCATCTCCCTGACCGTCGCCCTGTCCGTCCATCTGGCCGTCGCCGTCGTCACCGGGATCGGCGCCTTCATCGCCATCCTGCTGGCCACGGCCGAATTGCTGCGCCATCTGCTGGCGCATGGACTGGCCGCCTTTCTGCAGAGCCTCGATCGCCTTCTGGGCGGATTGGCCAGCGGCGGCGTCGCGCCCGTCGGCCAGCGCTTGCGCAGTGTCGCGCATGGCGGTGTCGGCATCACCGAGATTGGGCGGTACGTCGCCGGTGAGGTCGCCGTATTGCTGCATCAGTTCACCAACGGCGCGCCGAAGCGCCAGCTGGATCCTCTGATCGGTGGCGCGCTGTTCGCTGGCCTGCGGATCGGCGGGTGGCGGAGACTGGAACGAGTCCGGCCGACGCAGTGGCACGGTGGCGGGCCCGCGAGACTGGGTGCGGTCGAGCAGCCCGCCTTCGCGCCGCACCATATCCTGTAGCACGGTCATCTGCTGTTGGCCGCGCTCGCGCTTTTCCGCGCGTTTACGCTCCTGCTCGGTCATTTTGCCATGCTCTGGGCGACCGTTCTGCATCGCTTCCATCATTTTCTCGAGCTCGGCGAGCTTGTCGCGGGCGGTGTCGTTGTCGCCGTTGCGGGCGGCTTCGCGCGTTTCCTCGGCCAGGCGTTGCATGTCCTGCCGGTCCATCGGATGGGCGTCAGGATTGAACTCTTCGCTGCCGGGGTCGCGGCGGGCCTGATCGGTCAGGGCCTGCAGGCGGCGTTGCAGGGCTTCCTGCAGGTCCCGGGCCTTACGATCGAGCTCGGCCTTGTCCTGCGGTTCGCCGCGCTTTTCCGCCTCCAACGCGTCTCTCAAGGCCTGCCGGGCGGTTTCCAGCGCGCGCGCGGTGCGATCGGCCGCTCCTTCCTCGAGATGCAGCGCCAGTTCCCACATACGCGACTGCGCGTCGGGCACGGCGGTGTCGTCGCGGTTCTGCGCCAGCAGGCTGCCGATGGCGCGCAGATTGAGAAAGCCGCTGCTGTCGCCGTCCCACACGTCCGGCAGGCTGGAGAGGCGGTTGATCTCATCCACCGCCGGTTTGCGATCGCGAGGTTTGAGGCTGAGTTTCTTGCGCACCGTCATCAGCGCCCGGGCGACCGGGTTGGTGAAGCGGCGCTCCGGGAGGGTGAAGATCTCGGCTGTGCTGCGCCCTTCCAGCCCCGGAGCGTCGCGGGCGACGAGCTGGGCGATCACCGGCAGGCCCGCCCATGGGTGTGGGGTGAGGTCCTGCACCCGCGCGCCCTTGGCGGTTTTAAGCGCGTTGCCGGGCAGCGGGATGGCGATCACCAAGGGTGGCGCCTCGGGCCGGTCCTGCAGGCGGAGTTCTGCCTGCAGGGAAACGACGCCATAGGCATGGGAGACCTGCCACGGCAGCCGTGCCTGCGGGGGCTGGCCGCGTTGCACACCCGGTTTTTCGGGGAAATGGACGTCCGGCGCGACATCCGCCACCACGGTCAAATCCCAGGCGGCGACGTCGCGTCCGTTGCGGCGTACAACGAGATGGCCGCCGATCGTAAGGTCCTGTTCGACCTGGAAGCTGCTGGCGTCGAGCCGGGAGAAGGCGGTGGTCTTGGAGCCCAGCACCAGGCTGGGCTCGCCGCTGCCACCAGTGAGGCTGGCGGTGAGCTTGCCGCCGGCGGGGGCTACCAGCGCACCACCTTCGGCCTTGAGAAAGATTGGTGCCATGCCGGTGTATGCCGGCGGCGTGACCCACGCCTGCAACAGCGGTGCGGGCGGAGCCGCGGGCGGCACGAACCCCGGCTGGAACGCGCGCTGCAGGCGGGATCCAGCGTCAGGGCCTGCGATCACGAGGCTGGCGACGAAGCCGAGCAGTACCAAAGCGCGCAGGGCGTGGCGGTCGGCCGCCGCCAGCATTGGCCGCGGCGGCTTGAGGCGAAGCCGGCCGATCTGGGCGCGGGCGCGCTCGACATGGGCGGCCCACAGCGGCCCGCCGCCGGCGGCAGGTTGATCCGCCAGCACCGAGAGCGGCTGGTGGCGCAGGCCGGTGTCCGCCTCGAGCCTGCGGTCCGCTTCCGTTCCGTTCGGGCGGGTGACACGACGCAGGCCGTCGGCGAGCGTGGCAACAAGGGCCAGAGCGAAGCCGGCCAGCAACAAAACATGTAGAATGGGCGGCAGCCGGTAAGGCAGATCCAGCAAGGCAGCGCAGGCGAACACAAGGATGACCCCGATCGCCGGAGCGACGGCCGGCCAGGCACGCTCGAACAGCAGGACCGCCCCGGCTCTGCGCCGCATGCCGGACAGGCCTTTGGGCAGGTCCGGCGGCGGCGCGATCGGAGGACGGTCGTGCGCTGTCATGCGGTAAGATCAGGGATCGTTTCAGCCGCCCACAAGGCCGTCACCTCCTGGCGCGGTCGAATTGTCGCCCACCGGTCACCATCCACGAGCGCGATCGGTGCGAGCGGGCGGGCGTTGTAGGTGGAGCTCATCACCGCGCCGTAGGCGCCGGCGTCCAGAATGGCGACGCGGCCGCCGGCTGCGACCAGTGGCATGGCGCGGCCGCGAGCGAAGGTGTCGCCTGTCTCGCAGACCGGGCCCACCACGTCGACATCACGGGGAGCGCCCACGGCGTTGCCGGCGGCGAGCGGGACGATGCCGTGATAGGCGTCGTACATGGCCGGACGCACCAAGTCGTTCATCGCGGCGTCCAGCACTATGAAGCGATCATGGCCCTTGGTGAGCACGACGGATGCGAGCAGCACGCCGGCAGGACCGACCAGCCAGCGTCCGGGTTCGGTCATGAGGATCAGGCCCATGCCTGCAAAGCTGTTGCGCAGCACGCCGGCGAAGGCCTGCGGGGAGGCGCCGGCCTCGTCGCCGTAGCCGATGCCCAGGCCGCCGCCGCAATCCATGCGAGAAACCTCCAGTCCCTGTGCGCGCAGGTGGCGGATCAGCTCGGCGGCGCGGGTGTAGGCGGCGCGGTACGGCGCCATGGCGAGGATCTGGCTGCCGATATGCAGCGCGATCCCGACCGGCTCCACCCCCGGAAGTGCAGCGGCATGGGCATAGAGGGCTGCGGCCTCATCGAAGGGAATGCCGAACTTGTTGTCGGCGCGGCCGGTGGTGATCTTGGCGTGGGTGCCGGCGTCGACATCAGGGTTGATGCGCAGTGCGACCCGTGCAGTGCGCCCCATGGCGGCGGCGACGGCCGAGAGCATCTCGAGCTCGGCGTGGCTTTCCACATTGATCTGATAAATATCCTCGGCCAGCGCCAAGCGCAGTTCCGCGACCGTTTTGCCGACGCCGGAGAACACAATGTGGTCGGCAGCGATCCCGGCGGCCTGGGCGCGTTGCAGTTCGCCACCGCTGACAACGTCCGCCCCCGCGCCGCCGCGCCGCATCAGGTCGAGGATGGCGAGGTGGTCGTTCGCCTTCACGGCGTAGTGGATGTGGCAGTTGAGACCCGCGAGTGCTTCGGTGAGGGCGGCCAGGCGTTGGCGGATGGTGCCCGCGGAATAGACCCAGGCGGGCGTGCCGAGCTGGTCGGCGACCGCCTGCAGAGGCACGCCCTCCATCAGCAGCCCGTCCATGGTGTGCAGTTTGAGCATCGGCCGGGCTGCGATCAGCTCGGCGGTGGTGGGATCAGGGAGGGCGTGCAGCGGAGCGGGTTGGGACATGCCACCATGCTAGGACATCGCGGGGGCCCGGTTCCAGCTTTTGCATGCGGGTGGTGGCGAAACCCCTGCCTACGTCGTGCGAGGGCAGGGGCGCCATGTGGCGAGCGAGGCCGCTACTGCCGGTACCATGTCGTGCCGAGGTAGAGGAACGCGACCGCGGCGTTGGCGGCAAGCGTGGTGGGGGCGCCGGTGATGCTCTGGCCGGCGTTGGGGCTGACGGTGAGGCTGGTGACCGCCTGGCTACTCGCGATGTTGAGGCGGCGGCCTTGCGGGAAGTTGGCGGGCAGGGTCAGCGTGCCCGTGGCGAGTGTCGCAGCCGGGGTCATTTGATAAGAGTCGACCCCCTGCGGAACCTGGGCTGCGAAACCCGTTACCGGCGTGATGCTCGCGGCGGCCCCGAACCTCGGGGCAGACGCTGCGAAGTTCTGCGCCTTCGCCGTTGGCTGGAACACCGCGGCATAAAAATAGGCGGACAGATGATTGACGCCGTTGCCGCCGGTATTGGTATCGAAACTACCATCGAGCGTGTTGCCGTACATCATAGCGGCGGTGGCGGTGGCCTGCGTGAGCACTGGCCGGTCGACCCAGACGTTCTTCGTCTGCACGGTCAACGCCCCGCTGCCGCCGGAGGTGGCGATCAGCGGGTAGAACGGCCCGCCATAGCGGATCACACGGCCGCGGAAGACGGTCTGGAACATCGTGTCGGTGGCACGCTGGTAGCCGACATAGACCTGGTCGCCGGTCATGGATACCTGCAGCACCGGGTTGGCGCCGGTGTCGGTTGCGGCCTGCACGCTGCTGGACAGCAGCGGCTGGCTGATGTGGCCGATGAAGATCGGCTGCAAGGCGGCGGACAAGGTGGTGGTGGCGGCCGATTTCAGACTGACCGCACCGGCGGAGGTGTAGCCGGTGATCCTGGTGGTCAGCGCGGATCCCCCGGCTCCGGCACCACCGACCACAATATCCGCCTGCGCCGCGGCATCGTCTGGCACGAAGATGCAACCGCCATAGGTGAGGTTCTGCGCGGTCGAGCCGATCGGGGTGGGTGGCGTGTCGGCCAACAACAGGTTGTTGCTGTTGAACAGGTCAGCGATGGTGCTGCGCAGAGTGCCGCCGTTGATTTTGCTGTAGTTGGTGCCGCCCAACAGCACCTGCATGCCACGGGAAAGTGCCGGCGCGGTGCCGGGAAAGCCCAGGAAGCCCTCGCCGCCGCTGAAGTTCAGTTTGGACGAAGCGTTGTAGGTGAAGTTCGCCGTGGTCGAACCCGCGACCGTCAGCGCGTTGGCGCCGCTGGTGATCGAGGCGGTGGCGGTGCAGCTGCCGCCCCAGACATTGGACTGGAGGGTCAGGTAGCCGTTCGCATCGGTGGAGATCTGCAGGATATTGTCGCGCTTAGGGGAAAGCTGGACCGCCAGAGCCCTGCCGCTGCCCCAGATGGCGGAGCCGCTGGCCCCGGTCAGCACAAGGTCGGCGCGGAAGTCGCGTGCCTGGTCGCGGATGATAGCGGGGGTGCCGGCCGAGATCGCCTGTGCCGGGTGGTCAGGGATATGGCGCAGCATGCTGGTCTGGCCAGACCAGCCCCACAGGGCGAGCTCGCCCGGAGTTGCCACGTCATACAGGCCGAAGCCGCGGAAGCGGGCGGTGCTGCGCTGCAGGCCGTTGGCGAATTCGCGGGCCTTCTGGAAATACGGGTAGTCGCCGCCATTGGCCCCCGCGAAGGCGCGGACATGAGATTCCGGCGCCGCAGTGGTCAGGATGACGTCGGTCGGGTTGCCGTAGGCGTCGGTGCCCCAGGCCTGGGTCTTGTTGATGACGCTGTTGAGCGACTTGTCGCTGATGAGGAAGCTGTCGTTGCCGCCGTTGTTGAACAGCAGCGTCACATCCGGGCTGGCGCTGGTCGCACCATAGACCGGGGGTGTCAGGCTTGAGACGTAGCTCTCCCAGCTGTTGGTGGTGGTCGAATACCATTGCGGGAAGGCGTTCGGCAGGCTGTCGAGCCATTGCCAGGTGGCGCCGCCGATGCAGCGGTTGACCGGGGTGAGAAAGGCCTTGCTAGGGTTCTGCGCCTGCATGGCGTCGAGCATCGCGCGAACCGGGCTGAGAGCGGCGGGCTGCGGAGGCTGGATCTGGTCGGTGCACATCGAATCGCCCCACACCGCGGTCAGCGGCGTGGGAGTGCCGGCCAGGCGCAGCAGGTGCTGGGGGGCAAACACGCCGGCTGCGAGCGCCGGCGGCGGAGGCGAATACTGTGGAATGACGTGCCGCAGCAGCGGGTCGCCGGCGGCATCGGTGAAGCAGTCGTCCACCCCTTCGCCGCCGATCCATTGGGTCATCCCCATCGCCTCCCACTGGCCAGATGTGCCGGGGCCTGTCGTGGTGGGGTAATGCGGCGCCAAGCCGAAGGCGCAGTAGGTGCCAGCGGGGAAAAACACCCGCGAGCCATAGGGCGAACTGGTGACCGCGGCGACAGCGGCTGTCTGGATCGCAGCCGTGTTGTCCGTGCCCCACCATATCCGCGTCGGCTGGGCCGTGACATTGGCACCACCGTTGGCCGAGCCGAGTGCTGCAGCCACGGTGACGGCGAACGGGCTGGCGACGCTGTTGATGGTGGTGAGTGCGGGCACGTAGGTTTGCAACGCCGGGTAGACGATGCCTGTGTCGGTCGCGGCGCGGTCGATCCAGATCGATTTGCCGACATATCCAGTGGTGAAGGCGGGCCAGATCATCTGGGTGCTGGCGACGGCTGCAAGCGTCGTGTCGGCAGTATCTGCCGTGCTCACGCTCTGACCGCTCACGTATTTGCGGATCGTGGTGGTGATCTTGCCGCCGCCCCAGGTAAGACCGGCAACAGCGATGGTCTTGCCGACGTCCTCTGGCTGGAAGCTCGCCCCAGTGTCGTTGCCCGACCAGGTCAGCGTGCTGCTGCCCGATGCGATCGAGACGGTGGCCGACAGCGTATAGGCCGAGAGGCTGCTGCCGGTGTTGGCCCAGGAGGCGTAGAAGAAGCCTTTCTGGCCGTCACCCACGCCGCCATAGCCGGGATCGGTGACCACGACGCTGGGGGCACCGAGGGCGGCGCGCGCGGCGGACGGGTTGGCGCCCATGCTCGAAATAGGGTTCTGCATCGGCTGCGCCGCGGCGGTGGCAGCCCAGCCGAGTAGGAAAGCTGCGAGGAGGATGCGCATGTTCAGTTGCCCGCCCAAATGGTGGTGGCGATGGTGCCGCTGCTGGAAATCGCCATCAGCGCGTTCTGGGGGATCGAGCCTGAGACCCAGAGATATCCGGACAGCGGCAGGATCGGGTAGCCCTGGCCCGCGACCGCGGTGCCCTGGAAGCTGACCCAGAGCGTGCCGGTCTGACTGATATTGAAGACCTCAAGCCGTTTGGTGGCAGCGCCGGCTGCGACCAGCATGGTGGAGTTGGTGCCAACGCTGGCCGAGGTTTCAGTGATGGTGCAGACCGGCTGGGACGCCCGGATGTTCACGTCCATGCCGCGGGCGGCACTGCCCGTGACGCGGTCGAAGCCGCTGCCGTTGAACACCATGGTGGCTTCGGCGGGGATGGTGGCCGGGGGGACTGCGTCGGCCGTGGCCGCCCGGCCGGCAGAGTAACTGGCCGAAACAGGGTCCCAGAGATAGTTGATCTCGGCCGAGATGCCGGCGCCGCTGACGCCGTCGCCAAGCGTTGCGTCCTTGGCTTGGTTGTAGGCCGAGCCCAGTACCGGCGCGAGGCTGGCGTGGGATTTGGCGAAGATCGCGGTGATGGTCTTGGCCGCGGTATTCACTGCCGTGACGAAAACGGCTTCTTGGTTGGCACCGCTGTCGACCAGCAGCTGCGCGCCGGCTGCGATGGTGGGGGTGGCGCCGCGGGCGGTGAAGGAGACCATTGCCAGCGACACGGTCTGGGCCGATCCGCTGGCGGTGACGCTTTGGGCCAGGGTGGTGGCGTAGGCCTGATGGGTCTGCTGGGTTCCCGTGGCGACGCCGGTTGCGGGAATGCCGTCGAACCCGGTTTCACGGGCGCGGTCGAGATAGCCGGAGCTGTTGAGCAGCTGGGCCACGCCGCCGGTCAGCAGGCCGTAGCCGGTGCCTGCGATCGCCTGGTTGTCCGCATTGTGGAAGGCGGCGATGGTTGCGGCATTGGCGGGATTGCTGCCGTCGCGCAGGCTGACGCCGCCGATTGCGGCGGTGCCCGCGGCCAGCGCGACGGCGTTGCCGAGCGAGACCGGCAGCGGATTGGCCGTGGTGACCGGTGCAGACGTGCCGGTGGTGCCCGATATTGCGATTTCGAGCAGAGCGCCCGGAACCTCTATGACGGCGCCGCTGGTAGAAACGCGCGTGAAAATGGCGTCGAAATTTGTTTGTGGCATGGGGCCGGTGTTCCATTCTTGCGGTTTGGACGCGATGTCACGCGCAAGCCCGCCGCCCGGCATGAAGGCGCCGTGGGCGTGTGCTGCGCAGAACAAACGAAAAACCCCCCGGAACGCGTCCGTTCCGGGGGGCATGGTCTCAGGTGGCAGGTGTTAAATCAGATCGAATACGGCGCGGGCGCAACTATCCCGACGATGAAAGAATTCCTAGCAGAACCAATCGAACGGGTCAAGAACAAAGCCGGTTAAGGCCGTCACTGGACCGATTGCCTGCTTGAAACGCCCTGTTTTATCTGTTCAATAAGCTGGATAAGTCCTTGGATACACGATTTTGTCCGGTGGCCCAGGCGGCACCGGCGGGCCGCGTTTTCCGCAGGCGGCTAGCGCAAGTACCGCAAGCAGCGCCGCCACGAAGACCAAACCGTTTTTCACGACAGTGCCTTGATCCAACGTGCCGCCTGTGTCGCCACGTTGCTCGGTGCGGTGCCGCCATAACTGAGGCGCGAGGCAACTGAGGCTTCGACGGTCAGCACCGTGAAGATCTCATCGGTGATCCCCGGCTCCACCGCCTGCATCTCCGCCAGCGATAATCCGTCGAGTGCCACGCCCTTTGCCTCGGCAGCGGCAACCAGACGGCCGGTGACGTGGTGGGCGGTGCGGAAGGGCAGGCGGAGCACGCGGACCAGCCAGTCGGCGAGGTCGGTCGCTGTGGCGAAGCCGCTGCCGGCGAAGTGGCGCAGTCGGGCGAGGTCGGGGGTCATGTCGCGCACCATGCCTGCGGTGGCGGCCAAGCTGAGGGTCCAGGCGTCGGCGGCGTCGAACACCGGTTCCTTGTCCTCCTGCATGTCCTTGGCATAGGCGAGCGGCAGGCCTTTCATCACCATTAGCAATCCCACGAGCGCCCCGGTCACGCGGCCGGTCTTGGCGCGGACCAGCTCTGCTGCGTCCGGGTTACGCTTCTGCGGCATGATCGAGCTGCCTGTCGTGAAGGCGTCAGACAGCCGGATGAAGCCGTAGGGGGCGCTGCACCAGATGATGATCTCCTCCGCCAGGCGGGAGAGATGCATGGCGGAGATCGCGGCGGCCGAAAGGAATTCCAACGCGAAGTCGCGGTCGGATACGGCGTCGAGCGAGTTGGCAGTGGGACGGTCGAAGCCCAGCGCCTTCGCGGTCATGTCGCGGTCGAGCGGGAAGGAGGTGCCGGCCAGTGCCGCTGAGCCCAGCGGGCATTCGTTGAGGCGACGCCTGCAATCGGCGAGCCTGCCGCGGTCTCGGGCCAGCATTTCGACATAGGCGAGCATGTGGTGGCCGAAAGTGACGGGCTGTGCGGTTTGCAGATGGGTGAAGCCGGGCATCGGGTCGGCTGCGTGCTGGGCGGCGCGGCCGGCGAGCACGCGCATGACGTCGGCCAGCTGGCCGTCGATTCCGTCGATCGCGTCACGCACCCACAGGCGGAAGTCGGTGGCGACCTGGTCGTTGCGGCTGCGTCCGGTGTGCAGGCGCTTGCCGGCCTCGCCGATGCGTTCGGTCAGCCGCGCCTCGATGTTCATATGGATGTCTTCGAGGTCGTCGGTGAACGGAAAACGTCCAGCCTCGATCTCGGCGGTGATCTGCTCCAACCCCATGCGAATGGCGGCCTCGTCGGCGCCGGTGATAATGCCCTGGCGAGCCAGCATGGCTGCGTGGGCGCGACTGCCGGCGATGTCCTGACGCCACATCTTGCGGTCGAAGCCGATGGAGGCGTTTATCTCCTGCATGATCACCGACGGGCCCGCGGCGAACCGGCCGCCCCATTGCATGTTGGCTTCGGTGTTTCGCAGGTCCGGCGTTTCGTTCACGGGAGGCTTTCCATCATGTCATTGATCACGCGCCGGACAGTGCTGGCGGCAAGCACGACCCTAGCGATGGCAGGGATCGTGCGCAAACCCTCGGCCCAGACGATCGCGACCTTGACGCAGCCCGGGGTGCACCTGGTCGGCATCGACAAAATCGTGCCGACCGAGCCGCCCGTGGTCCCGTCCATGGCCGCTTTCACGGACGCGGACGGCAAGCCGGTCAACCTTGCGGAATTTGTCGGCAAAGGCGTTGTGCTCAATCTTTGGGCAACGTGGTGCGCGCCTTGCGTGGCTGAGATGCCGGCGCTCGACGCGGCTTCGGCCAGGCTTGCAGCCCAGGGAGTGGTGGTGGTGCCGCTGTCGTCTGACCGCGGCGGAAAGCCGGTAGTGGAGAAATTCTACGCGGCGCGTGGGGTCCATAACCTTGGCATCTGGCTCGACACGCATGGGATGGCAGCAAGGAGCCTGGGCGCGCGGGGCTTGCCGACGACGCTCATCATCGATCGGCGGGGGCGCGAGCGCGGCCGGCTCGAAGGCGGTGCCGAATGGGCGAGCGATGCGGCGATCGCCGAAATCGTGAGGCTAACGGCGTAGCGACAGGATCAGGCCAAGCGAGACCACGCCCGCCACCGCCAGGTCGCCTGCGACCTGCGAGGCCGGCACGATTTCGATCAGTGGCGATACCAGGGTCGGTGCCACCGCCGCCGCGATCATCGAAGGCAACGCAATGCGGCCCAACCGGCCGCCGAAGCCCTGGGGTCCGAACACATAGAGCGGAAGGGTGCCGCGGGTGATCGCCAGAATCCCGTTGCTGATGCCATAGACTACGCCAAACACCACGATGTTCCAGCCGAGCAGCAGCGACAGGAATCCTAGCGGCAACAGCACGGTGCCGGTGATGGCGGCGATCATCGGCGTATAGCCGCGGCCGAATTTCCAATCGACGATCCGCCCCGCCACCTGCGCAGGTCCGATCAGCGCTGCCGCTGCCACCGCTTCCGTTGGGCTCCATCCCAGACCTGTGAGCAAGGTCAGCGCATGGACCGAAATCACCGCGGTGATCGACGCCCGCAGCGTGAAGTAGCTGGCCATCAACAGGAACACCCGCGCTGGCGGCGGGCCACGGGTGGTGGTCACCGGTGCCGCGACGACGGCTGGGCCTGCCGTGGGGATGCCGAACCAGTTCACCGGCAATATCACCAGCAACTGCACCAGCGCCCAGAACAGCACGGCGATCCGCCAGCCGTGATGGGTGACCAGCCAGGCGCTGACCGGCCAACCGATCGAGCCGGCAAACCCGCCCATCAGCGTCACACCCACGATCGCAGCCCGCGTCTTTGCCCCCAACAGTCGGCCAATGGTGGCGAAGGCTGCATCGTAGAGGCCGAAAGCCATCCCGACGCCCACCACCATCCACGCTGGGTACCACACCCACAGGGAATGTGCCGCGGCCACGCAGCCCAACCCTGCCGCCGTGAGCGCCGCCGACACAGTCATCACCCCCCGCCCGCCCAGCCGGTCCACCCGCCGCCCTACCCAGGGTGAGCAAAGTCCGGTCACCAGCAGGGCCCCCGAAAACCCCGCTAGAAGATAGGGTCTGCGATACCGCGAACTCGGCCGCGGCTGCGGCCATGATGGTGGCAGGCAAATAATAGGTGGAGGCCCACGACAGCGTCTGCGTGATCCCCAGGGTCGCGATCACGCGTCTGGTTTGCGGCATGAGCTGAATCTGCGCCCGGTAACTCTAGGTGAACACCATATATTGTGGGTTCAAACGAAGTTACCCACAAGTTTCTGCGTTGAGAGCGCTTGTCGTTGTTGAGCACAATGTTCTCTCCCGCTACCATATCTTGTAGCAACGCGGTAAGGGATGCCAAGATATGGAGTGGAACGAGGACGCCATCGCTCGGCTACGCGTCTTGTGGGCGGAAGGACATTCCACCGCAGAGATCGGACGCCGTATGAACGTCTCGAAGAACGCGGTGGTGGGCAAGGCTCATCGCCTCAACCTGCCGGCACGCCCGTCGCCGATCCGCAGGGATGCCAGTGGCACCGGCACACCGCGGCCTCCGGCTCCGCGCCGCGTCACCGGCCCCACGCTGCCGCCGCTGCAGGTGGCAGCTGAACCTGTGCCGGACGCCGCTCCTGTCCGCGCGGCTGTTCCGAGGACTCCAGCCCCGTTGCGTCCGCCGGTCCTGCGCCCCGTAGCTCCCAGTCGTAACCGCAATGTCAGCTGCTGCTGGCCGATCGGCGAGCCCGGCACCAAAAGTTTCCGCTTCTGCGATTCGGATGCCACGCACGGCAAGCCGTACTGCGCCGAACACGCCCAACTCGCCTACGTGAAAATACGCGACCGGCGCGACGAGGCGGCGGCCTGACCGAGCGCGACAGCGTTTCTGCGCCGCGCCCCGCCGAGGGGCGCGGGGTGATCTCTGGCTTTGTGTCTTTGGATCCACGAAAACTCTAAATCGAACGGCCTTGATCTGGACGGCTTGGTCCTGTAGCCCACTTGCTGCAATGCGAAGTGTGGCGTCGATCCCTGTTGGGCATGGATGGTCCGCTTTGCTGAACAGGCGAAGGGCGGCGGCCCGGCGCGGAACCAGCGGATTGGATCGGGCGATGCACCATTTCTTGCGGCGTTTGGCCGCATTCACCTTCACCACGATCTTCGGCGCCGCGGTGTATGGCGCCAGTGCGATGGCGCAAACCCCAAAACCTTGGCAAATGGGCATGCAGGACGCCCAAAGCCCGGTGTCGCATGGCATTCACCAGTTGAACGATCTGGTGCTGGTGATCATCACCGTCATCACCGTTTTCGTGGCCGGCCTGCTGGGCTGGGTCAGCTATCGCTACAGCGCCAAGCGAAATCCGAACCCCAGCCGCAGCAGTCACAACACGCTACTGGAAGTCGCTTGGACATTGATCCCGGTGCTGATCCTTGTGGTAATCGCCATCCCGAGCTTTCGCCTGATATATTTCGAGGACCGCACCCGTGATGCTGACATCACCATCAAGGTGACCGGCCATCAGTGGTATTGGGAGTATGACTACTCCGACGTCGCCAAGGTCGATTTCATCAGTCGGATGGTGGCTGAGGAAGACCTCAAGCCAGGCCAGCTGCGCCTGCTTGATGTCGACAACCAGCTGGTCGTGCCCGCTGGCAAGAACGTGCGGGTACTGACCACCAGCGCCGACGTCATCCACAGCTTCTTCATCCCGAGCTTGGGCGTGCAACGCTACGCCATTCCCGGCCGGACCATCGAGACATGGTTCAAGGCTGACAAGCCTGGCGTATACTACGGCGAATGCAACCAGATCTGCGGCACCAACCACTCGCAGATGCCGATCGTGATCAACGCGATGGCCGACGGCGAATTCCAGGCGTGGCTGACCACGGCGAAGACGAAGTTCGCGGACGCAGCGCCGCCGGCCACCGACGCCGCCCCGATCAAGCTTGCGAATATCTCGCGCTGAACCAAGTCCCAGCGTAGCCAGGAGAGCCCCGATGAGTGCAACCGCACACGACCACGACCACCACGACGACCATGGCCACGCGCCGGGGTTCGTCCAGCGCTGGCTGATGAGCACCAACCATAAGGACATCGGCACGCTTTACCTGATGTTCGCGATCTGCGCGGGCCTAGTCGGCGGCGCGCTGTCCATCCTGATGCGGATGGAGTTGGCCCATCCGGGCATCCAGTATTTCGCCAGTGGCCAACAATACAATGCGGTGGTGACCGCGCACGGCCTGATCATGATCTTCTTCGTGGTCATGCCCGCAATGATTGGCGGCTTCGGCAACTGGTTCGTGCCGCTGATGATCGGCGCACCTGACATGGCCTTCCCGCGCCTCAACAACATCAGCTTCTGGCTTTTGGTGCCGGCCTTCATCCTGGTCATGATGGGCCTGCTGACCGGCGACGGCGCCGGTTCGGGCTGGACGCTGTATCCACCCCTGTCCAACGCAACTTATGAACCGGGCCCGGCGCAGGATTACACCCTGTTCGCGCTGCATCTGGCCGGCATTTCCTCGCTACTCGGCGCAATCAACTTCATTACAACAATCTTCAACATGCGCGCGCCTGGCATGACGCTGCACAAGATGCCGCTGTTTGTGTGGTCGATGCTGGTCACCGCCTTCCTGCTGCTGCTGGCGGTGCCGGTGCTGGCGGGTGCGATCACCATGCTGATCACCGACCGCAACTTCGGCACCTCGTTCTTCGACCCCGCCGGTGGCGGCGACCCGGTGCTGTTCCAGCATCTGTTCTGGTTCTTCGGCCACCCGGAAGTCTACATCATGATCCTGCCCGGCTTCGGCATGGTCAGCCACGTGATCAGCACCTTCTCGCGCAAGCCCATCTTTGGCTATCTCGGCATGGCCTACGCCATGGTCGCCATCGGCGTGGTGGGCTTCGTGGTTTGGGCGCACCACATGTTCGTCTCCGGCATGGAGGTCGACACCCGCGCGTATTTCATGGCGGCCACGATGATCATCGCGGTGCCAACCGGCATCAAGATCTTCTCCTGGATCGCCACCATGTGGGGCGGTTCGATCGAGATGAAGACCCCGATGCTGTGGGCGATCGGGTTCATCTTCCTGTTCACCATCGGTGGCGTTACCGGTGTGGTGCTGGCCAACGCCGGCTTGGATCAGGTGCTGCACAACACCTATTACGTGATTGCGCATTTCCACTACGTGCTGTCACTCGGCGCCGTGTTCTCCATCTTCGCCGGCTTCTATTACTGGATCGGCAAGATGAGTGGCCACCAGTATCCGGAGTTTTGGGGCAAGGTGCATTTCTGGGTGACGTTCCTCGGCGTGAATCTGACGTTCTTCCCGATGCACTTCCTGGGCCTCGCGGGCATGCCGCGTCGGTACGTCGACTATCCGGCGGCGTTCGAAGGCTGGAACGAGGTCGCCTCGATCGGCTCCTACATCGGCGGTCTCTCGGTTCTGATCTTTCTGTTCGTGCTCTACAAGACCTTCACCAACCCGGCCAAGGTGCCCGCCAACCAGTGGGGCGAGGGTGCCACCACGCTGGAATGGACCGTGGCCTCGCCGCCGCCGTTCCACGTGTTCGAAGAACTGCCCCGCGTTAACTGATCGGACGCAACAAGATGAACACCACCGCCCAAGCGGTGGCCAGCGACGATGGGGGGGACATGCTGTCCCCCCTGTCGACGCTTTCGGCCTCGGATCTGCCTGCCATCAACCTCGGAGAGAGCTCGGCCCGCGATTGGCTGTCGATGCTCAAGCCACGGGTGATGACTCTGGTGGTCTACAGCGGTCTGGCTGGATTGCTGGCCGCACCTGGCGGCCTGAACGGTGTTCTCGCAGCAGCCGCGATACTATGCATCGCGGTCGGCGCCGGTGCCGCCGGTGCGATCAACATGTGGTACGACCGCGACATCGACGCTATCATGAACCGCACCCGCAAGCGGCCAATACCGGCGGGTCGCATCAGCCCGGATGAGGCGCTGGCCTTTGGTGTCATTCTCGCCGCAGCCTCGGTGATGGTGATGGGCCTCGCCACCAACACGTTCGCGGCCTTCCTGCTGGCTGGGTCCATCGCCTTCTACGTGCTGATCTACACTATGTGGCTGAAACGCCTGACCCCGCAGAACATCGTCATCGGCGGTGCCGCCGGTGCGTTCCCGCCGTTGATCGGCTGGGCGGCGGTGACCGGTTCGCTCGGCGTTATGCCTTGGCTGATGTTCGGCATCATCTTCCTGTGGACCCCGCCGCATTTCTGGGCGCTGTCGCTGTATGCTCATTCCGACTACGAGCGCGCCGGCGTCCCGATGCTGCCGGTGGTGAAGGGGGCCCGCGAAACGCGTCGCCAGATCGTGCTCTACACACTGGCCATGGTGCCTTTCAGTCTGCTGCCCTGGCTGCTCGGCTATGCCGGCCTGGTGTACGGGCTGTCGGCCATCGTGCTGGGCCTGGGCTTTTTCGTCAGCGTGTGGCGTCTGGCGCACGACAAGCAGGATGCATTCGGCGTGAGCCTGACGAATGATGCACCGGCGCGCAGCACCTTCCGCTATTCTATCCTCTATCTTTTCGCGCTGTTCGGCGCGATCGCCGTGGACGCACTGATCAAATGAACGCAGTTCCTCCCCTGCCGCCATTGACGCGGCTGGAATCCCAGGCGCTCGGCCGTCGCCGGCGTGGCCGCAACATCGCCGTGCTGGTGGCGCTGGTGGCGGTCGCAGTCCTGTTCTACGCCATCGCCATCGTCAAGCTGACGGGCAAAATGGGGTTGCCGCATTGAAGCGGAACACGGCGATGGCGGTGGGCCTGGTCACCGTCATCAGCGGCATGGTCGGCGTGTCCTTCGCCGCCGTGCCGCTCTACCGCGCCTTCTGTGCTGCGACCGGATATGCCGGAACACCCCAGATCGGCCCCGCGGCGTCGCCCGGGGCGGTCGCGCGCAAGATCACAGTGCGCTTCAACGCCGACACCAATCCCAACCTGCCGTGGAAATTCCAGCCGGTGGTGGCGAAGGTCACGCTGCCGCTCGGTGAGGAGCAGGTGGCCTACTACAGCGCCGTCAACCAAGGCAGCACCGCCATAACGGGTGTGGCCGTTTACAACGTGACCCCTGATGTGGTCGGCAAGTATTTTCACAAAACCGCCTGTTTCTGCTTCAATGAGCAGACGCTGACGCCGGGGCAGGAAATGCAGTTTCCGCTCAGCTTCTGGGTCGACCCCGCGATTGCCAACGACCCGGAGACCGCCGACGTCAAGGCGATCACGTTGAGCTATACGTTCTTCCGTGCCGCCGACGACGTCGCTCGCACCGCCGCCATGGTGAATGCAGGGCCGCATGTGGGGCCGTTGGTGCGCTAAGCAAACTCACGTAGTTTGCGCTCTGCAGTTAGTTTGCTGCACCACGGCACAGAGCTTGAATGACGTGCGTTTTTGAAGATGATGCCGGCTTGGATCGACTGCCGGAACGAACACGAGGGATAGATGAGCAACGACACCGTCATGCTGCCGACCAGTTCCGGCCTCAAGCAGCCCTATCATCTCGTCGACCCGTCGATCTGGCCGTTGGTCGGCGCACTGTCTGGCGGGCTTACACTGTTCGGTGTTATTCAGGCCGCTCATTTCGGCACCTATATCTACCTGTGGATCGGCCTACTCTGCGTGCTGCTGACCATGTTCATGTGGTGGCGGGACGTGCTGGTGGAAAGCCGCACGCCGGGCCTGCACTCGGCCATCGTCCGCCTCGGCCTGCGCTACGGCATGATGCTGTTCATCGTCTCCGAGGTGATGTTCTTCGTGGGCTTCTTCTGGGCCTATTTCCATTTCGCTCTCGAGCCGGAGCACGTGCTGGGAACGGCCACGCCGACCTGGCCGCCGCAGGGCATCAAGACCTTCAACCCGTTCAGCCTGCCCTTCCTCAACACCATGCTGCTGCTGCTGTCCGGCACCACGGTTACCTGGGCGCATCACAGCCTGATCGAGGGTGACCGCAAGGGGCTGGTCCGCGGCCTCGCCTGCACTGTGGTGCTGGGCCTGCTGTTCACCACCTGCCAGGCGATCGAGTATTCCGATGCGCCATTCAAATTCAATGGCGGCGGCATTTATCCGTCGATCTTCTTCCTCGCCACCGGGTTTCACGGCTTTCACGTCATCGTCGGCACGATTTTCCTGTTCGTTTGCCTGATGCGTGCGCGCGCCGGCCAGTTCACCCCCGAGCGGCATTTCGGCTTCGAGGCGGCCGCCTGGTATTGGCACTTCGTCGACGTGGTGTGGTTGTTCCTGTTCGTCGCCGTCTACCTCTGGGGCCAAGGACCATCGGCCGGGTGACCGTTCCAATCCTGACAGCGGCCCTTCGCTGCCGCTGTCCGCAATGCGGCAAAGGGGCGCTGTTCCAGGATTTTTCCTTGGCCGGCGCCCTTGCCATTCGTGACCGTTGCGCCGTGTGCGGGCTCGACCTGCGCGAAAACGACAGCGGCGACGGGCCGGCCTCGCTGGTGATCTTCCCGCTCGGCGCCATCCTCGTGGGGTTGGCGTTGTGGGTGGAGTTTAGCTTCAACCCGCCGATCTGGGTGCATATCGTGGTCTGGCCGATCGTGGGCGTGGTGCTGGCTATCGGCATGATGCGGCCCCTGAAGGCGGCGTTGGTGGCGCTGCAATACCGTCACCGTCGGCGGGAAATGGGGTTGTGAAGCGGCTGCTCGTGCCGGGGATTTCCACCTTGGTCATGCTGGTGGTGCTGATCGGTCTCGGCACCTGGCAACTCCAGCGGCGCGACTGGAAAGCCGATATTCTTGCCCAAATCGATGCCGCGGAACGACTGCCGGCGATCCCGATGCCAGCCAACCCGACGCCCTTTGCCAAGGTAAGTGTCAGCGGGCACCTGCGCACCGACCTGGTGGCGCTGTACGGCGCCGAGGTGCGGGCCGACACGCTCGGCGCCCATGTAATCGTGCCGTTGGAGCGTGCGGGTGCCGATCCGCTGCTGGTCGATCTTGGCTGGGCGCCCAACCAGCTTCGCGCGCCGCTGGTGTTTCCGGCGGGTGCGATCGAGGGGTATGTGCGACCTGCCGAGCAGGCCGGCGCGTTCAGCGCGAAGGATGATCCCTCCAAGCGGCTGTTCTACACGTTGGATCCACCGGTCATCGGCGCGGCACTCGGCTTGGCGCGCGTGGCGCCCACCACCTTGGTGGCGATGGGGCCATCCGTGCTGGGGGTGTTTCCACAGCCAGTCGACAGCCTGCCCCGGCCACCTGACAACCATCTGCAATATGCGCTGACCTGGTTCGGCTTCGCCGCCACCTTGGTGATCATCTTCCTCCTCTATGCCCGAAAGAGCCTCCGTCATGAGCCAGAGCAACCGCCCCACCGCGTATGAACGGCTGACGGCGCGTGCCGCGCGCATCGCCACGATCAACGAGGCAGCATCAATGCTGGGGTGGGATGCCAGTGCCATGATGCCGTCAGGCGGCGGTGCCGCGCGGGGCGACCAGTTCGCCGTGCTCGCCGGCATCGCCCACACGCTGGCGACCGCGCCAGAAGTGGCCGACGACCTCGCCGCGGCCGAGGCCCAGCCGCCAGAGGGCGTGTGGGAGCAGGAGAACCTGCGCCTGTTGCGCCACGGCCACACCCGCGCCACCGCGGTTCCCGGCGATCTCGTGGAAACCTTCGCCCGCGCCAGTTCCGCCTGCGAGAAAATTTGGCGTGTCGCGCGCGCGGATGCGAATTTTTCGACCGTGGCTGCTTCGCTGACCGAACTTATGTCCATGGTCCGCGAACAGGCCCAGGCGCTGGCGCCGGCCTTGGGCCTCAGCCCCTACGATGCGCTGATGGACGGCTATCAGCCCGGCATCACCACGGCGGACGTGGCGCCGGTGTTTGCCGACTACGCCACATTCCTGACCACCGCCCTGCCGCGGGCGGAGGAACTGCAGGCCTCGCGCGGCCCGGCCAGGCAGCCGCAGGGCCCGTTTTCCGAGGACGTGCAGGAAGCGCTCTGCCGCCGCCTGTCGCTGCGCGCGGGGCTGGAGGCCGAGCATTCCCGCCTTGACCGGTCCGCCCACCCGTTCTGTGGCGGCACGCCGACCGATGTGCGCATCACCACCCGCTACCGCACCGACAGTTTCCACCAGGCGCTGATGGGCGTGATGCACGAGACCGGCCACGCTTTGTATGAACGTGGCCTGCCCACGGCGTTCGCACGCCAGCCGGTCGGTAATGCGGCGGGCATGGGGGCGCACGAAAGCCAGTCGCTGATCGTGGAGATGCAGGCCTGCCGGTCCGATGCCTATCTGTCGTGGCTCGGCCCG
This sequence comes from Rhodospirillales bacterium, assembly GCA_025352665.1. Classification (GTDB taxonomy): domain Bacteria; phylum Pseudomonadota; class Alphaproteobacteria; order Acetobacterales; family Acetobacteraceae; genus CAIQQQ01. Next base: position 52,348 of record JANXSM010000144.1, on the reverse strand, counting down.
CAGCTGCACGAAACCTTCGGTGGTGAGGCCGCACCTTACGCGCCTGAAAACCTGGGCCGTGCGCTGCGCCAGGTGCACCGCGGGTTCATCCGCGTGGATGCGGACGAGATGACCTATCCCGCCCATGTCATCCTGCGCTTCCGCCTTGAACAGGCGCTGATCTCAGGCGATCTCGCGGTGGCCGATCTGCCGGGCGCCTGGAACGAGGGGATGCACGCCCTGCTCGGCATCACGCCCCCGGACGACGCGCAGGGCGTGCTGCAGGACATTCATTGGTACGACGGGCTGGTCGGCTATTTCCCCAGCTATTCCATGGGGGCGATGGCCGCGGCCCAGCTGATGGCGGCTGCACGGCGTGACGTGGGGGGGCTTGATGCAGCGCTTGCACAGGGCAATCTGGCGCCGCTGCTGGGCTGGCTGCGCGAGAAGGTGCATGGGCAGGGCAGTCTTTACGGGTTCAACGATCTGCTGCGCCATGCAACCGGCAAGCCGCTGGATCCCCGCGATTTCGAGGCGCATCTGACGGCGCGTTATCTAACCTGAGAGAGCTGGGCGGAAAGAGCGCTGACATCGAGAGCATGACAGGGTGTGCAGATCCGCTCATTCTGTCGATGTGAGCCGCTCTTCCGGGCGACGGTGCGGGGTCAAGGGTCGCGCTTGCGACCGCCGTAGGCGGCCTTGCCCTTGAGGCCGTGCCGTCGACCGGAAGACAATCGGCACGCGACAGACGGCACAGCCCGTTCAGTGGCGGAAGTGTCGCATCCCTGTCAGCACCATCGCGATCCCCGCCGCATCGGCGGCCGCGATCACCTCGGCGTCGCGCATCGAGCCACCGGGTTGGATGACCGCGGTCGCACCCGCCGCGATAGCTGCTTCCAGGCCGTCGGCAAAGGGGAAGAATGCGTCAGACGCGACCACGCTGCCTTGCGTCAGTGGCGCGCCCAGGCCCGCGGCAGTGGCAGCCTCGGCCCCCTTCCAGGCGGCGATGCGCGCAGAATCGACACGGCTCATCTGGCCGGCGCCGATCCCGGTGGTGGCGCGATCCTTGGCATAGATGATGGCGTTGGACTTCACGTGCTTGCACACCCGAAAGGCGAACAGCAGATCGTCCAGCTCCGCCTCGGTCGGCGCACGCCGGGTCACGGTTTTCAGATCGGCGCGGGAGATGCGGCCGGCGTCGCGCGTCTGGGCGAGGAAACCACCGGCGATGGTCCGGATCGACAGGCCAGGCGCGCCGGGGTCGGGCAGGCTGCCGGTCAGCAGCAGCCGCAGGTTCTTCTTGCGGGCGAGCACGGTGCGCGCGCCCTCGGTCGCATCCGGCGCCACGATCACCTCTGAAAAGATTGCGGCGATCCGCGTGGCCGTCGCTTCGTCGAGCGTACGGTTCAGCGCCACGATGCCGCCGAAGGCCGAAACCGGGTCGCAGCGCAGCGCCAGCTGCCAGGCCTCTTCGAGTGTTTCGGCGGAGGCGACGCCACAGGGGTTGGCGTGTTTGACGATGACAACCGTCGGCGCCTCGAACTCGGCGACGCATTCGAACGCGGCGTCGGTGTCGTTGAGGTTGTTGTAGGACAGCTCCTTGCCCTGCACCTGGCGCGCGGTGGCTACGCCTGCGCGATCGCCATTGGTGTAGAAGGCCGCCGCCTGATGCGGATTCTCGCCGTAGCGCAACGTCTGCCGCAGACTGCCGGACAGGGTCATCCGGTCGGGGAAGGTGTCGCCGAGCTGCCCTGCGAACCAGGCGGCAATGGCGCTGTCGTAGGCCGATGTCCGCGCATAGGCGGCGGCGGCCAGCTTGCGGCGGGTGGCAAGCGAGGTGCCGCTGTGCTCGCCGATCTCCGCCTGCACCGCCGCGTATTGCGCAATTTCGGTCACGATAGTGACGAACTTATGGTTCTTGGCGGCGGCGCGGATCAGCGTCGGTCCGCCGATGTCGATGTTCTCGACGCAATCCTCGAAGCTGCCGCCGCGCGCCACCGTCGCCTCGAACGGATACAGGTTGGACACCACGAGATCGATCGGCGCGATGCTGTGCTCGGCCATCTGCGCCAGATGCTCCGCCACGTCCCGCCTTGCCAGAATGCCACCGTGGATCTGCGGCACCAGCGTCTTTACCCGCCCATCCAGGATCTCCGGAAAGCCGGTGTGATCGGACACCTCGACCACGGCGAAACCACCGTCGCGCAGCGCCTTGGCCGAGCCGCCGGTGGAGAGGATCTCGATGCCGGCCTGGGCCAGCACGGCTGCGAGCTCGAGCAGCCCCGTCTTGTCGGAAACGGAGATCAGGGCGCGTCGGATTGGAACGATGTCGGTCATCGCGCGGGCATAGACCTACGCGCCGAGCAAATCCAGGGTGCGCGTCAGCACATCTGCCTCGTCGAAACGCGCCACCGCCCGGGCACGGCCGGCCTCGCCCATGCGGTGGCGCAGACTCGCATCTGCGACCAGCCGGCCGAGAGCTGCTGCGAGCGAGGCCACGGTGGCCGGCGGCACCAGGAAGCCGGTCAGCCCTTCCACCACTTGCTCACGCGGGCCACGAATATTGGTCGCAACCACCGGCAGACCAGTGAGCATCGCCTCGATGATCGACATCGGCAGGCCCTCGAAATGGCTTGGCAGCGTGAAGATGTCGGCCGCCGCCAACAGCGCCGCGGTGTCGTCGCGATAGCCGAGCCGGCGCAGCCGCGCGCCAAGGCCGGCGGCCGCAAAATAAGGCTCCATGTCCTCGCCGTGGTCAGACGCCAGGCGCTCGCCGATCACCCAAAGCTCGGCATCGACGCCGGCCATCGCGGCGAGCAGCTCGGGGTAGCCCTTGTGGCGCACAATGCGGGAGACGACGACGATGACAACACGGTCATCGGGAATGCCGAACCCGCCACGGATGCGGGCGCGGGCGGCGGGATCGGAATGGAAACGCCGGGGATCGCGCCCGTTGCCGACCGCGATGCTGTGCCGGTTGATGCGCAGCCTGCGCGCATCGGCAGCCTCCTCGGCCGAGACGGTCATATACACGTCGGTCAACTGCCCCGCCGTCCATTCCATGAGGAATGAAGCGGCCCGACGCGGCCAGCGGCCTGGCTGATGGAACAGGAAGCCGTGGCAGGTATAGGCGACCTTCGGCACCCCGGCGACGCGGGCAGCGATGCGCGCAATGAAGCCGCTGATCGGCATATGGCCGTGCACGAGGTCGGGTTTTTCGGCCCGGAGGAAGGCCACGAGAGCCTTGAACGCCCGCCACTGTGCCAGCGGCGAGACGCTGCGCACAAACGGCAGCGCCACGATGCGAAACCCTTCGCCGCGGGCCACCTCCAGCAACGGACCCTCGGCCGACACGCCGATCACCTCATGGCCGCGCGCGCGCAGCTCACGCATCAGCGGCAGCAGGAAATGCCGCAGCGAAAAATCAACATTGGTGATTTCGACGATCTTCACGCGCAGACAGCGCGCGGCATGTGTGCAGCCTCGGGTGCGTGACGCTGGACCGTCTGGGCCAGCACTCTCGTGACCGAGCCGATCACCAACGCAGCACCAGCCGTGGGAGTCTAAGCCGCACCAGCCGGTCTCCCCTTCAGCCCACGCGGGTGATGGCCCACTTCACCTGTTGCTCGCCGTCCTGGTAGCCGGTCAGCACCACCTGCTCGGCCCGGCGCGGCGTGGCGCCACCGAGATAGACACTTTCCTCAAGCGAAATCTTCGCACCGTCCGCCCGCAGCCGCCAGCCGGAGCCTGCGGGCAGGCGCAGCAGCACGGCCTCGCCATCTTGCTGCAGGCTGGCGTCGACGCTGGGGTGAAGATGGAAGCGGATGATGTAGGGCTGCGGGGTCGCCGCCTCCACCACATCCTCGCCGCGAATGTCGTCGCCGCTTTCGGCCATATACAGGCGGCGGCGATGGACGGCGCCAAAGGGGCGGCGCCAGCCGTCGTGGCTGGCCTCCAGCCAATGGGCGCCGTTGGCCTCCTGGCGTTGGTCCTCGACCTGCTCTGGCCTGCGGCCGAGGCCGCTTTCGGTAAGCTCGCTCGAACTGGTGTCGGCGATGGTCAGGGTCGAATGCGCCGCGGTGGCGCGCGAGGCGTCACGCCATTCGCCGGCAGCGGCAGGGGCTCCGCCGCAGTTCACGATCATGCGGTCGCGCCCGATCGACAACTCGAACGACAGGGTGCCGGCGTGGGCGAACCGGTCGAGCCCGGGGGCTGCGGGTGCGCCGACATCGGCGATCAGCAGGCTGCGCCCGGCGGCCAGACGCTCGAACCGGCCTTCGATCATGGTGTTGGGCACACGGCCGGCGCGGCCGGCCTCGGTCAGCACCGCCTCGATCAGAGCGGGGTTTTCCTCACGCGTGCCGTTGAACAAAGCAAGTCCGCCATCGGCGTGGCGCAGTGCGCGCAGTGCCGGTGCCATGCGTTCTATCGCCGAGACCAGCGCCGGCGGCTGCGGCGCGCGGCCGGCCTGCAGCAGGGCGCGGATTTCCGTGAGGTCCTGCAGGGCCACCAACAGCCGGCCGGGACTGCGCTCGTTATGGGTGCCGTCTGGCAGGATCTGGCGGCCGATCTCCTGCGGCAGCAGCTTCTGGGCACGGGCCAGCAGCGCGGGCTGCTCGGGCAGCGCCACGCCTGCGGCGACCAGGCCTTTCACCGCGGTGAGCGCGCGGCCGTCCATCTCCTCGGCCGGCAGGCTCGCGGCCAGAGTACGGGCGTCGCCTACCAGCCGGGCCATCAACGCCTGGCGAAACCCGTCGTCGGCGGAGGCTGCAAAGAAATCATAATGGGCGAGCCAGGCGGTGATGCGGCTGCCGGCGACATCCGGGCGCTGCGCCAGACGTTCGAGGGAGGCAGCCCCGATCCATTCGCCAACCAAGGCGCGCGCCTGCACCCGGGCGGCGTCGGTGCCCAGCGCCCGCAGGTCGCGCAGCCACACGAAACTATGCGCCGCGGCGCGCAACGCGGGGGGCCCGCTCAACGTGTCGAAACCGCCGGGCATCAGCCGTCCAACCACGCCGCCGAGCTCGATCTCCCCGCGCAGCAGGTTGGCGCCGCGCAACGCATCGCCCGGCCATGGATCGCGCACATGGGGCAGCGGTGCGTCGGGCACGCGCGACATGCCAAACTGCGGCAAACGCGCCAGGGTGCGCCGGATCCAGCGGGTCGGATCGCGGCTCATCTGGCAGGCGCTGCCGCGCGGATGGCCTGGATGGCCGCCGCATAATCGGGTTTGCCGAACACGGCGGTGCCAGCAACCAGCGCGTTCGCACCCGCAGCGATCAGCCGAGGTGCGGTGTCAGAGGTCACGCCGCCGTCGATCTGCAAGTGGATATGCCGCCCGGTCGCATCCATGGCGCGCCTGAGGGCTGCCACCTTGGGCACCTGGCCTTCGATGAAGGCCTGGCCGCCGAACCCTGGATTGACCGTCATCACCATCACGATATCGACGAGATCGAGCACCCACAGCACCGAGTCCACTGAAGTGGCGGGGTTCAGCACCACGCCGGGTTTCTTGCCCAGCGCCCGGATGCGTTGCAGCGAGCGGTGCAGATGCGGCCCGGCCTCGGCGTGGATGCTGATGTGGTCCGCACCCGCCTCGGCGAAGGCATCCAGAAACGGGTCGACCGGCGCGATCATCAGGTGAACGTCGAGCGGCAGGGTGGTGTGCGGCCGCAGCGCCTTCACCACCAGCGGGCCGAAGGTGATGTTGGGCACGAAATGCCCGTCCATCACATCAAGGTGAAGCCAGTCGGCGCCGGCAGCCTCAACGGCGCGGGCCTCTTCCCCCAGGCGGGAGAAGTCGGCTGCCAGCAGGCTCGGGGCGATAATGATGCGCGGATTCATGGCCCATGTTTTAGACAGGTGCGGGCGTGGCCGGCAACCTGCCGCGCCCGCACGGCACTCCGCCGTGCCCACAGGCTAGATGCGTCGGCTCATTCCTGGCGCATCATGCGGGCGACGAAAAACCCGTCCATGCCGCCGCGCTGCGGCCAGAACGACGGCAGCGTCCTGACGTGACCGGCCGGCGTCAGCGCTTCCGGCAGAAACGCCATTTCCGCGGCGGTGAAAGGCGACGGCGTCAGGCTGAGCCGGCGGATGGCGGCATCCACCCGCGCCGCGCCCTCTTCCGGCTGCAGCGAACAGACGGCGTAGATCAGCCGGCCACCAGGCCGCAGCATGGCACAGGCGGCTTCCAACAGCCGGTCCTGCTGCACCACCATGGCTTGCACGTCGCGCGGGCGCTTGTGGTGTGTAACATCAGGGTGTCGGCGAATGGTGCCGGTGGCGCTGCAGGGTGCGTCCAACAGAACAGCATCGAGGGGCGCGGGCGGGTTCCAAAGTGCGGCGTCCTCCTGGACGGTTTCGACCTCCAGCCGCAGCCTGGCCAGGTTCTCGCGCAGTCGGGCGATGCGCCCGGCATGGTTCTCCACAGCGGTGACATGCGCCCCCGAATAGGCAAGCTGCGCGGTTTTGCCGCCAGGTGCCGCACAAAGGTCTGCGATGCGCTCGCCCGGCTGGGCTGCGAGCAAGCGCGCCGGAATGCTGGCGGCGGCATCCTGCACCCAGAAGTCACCTTCGATGAAACCGGGCAGCGTGGTCACGCGGGTCTGCGGCGGGCAGCGCCAGCCGCCGGTTGGCAGCAGCTCCGCTCCCTCGGGCCCCGAAGCGCCAGGCCGCAGCGAGAGGTCGAGCGGTGCCTCCACCAAATGGGCCTGCGCGATGGCACGCGCCTGCGAGCCCCAGGCAGTCCACAGCCAGGCCGGCGTGTCGAGCCGCGGACCGTCCAGGCTTTCCAGCCCCGTCTGGCCGGCTTCGGCCACGCGGCGCAGCACAGCGTTCACAAGGCCTGCAAACGGCGCCAGGCCGCGCGTGCGTGCGAGCCCGACCGCGGTGGCAACGGCTGCATGCGGCGGCGTTTCCAGCAGCAACAGGCCGGCGGCGCCGATGCGCAGGATATGCATTACCGGGACCGGCGGTGCCTTTTTGAGCAACGGCTCCAGCACGGCATCCAGCGACCCCATGCGCCGCAGCACGGCGCCGGCCAGGCGGTGCCCGGCGGCACGATCTCGCGCCTCGATCCCGGACAACTGGTCGAGCGCGTCCTCCAGCGTCCGATGACGATCAATCGTCGCCGTCAGCAGATCGAAGGCTGCCTCTCTTGTTGGGTCGCTCATCGCGCCGTACCGGCGCGTGAACTTAGGTCGATCGCCGTACCGGCGCGGCCTGCAATAATCCGCATGGGTTCGCTCCGGTTCCGGCTTCTGTCGTCGTACATAGAAGATCCGTCCGCCTTCGTTTGGAAAAATACCTTGCTATGGGCCTATCGTTGCAAAGCATTGATGCGCGAAGGCGATCAGCGCAAGGGTCGTCGTGCGAGCCCAGAGATGCCAGACGAGCAGGATGGTGGAGCTGAGCGGGATCGAACCGCTGACCTCCTCATTGCGAACGAGGCGCTCTCCCAACTGAGCTACAGCCCCATCCTGTCCGGCGATCGATGCAACAGGCATGCCTGTCGATCGGCGGCGGACATTGCTCAGCAAGGGTTGCCAAGTCAAGCAGGGTTTAACCCCTGCGGTGCAGACTGGCCATGCGCCGCTGATGCAAGCCTTGCCGGGCCCGGTTGCCTGGGGATGTGCCGCAAGCTAGGTATCAACCAGTTTTCGGGAGCCCCCGCGTGATCACGATCCTGTTCAACGTGCTGGACGAATTGCTGAACCTGTTTCGCTGGGCGGTCATTCTGGCCGCCGTGTTCAGCATGCTGGCCTCCTTCGGCGTGCTCGACACCCGCAACCGGCTGGTCTGGACGATCGGTGACTTCCTGCACCGCATCACCGAGCCTGCGCTGCGCCCGATCCGAAACATCATACCCAGCTTCGGCAACATCGACCTCAGCCCGATCGCGCTGATCCTGCTCATCTGGGTCGCGCAGGAACTGCTGCGGCGCATCTACCAGGCGATCATGTTTGGCAACGTGCAGGCCCTGTTCCTGTGATACCGGCGCGCCGGGTTGGCCGGCGGCGGCCAGCCACGGTCTAAGGAACTGCCCATGACCGCGCATATCATCGACGGCAAACAGGTCGCAGCCACCCTGCGCGCCGAACTGGCCACCCGTATTGCAAGCCTCGGCTTTCGCCCAGGCCTTGCTGTGGTGCTGGTCGGAGACGATCCCGCAAGCGCGGTCTACGTGCGCAATAAGGACCGTGCCGCCGGTGGTGTGGGCATCGCCGCCCGCACCATCCGCTTGCCGATGGCCACCACCCAGGCCGACCTGCTGGCGGTGATCGCCGACCTCAACGCCGACGGCGACGTGGACGGCATTCTGGTCCAGCTGCCGCTGCCCGCCCATTTCGACCAGGCGGCCGTCATCAACGCCATCGACCCGGCCAAGGATGTCGACGGGCTGACCCCCACCAACGCAGGCCTGCTCGCAGCCGGCGTGCCGCATCTGGTGCCATGCACCCCGAAGGGCGTGATGAAGCTGCTGGCCGCGGCCGGTATCACGCTGCGCGGCACCCGCGCGCTGGTGCTCGGCCGCTCCGTGCTGGTCGGCAAGCCGGTCGCGGCGTTGCTGACGGCCGCCGACGCCACCGTCACCCTCGCCCATTCCCGCACCCGCGACCTCGCGGCCGAGTGCCGGCGGGCCGAGGTGTTGGTGGCCGCGGTCGGCAGGCCCGAGATGGTCAGGGCCGACTGGGTGGCCGACGGCGCGACGGTGATCGACGTCGGCATCAATCGCCTGGCCGATGGGCGGCTGGTGGGCGACGTGGCGTTCGACGAATGCCGTGCGGTGGCCGGGGCAATCACGCCGGTGCCAGGGGGCGTCGGGCCGATGACCATTGCCTGCCTGCTGGAGAACACGCTGCTGGCCGCGCTCTCCCGCAGGCGGTGAACGCGTATTATTACGGTATCGCAACTATTTAGACCAGCCAAAACCGCTCCGTCATAGCGGTTCACAAAAACCACCGTCCTTCTCCGAGCCGGGCGAGAGCAGGGTCGAACCCGATCCCACCACCGGATCACCGCGTCCACCGAAGCCGGCGGCGGCGTCCGCATGGGGCAATACGGCCAGCCTGTCACCAGTGCCCTCCGTCACCACCGCCACCGGTGCGACCGGTACGACCGGCATGACCGGTGTCACCAACTCGCGCTCAATCCCCAGCATCCGGCACAGCGGGCGCAACGTGCGCCGCAGCTGCGGCGAAGCCGCCAGCAGCGCCACGAACTCAGGATCGCCGAACAAATGGCGCAACTGGCTGCCAAAGCCCGCCGCCTTGTAGGGCACCAGCCCACACAGCCAGGCAACCCCGCGCGGCAACCGCACCTCAGGCCGCCGCGAACCCTGCGCCCACACCGCCGAAGCACGCCCCGGGCAAAGCCAGCCGCCGCGAAGCCGACCCTCGCGGATCGCCGCAATCAGCCACAGCACCCGATTCTCGATCCGCTGCAACTTGAAATAGATCAGCGTCATCAGCGCCACCGACACCGCATTCCCCGCAATCCGATCAGCCACCGCCGCGCGCAGTCCAAGCATGGACAGCGAGAGCCGGTCGGTGAGGGAAGGGAGGGTAAACTCGAACATGAACCCAACAAGAACACAAAAATCCAGCCAATGCAATTACGTAATTATACCAGGCCACCTTGCGGATGGCCCCGCGCAAGCGGCCGGCAAGCCGGAACAACTACAGCGGGCCGACCAGAAAATGCAGTCCAATGCTGGCCGCCGCGCAGCCAGCAAGCGTTGGAATCACGCCCAGGCGCAGCCGCAGCAGCGCCACCGCGGCGCTTGCGGCCAGCAGCAGCGCCCACGGGTCGAGGCTGGACAGCACCGGCGCATCGAAAGCCAGCAGCGACCGGCGTACCGCCACGGTCTGGCGAAACAGCGCATGCAGCGCGAACCAGACAGCGAGGTTGGCGATCACGCCGACCACGGCAGCGGTGATGGCGGCCATGGCACCGGCCAGCGCGGCATTTTTCTGCACACGCTCGATCATCGGCGCGCCGATGAATACGAACACGAAACTCGGCGCGAAGGTCACCCACAGTGTCAGCGCCGATGCCGCGATGCCGCTGGCGAGGCCGGTCAGGCTGCCGGGCGCACGAAACCCCGCCAGAAACCCCACGAACTGCAGCACCAGGATGAGCGGTCCCGGCGTGGTCTCCGCCAGGCCCAGGCCGCTCAGCATCTCCGCGGCAGACAACCAGCCGTAGCCGTCCACCGCCTCCTGCGCGACATAGGCCAGCACCGCATAGGCGCCGCCGAAGGTGACGACCGCCATCTTGGCGAAGAACCACGCGACATCGCCGAACACACCGCGGCCCTGCAGCAGCGCCACCGAAACCAGCCAGCCGGCCAGGATCACCAGGCCAGCCCTTCGGCCATCGCGGGCAAACCGGCCGGCGCGGAGGGGGTCGGCCTCCAACGCCGCGTCGATCGCAGCCGGCATGCCCTGCTGCGCGCGGCCATGGCCGCCGTCGATGAAGGCCGCCGGAGCGAGGCCGCCGATCAGGCCGGCGAGCAGCACCACGACGGGAAACGGCACGTCGAACAAGAACAGCGCAAGGAAGGCTGCCGCTGCGAGGGCCCAGGCGGCCCGGCCCTTCAGGGCGCGCCGGCCGATGCGGAGCAACGCCTCGACCACCAGCACCAGCACGGCGCTTTTCAGGCCGAAGAACAACGCTGCCACCAGCGGCACATCGCCGAGCGTGACATAGACGACCGACAGCACCAGCATGACCAGCGCGCCGGGCAGGATGAACAGCAGTCCCGCCGCCAGGCCGCCGACCACGCCGTGCATGAGCCAGCCGAGATAGGTTGCCAGCTGCTGCGCCTCGGGCCCGGGCAGCAGCGTGCAGAAGTTCAGCGCATGCAGGAAACGCCGGTCGCTGATCCAGCGGTGCTGTTCAACCACTTCGCGATGCAACAGGGCGATCTGGCCTGCGGGCCCGCCGAACGAAATGCAGCCGATTCGCAACCAGACCCGGATCGCCTCGCCAAGGCTGGGCAGTGACGGCGCTGCGGGGGGATCGGAGGTGGCCATGCCGCGCGCGTCTCCGTTTGCGCAGCGACGGCTATCAGAACCCCTTAGACCCTGTCAAAACGCCCGTAGGCGGTCAGAAATCCGTGCATCGCCCCTTATGCGACCAGTCGCCGTAGCGGGTTGGTTCGGGTCCCTCCGCGCCGCCCACCTCAGGCGGCAGCGCTGGGGCCGGCGGTACTGCGGGGATCACCCCGGGCACGGGTGCGGCGGGAATTTGATCGGGTTTGATATCGCTCATGCCTCCGAGATTGGGCCGGTCTGGCATGGCTGCAACACCTCGGCGGCCGATCATGCCCGCAGCGCGTTGATCGGTGCTGCACATCTTGCAATGCGACACATCCCGCGACACACAGAAAGCCTATCGTAATACGGAGTGCTGGCAGCATGGCGGGCGACGGCGGGTGGCCACATCTGAGGTCTCTGGCCCGGTCAGCCGTGCTCGTGGGATTGCTTGCCGCCGCCGCTGGGCTGCTTGCCGCCGCCGCGGGGCCGCTTGCCGCCGCCGCCGCCGCTGCGGCGCCGTCCGCCGACCCAGGCAAAATCCCGATGGGACCCATGGGCGATCGCGACATCATCATCATCAATCGCAGCAGCCACGGTATCGCGGAACTCTACGTCTCGCCGTCGGCCGCCGACGCCTGGGGCGGCGACCGGCTGGGTGACAACCAAATCGAAAAATACGCGCGCCTCAACATCCCGCTCGGCCGGATGCGCGACTGCGGGTTCGATGTTTTGGCCGTGTATGACGATCAGCGCCGCGAGGAGATCCGCGCCGTCAATCTCTGTCGCAACCGGCAACTGACGCTGGATGCCAGTGGCGCCATCGCCCCGCCGCCGCCGCCGTATCCCGAACAGCACATGACACTGATCAACGCCAGCCGCCTGCCGATCCAGCAATTCTACCTCTCCCCGCTCGATGCGGCGCAATGGGGCGACGATCTGCTGGCAACCTCCGGCGTTTCGGTGGGCGAGGAGCGCCCCTTGACGTTCCACGGCCCCTGCGACGCGGATGTGCGCGTGGTCTTTGCCAACCGTGCGGCGGAGGAGCGTCGCGGGCTGAACCTGTGCCGCTCGCCCACCCTGCGAATCGCGCCTGGCTGGACCACGGCCGACGGTCCGGATATGGCGGTCAGGCCATGACGCTCGCCCCACCGCCCATGCCGCCCGCGGGCGCTCCGCGCAGCTTGATCGACAAGCTGTTCGACAGCCACAGCATCGTGACACTCGAGGACGGCCAGGCGCTGCTGTGGATCGACCGGCACTTCGTCCACGAAGGCTCGCACCACGCCTTCGCCAGGCTGGCCGCGACCAACACGGCGGTCAGCCGTCCGCACCTCACCTTCGGCGTGGCCGACCATTACGTGCCGACTCGCGGCCGCGGTTGCCCGATCGCCGATGCCGGCATCGCCCGCATGGTGGCGCAACTTGAGCAAAATACCGCACGCCACAACATCCTGCTGTTCGGCCTCGACGACCCGCGCCAGGGCATCGTCCATGTCGTGGGGCCCGAACAAGGCCTCACCCTCCCCGGCCTGACGATCGTGTGCGGTGACAGCCACACCTCCACCCACGGCGCGTTCGGCGCCTTGGCCTTCGGAATCGGCGCCTCCGAGGTCGCCCATGTGCTGACCACCCAGACGTTATGGCAGCAACGCCCGCGTCGCCTGCTGGTCCGGGTGGACGGCCCGCTCGGCATGGGGATCGGTGCCAAGGACATCGCACTGACGATCATCGCCCGGCTCGGCGCCGACGGCGGCGTGGGCCATGCGATCGAATACGCCGGCAGCACGATCACCGCGTTGTCGATGGAAGGACGCATGACGCTGTGCAACCTGTCCATCGAATGCGGCGCCCGCTGCGGCATGGTTGCACCGGACGAAACCACCTTCGCCTATCTGCGGGGCCGCCCCTTCGCCCCCGATGCGTTCGACGCAGCCGTGGCCGACTGGCGCCGGCTGCCATCCGACCCCGGCTGCGTCCACGACCGCGCGATCAGCCTCGATGCCACCGAAATCGCCCCCATCGTAACCTGGGGCGTCACCCCCGAACAGGCGCTGCCGATCATGGCGCGCCTGCCAGACCCCGAGGCCGCCGACCCCGCCGCCCGCGCCCAGATGCGCGCGGCACTCGACTACATGGCCCTGCGGCCTGGCCAGGCGCTCACCGACATCGCCATCGACCGTGTGTTCATCGGCTCCTGCACCAACGCCCGCATCGAGGACCTGCGCGCCGCCGCCGCCGTACTCTCTGGCCGCAGATCCGTGGTTCCCGGCATGGTCTCGCCAGGCTCCTCCCTGGTCAAACAGCAGGCGGAACAGGAAGGGCTCGACCGCGTGTTCATCGAGGCGGGCCTCGAATGGGTCGCCTCCGGCTGCTCGATGTGCGTCGGCATGAACGGCGACCTGCTGGCGCCCGGCGAGCGCGCGGCCTCCACCACCAATCGCAACTTCAAGGGCCGTCAGGGCCCCGGCAGCCGCACCCATCTGATGTCACCGGCCATGGTCGCCGCGGCCGCCGTCACCGGCCACCTCACCGACGTTCGGCCCCTGTTGGCGGGGCGCGGCTGATGCGCCCGTTCACCCGGCTCGACGCCGTCGCCTGCGCGCTTCCGATCGTGGCGGTCGACACTGACCAGATCATCCCCGCCCGCTTCATGCAGCGCCCGCGCTCCGAAGGCTACGCCCCGGTGCTGTTCCACGACCTGCGGACCGACCCGGCGTTTCCCCTGAACCTGCGCCCGGACGCGAAGATCCTGGTGGCGCGCCGCAATTTCGGCTCCGGCTCCTCGCGCGAAGCCGCCGTCTATGCCCTGGTCGACTACGGCATCACCTGCGTGGTGGCCCCGAGCTTCGGCGACATCTTCGCGGCCAACAGCGTCAACAACGGCCTGTTGCCGGCCAAGGTGACCGAGGCCGAGGCCGGGGCGCTGCTGGCCGTGCTGGCGGACGGACGCCTCATGCTCGTGGTCGACCTCGCCACCCAGACCATCGCGGCCGGCAATCTGCGGGTGGATTTCACCATCGACCCGGCCTGGCGCACCAAGCTGCTGAACGGCTGGGACGATCTCGACCTCACGCGCAGCCACAGCGCCGCCATCGAGGCGTTCGCTTTGGCCGACGCCCGCGCACGGCCGTGGCTGCAGCCCAATCCCCGGGGCCGCTCATTCTAACGATTGCTTTGCACCGCAGCATCGGCAAAGTGCTTGCTGTCGCGAACATGTCGAAACCACAGACGGAGGTGGCCATGCGTGCGTCCCATTTTATGGCAACCCTGCTGTTCGCGGCAGGCCCCGCCCTGCTGGCGACCCCCCTGCTGGCGACCACAGCCCAGGCCGCCGACCAGCCGCTGCGCGTCGCCCTGGAATTCGACCCGGCGCCGCTCGATCCCGCCACCGACGGCAGCTACACCAACCGCATCGTCACCTCGGTGATGTGCGACAGCCTGATCGACATTTCGCCCGACCTGAAGTTCGTACCCGAACTCGCCACCGCCTGGGAATGGGCGCCCGACAACCTCTCCCTCATCGTCCATCTGCGCCCAGGCGTGCTGTTCCACGACGGCGAGACATTCGATGCCGCCGCCATGGTTGCCAACATCCAACGCTATAAAACCGCCAGCTACTCGATCCGCAAGTCCGAGATGGCCACCATCACCGGCGCCGACGTGGTCGATCCGCTGACACTGCGCATCAACGTCTCGCGCCCCTTCTCGCCGCTGATCGCCCTCCTCACCAACCGGCCGGGAACACCCTATTCGCCCAAAATCCTGAACCTGTCGCAGGATGAGATCGCCGCCCACCCGGTCTGCACCGGCCCGTTCGCCTTCAAGGAGCGCGTCGCCCAGGACCACATCACCCTCGAACGCTTCCCCGGCTACTGGAACGCCGCCGCCATCAAGCTGCCCGGCGTGGTGTTCCGCACCATCGTGGACAGCAACATCCGCAAGGTGGGCCTCGCCGCCGGCGCGCTCGACATCGCCGACCGCATTGCCCCGACCGATGTGGCAGCCGTCGTCGCCGACCCAAAACTGCGCATGGCAAAAACGCCCTCGCTCGGCTTCCTGCCGATCGAATTCAACGTCGGCAACGGCAAATCCGCCGACAGCCCGCTCGGCCGCGACGCCCGTGTACGCCAGGCGTTCTCGCTCGCCCTCGACCGCGCCACCCTCAACCAGGTCGCCTTCGACGGCCAATACGTGCCCTCCAACCAGATGGAAGCGCCCGGCAGCACTTATTACGACGCAGCCCACCCGGTGCCCGCCCGCGATGTCGAGGCCGCAAAGAAGCTGCTCGCCGCCGCCGGGGTCAAGGAAGTCAACTTCGCGCTGGGCATCGGCACCGACCCGCTGGACGCACAGGTCGCCGAAATCATGCAGTCCATGGTCAAGGACGCCGGCTTCAACATGCGCATCATCCAAAAGGAGTCCGCCGCCCTGGTCGCCGCAACCCAGGCTGGCGACTTCGACGCCACCATGCTGATCTGGTCGGGCCGCCCAGACCCGGACGGCAACATGCCGATCTGGCTGACCTGCAAAGGTTTCACCAACTGGGGCCACTACTGCAACCCGAAAATGGACGCCCTGCTGCAACAGGCAACCGCCGTGCAGACCACGGCGGAGCGCAAGCCACTCTACGACCAGGCCACGGAAATCTTCCTGCAGGACCAGCCGAACATCGTCCTGTACCACTTCTCGATGCTATGGGGCCTCTCCGCCAAAGTCCAAGGCTTCAAAGGTCGCCCCGACGGCCTCTGGCGCCCAGAGGGCGTCAGCCTGGCGCCTTAGGATCGAGACTCGGTCTGGTTCGGTGTCCGGCTTTGCCGGAATAGCCTTCGGCCCGAGCAGGGCCTTGCCCTGCGCCCAGCAGGGGCGGGCCCCTGCACCCCGTTCATTGAAGCGGGCCTCTGAGTGAGGAGGGGATCATACCCGCGGGTGCTCAGACCCGGCGGATATGACCCCCTCCTCACTCAGAGACATGCCTTAAACGATTGGAGTCCAGAGGCCCTGCCTCTGGCGGATCCAGGGCAGCGCCCTGGTCGGGCCGAAGGCCATCCGGCGCAGCCGGACACCTTCTAAGCCGCGCGAACCTTGACGACGAAGGCGGTGACTTCGCGGGCCATTTCCTCGGACTGATCGGTCAGCGCGCGGGCGGCGGCGAGCACATCGTCGGCCGCGGTTCCCGTTTCGGATGCGGTGCGGCTCACACCGGCAATGTTGACCGTCACTTCGCTGGTGCTGTGGGCGGCCTGTTGCACGTTGCGGGCGATTTCGCCAGTGGCGGCACCCTGCTGCTCAACCGCGGCTGCGATCGACGTCGCGATGCTGCTGATTTCCCCCACGGTCCGCGTGATACCTTTGATGGAGCGCACCGCTTCCTGGGTTGCCGCCTGGATCTGGGCGACCTGGGCACCGATTTCCTCGGTGGCTCGCGTGGTCTGTCCTGCCAGCAGCTTCACTTCCGAAGCAACCACGGCAAACCCCTTGCCGGCGTCTCCGGCACGCGCCGCCTCGATCGTCGCGTTCAGCGCGAGCAGGTTGGTCTGGCTGGCGATGTTGTTGATCAGGCTGACGACCTCGCCAATCTTGTGGGCACCGTCGGCGAGTGCGCGCACCACCGTGTCGGTCTCATGCGCGGCGCTTACGGCACGCTCGGTCACCTGGGCGGATTGCGCCACTTGGCGGCTGATTTCGGAAATCGTTGCACTCAGCTCCTCGGCTGCGGCGGCGACGGTCTGTACCGTCACGCTGGCATCCTCGGCGGCCGCCGCCACGGTGCCGGCGCGGCCTTGGGTATCGCGCGCCGCCTCCGCCATGCCGGAGGCGGTGGCGCGCATGCCGGTGCTTGCGGTGGACAGGCCACCAAGCAGGCGGCTGCTCGAGGCGTCGAACGCACGGCACATCGCCTCGATGCTGGCTCCACGCGTGGCCGCGCGCTCCTGGTCGGCCACGCGCAGCCCTTCGGCCGTCGCGGCAGCGTTGGCATTGTGCCTGAGTCGTTCGATGGCCTGCGCCATGTGGCCCAACTCGTCTGTTCGGTCGCGCAGCGGCACTGCCACCTGGCTGTCGCCATCGGCCAGCGCCAGGATGGTGGTGGTGATCTGGCCGGTGGGGCGAACCACGCGACGGTCGAACCAGATCGTGCTGACGATGGCCGCACCACAGGCCAGCACAACCAAACCAAGGGCCAGCACGAACCGCTGCTGCACGCCGATGACTTCTTCGTGGCTGAGTTGCAGCGCCCGTTTGACCGCGGCATCGCGCAGCGGCAGCAGCGCGTTCAGCACCGGCACGACGTCGCGCCGCAGTGCGTCCAGATCGACCGCCAAGACCTGCCCACGGTTCGGCGCGACCAGGGTTGCGTAGCTATCCCCACCATGGTCCCAGAATCCGGTCTTTGCGGTGGCGAGAGTGCTGTCGAGCCCGGGATCTCCGGCCTCCGCCACGGTATCGAGCACGGCTGACCATATTTGCTCGATGCGGCCTTTGTAGATCGCGACCACCTCGGCCAGTTCGCCCTGCATCGCGCGCTGCAGGGCGACCGCGCGGATTAGCGCGCTGTACCCCCGTCCCGCCTGGTCGCGCATGTCCCAAGCCAAGGTAGCGAGGCGTGCGCTGATCCCAACTGTCGAACTGCCGGCGCTCACGCGACGCCGAAGGCTGCCGATATAGCCACTGAAACCTTCCTGCAGGACAATCATCCTTGCCGCGTAGGTCCCGACCAACGTCTTGTTGCGCGCGGTCGCCGGCTCCACGATGGCAGCCAGAGCCTCCGTTCGGATCAGCCGCACCGCCTGCTGGAACTCTTGCAGCGGTGTGCGGTCCGCGGGCGCGCTCGCGAGACGGTCGACCTCGACCATGGTGCTGTCGGCGAGCGCGACCTGCCGCTGGATGACTGCCACCTGCTCGCTGCGCGCAGCGGTTGGTATTTCCAACAGCGGGCTGACCAAAGAGCGTTCGACATTCAGAGTTTCCGGCACCCGCATGGCCGCGGCCATCAACTGCATGTCCTGCTCGACCCGCCGCGCCGCCTGCAGGGCGTTGCCCTCCTGCACCGCGAACATGATCGTTGCCATCGCGCCCACCATCGAACCGAGTGCGATGGACAGCAGAAACATCTGGCGCATGCGCATGAAAACGGGCTCTCAAAAATTCATTCGACGTCAAGTCTGCGCGCGATTGGTTAACCAACCATGGACATCCGAGTACAATCGAACAAGCAACTGTCAGCTGCGTGAAGATCCCGTGTCTTGTTAATTTTCCGGCAAGCCCCCATCCTACTCACGTCTGTCACCTATCAATGGAGGCGTGCCAATGCGGGCACTGATGGATGCGTTGCTGAAGGGCTTCATCGTGCTCGGCCGACTGACCGTACGATGGCCCGACGGAAAAATCTCCACCTATGTCGGCGCCCCCGGGCCCGAGGCACTGGTGGAAATAAGAACCTGGAGCACCATCAGGCGCTTTGTGATGTGGCCCTCGATGGCGGTCGGCGAAGCCTACATGGACGAGACACTTCGCCCGGTTGATTGCAGCATCTACGATCTTCTCGACCTCTTTATGGTCAACCTGGAAGCTGAGACCTCGCGCGAGCCGGTATTGTGGGTCCAGGACAGGCTGGCCTATCTGACCCGCTGGTTCGCCCAGTTCAATCCCGCCTCCCGCTCGCGGCGCAACGTGGCGCATCATTACGATATCGACGGCCGGCTCTACGCCATGTTCCTCGATCGCGACCGGCAATATTCCTGCGCGTATTTTTCCACTGGAAATGAAACGCTGGAGCAGGCGCAGGAGGCCAAGAAACATCACATTGCCGCGAAGTTGAAGCTGGACCGGCCCGACCTCGAAGTGCTCGACATCGGCTGCGGCTGGGGCGGCATGGCACTCACCCTCGCCCGCGACTACGGCGCGCGGGTCACCGGCATCACGCTGTCCGTCGAGCAGCTTGGGGTCGCCCGCGCCCGTGCTGCAGCCGAAGGACTTGCGGACCGCGTGAGCTTCGAATTGCTTGACTACCGCAGCCTCGCGCGGCGCTTCGACCGTATCGTTTCGGTCGGCATGTTCGAGCATGTCGGCGTGGTGCATTACCGCAGTTTCTTCGAAACCGTGAAGCGCTGCCTTGCACCCGACGGCGTGGCCTTGCTGCACCACATCGGTCGCAGTTTGGGCCCGTCGACCACCAATGCGTGGTTCACCAAATACATCTTCCCCGGCGGCTATTCCCCAGCGTTGTCGGAGGTGATGCCGGCCATCGAGCACGCAGGCCTGATCACCACCGACATCGAGGTACTGCGCCTGCACTATGCCGAAACGTTACGCCACTGGCGCCGCCGGTTCGCCGCCAACCGCGATGCCATCGCCTCGATGCACGACGAGCGTTTCTGCCGGATGTTCGAATTCTACCTCGCCGGCAGCGAACTCGCCTTCCGTCACCAGGGCCATGTGATCTTCCAGATCCAGCTCACCCGCGACCAGGCAGCGTTGCCGCTGACGCGCGACTATATCGGCCAGAGCGAACGCCCGTCCGAGCGCGTCGCGCGTCAGAGCGTGAGCACGTAGTCGACCGCATCCTCGGTGCCGCCATCCGGCCAGACATGGGGCTCGCGATGGGCCTCCTGAAACCCCAGACGCAGGATGGCGGCGCGCGAGGCGAGGTTGGACGCGCGGTGGGACACCACGGCGCTGCGGAACCGCGACCGTGACCATTCCAGCGCAACCCGGAGCAGCCTTGTGGAGATACCGCGGCCGCGCATCACGCGGTCCACAAACAGCATCCCGATGAAGGCGGTCTGCCGGTCCAGGTCCTCCCACCAGGCGAAAGCGCCGATCAGCCCCACCATCGTGGCACCCTGCCAGGCGCCGAACACCTGGCTGGCCTCGCTCTGCGCAAGCCCCTCCCACCAGTCCTGCGGCTGGGCGGCGGCATCGGCGTGATTGCCGCCATACATGCCAGGCTCAGTTGCAAGCGCGCGCAGGCGGATGGCGCGAAACATCTGCCAGTCGGCCGCCGTGAGTGGGCGTATGTCGATCGTATTCATGGCGCCATCCCATCCGCTGGAAGCCCCGCAGCACAAGCGCATTTGCCCAAGGGCTGACCTTCACCTAGACCACCCGCATGCTCAAAGGCATCCTGACCGTCGGCGGCTGGACCATGGCAAGCCGCGTGCTCGGCTTCCTGCGCGACATGCTGATGGCGGCCATGGTCGGCGCCGGCCCGCTCGGCGATGCCTTCGTGGTGGCCAACAGGCTGCCCAACATGTTTCGCAGCCTGTTCGGCGAAGGCGCCTTCAATTCGGCCTTCGTGCCGGAATTTTCTGCCATCCTGGCCAAACGCGGTCCGCAGGAGGCGCGCGCCTTTGCCGAGCAGACCTTCGGCGTCATGGCATTCTGGCTCATCCTGCTCACCCTCGCGGCTGAGGCGCTGATGCCGCAGATCGTGGCACTTCTGCTGCTCGGCGGCACCTATGACGCAGCCCACCGCGGCCTCGTGGTCGAACTCGCGCGGATCACCTTTCCCTATATGCCGCTGATCTGCCTGACCGCGCTGCTGTCCGGCGTGCTCAACGGGCTTGACCGGTTCGCCGCCGCAGCAGCGGCGCCGATCGTCTACAACCTGACCTCGATGGCCTTCATGATCGGGCTCACCGGCCTGGTGCCGACCACCGGCCACGCATTGGCCTGGGGGGTCAGCGCGTCCGGCGTGTTCCAGCTTGCCCTGGTCGCCTGGGGCACCTGGCACGCCGGCATGGCGCTGCATCTGGTGCGGCCGCGCCTGTCGCCCGAAATCGTGCTGCTCGCCAAACGGATGGCGCCGGGGCTGCTGGCCGCCGGTGTCACCCAGCTCAACCTCAGCCTCGACGTGATCATCGCGAGTTTCCTGCCGGCCGGCACGCAATCTGCGTTGTACTATGCCAACCGGCTGAACCAGCTGCCGCTTGGGATCATCGGGGTTGCTGTCGGCACCGCCATGTTGCCGGGCCTGTCGCGCCAGGTGATCGCGGGGCAGCTGTCCGAAGCCCGCGGCACGCTCAACCGGGCGCTCGAATACGCGCTGGTGCTCACGCTGCCGGCGGCGCTGGCACTGGCCACCGTTCCGATCGCGATCATCTCGGTGCTGTTCGAACGCGGCGCCTTCACCCATCACGCCGCCATCATCTCCGGCCAGACGCTGGCCGCCTACGCGGTCGGGCTGCCGGCCTTTGTGCTGGTAAAGGTGCTGGTGCCCGCCCTGTTCGCCCGCGGCGACACCAAAACGCCGATGCGCTGGGCGTTGCTCAGCGTCGCCCTCAACGTGGTGCTCAACATCCTGTTCATGCAGCCGCTCCAGCATATGGGCCCGGCGCTGGCCGCCTCCTGCGCCGCCTGGTTCAACGTCGTTGCCCTGACGGTGGTGCTGTGGCGACGCGGGTTCCTGGTGCCGGACGCAACCCTGTGGCGCCACGTGCCGCGTATGGGCCTCGCCTCCGTCGTGATGGTGGCAGCCTTGCTCGGGCTGCAGGCCGAGGTGTTCGCGCCACTTGACCAGTCGGGCCCGCTGCGCTGGCTAGGCCTTGCCATTCTGGTGGGTGGCGGCGGCCTCGCCTACGGCATCGCCGGCGAAGTGCTCGGCGCCTTCCACGTGCGCGACCTCGCCCGCTCGCTGCGCAGGCGCCCCAAACCGGCTTGACCAAGCGTGCGTTCCGCCGGACAAATCCGGCCCCATCGTTCGGACCCCACTTCCATGCAGCGCATCCTCTCCGGCATCCAGCCCACCGGCGTTCCTCATCTCGGCAACTACCTGGGTGCCGTGCGGAACTGGGTGGCGCTGCAGCACAGCCATGAGTGCCTGTTCTGTGTGGTGGACCTGCACGCCATCACCGCCGACCACGACCGCCGCACCCTGGCTAGCCAGACCCGCGACCTCGCCGCCAGCTACATCGCCTGCGGCATCGACCCGCAAAAGCAGATCCTGTTCCACCAGTCCGCGGTGCATGCCCATGTCCGCCTGGCCTGGATCTTCAACTGCGTTGCCCGCATGGGCTGGCTGAACCGCATGACCCAGTTCAAGGACAAGTCGGGCAAGGACCGTGAGAACGTGTCGACCGGCCTGTTCGTCTATCCCAACCTGATGGCCGCCGACATCCTGGTCTACCACGCCACCCGCGTGCCCGTGGGCGACGACCAGCGCCAGCACATCGAGCTCGCCAACGACATCCGCGCCAAGTTCAACCACGACTACGAGACGGATTTCTTCCCCGAGATCCAGGCCATGATCATGGGACCCGCCGCCCGCGTGATGAGCCTGCGCGACGGCTCCAAGAAGATGAGCAAGTCCGACGCGTCCGACCAGAGCCGCATCAACCTGACCGATGACGCCGATACCATCGCGCTCAAGATCCGCCGCGCCAAAACCGACCCGGAGCCGCTGCCCGAGAGCGCCGAAGGCCTGGAGAACCGGCCAGAAGCCCGCAATCTCGTCGGCATCTACGCAGCCTTGCAGGACATCGACCACGCCGGCGTGCTGCGCGAATACGGCGGCAAGGGCTTCGGCACGTTCAAGGAAGCGCTCGCCGCACTGCTGGTCGAGAAGCTGTCGCCCATCGCCGCCGAAACCCGCCGCCTGCTGGCCGACCCCGGCTATGTCGATGGCGTGCTGCGCAACGGCGCCCAACGCGCAGCAGCCCTCGCCGACCCGATCGTGGCCGAGGCCGAGCGGCTGGTGGGCTTTCTGAAGGTATAGGCCTGGAAGCAAGCCAGGCGGGGGCTCTGCCCCCTCGACCCCTGCCAGGGGCACGGAAAAGCTTATACCGAATCCTGACTTGGAATTGTTTTGAGCTCTCGCGCTGAATTTCAGTGATCGCTGGGAAGAGGAAACCATCAGGATTCACGACACCGAAACAAGAATACCTCAACTTAGGAGACCTGTGCGCGGGTAGTTGTAGCTCTGAGCTGCTGCTTGTTTCGTGGACACGGCCTTTAACCCGCATCTGGCGAAGTAGCCGGGCCCCCATCATCGCGCGCCATGTGCGCGCGCAATGATGGCGGCTAGAGCGGGATGACGTCTGATAGGCGACGTAATCCCGCTCTAGCTCTTTGTTTTATCGCGTGATTCAGACCTTTCGGCGATTCCACCTTCGGTCATCACGCTCTAATGCCAAACCGTCGTTGACACATGAAGGATGTGTCAACGACGGTTTGGCATGAGTCATATTTTGCGCGCCGCCGCCGGCCAGCCCGGCGCGCGATACCAGCCCGCCTTAAAGCTGGAAGAGTCAGCGTCAAGGCGGGTTGGTATAAGTCAAGCGTGGAGTTGAAACGCCAAGACACGTGCGGGGGATAGGCAGGTGGTTGATCCTATGGTTCGCGGTGGGCCCGGAGGCGTTGCCCTTCGCAGGGCCGCTCCGGGCATTCCTTGAGAATTATTTGGCTATACCAAACACCGCCGATAGATCGATGACATTGCCCATCGCTGCGTAGCCGGCACGATTAGGGTGCAGGCGATCGCCCGCACCACCCGTGGTCGAGTTTGGCTGGAACGCGGCCTTCAACTCGCCTGTGGCGGCATCGCGTGTCGCAGAATCGAAGTCGATCACGCCGTCGAAGATGCCAGCGCTGCGGATGAAGTCGTTGTATTCCAGCCGCTTCTTCTCGATTGCTGGCGCTCCATAGCCGCCATTGGTGCTGTTAACCGAAGTCGTCAGTAGTCCGACAAAGATCCGCACGCCCGGCTTCTGCGCCCGCAGGCGGGTCACAAAGCTGCGCAGCCCGTCCGTCACCTTGGATACCTCGTAGCCACCGTTGCCGAAATCGTTGATGCCATCCAGGAAGAGCACAGTGGATATGGCGGGCAGGCTCAACACGTCCCGCTCCAGACGGTCCAGCGCCGATACGCCGCCAGCGAACGGGTTCTGGGCGTAGTCGGACGGGCCCGAGACCATGTTGCCGCCGATGCCTTCGTTGACCACGCTGTAGCGGCTGCCGTAGGCGGCATGCACGCGGCGGGAGAACACGTCCGGCCAGCGATCGTCGCCGTTCAGGGTCGAGGCCGTACCGTCGGTGATCGAGTCGCCGAAGGCCACGACGGTCTGCGTGCCAGGGGCGTCCATATCGACTTCATCCAGGAAGTACCACGAGGTGGTCGAGTAAGGGAACGCCGTCTCGTTATCCGAGCCGCCCACGGATCCCGTGTGTGGACCAGACAGATAGGAGGTCGTCAGTGCCTTGGCATGCCAGGTCATTTTGCCGCTCTCGCCGGCGACGTGGAAGCTCACGGCGAGCTTGCGATTGGCCAGCATCGGGTCGGACGGATCAGTGACGAAGGGCAGCGCGATCGGATCGCTAACCGCCGACTGGCCGGGGGCCACGGTGACCTGGCTTTGCCCAGCGAACGTCACGCTGCGATTACTGCCGGCGACGAGCACGGCGCCCGTGTTCTGCAGGCCGACATGGGCGCCGTCGAAGGTGACTGGTTTGGTGCCGAAGGCGTTCGACAGACGGATACGCGCCGCGCGCCCCCAAACGTCCGGCCGAACGATCAGGCGGAAGGTCTGGTCGACGGCGCCGGCTTCGGGGGAGGGGAGGGCGAACTTCAGTTCTGGCTGGGCGGTCGGATTGCCGACTGGATAGGGGCCTTGGGCGGAGGCGGTCCAGCTTGCGACCCAGGAGGGGGCAGCCTGCGCCGCGGTTGACATCAGCAGGCAGAAGGCGATCGCCGCGGTCGTGCGCGTGGACATGGCGTTTGTTCCCGAATGCTGCCCGGTTGATCCGGTTTTGCATTAGCACCTAGCGCACAGGTGAAGAAATTGTCACCCCCGCGACGGGCAGTGCAGGCAGGCATGTTCATCGACGCCCTGGTATCACACCGCTCGGCGGGTCCGCAGGGCTGCTGCCAGCGTGCCGTCGTCCAGCACGTCCAGGGCACCGCCCATCGGCACACCCTGGCCGACCCTGGTGATCGCCACATCGAAGGATTTCAACCGGTCCGTCAGCCAATGCGCCGTGGTCGCCCCATCCACGGTGGCGCCGAGGGCGAGGATCACCTCCGTCACCCCCCCGGCCTCCAGCCGCGCCAGCAACGGATGCAGACTGAGATCCTCTGGCCGCTGCCCCGCCAAGGCGGACAGCGTGCCGCCCAGCACGTGATACAGCCCACGGTGCACGTGCGCCCGCTCGAGCGCCCAGAGGTCGCCGACCTGCTCTACCACACACACCAAGTGGCGATCGCGGTGCAGATCGGCGCAGATGCTGCAAGGATCGCGACTGTCGAGATTGCCGCATTCGCCGCAGGCCTTGGTGGCGCGTGCCGCCTCGGCCAACGCCACCGCCAGCGGCAGCATGCGCAGCTCCGGCTGCTGCAGCAGCTTCAGCGCGGCACGCCGGGCACTGCGCGGGCCGAAACCAGGCAACTTCGCCAGAAGGGCCACAAGCCGTTCGATCTCGGGTCCACCCATGGCGTCAGAACGGCAGCTTGAGCCCGGCGGGAAGGTTCATGCCGCCGGTCGCCTTCTGCATCTCCTCTGCGGCCAGCGCCTCGATCTTGCGCTTGGCATCGGCGTGGGCGGCCACCACCAGGTCTTGCAGCATCTCCATTTCGGCGGGATCGCCCAGCTTCGGATCCACCGTGAGGTTGCGCAGATCGCCCTTGCCGGACATGGTCAGCGTGACCATGCCCGCGCCGGCGCTGCCGGTCACCTCGGCCGCCTCCAGCGCCGCCTGCATGTCCTCCATCTTCTTTTGCATCTGCGAGGCCTGCTTCATCAAACCGGCGATATTCTTCATGGCGTGTTCTCCCAGAAATCTGCGGGTTCATCGATATCGTCCAGGCCCGGCGGCGGCAGATCGAAGTCGGGCGGTTCACCCTCGCCGCCGAGGCTGACATCCGGTGTCGCCGGCAAGCCATAGCGGTCGGTGGCGGAATCGGTCACCGCCTCGATCTTCGCACCTGGAAAGGCGGTCAGGATCGCCACCACCATCGGGTGAACCGCGGCAGCGATACGGCGGGACTGGTCGGCGTTCTCGCCCTGCTCGGCGAGCGTGGGTTCGCCAGATTCGGAGGACAGCGCAATGGTCCAGCGGGTGCCGGTACGTTCGGCCAGCAGCGCGCCAAGCCTGGCCGCGAGGTCGCGCGGGGCTTCCGGCTGCGGCCGCAGCTCGATCACCGGGGGCGCGAACCGCACCAGATGCACGGAATGCACGAGGTGGGCATGCAACGTCGCCTCGCGCGCCTGTTCGACCAGGGCCGCGACGTCGCGGAAGGTGGACAGCACAGGTCCGGACGGCAGCGCGCCAGACGGGGCCAGGCGCGGCTCGGCCTGCATTCGCGGCGCGCCGTTGGCAACAGCCCTGCTGCCCCCGCCACCCCCGCCACCCGACGGCGCAGGCGCAGGCGCTGTGGACATCGCAACCGCGGCCGGGCTTTCGCGCAGTAGGCGCACCAGCTCGCCCGGCGGCGGCAGCTCGGCGACATGGCACAGGCGGATCAGCACCATTTCCCCGGCAGCCCGGCGATCGGCCGCCTGCTCAACCTCGCCGGTGCCCTTCAGCAGCATCTGCCAGGCGCGTCCGAGCGAGGCCATGCTCAACTGGTCCGCCAGCGCAGCCCCCCGGGTGCGCTCGGCTTCCGGCAGTTCCAACCCGGTGCGCAGCGCCGGCACGGATTTCAGCCGCGTGATCGTGTGAACCAGCTCCAGCAGATCCGACAGCAGTTCGCCGAAATCCGCCCCGCGGGCGTGGGCGTTGTCGGTGATGGCAAGGGCTGCCGCGGGTTTGCCGCCCATCACGGCCTCGAACAGGTCGAACACCGTGCCGCGATCGGCCAGGCCCAGCATTTCGATGACGGCCGTGGCACTGATCGCCTCGCCCTCCGCGGTCTGCGCGATCGCCTGGTCGAGCAGCGACAGCCCGTCGCGCGCCGAGCCGTCGGCGGCGCGGGCGATCAGCGCAAGCGCCTCGTCCTCGACGGCGACGCCCTCCTTCGCGGCGATGCGGCCGTAATGAGCGGACAGCTCGGCCACCGAAATCCGCCGCAGGTCGAACCGCTGGCACCGCGACAGCACCGTCACCGGCACCTTGCGAATTTCCGTGGTGGCGAAGATGAACTTCACATGCGCGGGCGGCTCCTCCAGCGTTTTCAACAACGCGTTGAAAGCCGGCTTGGACAGCATGTGCACCTCGTCGAGGATGAACACGCGCGTACGCGCCTGCATCGGGCGGAACCGCACCGCCTCGATGATCTCGCGCACATCGTCGATGCCGTTGTTCGAGGCCGCGTCCATCTCGGTCACATCGGGGTGCCGGTCGGCCAGGATCGCTGTGCAGTTGGCACATACGCCGCAGGGCTCAGTGGTCGGCCCGCCGGTGCCGTCGACCCCGATGCAGTTGAGGCAGCGGGCGATGATACGCGCCGTGGTCGTTTTGCCCACGCCGCGCACGCCGGTGAGCATGAAGGCATGGGCGACGCGGCCGAGCGAGAAGGCGTTGCGCAGTGTGCGCACCATCGCCTCCTGGCCGATCATGTCGGAGAAATCGGTCGGGCGATATTTCCGCGCCAGCACCCGATAAGCCGGCGCCGGCGTGATGGCGACCGCCACGGGCAGCGCGTCGCCGAACAGGCCGGGACCTTCGGGCAGCGGCACCTCGTGTTCCGGCGGTGGATCCCCGAACAGGCCAGACATCGTTTGCCCTTCGAAGGAAGAGAATAAAACTGCCCCGCTGATCGCCAAAACTCGAAGCCGAATTTTGCCGGCAGGACATCCGGGTGGGAGGCCGAACACACGACCCGGGCAAGAACCCGTTGCGGCTGCTTCCTTCCGGATCTGACCGGGTTGGCGAGGAGCCCGTCCGCAGTCCAACCTCCCACCTGTCATATCGCGCGTCGAGGTCGACTTCGCAAGCAGGGTTGGCGCGGGGCGTCGCAAGTGGCATCAACAAATTCCGCCCAAAGGATACGCCGTTGCGCCCAATCCCGCCCTCCCGTCCCAATGTCTACACCGGCAGCCCGCTCGACCGGGCCTCGGAACGGCGTGACGACGAGGCGTTCATCGCAGCCGCCTTCGCCGCGCCCCACTCGCGTTTCCTGCCGGTTTGGCGCGCCAAAAGCCTGGTGCGCGGCATGGCGGAAAGCCAGCCCGAGGCGGTGTATCTGACCGGGGAGACCGCCTCCCGGCTGCGCGCCGCCGATGCCGCCTGGGCGTTCCTGGGTTTCCAGGACAAAACCCCCGTCTTCGCAATCGACCTGAGCGATTTCGAGGATCCGTTGCCGCTGCTTCGGGGAACCCTGGGTGAACTTACCGACATCCGCGCCACCGCCGGCCTGCTGCCGCGTGACGATGCGGCAATCCTCGCCCATGCCCGAGGCCTGATGCACTGGCGCAGCCGCCATCGCTTCTGTGGCGTGTGCGGCGGCACCTGCCGGCCGCGTAGCGCCGGCAACGCCATGGTCTGCACGGTCTGCAACACCCAGCATTTCCCGCGCACCGACCCCGCCGTGATTATGCTGGTCACCACCGGCGAGGCGGCCCTGCTCGGCCACTCCACCCGCTTTCCCAACTCGACCATGTATTCCACGCTGGCCGGCTTCGTGGAGCCCGGCGAGAGCCTGGAGGAGGCCGTCGCGCGCGAGGTCTTCGAGGAAGCCGGCATCCGCACCGGCCGCGTGTTCTACCATTCCAGCCAGCCCTGGCCGTTCCCCGCCTCGATCATGCTGGGCTTCCACGCCGAGGCGCTGACCACCGACATCACCATCGACCTCACCGAACTCGCCGACGCCCGCTGGTTTACCCGCGCGCAGATCCGCAACCCCGCCGACCACGGCTTTCAGCTGCCCCGCGCCGACAGCATCGCGCGGCGGCTGATCGAGGACTGGCTGGAAGAAGCCTGAACCAGGAGAAACCGCAATGATCGTCGACATGCGCACCTACACCACGCGTCCCGGCAAACTCGCCGCCTTCGTGAAGCTGTACCAGGACCACGCCTGGATGCTGCAGGAGAAATATCTCGGCCGCTGCCTCGGCTGGTACACCACCACCGATGGCCCGCTGAACACGGTGGTCCATCTGTGGGGCTATGAGACCATGGCCGACCGCGAACAACGCCGCGGCGCCATGGTGAAGGACCCCGCCTGGGCCATCTACCTCAAGCTGTCGGAAGAAGCCGGCTACCTGCTGGCCCAGGAGAACCGCTTCCTCACACCCACGTCGTTCTCGCCTGTCCAGTAACCCCTGTCTCAACCCAGCAAAGCACCATCCGTAGGGTGGGGTGCGCTTTGGCACCCCACCATTGCAGAACGCAAAGCGATACGGGGCCGCTCAAACCAGCTAGAGCGGAATGACGTCTGATAGGCGACATCATCCCGCTCTAGCCTTTTGTTTTATCGCGTGATTCAGACCTTTCGGTGATTCCACCTTCGGTTATCACGCTCTAATCGGCGGCACCCGCCGCACCCCTGACCGGGGCCATCGGATAAACGCCCAAAATGCGCGTTTCCCGGGAAAAGAACCCCAGCTCTTCCAGCCCGCGACGCAGCCCCGGCTGCTCGGGATGCCCCTCCACCTCGCACAGGAACTGCGTCGCGGTGAAGGCGCCGCCGACCATGTAGCTCTCGAGCTTGGTCATGTTCACGCCGTTGGTGGCAAAGCCGCCGAGCGCCTTGTACAGCGCCGCCGGCACGTTGCGCACCCGGAACACGAAGGTGGTCATCAGCCCCGCCGTCGCCGCGGGCAAGGTGAGGGGCTGTTTCGCCATCACATAGAACCGCGTGGTGTTATGCGCCGCGTCCTCCACGTTGGACCGCAGGACCTGGAGCCCGAACAGCTCGGCGGCGAGCGAGGATGCGACCGCCGCCTCCTCCGGGTCGTTCCACTTCGCTACCAGCTCGGCCGAGCCGGCCGTATCCGCCTCCACCACCGCCTGCAGGTCGAGCTCCTTGATCAGACGGCGGATCTGCCCAAGCGCCACCGCATGGGAATGCACCCGCTTGAGCCCGCCGATGGTCGCCCCCTTGATGGCCAGCAGGCAGTGCTCCACCCGCTGAAAATGCTCGCCGATCACATGCAGCCCGCTGTCGGGCAACAGCGCATGCACGTCGGGCACCCGGCCCGCCAGGCTGTTCTCGCAGGCCAGCATCGCCAACTGGGCGCGGCGATCATGCACCGCCTCCACCGCCGCCTCGAAACTGTAACACGGCAAGGTCTGCCATCCCGGATAGGCATTGCGGCAGGCGAGGTCGGAATAGGCGCCAGGCTGGCCCTGGAAGGCGATGGTATTCGTCATTTCCTTCGTCTAGGACGTTTTTAACGCCGATTGAAGGACCCCGCATGGCCCGCGACCCCAACTCCGAGAAGAATCTGGGCGACGAGCCTTCGATCCATCGCACCGCCTCGGTCCGCGCCTCCACCTTCGGCCGGTTCTGCGAGGTTGGCGCCCGCACCAAGGTCGCGGAAAGCACGTTCGGGGACTACGCCTATGTCGTGAACGACAGCGACATCATCTACACCGACGTCGGCAAGTTCTGCTCCATCGCCGCGCACACCCGCATCAACCCCGGCAACCATCCGCTGGAACGGGTGGCGCTCAGCCACTTCACCTACCGTTCCTCCAGCTACGGGATGGGCCCCGACGATGCCGCCTTCTTCGATTGGCGCCGCAGCTTTCGCTGCGTGATGGGCAACGACGTCTGGATCGGTCACGGTGCCGTGGTGCTGCCGGGTGTAAAACTCGGCAACGGGGCTGCGGTCGGCGCCGGCGCCGTGGTCTCAAAGGACGTGCCGCCATTCGCCGTGGTGGTCGGCACCCCCGGAAAGGTGCTGCGCTACCGCTTCTCGCCCGAGATCATCGCAGCTCTCGAACGCATCGCCTGGTGGAACTGGACGCACGAGGCGCTGCGTCTCGGCCTCGCGGATTTCCGCAGCCTGCCGGCCGAGGATTTCTGCCGCAAATACGATCCCGCCTAGAGCGTGATGACCGAAGGTGGAATCACCGAAAGGTCTGAATCACGGGTTAAAACAGAGAGCCAGAGCGGGATGATGTCGCCTATCAGACGTCATCCCGCTCTAAAGCCTGATTGCTTCTGGTAGGCGAAGCGCTCAGGCTCCAGGCTTTTGTTTTACTGAGCAATCAGTGCGCACCGGATATGTCGGTTGCACACCATTGGTTGAGGGATTCCGGGCACTGGAACCGCACGGCCTTCAAGCAATTATGTTTCCATGGCAGACAGATCCCTCAAACCCCATCCCCACGCCGATGCCACCTATGTCGTGGAGCCTGTCCCGGAAGGATTCGGCGTACAGGTCAACGTTCCCGGCAGCTACCCCGCGATCGTCAAAGGCTTTGCCACCGAAGCCGCGGCCCAGGACTGGGTGATAACCCACAATGCGCATGTGCTCGCCCCGCCGGTGCAACGAGGCTGGCGCCGCCGATAAGTCAGGGCCCGGTTCGCACGCCCTTGTCTGCGGCCTCGGCCACCAGCCGCTTCGCATCATCGGCCAACAGCATGCGCTGGGCCACCAGTGCTCCGGCCGATTTCTGCACAGCGGCCACATAGGCCTCCTTGGTCGGATACCGCTCCTCCAGCGACGGACGCGGGTCGCCGGCCGCGTCGCGATCCGCCTTGGTTGCGGCGAACGGAATGAAACTGCCCTGGAAATTGCAGAAGCCGCCGTCGAACAACTCCGGCCGGAAGGTGTTCCAGCCGGTGTAGGTGCCGATCGGAGCACCTAGGTACACATCGCGCACACCGGCGATGTCGATGCCATCAGCGTCCACCTGCGGCACCAGCACCCCATAGCTCGCAGCGCCGGCCACCGGCGGTTCGCGGGTGGTGATGCCCGAACTGTCGCCCGCGCGGTACGAAGGCCCGAAATCGAGCACGTGCAGCGCGCTCACAGCCCCGGTGAACCGCGGCGCCGGCCGCGCGACGCCCTGGTAATTCGTCGCCGGAATGGACGGAAAGCGCACCTGGTCAGGCGCCACCAGCGTGGCATCGTCGATCCGCGGCGTGACCGAGGCGGGCGGTGCCTCGTTGTCGCGCACCCAGGCGATGAGATCGGCGAGCAGGGCGCGCATCGTCCAGGTGTGTGGATTGGGGTTGGGCTGCTGCTGGCAGAAGTTGAACGGCGCGCGCGCCGGCAGGGGCAGGGGAGGCGGGGCGTGCTGGGTGCTCGCCATGATGAAGGTCCGCACATTCGCCGGCTCCTTCGCGTCCACCCGGCCGAGCGGATCGGTCAGCCCCAGCGACTGGCGCCCCTCCCAGATCTCCAGCGCCGTCGCCGCATGG
Source organism: Rhodospirillales bacterium (assembly GCA_025352665.1). Lineage (GTDB taxonomy): Bacteria > Pseudomonadota > Alphaproteobacteria > Acetobacterales > Acetobacteraceae > CAIQQQ01. Next base: position 20,086 of record JANXSM010000144.1, on the reverse strand, counting down.
AACAGCTTGGGGCAGGTGTTGTCGGCGCTGCAACGGTCCAGCAGGCCCTGGGTGCGCCCGGTCAGCGGATCGGTCTGCCGGACATAGGTGAAGGGGAAGTCGTAGGCCGGAAAATTATGGTCGACCTGCTGGCCCCAGGCCCGGCCGGGCTGGCTGAACCGCAGGTTGAGCGGCATCAGCCCGCCGCCGATATGGGGCAGCGCGCTATCGAACACGCGGTGGCCGTCCTCGCCACGGTTGAAGCCCAGGGCGATCAGGCTTCGAATGAACCGCCCGCTCTGCGACGTGCCCATCACGATCGACGTCACACCCGGGCCATGCACCACGGGATTGTCAGTGCCGGCACTGTCCTTGGCCGCGTGCTGCAGGAACGTGCCGAGGTCGCGGGCGACGGCAAAGCCGAGCCCCATCACCAGCGGATCCCGCGCCCGATACACCAGCTCGTAGATCCGCCCCGGCTGGAATCCCGCCGGCAGGCAGATCTGCGTGTCGTTCTTCGCCGAGCAGCCGCCGAAATGCCAATCGGTGTTGGCAATGGTCGTGCGTGGGCCGCCTTCGCGCAGGCGCATGGTGAGGCTGGGCAGGAAGCCGCCTTCCAGCTTCATCTGGTTGTCGACATTCTCGGTCGGGTAGCTGGCGTGGGTCATCAGCGTGAACCAGCCGCTCGATAGGTTGAGCGTGGTGGCGGCGGCAACCTGCACCACGAGTTCGGTGCGCATCACCCCGGTGAGCACGCTGCCGTCGGCCTTGCGGGCGGTCGGCACGGTGAAGGTCATGCGCCCGTCGCCGGGCAGAATGTCCGCCTGCCAGCCGAACCAGATGGTGGTGATGCCCTCACGCTGCAGCCAGCCGTCGCCGGCATTGTCCATCCGGTTGGTCACCGAAGGCGGGCCCGCCACATCGGCGTTGAACAACGGCACGGCGCCCTTGTTGCCGCGGTTGAGGATGTTGAACAGCAGCACGTTGTTCGACTTCGCCGGATCCTTCGGGCGGATGATGTCGATGTCGGTGCTGTATTCCACCATGCCGCGCGCGTTGCGCGGCGCCATGCCGATGTCCTGAATGACGCGGTTGGCGGCGGATTTCGGGTCGACCTCGCCGAACGCGCGACCGATCACGCGCTCATAGCCACCGACTGCGCCGAAGCTGGCGCCGCCGAACGCGGGTTCGGTGCGCGACACCTCGATGCGCATAATCCGGGCGGAGGCGCCGGCCGTGGTAAGGCCAACCAGGGCCACGGCGCCAGCTGCGATACGAAGAAGCCTCATGATCCGTCATTCCCTGCAGCGCCGATCTGTTCCCGGCCTTGCCACAGGCTGCACCGGAGTAGCATTTCCGGCAAGCGGGCTACTTTTGCATCCAGCCCAGGCCGCGCAGGCAGTATTTCTCGGCATCCGTCAACTGCTGGCGCAAGCCCACGTCGAAGCGCACCGGCGGGGGAATGTTCGCGTCGGGAGCCGCCATGATATCGCATTGGGCGAGGTCGCGATTGAACTGGTCCAGCCCCGCGCCAGGCTTGCGCCAATTGTTGGCACAGCCGGCAAGAGCCAATGTCAGCAGCGCGATCGTCAACAGCTTTCTCAGCAACGGCATCGCCTCCACCCACGCGTTTCGCAGCGCCCGATACACCACAACCGCGCTTGCCGGAACCTTGCCGGCGCTGGCTCATTGTTTCGTTGACCGTGCAACGATGTCCAGAAGGCAACCAGCACGGCGAACCAACAGAGGATTTCCATCATGCGCATCAACCCCCGCGCCGCCCTCCTCGCGGCAGGCCTTGCCGTCGCAGCGCTGCCCGCCACGGCGCAGCAGGTTATCATGGGCCCGCCGATGGTTGGCGGCGGCGCGATGTATCCCACCGCCGACATCATCGACAACGCATCGCGGTCCAACGATCACACCATCCTGGTGGCCGCCATCAAGGCCGCCGGATTGGTGGACACGCTGAAGGGCCCGGGCCCGTTCACCGTGTTCGCACCGACCGACGAGGCCTTCAGGCTGCTGCCGCCGGGCACACTCGACAGCCTGTTGATGCCACAGAACAAGCCGCAGCTGGTCAAGATCCTGGAGAACCATGTCATTGGCGGCACTGTCACCACGGCGGCGCTGACAAAAATGATCGACGCCGGCGGTGGCCACGCCACGCTGACCACGCTGGCCGGCAGCACGCTGACCGTGGGCAAGGCCGGCCCGCTCGGCTTCACGATCACGGACGGCACCGGCGAAGTCGGTCAGATCATCTACCCGGACCTGATGCAGTCGAACGGCGTGATCCAGGTGGTGGACAAAGTGCTGCTGCCGAACTGAACCTTACACCAGGGCGCCGGCTGCCTTGAGCGCTGCGATATCGGCTTGGCTGTAGCCGAGCTCGCGGGCGATCTCGGCGCCGTGCTGCCCTGGGGCTGGTAAGTCACGACGAAGCTCCGGGCGCTGTCCGTCGATTGACAGCGGAAGGTTCGGCAGCTTGGCAACCGACCCGTCTGGCAGCGTGACCGCCAACAGCCCGGCGGAGCCGTTGAGGTGGGGATCGTCGAACAGCTCAACGGGTCGTGCAATGGGGGCGAAGGGAAGGCCCAACGCCTCCAACCGCTTCATCAGCGCGCCGCGGGTGAGCGGCGCCAGGGCCTGGGCCACTACGGGCAGCACGCGCGGCCGGGCGGCGCGGCGTTGCTCCTGGGTCGCAAGGGTCGGATCGTCGCGCAGCATCCCGAGCGCGAAGGCCTCGCAGAACACCCGCCACTGCGTATCGGTCACCACCCCCACGAACAGCTGGCCATCGGCCACGTCGAAGATGTCGTACACCGGCCAGGCCACCATGCGCTCGCTCATCGGGGGGGCCTCCTGGCCGGTGACCGCGAACTGCGCCATGTGCTGGGCCATCAGCAGCACGTTGTTCTCGAACAACCCGGACTGGATATGCCGCCCCCGCCCGGTGGCCTGCCGCTCATAGAGCGCTGCCAGAATGCCGATCGCTGCGAACATGCCGCCCATGATGTCGTTGACCGAGCTGCCCGCCCGCATCGGGCGGCCGACCAGGCCGGTCATATAGGCGAGCCCGCCCATCATCTGCACCACCTCGTCCAGCGCCACGCGGTGCTCGTAGGGTCCGGGCAGGAACCCCTTGCAGGAACAATACACCAGTCGCGGGTTGAGCTGCGCCACAGCGGCCGGACCGAGCCCGAGTTTTTCCATGGCGCCAGGGCGGAAATTCTCCACCAGCACGTCCGCCTCCAGCAGCAGCTTGTGCACCAGCGCCATGCCGCCTTCGGACTTGAGGTCGACGGCGATGCTGCGCTTGTTGCGGTTCATCATGGCGAAGAACCCGCTGCCGGAGCCGCCCAGCCGGCGCGTGTTGTCGCCCTCTGGCGCCGGTTCCACCTTCACCACGTCGGCGCCGAGATCGGCCAGCACCAGCCCCGCCGTGGGGCCCATGACCATGTGCACGAACTCAACGACCTTCACATCTTTCAGCAACAGCGGCGCCATGTTCAGGCGGCCGCGCGGAAGGTTTTCGGCACGCCCGCCTGCGGCACGTGGCCGTGCAGCGTCTCGGCCGGCAGTCCCTCGTGCAAGATGGTGCGGGCCGCGATCAGCCGGTCGAGGTCGATCCCGGTGTCGAACCCCATGCTCTCCAGCATGAAGACCAGGTCCTCGGTGACGATGTTGCCAGACGCACCCGGTGCGAACGGGCAGCCGCCAAGACCGGCCAGGGCGGCATCGAAGTTGCGGACGCCTTCGTCGAGGCCTGCCAGCGCATTGGCGATGCCCAGCCCCATCGTGTCATGCAGATGCAGCCCGTCCAGCCGGTCGCCGATCTCGGCCCGGACCGCGCGCACCAGGCGGCGGATCTGGGCGGGATGGCCGTAGCCGACGGTATCGGCCAGCCCCACCATGTCCACCCCCGCCTCGGCCAGCCCGCTCGCCACACCCAGCACCGCCGCTTCCGGCACTACGCCATCGATCGAACAGCCGAACGCGGTGGAGACAACCCCCTCCACCTCCATGCGGCGCGGCTGCGCCCGCACCCAGGCGACGATGCGCGCGACCTCCGCCACCTGCTCGCCCGGCAAGCGGTTGAGATTGGCTCGGCTGTGCCCGAAGCTTGCCGACACCGGCACGCTGATGCGATGCGCCCCCGCCGCATAGGCGTCCTGGGCTCCCCGCAGATTAGGGGCGAGCGCCACGATCAGCACCCCCGGCCGCAGCACGGCGCTTCGCACGATCTCGGCGGTATCGGCCATCTGCGGGATCAGCCGGGGCGAGACGAAACTGCCGACCTCGATCTCCGGCACCCCGGCGGCGGCGATCGCGGCGATCCAGCGGGTCTTCACCGGCGTCGGCATGATGCCGTGCGCCATCTGCAACCCATCCCGCGGACCCACCTCGCAGACCGTGACCTTCTCGCCCATCGTTGCCTCCCCGGTATTTCGTCCAGGATGACAAGATCGCACAAACCCCGCACGACCAGCAAAACCCGCGCACGGCGGCGTCCACTGTGCCATGTTACGCTCGCGGTTGCATCGCAGCACGAATTGTTCCGAGGATCACCCATGCGTCGTTTCGCTGTCCTCCTCAGCCTCGCGATGGCGGTCTCAGCCACACCGGCCCGCGCCCAGGTCGGTCCCGGCGGCCCGGCTTCGGTTGGCGTGGTGGTCGCGGCCAAACGTCCTGTCACCGAAACCAGCAACTTCGTCGGCCGGGTGCAGGCGGTCGACAAGGTCGATATTCTCGCCCGCGTGACCGCCTTCATCGCCGAGCGACTGTTCACCGAGGGCGCCGAAGTCGCCAAGAGCGACCTGCTGTATCGCCTCGAACGCGCCCCGTTCGAGGCTGACGTGCAGGCCAAGCAGGCGGCTGTCGCGCAGAACCAGGCACTGCTGCGCAACGCCCAGATCACGCTCAACCGGGCGCAATCGCTGCTCAACACGCCCGCCGGCCAGCGCTCCACCGTCGATGACCGAGAGGCCAGCCAAGCCAGCCAGGCAGCCCTGCTGCTAGCCGCCCAGGCGCAGCTGAAGGCCTCGCAGATCAATCTCGACTACACCGAGATCCGCGCCCCCATGGCCGGCAAGATCGCCCGCTCCACCGTTTCGGTCGGCAACGTGGTGGGCCCGGCCAGCGGAGCACTCACCACCGTGGTCAGCCAGGACCCGATGTATGTGGTGTTCCCGATATCGCTGCGCGCGGCGCTGGATCTGCGCAATCGCTACAGCGACAAGGGCGGCTTCGGCGGCGTGGTGGTGCGTATCCTGCTGCCAGACGGCACGCGCTACGCCCAGACCGGCAAGCTCGATTACGTCGACCCGTCGGTCTCCGCCTCGACCGATACCGTCAACCTGCGCGCCGTCATGCCCAACCCGCTGCGCCCCGGAGCGAAGCTGGGCGAGGCAGGCAACCGCGACCTGATCGACGGCTCCTTCGTTACCGTCACCGTCGAAGGCAGCCAGCCGGTGCAGGCGCTCACGGTGCCGCGGGCGGCCGTGCTGTCCGACCAGGCCGGCAATTTCGTCTATGTCGTGGACGGCGACAAAAAGGCGCAGATCCGCCGCATCCAGCTCGGCCAGTCGACGCCGGCCACCGCGGTCATCACCTCGGGGATCTCCGAAGGCGACACCGTCATCGCAGAAGGGCTGCAGCGGGTGCGCCCGGGCGCTGTCGTCAATCCGGCCCCGATCGCCCCCGCACCGGCTGTGCCGGCCACCGCCCCCCCGGCCCCCGCTCCGCCAGCTAAAGGCTGAGCGCATGTTCTCCGATGTTTTCGTCGACCGGCCGCGCATGGCCGTGGTCATCGCGATCGTCACCACGCTCGCAGGCCTGATCGCCCTCACCCAGATCCCGGTCAGCCAGTTCCCCGACATCGTGCCACCCACCGTGCAGGTGACGGCGCGCTACCCGGGTGCGTCGGCCGCCGTCGTCGAGACCACCGTCGCCCAGCCCTTGGAGGCGCAGGTCAACGGCGTCGACAAGATGATCTATATGAAGTCGAACTCCGCCAATGACGGCAGCTACTCGCTGTCGGTGAGTTTCGAGCAGGGCACCAACCCCGACATCAACACCGTCAACGTCAACAACCGCGTGCAGTCCGCCCTCTCCAGACTGCCGGCGGAGGTGCAGAAGAACGGCGTCACCGTCCAGAAGCGCAGCTCCGCCATCCTGGAGTTCCTGCAGTTCTACTCGGAGGGCGGCAAGCAGACCCCGCTGTTCCTGTCCAACTACGTCACCATCAACGTGCTGGACACGCTGAGCCGGGTGCCCGGCGTGGGCCAGGCAGCCCTGTTCGGCGCCCTCGACTACTCGATGCGCATCTGGTTTCGCACCGACCGCCTGATCAGCCTCAACCTGGCCCCTTCAGACATCCTCAACGCCATCCAGAGCCAGAACATCCAGGCCCCGGTGGGACGCCTGGGTTCACGCCCGATCGACGAGGACACCTCGTTCCAGATCAACCTGCAGACCAAGGGCCGGCTGTCCACGCCCGAGGAATTCGCCAACATCGTGGTGCGCGCCAACCCGGATGGCTCGGTGCTGCGGGTGCGCGACGTGGCACGGGTGGAGCTGGGGGCTGCCACCCAGGACAGCGAGAGCCGGCTGAACGGCAACCCCTCCGTCACCATCGCGATCTATCTCGCCCCCGGCGCCAACGCCGTCACCACGGCCAGCCGCGTGAATGCCACGCTCGACCAGCTCGAGACGCGCTTCCCCGAGGGCCTGAAAAAGATGGTGTTCTACGACAGCACCACCTTCGTCACCGACACGATCAGCGAGGTCCTCAAAACCCTGCTCGAGGCCTTCGTGCTGGTTGTCATCGTGGTGTTCCTGTTCCTGGGCAACGTGCGCGCCACCTTCATTCCGCTGGTCGCCGTGCCCGTCTCCCTGATCGGCACCTTCGCGGTGCTGCTGCTGCTCGGCTATTCCGCCAACACGGTCTCGCTGCTCGCCATGGTGCTGGCCATCGGCATCGTGGTGGACGACGCGATCGTGGTGGTCGAGAACGTCGAACGCGTGCTGGACGAGGAGCCCGGCCTGTCCCCCAAGGCCGCCACCAAGAAGGCGATGGCGCAGATCACCGGCCCGATCGTCGCCATCACCCTGGTGCTGCTGTCGGTGTTCGTGCCGATCGGCTTCATCCCCGGCATCTCCGGCACGCTGTTCCGCCAGTTCGCCGTCACCATCAGCGTCGCCATGGTGATCTCGGCCATCAACGCATTGACCCTGTCGCCGGCACTGTGCGGCGTGCTGCTGCGCCATACCGGGGCGCGCCACGGCATCATGGGCCGCGTCTCCAACGGCATCGACTGGGTGCGCAACGGCTACGCCAGCATCGTCACCCGGCTGTTGCGCCTGTCGGTGCTCTCCCTCGTGCTGGTCGCCGTGATCGGCGCCGGCGCCTTCGGCCTGGCGCAGCGCACGCCGCAGGGGTTTCTGCCGGAGGAAGACCAGGGCGCCTTCTTCATCTTCGGCCAGTTGCCGGACGGCGCGTCGGTCAGCCGCTCGCGCGAGGTCGCCAAAAAGATCGAGAAGGTGCTGGCGGGCATCCCGCAGATCAGCAACACGTTGTCCATCGTTGGCTTCTCGCTGCTCGACGGGGGCGCCCAGAGCAACGCCCTGTTCATGGTCGCCCGCCTCAAGCCGTTCGCCGAACGCACTGGCCCAGGCGACGGCGTGCAGGCGGTTATCGGGCGCGTGTTCGCAGCCGTCAGCCAGATCCGCGAGGCCGCGGTGTTCCCCGCCAATTTGCCGCCCATCATCGGCATCGGCAACGGCTCCGGCTTCGAATACCAGCTACAGAACCTCGAAGGCCGCGACACCACCGAGATGGCCGGCGTGTTGGGGGGCCTGGTCGGCTCGGCCAACGCCGACCCACGGCTGACGCGGGTGTATTCCACCTTCTCCGCCAGCACGCCCTCGCTGTTCCTCGACATCGACCGCGACAAGGCCCAGGCCGTGGGGCTGTCGATCACCGACGTGTTTCAGGCGCTGCAGGCGACGCTCGGCGGCATCTACGTCAATGATTTCAACCTGTTCGGCCGCACCTGGCAGGTGAACATTCAAGGCGAGGCGGCCGACCGTACCGAAATCGCCGACATCTGGCGCATCTTCGTCCGCAACAAGCAGGGCACCATGGTGCCGCTGCGCTCGATCGCCGATGCCCGCATCGTGCTCGGCCCGCAAACCATCAGCCGCTACAACAACTACCGCTCCATCACCATCAACGGCTCGCCCAAACCCGGTGTCTCCTCCGGTGTCGCGCTGGCTGCGATGACCGAGCTGTCCAAACGCAGCCTGCCCGCCGGCTACGACTTCGAATGGACCGGCACCGCGTACCAGGAGGTCAAGGCCGGCGGGCAGACTGGCTCGATCCTGGCGCTGGCCGTGCTGTTCGCCTACCTGTTCCTGGTCGCCCTGTATGAAAGCTGGGTTATCCCCATCCCGGTGCTGCTCTCCGTCGCAGTCGGCGTGCTCGGGGCGCTGGTCGGCCTCACCCTGGCGGCCAGCCCCCTCAACCTCTACGCCCAGGTCGGCCTCGTGGTGCTGATCGCACTCGCCGCCAAGAACGGCATCCTGATCGTCGAATTCGCCAAGGAGCAGCGTGAGGCCGGGCTCGGCATCTCCGAAGCCGCGGCGCTTGGCGCCAAAACCCGGTTTCGCGCCGTGATGATGACGTCGATCGCCTTCATCCTGGGCCTGGTGCCGCTGGTCTATGCCGAAGGGGCCGCCATGCTGTCCCGCCGCGCCGTGGGCCTGCCGGTGTTCGCCGGCATGATCGCCGCCTCAACCTTCGGCATCTTCCTCATCCCCATGCTCTACGTCACTTTCCAGACCGCGCGTGAATGGGCCAAGCGCAAACTTTCCGGCGACCGTTCCGCGCATTGAACGCATGCCCCTTGGCGTTCGCGGCATTCAGGGTAACTTAGAGACAACCATCTAACTCCGGAGAGAGACGCCATGACCAAGTTCGGCCTCGCCCAGCCCATCCGCCGCGTAGAAGATCCCCGCCTCCTGAAGGGTGACGGCTCCTACACCGACGACATGACGCTCCCCGGCGAGCTGCACGGCATCGTCCTGCGCAGCCCGCATGCGGCGGCCACGATCCTGTCGATCGACACCGCCGCCGCGGCCGCCCTGCCCGGCGTCGCCGCCATCTATACCCACCGGGAGCTGGACGCCGACGGCATCGGCGATCTGCCCTGCCAGGCGCTGATCAAGAACCGCGACGGCAGCGCCATCCAGAACCCCGGCCACCCCGTGCTCGCCCGCGGCGCTGTGCGCCACGCCGGCGACCCCGTGGCCTTCGTCGTCGCCAACACGATCGAAGCCGCGCGTGACGCCGCCGAGGCGATCCTGGTCGAATATGACGTGCTGCCGTCGACCACCGACCTCGCCACGGCACTCGATGCCGGTGTCGCCCAGGTCTGGCCGCAAGCGGCTGGGAACAAGGTATTTGACTGGGAGATCGGCCAGAAGGACCTGACCGACGAGCTCTTCAAATCCGCCGCCCACACCACGCAGCTGACCGTGGTGAACAACCGCGTCGTGGTCGCCTCGATGGAGGCCCGCGCGGCGCTGGCAAGCTTTGACGAAGGCCGCTTCACGCTGCGCACCAACACGCAAGGCGGCTGGGTGCTGAAGAATGTGCTGGGCAATTCCGTGTTCAAAACCGGCGCGGAGAGCTTCCGCATCATCACCCCCGATGTCGGCGGCGGCTTCGGCATGAAGATTTTCGTCTACGCCGAGCACGTGCTGACCAGCTACGCCGCGCGCAAGCTGGGCAAGCCGGTCAAATGGGCGTCCGAACGCTCCGAGGCCTTTCTGTCCGACACGCATGGCCGCGACAACATCACCCTGGGTGAGATCGCGCTCGACAAGGACGGCAAATTCCTGGCCCTGCGCACGCGCAACGTCGCCAACATGGGCGCCTATCTGTCGCTGTTCGCCCCGTTCATTCCCACCGGCGCCGGCACCGGCGTGCTCGCCAGCGTGTATGGCTTCCAGGCGGTCTACGCCAACGTTATCGGCGTGTTCACCAACACCGTTCCGGTCGACGCCTACCGCGGCGCTGGACGCCCTGAAAGCAACTACCTCGTGGAGCGGCTGATCGATGCCGCCGCCCGCGAGATCGGCATGGACCGCGTGGAAATCCGCCGCCGCAACATGGTCCTGCCCAGCCAGATGCCGCACAAGACTCCGGTGGGCAAGCTCTACGACAGCGGCGACTTCCGTATCGTGCTGGATGCCGCCCTGGCAAAAAGCGAATGGGCCGGCTTCGAGGCCCGTCGCGCCGAGAGCGCCAAACGCGGCAAGCAGCGCGGCATCGGCATGGCCTACTACCTTGAGGCCACTGGCGGTGCGGCGACCGAACGCGCCGAAATCGCCTTTGCCGACGATGGCTACATCGATGTCTACGTTGGCACCCAATCCACCGGCCAGGGGCACGAAACCGCGTACGTGCAGCTCACCGTCGACCAGCTCGGCGTCGACGGCGACAAAGTGCGCATCCGCCAGGGCGATACCGACCGCATCCCCACCGGCGGCGGTACCGGCGGCGCCCGCAGCCTGTATTCCGAAGGCCAGGCCATCCTGCTCACCGCCAGCTCGGTCATCGAAAAAGGCAAGCAGGCCGCCTCCGATGTGCTGGAAGCCGCCCCCGCCGACATCGTGTTCGACCAGGGCCGGTTCTCCATCGTCGGCACCGATCGCGGCATCGATATCGTGGCACTCGCCGCCGGCCAACGCGCCCGCGCCAACAAGGGCGAGGACGTGGTGACGCTCGATGCAGCCGAACTCTGCGAAACCATCGTCGGCACCTTCCCCAACGGCTGTCACATCGCCGAAGTGGAAATCGACCCCGATACCGGCGTGGTCGAGGTCGTGCGCTACATCGTGGTGGACGATGTGGGCAAGGCCGTGAACCCGATGATTGTGCGCGGCCAGGTGCACGGCGGCGTGGCCCAGGGCTTCGGCCAGGCCGTCCTGGAACGCACCAGCTACGATGCCGAAAGCGGCCAGCTGCTATCTGGCTCGTTCATGGACTACGCCCTGCCTCGCGCCGACGACTTGCCCAACATCGAAGTTGAGTTCGTCGAAGTCCCCTGCCTCTCCAACCCGCTCGGCGTCAAAGGCGCCGGCGAAGCCGGTGCCGTCGGCAGCCCCCCCGCTGTCATCAACGCCATCGTCGACGCCCTCATCCCGGTCGGCGTTACCCACGTCGATATGCCAGCCACACCTGAACGCCTCTGGAAAGCCATCTCATTGGCGCGCGCTGCGTAAGCAAACAAGCAAGGCGGGGGGCAGAATGCGTGGCCCCCTTTGCCGAGCCAACGGCGTTCGAGCACCGAAACCTGCTTGCAGGTTGAGGGTTCGAACGTCATCGGCGACGGCGTCGAGGCTGAACCCGCTATAAGTGACTGAGACCGCCTGCGAGCCGTCGGCCAGGACGTCAGCCAGAGCGGGATGACGTCTGATCGGCGACATCATCCCGCTCTAGCTCTCTGTTTTATCGCGTGATTCAGACCTTCCGGTGATTCCACCCTCGGTCATCACGCTCTAAGACGTCGGCGCTGATCGTGTGACAGCGGTGCTGGAAATCGTGAACGCAGCTTTGCGGCGTGTCTGAAGCATCTGATCGGCCAGCACGCCCGCAAGAATGACCGTGCCCATCACCGCGAAGTTGAGCGAACTGGGTATGCCCAGAATATTGACCAAATTCTGCAGAACTTGCAGCAGAACAGTTCCCAGAAGAATACCGAGGATCGAACCCTCCCCGCCTCGTAGCGAACACCCGCCAAGGACGGCGGCGGCGATGCCGTATAGCTCGTAGAAGCTTCCAAAAGACGACGGAACCACAGAGTTCGTGTAGAATACGAGAAGAATAGTCGTGATTCCCGCCAACAGTCCCGAGAGGACATACGCGGCAGCAATGACGCTACCAGTACGAATTCCCGAAAAGCGTGCGGCCTCCTCGTTCTTGCCGACTGCATAAAGATAGCGGCCAAATACCGATTTATGCACGACCACTCCCATGACCAGCGAAATGCCAATCAGCAGGATCAAGGTATGTGGCACTCCCAGAAGGCGGCCCGAGGCGAGATTGGACAACGTGTCGAAGTCATCGCCATAGCCAAACCCCATCGAGGCGTCCGCGGTGATGTAGCGTGCCAGGCCCCGGTAGATCAGCAGCCCGCACAACGTCACCACGAATGGCTGTACGCGGGCTTTCGTCACCAGAAATCCCTGGATCGCGCCGAGCACGGCTCCGGCCATCACGATCAGCAGGAGTGCGAGCGGCCAGGGCAAGGCCAGATCGACAAGCAAATATATGAGTATAACGCCAAGGAGAGCGAACATTGACCCGACAGAGAGGTCAATTCCACCCGTAATGATCACCAGGCCTGCACCGATCGAGAAAACCCCGTAAATGCCAACGAGATTGGCGAGGTTGCCGATGTTGACCTGCGACAGGAACAACGGGTTGATCAACGCGGTGATGCCGCCGATCACAAGGATCAGCAGCAGCAAAGCGAGTTCCTTCTTGGAGACCATCAGGCGCCCCACGACAGCTCAGTCGGCCGCGGATCGTTCACCATGGCCTCGTCCGGCGCGTGACCGACGGCCAGCTGCAAAACGTTGTATTCGCTGAACTGATCCCGGTCGAGCACGCCGCTGATCCGGCCCTCATGCATGACGGCGATGCGGTCTGCCACGCCGATCACCTCCTCCATGTCCGATGAGATCATTAGAATCGATACTCCGCTATCGGCCAGTTCGCGTATCAATTCGTAGATCTCGCTCTTTGCGCCGACGTCGATCCCTCGCGTCGGCTCATCGAAGATCACCACGAGTGGTGTCATGGAAAGCCATTTCGCCAACACGACCTTTTGCTGATTGCCTCCCGATAGTGTCACGACCTCGGTGTGATGCGACGGTGCCTTGATGCGAAGGCGCGTGCGCTGGATTTCCGAGACGCGCGCTTCCGATGCACGATTGACAAGCATGAGGCGGGCGAAACGGGGGAGGTTGGCCAGTGTCACGTTCTGCGCGATCGGCATGTTTAAAACCAGGCCCGACCGCTTGCGGTCTTCCGGCACCAAATAAATGCCCTGGTCGATGGCCTCACGCGGCGAAGTCGTGCTGACTTGTTTGCCGTTCAGCCGGATTTCACCTCCCAAGGCCGTATCGACGCCGAACACGGTGCGGGCGAGCGACGTGCGACCCGAACCCACCAGGCCGGCAAGGCCAAGGATCTCGCCACGCCGCACCGACAATGTGACCTCGCGATCCGGGAAGGCACGCGTGACAAGGCCAATGATTTCCAATCCCGCGCCACAATGCGAAGTGGCCGGTGGGACATAAACGGATTTCAGATCTCGGCCGATCATGAGCCGAATCATGGCGCCATGTGTCATCTGGGCGCCTGAAAGTTCGCCCACCACGCGACCGTCCCGCAGGCATACCACCCGGCTCGCACAATCCATGATTTCGCCGAGCCTGTGCGAGATGTAGATCACCGATACACCCTGCACCTTGAGATCTTCGATGACGGCCAGGAGGTTATTCGTTTCCGACAAGGTCAAGCTCGAGGTCGGTTCATCCATGATGATCACTCGGGCGTCGATCGACAGGGCCTTGGCGATTTCCACGAGTTGCCTTTGCGCCAGGGAAAGATCGGCAACCAGCGCGTCGGGCAAGAAGTCGGCGCCGAGGCGTTTCAACAACGGGGCGACGCGGCGGTGCAATACGGTGCTGTCGATGAGCTTCAAAAAGCCACCAGTCACCGGCTCGCGGCCAATGAAAACGTTGGCCGCGACATTGAGGTTCTCGAACAGGTTGAGTTCCTGATGGACGAAGGCAATGCGGGCGTGTTTCGCCAGCGCGATCGTCAGCGACCCGTGATCCAGCCCGTCGAGGCGTATGGTGCCATGGGTGGGTGCGACGACGCCGCCCAGGATCTTCATCAGAGTGGACTTTCCAGCGCCGTTCTCGCCGATCAGGCCAAGCACCTCGCCCGCATTGACCTGAAGACTCACGTCGTTGAGCGCCGTGACCCCGGGATAGACCTTTGTGATCCCGATCAGTTCGATAAGCGGCTTGATCATACGTGGATTCCGAGGGCGAGGGGACAGTCGGTCAAACTTCTCTGTCGCCGGATGGACAGAAACAATGCGTTCCCGCTCGCCTCCCAAAGGCGAGCGGGACTTTTTGGTGCATCGCCGTTCAATATCAGTTCTTTGACAGAAGCTGCTTCATGGTCGATTGAAACTCGGCGACGTTTTCTTTGTTGATCACCTTCGTGGGGACAATGATTTTGCCGTCCTGGGGAATAAAGGACTTGTCTCCCTCAATGACCTTCGCCAACCCTTTCATCGATTGGTAGCCGAACTCATATGGCTGCTGCACGATCGTCGAAATAATCGTACCGTCGGCGATTCCCTTGAGCGTTAACTGGCCTTCGTCGAACCCCACGACCTTTACTTTTCCAGCCTTACCCGATTCCTTCAATGCATTGTATATCTGGGGTGTATTATAGGAATAGAGGCCAGATAACAGGTCGATATCAGGGTATTTTGTTAGAATATCCTCGACGTTGCGACGTGCTTTGGCCTGGTCCGTTTCATCTGTGCGAACGTCGACAACCTCGATCTTTGTGCCGCTGATCGCCTTTTTGATACCGTCCACGCGCTCACGCGCATTGGCACTGTCGAGCGAACCCACAAAAAGCACGATCTTGCCACCTGAAGGCAGCGCCTTCTTGATCTCGGAACCTGCCTGCTCACCCGCGGCAAAATTGTCTGTGCCGATATAGACCAAGCGCTTCGAATTGGCGGCATCGCTGTCTGTTGTGAACAGCACGACCTTCTCGGCCACGCGGTTCAGCGTCTCGACGGAATGAGTTGCGTCAACCACCGAAATGGAGATGCCGGCCACGCCACGCGCCACAAGCGTATCCAGCACCGAGCGCTGACCGGCGGCCGAAAAGTCGCTCGGCAACACCAGACTGCACATATAATTTGGTAACTCGGCCTGCGCCTTCTCAACGCCGCGCTTTGCGATCGTCCAGAAGTCGGCGGATGCGTTTGTCAGAAGCACAAGCTCCTTCTTCTGCGCGAACGCAGATGTGCTGATCAACCCGAGGGCCAGCGCTATTCCGGCCAAAGCCGGCGCGACGAGGCGTTTCATTTTACTCTCCTTCACGTTTCCAAACTTTTTTAGGCGGCCGCTTGAGCAAGCCGTCCTTCAGTCGTACCCCATCGGTCCGGCGAACCGTCAAGGATCCTTTTTTGCACCGACATCACGATATGGTTTTAAAGTGACGATGCAAGAACTTCCTTACTTTAACCCTTCCGTTCAAAGTTCGGTTTGATTTGCACGTTTCCGTGCGGGCCACACAACTGCATCTTTCCCAGCGTATTTGCGATTCAACACACGATTTAATGATGCGATTTAATAAATTGATCGGCATTTCAGTATTCTCTTGACGCCTGCGAGTGCCGAGGCAAAAGATCATTGCGCTCACTCGGCCCGAAAAGAGGCCGCGACGCAGGGGGAACCAATGGCCCAAACCATCATCGGCGCTGATAGCTTGAGCGCGAACCGGCGGGATTTCGTCCACGCGGCAGGGGGCACGATGCTGGCCGGTCTGCTCGGGGGGGTTGGCATCAGCCCCGCGCACGCGCAGTCTGTGGCGCGCGAAACCGGGCGGTCTGAAAAGCCACTGAAGGCTGCCTTCTCCAACGCCGGGCTCCAGGCGACCTGGTGCGCCCAGGGCAAACAGGCCGCCGAATACTGGGGGCGCATGTTCAACGTCGAGGTGACGTGGTTCGACGGCGAGTTGAACGCCACGAAACAGCGCAGCGCTGTCGAGAATATGTCGAGCCAGAAGTGGGACTTCGTGGCCATTCAGGCGTTCGGCATCGGCACTTTGACAGCCCCGGTCAAGAAGATGATCGACGCCGGCACGCCGGTTATCGACATGGATACGCTGATAGCGCCTCTCGACAGCATCGGCGTTCACAGCTTCCTGGCACCCGACAACGAGTTCATGGGGGCATCCGTCACGCAGGCTTTGGTTGATGCGATCGGCGGCAAAGGCATCGTCACCATGACCCAGGGGGCGCTCGGCCATACCGGCGCGCAGGGGCGTGCGCGAGGCTTTGACTCGGTGATCAAAAAGAATCCAGGGATCGAAGTCGTCGATACAACACCAGGGGATTGGGATGTGTCGAAAGTCTCCCGGCTTTGGGACACGTTGCTGACCAAATATCCAAAGATCGATGCTGCCTATTTCCACAATGACGACATGGCGCTGGCGGCCTACAACGTTATGAAGGCCCGGGGGCGGACCGGCATCCTGATCGGCGGCTGTGATGCGATGCCTCCCGCTTTGGCCGCCGTCAGTGATGGGCGGATGCACGCGACAGTGCGCAATCCATCGTGCCGCATTCATGGCGGGGCCATCCTCGCGGGCGTCGCCGCGGTTGTCTCGGGCGAGAAAGCCGGGGCAGGCGCCGGCATGATCCCGAAAAGCATCATCACCGATGGCCCGGTGGTGACCAAGGCCAACGCTCCGGGGATGGCCTGGATGGAAAGCCACTTCCTGATCTAGCTGCGGTGCCACGCCCCGTCACGCCGCTCGAACTGAAGGGCATCAGCAAGTCGTTCGGCGGCGTGGTGGCTCTTCAGGACGTGGATTTCACGCTCGAACCCGGGGAGATTCACGGCCTCGTTGGCGAGAACGGTGCTGGCAAAAGCACGCTGATGAAGATCATCGCCGGCGTTCATACTGAATACGACGGCACCATGTGCGTTGCCGGCAAGCAGGTTCGACATCATTCGGCCCGCTCCGCGCGTGCGGCCGGGATTGGAATGGTTCACCAGGAGCTCAGCATCATACCCGAGCTGTCGGTGGCCGAGAACGTCATGCTTGGCGCGCAGCCGACCACGCGGCTGGGCCTGATCGACTGGGCCGCGATGACGCGCAAGGCAACCGATTACCTGAGAGAGCTTGGAATCGACGTCGATCCAAGGGCCACCATCGGAGGCCTGCCGCTCGGTCTGCAGCAACTGGTCGAGATCGCGCGGGTGCTGTCGTCTGGGGCTCGCATCATTATCCTGGACGAGCCGACCTCGGCTCTTTCGCCGCCGGAGGTCGAGGTGCTGTTCGGCCTGCTGCGGCGCGTGCGCCTTGGTGGCCGCAGCATCGTGTTCATCTCGCACTTCCTTGATGATATCCTGCGGGTGTCCGATCGGATCACGATCTTTCGCAATGGGCGTCGCATCGAGACGGCTGCGGTGGCGTACGTCGACAAAGCCTGGATCATCGACCGCATGATCGGTGCAGGACATCGGGCGCTGGAGGAAAGCTACCTCGGTGAGATCGCGCTCGACAGCCGGCCATCCGCCCCTGTCGTGCTGGAGACGCAAGGCATCACGGGTCCTGGCTTTCACGACGTCTCGTTGCAGGCTCGGGCCGGCGAGGTGCTGGGAATCTACGGCTTTATGGGATCCGGGCAGCTCGAGCTGGCGCGAGCATTGTTTGGAAAGACCAGGTTGCGAGCGGGCCAGGTGATACTGAAGGGGCGGCCTCTGCTGCTGCGCAACACCGCGCAGGCCCGCCGGGCGGGAATCGCGTTCCTGCCGGAAAGCCGGCGCAGCATGTTGTTCGCCCAGGAGCCAATCTACAAGAATATGTCGATCAGCATCCTCGGTCGCATCTCCAGGCTTTGGCTACGGCCCGCTCAGGAGCGGGCAATTGCAGCCGGCCATGTGAAACACCTTCAAATCCGTCCGGCTTCGGTGGACCGGCTGCTTGGCACGTTGTCCGGCGGCAACCAGCAGAAGGTTGCACTGGCGAAGTGGCTGACCCACCTGCCACAAGTACTCGTACTCAGCGAGCCGACACGCGGGATGGATGTCGGTGCCAAAGATGACGTGCTCACGATCGTCAAAGATCTTCGGGCAAAGGGCATTGCGGTCGTGGTCGTCTCGACCGAGCCAGAGACGATCCTGTCACTGGCGGACCGCATCCTGGTGATGAAGCGCGGCACCATCGTTCATGAGTTTGCAGCCGAAACAGTCAGCAAGGATCGATTGCTGGCGGTTGCGTGAGGACATTCCATCCATGACCCCATCCAATGCCGCCGTTGAGCTTACGCGTAAGGCGAGCCGCCTGCTGTGGTTGCGAAGCCAGCTGCGCAATATCGCGCCGTTCGCGACATTGCTCGCGCTGATTGCATTGTTTAGCGTTGCGAGCCCGTCGTTCACCACCTGGGACAACGTCGCCAACATTCTGCGCCAGGTCTCGGTCACGGGCATCATCGCGGCGGGCCTCACCTTCGTCATCCTGTGCGGCGAAATCGACCTGAGCGTTGCCAGTGTTGCGAATGCCGTGGGCATTCTGGTGGCATTTTTCACGATGCAGGACAGCAGCGTCAACATCGCGAACATGCCATTGCCGGGCGGATTGGCAATTGGGCTGGCGATACTCGGCAGCCTGGCGCTCGGGGCCGTCACGGCGTTCGGGGTCACGGTGATCGGCATTCCATCTTTCATCATGACTTTGGCGATGCTGCAGATCGGATCGGGGATCGGTGCAATGCTCGTTCGCGGGCAAATCGCCTATAATGTTCCGGGTATCATCGCCACGTTGGGTGCAGGGTCGATCGGGCCAGTACCGTGGATTGTTGTTGTGGCCGCAATCGTTCTCCTGCTCGGCCATATCGTGCTGACTTACACGGTCTTCGGCCGCACCGTTTATATGGTTGGTGGCAACAGGGAGGCGGCCGAGTATTCTGGCGTGAACGTGCGCCTCGTTCTGGCCGCCGTGCTGCTCATCTCGGCCGTGTGCGCCGGACTCGCCGGCATGCTCGGCGTGGCGCATTTCGGCAGTGCGCAGCAGGACGAGTTCGACAATTATCTTCTGGATTCCATTTCCGCAGTCGTCGTAGGCGGAACCAGCCTGTTCGGCGGGCAGGGTGGTATCGGCAATACCATCGTAGGGCTGCTCGTGCTTGGCGTGTTGAACAACGGGCTGGATCACGTGCGGATCGACAGCTTCCTGAAGATCCTAATCCGCGGGATGATTCTTCTTTTGGCACTCGTGATCAACGTCTACGCGCAGCGGCTGCGCGCATCCCAAACGACAGCCTGACATAATACCAACCCGGCTTGAGCGGGCTGGTAGCGCGCGCCGGCCTGCTCCGCGGGCCAAGGCTCGCGCTCGCGACCGCTGCCGGAGGCTGGGCCTTTGAGGCGCGGGGCGGAGCGGCAAGAGGATCGGCGCAACGCAGGCGGAGGGTTCACCCCCTCGGGAAATAGCCGGCGAGGTTGCGGCGGATGCGGGCCAGGGGGGGCTCGTCCGGTGGGAGTTCGAAGGTCTGGCCGGTGATCATTTCGAAGGCGTCGATATAGACCAGGGCGGCCTGCAGGATGATTTCCTCGGGGATTTCAGGCACCGGCTCGCGGTATGGGTCGCAGCGGGCGGTGACCCAGGCGCGGACGAAATCCTTGTCGAAGCTTTGCGGGCGTTCGCCGGCTTCGAAGGCCTGCTGGTAGGTTTCGGCGAACCAGTAGCGGCTGCTGTCGGGGGTGTGGATTTCGTCGGCCAGCACGATGCGGCCATGGGCGTCGGTGCCGAACTCGTATTTGGTGTCGACCAGGATCAGGCCGCGGTCGGCGGCGAGCATCTGGCCGCGGGCGAACAGGGCGAAGGCATAGTCCTGCAGCTGCTGCCATTGGGCTGCGGTGAGCAGGCCGCGGTCTACGATGTCGGCGGCACTGAGGGGGGCGTCGTGGGCGCCGTCGAACGCCTTGGTGGTTGGGGTGATGATGGGGCGTGGCAGGCGCTGGTTGTCGCGCAGGCCGTCCGGCAGGGTGATGGCGTACATGTCGCGTTGGCCGGATTTGTACATCGTCAGGATCGAGGTGCCGGTGGTGCCCGCGAGATAGTCGCGCACCACGATTTCGACGGGCAGGATGTCGAGCCGTTGGCCGATCACCACGTTGGGGTCGGGGTAGGCGATCACGTGGTTGGGGCAGATGTCCGCCGTTGCCTCGAACCAGAATTTCGCGGTCTGGGTCAGCACCTGGCCCT
>JANXSM010000080.1 GCA_025352665.1 Rhodospirillales bacterium | reverse complement strand
CTCGCCTTGCTGCCTCGACACAAGGCTCAACCGAGCCTCAAGGCAGCAGGGTCCAGGTGCTGTTTTTGATGGTGACCATGACGCGGGCGCGGGCGTCAAAGCCGTTGTGGTCGGTGGGGGACATGGTTGAGATGCCATGGTTGAGGACGACGTTATGCAGGTTTTCGATGCCGTCGCGCAGGCCGGTTCGGAAGGCTTGGGTACCGGGCTCGCCTTTTTGGAGGGCGGCCGGGATGGCGGCCTGGACGAGGAGCATGGCGTCGTAGGCGTGGGCGCCGAAGGTTGCGACCGAGCCGGCGCCGTTGGCGGCCTCGTAGCGGGTGATGTAGTCGGTGGCGACTTTTTTGATGGGGTTGCTGTCGGGGAGTTGTGAGGCGACGAGCATGGGGCCGGCGGGCAGGATGGTGCCTTCGACGTCTTTGCCGCCGACGCGCAGGAAGTCATTGTTGGCGATGCCGTGGGTTTGGTAGATCACGCCGGTGAAGCCGCGCTCGCGCAGGGTTTTCTGTGGCAAGGCGGCGGGGGTGCCGGCGCCGGCGACCAGCACGGCCTGCGGTTTGGTGGCCATCATTTTGAGGGTTTGGCCAGTGACGCTGCTGTCGGCGCGGGCGAAGCGCTCGCTGTCGGTGATGGTGATGCCTTGGGCGGCCGCGGCGCGGGTGAATTCGGTGGACCAGCCGTCGCCATAGGCGTCGTTGAAGCCGATGAAGGCGACGGTTTTCACGCCGTTGGCGGCCATGTGGGCGGCGATGGCGTCGGCCATCAGGCTGTCGTTCTGTGGGGCTTTGAAGACCCAGTGGCGCTGGGCGTCCATCGGCTGGATGAGGGCGGCGGAGGCGGCCAGCGAGATCATCGGGATCTGCTTTTCCGCGGCGACGCCGATCATGGCGAGCGAGGCGGGGGTGGTGGAAGAGCCGATCAGCACGTCCACCTTGTCCTGGTCGATCAGCTTGCGGGCGTTGGCGACGGCCTTGGAGCTGTCGGCGGCATCGTCGAGCACGATGTATTCAACATCGTGGCCGTCGATCGTTTTGGGCATCAGGGCGACCGAGTTGCGCTGGGGGATGCCGAGCGAGGCGGCGGGGCCGGTGGTGGAGATGGTGATGCCGACGCGGATCGGCTCGGCGGCGACAACGGCTGTGGCGCACAGCAGGCTGGCGGGCAGTGCTATAACGGACAGGGTGAACAGAAGGCGGCGCGCGATCATGAACATATGCTTCCCTCGACGAACTTTTATTGGCCTGGTTCGATCGCAACCAAACTGTTCCAAGCCGGGGTGTGCGTCAAATTGTGGAACGAGGCCAGTGAAGAAGTGCAAGACTCGCGGGCAGACGTGCATGGCGTGGTGGGACGGGCGTGGCGATAACCGGTGAAATCGTCTGAGGAAACATGCATGAAAACCCAGATCGGCATTGTCGGCGCGGGGCCCGCCGGGCTGCTGCTTTCGCATCTGCTGCATTTGCAGGGGATTGACAGCGTGGTGCTGGAAACCCGCAGCCGCAGCTATATCGAGAACCGCATCCGTGCCGGCGTGCTGGAGCATGGGGCGGCCGAGTTGTTGCGCGCGTGCGGGCTGGGGGCGCGGATGGATCGCGAGGGGCTGGCGCATCATGGCATCGTCCTGCGGTTTGGCGGGCAGAGCCGGCGGATCGATTTCCAGGAGCTGACTGGCAAGTCCGTCATGGTGTACGGCCAGCATGAGGTGGTGCGCGATTTGGTGGCGGTGCGGCTCGCGGCTGGCGGCGATATTCGTTTTGAGGTCAGCGATGTCAGCGTGGAGGGGCATGAAGGCGATGCGCCGCAGATCCGGTTCACGCAGGAGGGCGTGGCGCAGGTTTTGGACTGCGACTTCATTGCCGGGTGTGATGGGTTTCATGGGATTTGTCGGCCTTCGCTGCCGGAGGGTTTCATCACCGAGTACGACCGGGTGTATCCGTTCGGCTGGCTGGGGATTCTCGCCGAGGTGGCGCCGTCCTCCGATGAGTTGGTGTATGCCCGCCATGCCAACGGGTTTGCGCTGCTGTCGATGCGTTCGCCCACGATCGGGCGGTTCTATCTGCAATGCCCGCCGGATGAGGATGCCAATGCCTGGTCGGCGGATCGGATCTGGAGCGAGCTGCACACCCGGCTTGCGGACGATCAGGGGTTTGTGCTGACGGAGGGGCCGATCATTCAGAAGAGTGTGACGGCGATGCGCAGCTTCGTGGCCGAGCCGATGCGGGCGGGGCGGCTGTTTCTGTTGGGCGATGCCGCGCATATCGTGCCGCCGACGGGGGCGAAGGGGATGAACCTTGCGGTCGGGGATGTGGCGGTGCTGTCACAGGCTTTGGGTCAGCATTATGCCAGCCGCGGCGACGCGGGACTTGATGACTATTCTGCCAACTGTCTGCGGCGGGTTTGGAAGGTGCAGCGGTTCTCGTGGTGGATGACGTCGATGCTGCACAACTTCGAAGGTGCTGGCGCATTCGACCAGCGCGTGCAACTGGCGGAGCTTGACTATGTGACGGGGTCGCGGGCGGCTTCGACGACTTTGGCTGAGAATTATGTGGGGCTGCCGCTGGTGGGTGGGTAGCGTCGGGCATCGGATTGGAGATTTTTGATGGCGGTTGAGATTGTCGACGTTCTGGAGGTGACCAAGCCGATCGCCTCGCCCATTCGCAATGCGTATATCGACTTCAGCAAGATGACCACGAGCCTGGTGGCTGTCGTCACGAACGTGATGCGCGATGGCAGGCGGGTGGTGGGTTACGGGTTCAACTCGAACGGGCGCTATGGCCAGGGTGGGTTGATCCGCGAGCGGTTCGCCGGGCGTATCCGGGAGGCGGACCCGAAGACATTGCTGGATGCGACAGGGGATAATCTGGATCCTGACCGGATCTGGTCCTGCCTGATGCGGAACGAGAAGCCGGGCGGGCATGGCGAGCGGTCGGTGGCCGTCGGCACGATCGACATGGCGGTGTGGGATGCGGTGGCCAAGATCGCGGGCAAGCCTTTGTTCCGGCTGCTGGCGGAGCGGCATGGGCGCACTGCGGATCCGCGTGTGTTCGTGTATGCGGCGGGGGGTTATTACTATCCGGGCAAGGATCTTTCGGCGTTGCGCGCGGAGATGCGTGGCTATCTCGACCGTGGCTACAACGTGGTCAAGATGAAGATCGGCGGGGCCTCGATCGAGGAGGATCGGGTGCGGATCGAGGCGGTGCTGGCGGAGATTGGAAGCCAGGCGCAGTTGGCGGTGGATGCCAACGGGCGGTTCGATCTGGAGACCGGCATTGCTTACGCGAAGATGCTGCGCGACTTTCCGCTGTTCTGGTATGAGGAGGTCGGCGATCCGCTCGACTACCAGTTGCAGGCGGGGCTGGCGGAATTCTATCCGGGGCCGATGGCGACGGGGGAGAATCTGTTCAGCCATCAGGATGCGCGCAATTTGCTGCGCTACGGCGGTATGCGGCCGGATCGGGACTGGCTGCAGTTCGATTGCGCGCTGTCCTATGGGTTGTGCGAATACCAGCGCACGCTGAAGGTTTTGGAGGTGGCGGGCTGGTCGCCCAGCCGGTGCATTCCCCATGGTGGGCATCAGATGTCGCTGAACATCGCGGCGGGGCTGGGGTTGGGTGGCAACGAGAGCTATCCGGATCTGTTCCAGCCGTACGGGGGCTTTCCGGACGGGGTGAAGGTGGTCGACGGGCATATCACCATGCCGGAGCTGCCGGGCATCGGGTTTGAAGGCAAGTCCGACCTGTATGCCGAAATGCGGGCGCTGGCGTCGTGACGTGATCCGGCCGGCCACGGGTGCGGATCTTGCGGCGGTCGAGTGGATCGTCCGGGCCGCCTATGGCCACCACGTGGTGCGGATCGGGCGGGAGCCGGGTCCGATGCTGGATGACTATGGCGCGCTGATTGCGGCGGGCCGCGTGCATGTCGTGGCGCATGAGGACGAGGTGCAGGGATTGCTCGTGCTGATCCCTGAGGAGGCCGCGATGCTGCCCGAGAATTTGGCCGTTTCGCCGAATGCGCAAGGGCTTGGGTTGGGGCGGCGGTTGCTCGAGTTCGCCGAGGCCGCGGCGAGGGCGTCGGGGTACAGCGCGATCCGGCTCTACACGAACGAGGCGATGACGGAGAACATCGGGCTCTACGCGCGGATCGGCTACGTCGAAACCCATCGGGTCGAGGAGAAGGGGTTGCGGCGGGTCTACATGGTCAAGCGGCTTGGCTGATTGCTTGGCCGCTTCTACCAGGTGTAGCGGATGCCGCCGGTGATGCCCTGGCCGGTGGAGCGCTGGGCGAGCGCGGCGTTGTAGGCGAGGTAGATCGCAAGCTTTGTGTTGGCCTGCAGGGTTGCGGACAGGCCCAGCAGGGCTGCGTCGCGGCCGGGCACCGCGCCGTCGATGCGGAAGCTGTTGCCGCCGGTGGCGAAGGCGGCGTTCAGCACGGATCCGCGGTCGGCGAATTCATGGGCCCAGCCGAGGCTGGCGGCGGGGCTGAGCACCATGCCATCCGTCAGGTTGACGGCGCGGCTGACGATGGCGCCGAGCACGCTGCGCAGGCTGGTGCGGGTGCGGCCGCCGACGGCCAGTTCGGCGCCGGTGGTGCCGGTTTCGGTGAACGAGCCTTGTTCGTAGCGCAGCGCCTGGATTGCTGCGGTGGGTACCAGGTCGAAGCCTGCGACGGTGAAGCGTTGGCCGAGCTGGAGCTGGCCTGCGAAGGTGTTGCCGTCGATCTTGTCGCTGACACTGCCTCCGGTGGGGAACGGGCCGTCGAGGCCGAGGGCCAGGGTGCGGCCGCCGGTGGCCCTGCTGCGGGAATAGGCGAGGCTGCCGCCGAGCCAGGGCAGGCGCTCGCCCAGGCTCATGCGGGCGTAGGCTGCGATGCGGTAGCCGTCCACGCGCGAGGCGCCGTTGAGTTGGCTGGTGGCGACGGCGGTGCTGTCGTAGCCGGCGGCGAGGCCGACCAGGGCGCCCGCGTTCAGCACCTTCTCGACGCCGAACACCACGCCGCCGCCGGTGGTGCGTACGCTGGGTGCGTCGGCGTGGCCGGACAGGTTGGAGAAGCCGCCGGCCGCCTGCAGCCACACCCGGCCGGAGGCGTTCGGCTCCGGTGTCAGTGCGGTGCTGGCGGCCAGCAGCAGGGCGGGGTCCAGCGCGCCGGCGGCGGAGGCGAGCCTGGTGGCGCCGGCGGAGAGCGCCATCTGGCGGGCGAGGGCGGCGGCCGTGCCGGCGTCTGCGATGTGGCCGGCGATGGCGTCCTGGAAGCGTTGGGCGGCCACGACCGCGGCGGTTTCGTAGCCGGTGAGGCCGACGCCGGACAGGGCGCGCAGGTCGTTTTGCTGGCCGATCACATCGTCGGTCAGCAGGGCGAGTTGCAGCGGCAGGCGCAGGGTGGCCTGGGCGCCGCTGTCGAGCACGGTGGCCACTGCTGTTTGCACGGGGCCTTGGGCGAGGCTGGTTTCGCCGCTGACCAGCATGACCGAGAAGCCGCCGGGGACGGGGTCTGCCACCGCGCGCAGTGGGCCGATGGCGCTGACCATCGCGCGGTTGTCGGTGACCACGCTGCCGGTGATGAGCGGCAGCACGGCCTTGTCGATTTCCTGGTCTGGCGTTGGCTGCACGATCACGGTGCCGGACAGGCTGACCGCGCCGGTTGCGGCGATGGCGGGGCGATTGCCTTGGGTGGGGTTGATGCGCAGCATGCTGCCGGGCTGGGTGGTGAGGGCGGCGAGCTGGATCGGGGGCGCGCCGGGCTGGCCTGGGACGGTGGCCAGGGTGGCGCCGCTGGTGACCGAGACGTTGCTGGCAAGCACGCTGCCGGCGGTGATCGCGAGGGTTCCCAGGCTGACGGTGGTGGCGCCGGTGTAGCTGCTGGTGCCTGCCAGGGTGAAGGTGCCGGTGCCGGCTTTGGTGACGCCGCCGCTGCCCGCGATCGCGCCTGCGAAGCTGGTGCTGGCATTGCTGCCGCCGGTGGTGAGGGTGGCCGCGCCAAGGTTCACCTGGCCGCCGCCAGCCAGGCTGCCGATGGTTTGGTTGAAGCTGTTGAGGTCGAGCAGGGCGCCGGGGGCGATCGTGTGGTCGGAGGTGGCGACGAGCACGTTGGGGGCCGTGGTGCGCAGCGTGCCGGCGGTGATGCCGGTGGTGCCGCTGTAGCTGGCGGGAACCGCGAGGGTGAGCGTGCCGGCGCCACGCTTTACCAGGCCGCGGGAGAACGCGTTGCCTGTGTTGACGCCGTCGGTGACCTGGCTTGCGACCGGCGTGCTGTCGTTGCCGGCGAAGCCGAACTGCAGGGCCAGCGCGGTGCTGAAATAGCTGGTGACGTCGTTCACGGTAAAGACGCCGCGGCCGAGTGTGCTGACCAGCAGCAGGTCGGATTGCGGGGTGTAGGTGAGCTGGTTGACCAGCGCGTTGGGCAGGCCGGTGCCGAAGGCTGACCAGGTGGCGAGGGTGCCGTCGAGCGCCACATAAACCGGGCTTTGCGCGTTGGCGACCGCGTTGGTGCCGCCGGCGAACAGGGCGCGGACCCCGTTGTTGCTGATGAATTCGGCGGCGTTCACATTCTGGAAGGTGGTGGGCAGGTTGCCGCTCAGATTGGCGAAGGTTTTGCCGCTGTTCACCGTCTCCATCACGGTGGTGCCGGTGGTGGCGAAGAAGTGCTGGAAGCGATCGGGGTCGAACACCAGGGTGTTGATCGCGCCGCCGAGCGGCCCCGCGGGGCTGGCCACGAGCGTGCCCGGTGCGGGTGTCGTCGCGGTGCTGACGAAGACGGTGCTGCCGATGCCTGCGATCAGGGCACCGGGATTGTCGGCGGCCCCGTAGGCGAGGGCCGAGACGTTGCCGAGGTTGCGGCCGCTGAGATCGGTCAGCAACATCGGCACGCTGGGAGGGGAGCCGGTGAAGGCCGCGGGGTCGAGCTGGCCGACATAGACCCGCAGGCTGCCGACGGCGACCCGCGAGGGGTCGACGCGGTTGAGCGCGAACTGGGCGCCGAGCGGCAGGTCGGGGGCCGCGACCTTGGGGTTCGGGTTCTCATAGTCTTTCAGAGCCACCGCCCCTGCGGGGGTCACGGCCATCGGCGCGAGCACGTCGCCGCGCACGGACTGGCCCGCGGCGTTGGTCACCAGGCGCTGCAGCGCCAGCGAATTGGTGCCGACATACAGGATCGACTGGCCCTGGGCGGCCAGGGTCTTGGCGTCAACGGCTGCGTTGAAGCCGTCGCCGCCGGCGAGGTCGGAATAGATGAGCCCACCGGGGGCGACCTGGCCGAACGCGCCGTTGTCCTGGGCGGCCGCCACGATGCGCCGGCTGATCGGGTCGTACGCCGCCTTGTAGCTTTCGATGGCGCTGAGGCCGCCGTTCAGGCTGTTCCAGTCGCCGGTGGCACTGCTGGGTTGGCTGCGCGCGTAGAGCCCGCCGTCGCTGGCCAGCAGCAGCTGGCTCGCCGCGTTGAAGGCGATGGCGCGGGTGTCGGCGTGGGGGGCGGTTTTGTTGCCGGTGAAGTTGTCGGTGATCGCCTGGTAGAGGCTGCTGCCGTCTGGCTGCAGCACCACCTTGAAGACGGTGGCGGTGTAGGTGGTGGCGCCGACCGTGTTGGGTTGTTGGCCCGGGGTGTTGCCGGGGTCCTGGGTTTCGCCGGCCTTCGTCAGCGCCTGGCGGTCGCCTGAGACGTAGACGACGTTGGGATTGTTGGGATCGATCGCCAGCGCGAAGTTCAGCAGCGCCTGGCCGCCGGGGTTGAGGCCGAACACCAGCCCGTCCTTGGTTGTGGCGAGCGGCAGGCTGAGCGAGGTGAAGGCCGTGCTGGCCGGGTTGGTCGACAGGAACAGCCCCTGCGGCTGCGCGCCGTCGGGCAGGGTGGTCTTGTTGACGACGCCGATCGCCAGCGCCCCGGTGGGGCCCACGTTGATGCGCAGCGTGGTGGTGGCGCCGATGACGGGCGTTTGCGTGCCGATGATGTTGCCGGCCTGGGTGGCGCTGAACACGGTGGTCCAGGTGGCGCCGTTGTCGGGGCTCATCAGCACCTTCGCCTGCGCCGCGTTTGCCGGAACGATTGCGGCGTACAGGCGCCCGGGCTTGGACGGATCGGCCACCAGCCCGGTGACGGCGCCGCCGAAGCCTGGAACCGAGGTGAACGACACGCCGGCATTGTCGCTGCGGAACAGCGCTCCGGCTGCATCCGGGGAGGCGGCCAGGATGTACTGGCCGTTGGCGACCACGCCGCCGATGTTGTAGCCGGTGAGATCGGTCTGGCCGAGCGGTGACCAGTTGATGCCGCCGTTGGTGCTGATCAGCAGGCCGTTCAGCGCGCCGCCGGAATTGCTCGCGTTGCTGAAATTGCCGAAGCCTGCGACCAGCGTGCGGGTATTGGCCGGGCTGGTCGGGTTCAAGGTGAGGGCGCCGATCGACAGCGAGGACTGCCGGTCGGTCAGCGGCTGGAAGCTCAGCCCGGCATTGGTGCTGCGCCAGACGCCGCCGTTGGCGGTGCCGAGCCAGATGGTGGCGGGATTGCCCGGGTCGGTGACGATGGAGGTGACGGCGCCGCCGGCGGAGTTGCCGCTGGGCAGGTTGACGCCGGCGTTGTTGTTGGTGGTGTCGGTGATCGGCGCGGGGCCCTGGGAGATGGCGGGGGCCGGGAAGGTTTGGCAGAGGGCCGGATATGAAACCGCGGTCAACAGAACCGCCACGAATCCTGCCCGCATTCTTTATTGTCTCCCGATTTTTACACTCCCACCTCGACGCAGACCGGCACATGGTCCGATGTCTGCGGCCAGTCGCGTGCATCCTTGAGAATTTCAAACCCGTTCGAGGTCAGATCCGGTGTGATCCATACATGGTCAAGCCTGCGGCCGCGATCGGAAAGGCGCCAATCACGGTTGCGATATGACCACCAGGTGTACAGTTTCTGTTCGTGGGGGACATGTTGGCGAACCGCGTCGATGAAGCCTTCCGACTGCCATTCGAGCAGGCCTTTGACCTCGACCGGCGTGTGGCTGACCACTTTCAGAAGCTGTTTGTGCCCCCACACATCGTGTTCCAGGGGCGCGATGTTGAGGTCGCCGACCAACACCGCGCGGCGGGGCGGCTGGGCGCGGAACCAGGCGGTGGCTTCGGCGACGAGGTCGAGCTTGTGGCCGAATTTCACGTTGATCGCGCGGTCCGGTTCGTCGCCGCCGGCGGGGACATAGAAATTATGCACAATGAGTGGCCCGCGTGGCAGGTCGATCTGGGCTGCGATGTGGCGGCAGTCATCCTTGCCGCACCAGAGCGGCATGTCCGGCACCTGTTTGATCGGCACGCGGGAGAGGATGGCCACGCCGTTGTAGCCTTTCATGCCCTTTCGCAGGAAATGCGGATAGCCGAGCTCTGGCAAGGTCGTGTCCGGGAACAGCTCGTCCGGCACCTTGGTTTCCTGCAGGCAGATGATGTCGGGGTTGAGTGCCTCGACCAGTCGGGTCAGCAGCGGCAGGCGCAGCCGCAACGAGTTGATGTTCCAGGTGGCGATCCGCAGGGTATTGCTCATGGCACCTGGATCGCCCGGCAGCGATGCGCTGGCAAGGGCTTGCTTGACCTGCGGCAGCGTTGGATTAGGTTTTCGCCAAATCGTTCCGGGGGAGACCGCCAATGCTGCGCAGGACATTGCTTGCCACACTGCTGATCGCAACGCCTGTGCTGGCACAGACTTCGGCGGTCATGGCGCAGCCAATACCGGTTGGCTCCGTCGAGATTCTGAGCGGTCCCGCCGCGGCCTACGGTATCGCCATCAAGTCCGGCATGGAACTGGCTCTTGACGAGGTCAATGCGAAGGGGGTGCTCGGCGGCCGCAAGATCGCTCTCATCGTGGAGGACAGCGCCGGGCAGAAGGACCAGGGGCTGAATGCCGCGCGCAAGCTGATCGGCCGCGACAAGGTGATCGCCATCATCGGGCCGACCCTTTCGACCGAGATGTTCGCCATCGGCCCGGTGGTGAACGAGCGCAAGATCCCGATCATCGGCACGTCCACCACGGCCACGGGTGTCACGGCGATCGGCGACTATGTGTTCCGCACCTCGCTGCCCGAGAGTGACGTGCTGCCAGTGACGTTGAAGGCGGCGATGGCGCGGGGCGTCAAGACGATCGCGCTGATGTATGCCAATGACGAGGCGTTCGCGAAGTCTGGCTTCGAGGTGATGAAGGCGACCGCCGACAAGGTGGGCCTCAAGATCGTCGCCATCGAGACGTTCGGCAGCAAGGACTCCGATTTTTCCGCCCAGCTCACCAAGATCAAGGCGCTGAAGCCAGATGCGATCGGGTTGTCTGCTCTGGTGGAGCCAACGGCTGGGGTGTTGCTGCAGGCGCGCCAGCTTGGGTTTGGCAAGGAAACCCAGTTCATCGGCGGCAATGGCGCCAACTCGCCCAAACTCGGCGAGATCGCGGGGCCTGCGGCGGACGGCCTGATCGTGGGTTCGCCGTGGTTCATCGCCAAGAAGGACCAGGTCAATGCCGACTTCGTGGCGGCCTTCAGGGCGCGGTTCAACAAGGACCCGGACCAGTTTGCCGCGCAGTCCTATGACGCGCTGAAGATCCTGGCCGCAGCCATTGATCGTGCTGGTGCTGCGGACTCTGAGAAGGTGCGCGATGCGCTGCTCAAGACCGATTATTCGGGCGTGATGGGCGCGTTTCAGTTCACGCCGGGGCGCGATCCCGCGTCCACCTCAGGCGTAGTCGTGCTGACCATGCAGGGCGGAAAGTTCGTGGTGTTGGAATAAACGCATCGCCAGAGACTGATTTGACGACGTAGGTGCTTACCGTCACGGGCGGGTGGCGCTGCATTTATGACTGTTCTATGAGCAAGGCCCGTGCACGATCTCCGTGCCGGGCCTTATCTGTGTCTGGTCCCCCGCACGATGCTTGCGCAGCAGCTCGTCAACGGCGTCCTGCTCGGCGCCACCTATGCCTTGTTCGCACTCGGGTTCACGCTCACCTTCGGCGTGCTACGGGTGGTCAATCTGACCTACGGGTTCTATTTCACCGCGGGCGCCTTCTTGGCCCTTTGGCTCACGCGGCATCTGGGCGCACCGATCTGGGTGGCGCTGCCCGTGGCCTCCGTGGGCGCCGGCTTGATCGCGGTGGTGATCGACTTTTTGCTGCTGACCCGGCTGCGGCGCAAGAATGCGCCGGAGTTGGCCTCTCTCATGGTGACCATCGGCGGCGTGCTGGCGCTGTATGCGGGGATGACGGCGTGGGTGGGGCCCGACGTGCAGCGGCTGCCGCCTGGGCTGATTTCGGCGGAGGCCTATGACATTGCAGGGCTTCGCATCACCCAGGCGCAGATTCTGATCCTGGTGGCGACCGCCGTGCTGGTGGCGGCCCTGCTGTTCCTGCTGCGCGGCACGCGGTTGGGGCTGGCGTTGCGCGCGATGGCGGAGCGGCCAGATGCGGCGGGTCTGATGGGCATCAACACCGGGCGAGCGGCGGCATTGGTGTCGTTTCTGTCGGGCCTGCTGGCGGGAGCCGGGGGCGTTCTGATCGGGCTCAACTTCAATGCCATTCAGCCCTTCATGGGCGAGTCGATGATGCTGCGCGGTTTTGTCGTCATCATCGTCGGTGGGCTCGGCGATATCAGAGGCGCCTTGATCGCGGGGCTGCTGCTGGGGGTGCTGGAGGTGCTCACCGCCGGGTATCTCGCGTCCAGCCTGAAGGAGGCGGTGGCCTTCATGATTTTGGTCGCCGTGCTGTGGACGCGTCCGCAGGGGTTGTTCGGCACCTCCACGGTGCGGCGCGCATGATGCCCGCCTGGCTTGCATCAGACTGGACGATCCCGGCGGGTCTTGACGATTTCCTGTGGACCTACGGGCATCTCATCAACTCGCTGGGGATCAACGGGCTGCTGGCGCTGTCGATGTATGTGGTGCTGGCGGTCGGTCAGCTGTCGCTGGGCCAGGCGGCGTTCATGGGGCTGGGGGCGTATTCCTCGGTGTTGATGACGCTGACGCTGAAACTGCCCTTTTATGTGGTGCTGCCCGCGAGCTGCCTGGTGCCGGTGCTGTTTGCACTTGCTGTGGGCGTGCCGACGCTGCGGCTGTCGGGCGTGTATCTGGCGATCGCCACGATCGGGCTGGGCGAGGTGCTGCGGGCACTTTACCTGAATGTGGATGTGTTCGGCGGTGCCCTGGGGATCAACGGAATACCCGAGAGAGCGCAGACCTGGATGATCTTCGGCATGCTGATCCTGGCCTTGCTGGGCCTGTGGCTGGTCGGCCGCAGCCGCATCGGCCGGGCCATGGAGGCGATGCGCGAGGACGCGACGGCCGCCGCCGTGATGGGGGTGAATGTGCCGGGCTATCAGCTGGGCGCCTTGGTGGCCTCGGCCGTGCTGGCCGGGATCGCCGGCTGTCTTTCGGCGCATCAGTCGAGTTTCATCGGACCCAACGAATACGGGTTTGAACCGGCGGTGACGATCCTGTCCTTCGCGCTGCTCGGCGGCATCGGCACGCCGGTCGCGCCTGTGGTGGGGGCATGGATTTTGACCCTGTTGCCAGAGCTGCTGCGCGGGTTCTCGGATTTGCGGCTGGTGTTCAACGGATTGATCATCGTGGTGGCGGTGCTGTTCCTGCCGCACGGGCTGCTCGGCTGGCGCATGCGCAGGCGAGCGGCATGAACCTGCTTGAAACCTGCGGCCTGACGCGGCGCTATGCCGGGTTGGTGGCGGTCGATCATGTCGATCTCGTGGTGCCGCGGGGCGGCATTCACGCCGTGATCGGGCCGAACGGCGCGGGCAAGACCACGCTGTTCAATCTGATTTCGGGGTTGGTGGTGCCGAGCGAGGGAAGCATCCACTTGGCCGGGCAAGATGTGACGGCGCGGCCCACCCATGTGCGCGCGGCCTTGGGCATCGGGCGGACGTTTCAAAACATCCGCATCTTCGGTGAGATGTCGGTGCTGGAGAACGTGCTCACTGGCGCGCACGCCCGGCTGCGCGCCTCGCTTGTCAGCATTGCCCTGCGGCTGCCGGGGTTTCGCTCCGAGGAACGCCAGGCGGTGGCGGCAGCGCGCGAGGCACTGGCGTTGGTGGGTCTGTCCGAGCGTGCGGCACAGCCGGCATCGAGCCTGCCGTACGGCGATCAGCGTCGGCTGGAGATTGCCCGCGCCATGGCCGGCCAGCCGCTGCTGCTGCTGCTCGACGAGCCGGCGGCGGGAATGAATCCGGCTGAGACCACGGCCCTGGCCGGGCTGGTGCGGCGCATCGCCGATGCGGGCACCACGGTGCTGCTGGTCGAGCATGACATGGGGTTCGTGATGTCGCTGTCGGACCACATCACGGTGCTGAATTTCGGGCGCAAGATCTTTGAGGGAAAACCGGCGGCGGTGCGATCGGAGCCTGCTGTGGTGGAGGCCTATCTCGGCGCGCGCCTGGCCGCCAAGCTGCGGGCGGCGCACGCATGAGCCTGCTTTCGCTGCATGGCGTGACGGTTGCCTATGGCCGCACCGAGGCGGTGCATGCGCTCGACCTCGAAGTGGGCGCGGGGCAGGTGGTGTGCATGATCGGCGCCAATGGGGCCGGCAAAACCACCACGATGCGGGCGATCTCGGGGCTGATCCGGCCGCGGGCAGGGCGCATTGTGTTCGATGGCACGGATATCGCGGGGCTGCGGCCGCACCAGGTGGCAGCGCTGGGCCTGTTGCAGGTGCCGGAGGGGCGGCAGGTGTTCGCTGAGCTGACCGTGGATGAGAATTTGACGCTGGGCGCCTGGCTGGTGTCGGATCGTGGCGAGATTGCGCGCCGGCGCGACCAGGTGTTGCAACGGTTTCCACGGCTGCGCGAACGCCTGGGCCAGTTGGCTGGCTCGATGAGCGGGGGCGAGCAGCAGATGCTGGCGATGGGCCGGGCGCTGATGGGCCAACCGCGGCTGCTGCTGCTGGACGAGCCCAGCATGGGCCTGGCACCGATGTTCGTGGACGAGATATTTGCCATCATCACGGCTCTCAAGAACGAGGGCACGACGATTCTGCTGGTCGAACAAAATGCCTCTGCCGCGCTTGAAGTCGCTGATACCGCCTATGTGATCGAGACCGGCACCATCGTGCTGCATGGTCCTGCGGATGAGGTTGCCGATAACCCGGCGGTGGCGCGCGCGTATCTGGGAGGATGACAGAATGTCACAAAGCGTGAGCCGGGCGAACGTATCCAAGACGCTGTATCTTCAGGTGCTGATCGCCGTGGTGGCGGGCGTGTTGCTGGGCCAGTTCGCGCCGGACCTTGCGAAGGAGATGGCGCCACTCGGCAACGGCTTCATCAAGCTGGTGCGGATGCTGATCGCACCGATCGTGTTCCTGACGGTTGTGGTTGGTATCGGCAAACTTTCCGACAGCGCCGCGGTCGGGCGGATCGGCATCAAGACGATCCTGTATTTCGAGGTGCTCACCACCTTCGCTATGCTGATCGGGCTTTTGGTCGGTTTCGTGGTCGAGCCCGGGGCGGGCGTGAACGCCGATCCGGCGCGCCTCGATTCGAAGGCGGTGGCGAGCTACATCAACGCGCCGCACACCTCGGTGACCGACTTCATCCTCAACATCATTCCGGACACGGTGGTGGGCGCGTTCGCCCGCGGCGACATTCTGCCGGTGCTGTTCTTTGCCGTGCTGTTCGGCATCGCCTGCGCGCAGCTGGGCGAGCGGGGCAAGCAGCTCGTCAACATCTTGGACGAAGTCAGCCACGCCTTCTTCCGCCTGGTGGGGCTGATCATGAAGGTGGCGCCAATCGGGGCGTTCGGGGCAATGGCCTTCGTGATCGGCACCTACGGCATTCGCACGTTGTTCTCGTTGGCCTGGCTGATGGGCGCCTTCTACATCACTTGCGCGGTGTTCATATTTGTCGTGCTCGGCACGGTGATGGCGCTGTGCGGGCTGAATATCTTCAAGTTGATGCGCTATCTCAGCGATGAGTTCTTCATCGTTCTTGGCACCTCGTCCTCCGAGGCGGCGCTGCCGACGCTGATGGAGAAGATGGAACGGCTCGGCTGCGGCCAGTCACTGGTGGGGCTGGTGATCCCGCTGGGCTATGCGTTCAACCTCGATGGCACCTCGATCTACTTCACCATGGCGATCGCGTTCATCTCGCAGGCGCTGAATATTCCGCTGAGCCTGGAAGATTGGGCGTTTATTCTATTGATCCTGCTGCTGACGTCCAAAGGGGCTGCCGCGATTACCGGCGGTGGATTCATTACCCTGGCGGCCACGCTGGCCACGCTGAACGGCAAAATCCCAGTGGCCAGCATCGTGCTGGTGTTCGCCGTGGATCGGTTCATGAGCGAAGCCCGCTCCATCACCAACCTTTATGGCAACGCGGTGGCCAGCATCGTCATCGCGCGCTGGGAAGGCACCATGGACATGGACCGCGCGCGCCGCGTGCTCAACGCCAGCCGTGCTGAACAGTTGGTGATGTAAAGGCGTCAGGCCTGGTGCCGGCTTGCCAGCGGCCCGCCTCGACGGTTTGATGTGGGGGGCGGAGACATAATTTGATGACTGAAGCCAACAGGTTCTCGAGTTTGACGCCGATGTTGGCGCCGCGGTCGATCACGGTGCTGGGCGCTTCCTCCGATCCAACGCGGATCGGGGGGCGGCCGATTGCTTATATGCTGCAACGTGGGTTTGGCGGGCGGATTTTTCCGGTCAATCCAAACCGGTCGGAAATCCAGGGTTTGCCGGCGTATGCGTCTCTGGCGGAGCTGCCGGAGGTGCCGGATGTGGCGATTGTGGCGGTTTCCGGCGGGCTTGCCGTTGAGGCGGTGGCGGAGTTGGCGCGGATGGGGGTGCGTGCCGCCATTGTGTTTACAGCAGGGTTTGCGGAGGTCGATCCGAGCCGGTGTGGACCGGAGACTTCGGCGCAGGCGGAGATGGTGCGGGCGGCGCGGGCTTCGGGAATGCGCTTGCTGGGGCCGAACTGTCTTGGGTTGTTCAACGATCGGCTGGGGTATTATCCGATTTTTTCATCCTCGCTTGAGGCGGGGTTTTCGCCGGCTGGGCGCGTTGGGATCGCCAGCCAGTCTGGCGCCTATGGCACGCATATCTTTTCGTTGATGCGCAATCGGGGGATTGGCACGCCGGTTGTGGTGACGACGGGCAATGAAGCGGATGTGACGATCGGCGATGTGATCGGGTGGTTGGCGGAGGACCCTGAGACCGAGGTGATCGCGGCGTATGCGGAGGGGATTCACGAGAGCGACAGCTTTCTGGCAGCGCTTGCGGCAGCGCGTGCGGCGCGCAAGCCGGTGGTGATGATGAAGGTGGGGCGCAGCAGGCTTGGGCGAAGTGCCGCGCAGTCTCATACGGCGTCTCTTACCGGCGACGATGCGGTGACTTCGGCGGTGCTGGGCGATTTCGCGGTGGTGCGGGCGCGGACGACCGAGGAGATGGTCGACATCGTGTATGCGGCGACGCGGCGGATTTATCCGGTGGGGAACACGCTGGGGATGATCACGCTTTCGGGCGGGGCGGGCGTGCTGGTCAGCGATGTCGCGGAGCAGTTGGGGTTGGCCATGCCTGAAATGCCCGAGGCGGCGCAGCAGGCGCTGCTGGCGCGGGTGCCGTTTGCGAGCCCGCGCAACCCTGTTGACTGCACCGCGCAGGTTTTCAATGACACGAGTCTGATCGGCCATTTTGCCGAGGCGATGGTGGAGCATGGCGGGTATCGCTCGGTGCTGGCATTCTTTACCCAGGCAGGCGGCGTGGCGTCGCTGGCGCCGAAGATACGGGCGGAGCTGGGGGCAGTGGTGTCGCGCCATCCCGACCGGCTTTATGCGCTGAATGTGATCGCCTCGGCGGATGTTGTTGCGGCGTATGAGGCAGATGGGTTTCTGGTGTTCGAGGACCCGACGCGCGCGGTGGTGGCGTTGCATGCGATGGGGCGGTTTGGCGAGGCCTTTGCGGCACCCGCGTTTTCGGCGTTGCCCGAAATCTTGCCGCTTTCCTTGCCGGAGTTTGCACCCGATGAGGCTGAGGCGAAGCTGTTGCTCGGGTTGGCGGGGATCGACATCGTGGCTGAGCGGGCCTGCGTGGATGCGGAGCAGGCGGTTGTGGTGGCGGAGGGGTTTGGCTTTCCGGTGGTGATGAAGATTTTGTCGCCGGATATTCTGCACAAGTCTGAAATCGGTGGCGTGCTGATAGGGGTTGACTCGGCTGACGCCGTCAGGGCCGGGTTTGCCACGCTGGTTTCGCGCGCACCTGCGGGGGCGCGGGTGGCGGGGGTGCTGGTGTGCCAGCAGACGCGCGGGGTGGAGTGCATCATGGGGATCCATCGGGACCCGGTGTTCGGGCCGATCGCGGTGTTTGGGCTGGGCGGCATATTTGTTGAGTTGCTCGGGGATGTCGTGCTGCGGCGGTGCCCGTTTGGGGTGGTTGAGGCGGAGGCGATGATCCGTTCCATTCGGGGATTGGGGCTGTTGACCGGGGCGCGGGGGACGGTGCCTTGCGACATTGGAGCACTGGCGGGGATGCTGTCTCGCCTTTCGGTGTTTGCGCACCAGGCGGGGCCGCGGCTGCTGGCGATCGACCTTAATCCGGTGTTTGCGACGGCATCGGGGGCGTTTGCGGCGGATGCGGTGCTGGAGCTTGTGCCATCCGGACCACGGGGTTAAGCCGGAAGACCTCTGACGGGATGGCATAGGAATGATCGACAAGATTGTCCGCAGCATGGCCGAGGCGATGGCGGGGATTGCCGATGGCAGCACGGTGCTGCTCGGCGGTTTCGGCTCGGTCGGGCAGCCAGATGCGCTGTTGGACGGGCTGATCGAGCAAGGCGCCAAAGATCTTGTTGTCGTCGCGAACAATGCGGGGACGGGACGGACCGGGCTGGCGCTGCTGATGGAGCTGGGGCGGGTTCGCCGGATCATCTGCAGCTATCCGCGCAGTTCGGGTTCGGTGGTGTTCGAGGAACTGTATCGCGCGGGGCGGCTGGAGCTGGAGATTGTGCCACAGGGGACACTTGCCGAGCGGATGCGCGCGGCCGGCGCCGGGGTGGGCGGGTTCTATACGCCGACCGGCGTGGGCACCAAGCTGGCCGAGGGCAAGGAAGTGCGCGAGATCGACGGGCGGATGATGATTTTAGAGACCGCGTTGCACGGCGATGTGGCGTTGGTGGAAGCGTGGAATGCGGATCGTTGGGGGAACCTGACCTACAACAAATCCGGCCGCAACTTCAACGCGGTGATGGCAACGGCCGGGCGGATGACCATTGTGCAGGCGTATCATATCGTGCCGTTGGGATCGCTGGACCCGGAGGCGATCGTAACGCCCGGGATTTTCGTCAATCGCGTCATCCATGTGCCAGGAGTGACAGCATGAACCTTTGGACCCGTCCGCAGATGGCGGCGCGCGTGGCAGCCGATATTCCCGAGGGGTGGTATGTGAACCTGGGCATCGGCATTCCCACCCTGGTGGCGGACCACGTGGAGGCCTCGCGCGAGGTGATCTTTCATTCCGAGAACGGCGTGCTTGGCATGGGGCCGGCGCCGGCGGAGGGGGAAGTGGACCCTTGGCTGATCAATGCGGGCAAGCAGTATGTGACGCTGCGGGAGGGGGGTGCCTATGTGCATCACGCCGACAGCTTTGCGATGATCCGCGGCGGGCATATCGATCTGTGCGTGCTGGGGGCGTTCGAGGTGGCTGAGAATGGCGACATCGCCAACTGGGCCACCAGCGAGAACGACACGGCGCCGGCCGTCGGCGGTGCGATGGATCTGGCGGCGGGGGCGAAGCGGCTGTGGGTGGTGATGGAACACACCACCAAGGACGGTCGCTCGAAACTGGCGCGCCGGTGCAGCTATCCGCTGACGGCGGTGGGGGCGGTGAAGCGCGTGTTCACCAACATGGCGGTGCTGGATATTCTCGCAGACGGATTTCATGTGGTGGAAATGGCCGAGGGTTTGACGCGTGAGGCGTTGATGGCGGCGACCGACGCAGCGCTGCACTTCTGATGCTGCGACAGGAGCGGCTGGGGGCCACGGCGCTGCTGGTGCTCGACGTTCCCGCCCGGCGCAATGCGCTGGCGATGGCGTTGCGCGAGGAGCTGGTGGCGGCGATGGAGGTGCTGGAGGCGGATGCCTCGGTGCGGGCCATTGTGCTGACCGGGGCTGGGGGCAATTTCTCGGCGGGCGCTGATGTCACGGGCATGAACGTGGCCGATATCGCCGGGGGGCGGGAGCGGTTTCGGATCAGTCACCGGCTGGTTCGGTTGCTGATCGAAAGCTCCAAACCGATTGTGGCAGCGGTTGAGGGCTGGGCGGTGGGAGCGGGGCTGGCGCTGGCGCTGTGCTGCGACACGATTGTGGCGGCGGAGGATGCGCGGTTCATGGCGGCGTTCGGCAAAGTGGGGTTGGTGGCCGATTTCGGGTTGCTGCACACGCTGCCGCGGCGGATTGGCGAGGGGCGGGCGCGGCAGATGCTGTTGCATGGCGCCCCGGTGGACGCGGTTCGGGCGGAGACAATCGGGCTGGTTGATCGCGTGGTGGCGAAGGGTGGTGCGCAGGCGGAGGCGCTGGTGCTGGCAGGGTCGCTTGCAGCGAGTGCGCCGCTGCCGATTGCAATGACGAAATCGTTCCTTTCGCAGGGGCTGGCGGAGGCGTTGGAGTGGGAGCGGACGGTGCAGTCGATGCTGTTCCTCAGCGCGGATCATGCGGAGGGGAAGGCGGCATTTCTGGAGAAGCGCGCGGCGGTGTTTGTCGGGCGGTAACGCTGGTCAGGAGAGTGCCATGCAGTCGTTGCTTCCCCAGGCCGAGGCGCTCGCGGCGTTGCTGCGGGCGCGGAGCGAGACTGTGGCGGTGGGCGAGTCGTCCTCCGGTGGGTTGATTTCCGCCAGTTTGTTGGCGCAGGCCGGGGCCTCGCGTTATTTTCTGGGGGGTGCGGTGGTTTATACCAAGCAGGCCCGGGCTGGGTTGCTCGGCATCACCTCGGCCGACATGGAGGGGCTGCGCTCGGCGAGCGAGGCTTACGCGATGTTGATGGCGCGGCGGTTGCGGGTGCGGCTGGGGGCGACCTGGGCGTTGGTGGAAACGGGAGCGGCGGGGCCGACTGGCAACAGTTATGGCGATGCGGCCGGGCATAGTTGCTTTGCGGTGGCGGGGCCGGTTGAGATGAGCCGGACGCTGGAGACGGGGTCAGCGGATCGGGTGGCGAATATGCGGGCTTTTGGGGCGGCGGGGTTGGGGTTGTTGGGGCAGGCAGTTGGGGATGGGTGAATGATGACCTCAGGTATTTGCCGATAAACTTTGATCGGGTGTGCCGTTTGTGTCGGGTTTGACCGGTCCGTCGCTCCTTCTCGGCTGCGTTCCGGGCGGTGATCGGAGTTTCGGGGTCGCTCTCCTACGTGGAGAGGAGGCGATTACATCGACAGTCAGCACTGTTGGCGATGCGGTGGAGTAGGCGTTAAACGCTCGTGGCTCGCGTGCACCGGTCGCTGTTGGGCTCGACACTCTCCTCTACTGGTGCGATGGGCGAATTGGTTGGCGGCCCGTAGATTGGAAACTACGCAAGGTGTATCCAAATATTTGACCCAGCATTATGAGTCCGAATGGAATGTTGGGTCAGTGGGTATTGGGTGATTGGCCTTGTCTATGCGACTTCGGCGACAGTGGCCCGATATACTGCTGAATGAAACTCATCCAAAGTGGAGCCGGGCTCCATCGTCTCGACGGATGAATTTGTGGCCTACGTTTTACTGACTACTGACGGCTATAAGCACGGCTCCGTCAAGCATGGCGCTAAGGAGTGGGCCTACTACGGCTATCGCCGCGGTGCGGTGCGGTGCATCATACGAACCACGTTAAAAGCTTTTGGAAACTTTTCAAAAGCTCCATTCGTTCGACGCACATTCACGTCTCGGCAAAATACATGGATCGCTACCTTGGCGAGTTCACGTATCGCTCGAACCATCGCCAGATGGAAAATGCGATGTTTGATCTGTTGCTTGCGGCTGTATGATAAGCTTTTGCAAGCTTCCTAAGAGGGCATCGGCAACCACGTCAGGAACGCCACGTCTTGCTTCCTGATCTGCAAACTCGCTGATGCGGCGCGATTTTTGCGCCTCGACCAAAGATAAGCGCAAGGAATGCTTGACGGATTCTGCCAAGGGATGGTACCCCGGCAACCGGAGAAAGCGCTCCGAGAGGTTTGACTGGAACCACCCGGAGCGCGATCTCTAGACTTCTAATATGCGCTTTTTGCGCATGAAACACCTACCATTTCACCGGCTCTTACCGGGGTTGAAGGTAGCGGTAGTCAACCGCCTAAATGTTGGGATGAACCCGTACGGTTCACCCAACTCAGTGAGAGCCGCCCGCGTCATACGCTGGGCGGCTCAATCTTTTCGACCGACAGCACGCCGGCTGCTGCGCGACCTGTATCTGTTAATCTGAACACCCCAACCGAAATACGCTCGATAAGCCCAACTTTGGCATAGTTTGCCATTTGCGAGCGCAGTGTCGCGCGTGGGATTTTGTGACCGCTTAGTTCAGCAGCTTCGCTCAACTGATCAAGGTTAAACGCGTTGGGGTACAATTCACTAACATTGAAAGCGATCTCTTTCCACATTGCGTTCATCCCGCGCTTCCCAAACTTCGCGCCAGCTGTTGGGTTGAACAAGTCTTGAGAGACGATTTTCTTGCCGATGGTTCCTGTAGATTCTGTCTGCGATAGGGAAAAATTGCCATCCGTCACCAGCGACAGCGCGCTTTCCCAAACTCTCAACTCGACTTCGAGCAATTCTAGCGTGCGACGAACTTGCTGAACTTCAGCACGTTTGCCAGCGACGCGTTCGGTAAGGGCCGGGAAGTTGCTCATGCCACCAATATAGCGCCCGCGTTTAATGTCTGCAAGGAAAACCTACAACACGAGTATACGGCTGAATCACGTTAGCTAAAAAATAAGATTGACATAAACGGCTAATCGTGAATCAACGCCAAACTGCATGCGTGCCTCAAGGGGATAATCTACTTGTTTTATTGCGTGATTCAGACCTTTCGGTGATTCCCCCTTCGGTCATCACGCTCTAGGCCGCGACTTCTCTTCTAGGTTTCTGGACACTGGCTTGGCTGGAATTGCTCCATCGGGTTTGGGCGCATACGATTCGGTCCAAACACAAGGGGCTCCCTGCCATGTCCGAATCACCTGAAACTCATTCTGTAGCCGTTGTCACCGGGGGGGCTCGGGGGATTGGGTTGGGGGTCGGGCGCTGGTTTTTGGCGCATGGCTATCGGGTGGTTTTGCTCGATAGCGATGCTGAGACGCTTTTGGCGACTGCGGCGGGTTTGGGATTACCTGAGCATGTTTTGGCTCGGGTTTGCGATGTGGCTGATCCGGATCAGGTGGCGGCGGCGGCTTCTGCGGTGATGGCGCGGTGGGGGCGCGTGGATGCTTTGGTGAACAACGCGGGGGTGGCGGTGTTCAAGCCGGTTTTGGAGACTTCTTTTGCCGAGTGGCGGCATGTTTTGGGCACTAATTTGGACGGGGCGTTTTTATGCTCGCAGGCGTTCGGGGCGATCATGGTTCGGCAAAAGAGCGGGGCGATTGTTAATATCGCTTCGATTTCCGGGCTGCGGGCGAGCACGTTGCGGGTGGCTTATGGGACCAGCAAGGCGGCGATCATTCATATGACCAAGCAGTATGCGGTGGAGCTGGGCAGTTATGGCGTTCGGGTGAATGCGGTTTGTCCGGGGCCGGTTGAGACGGAGATGGCGAAGCTGGTGCACAGCGTGGCGATCCGGTCGGATTACTACGATGCGATTCCGCTGGGTCGTTATGGGACGGTGGAGGAGATGGCTGAGCTTGTTGGGTTTTTGTGCAGCAAGGCTTCGAGTTATCTGAATGGCCAGGCGGTGGCCAATGATGGTGGGTTCGATGCGGCGGGGGTTGGGTTGCCGACTTTGCGGCGGAATGCGGGGCTTAACCTGGTAGGTGATGGCGAGGGGTGAAGCGGCGTTTTCGTTGCACTACGGGTTAGTACGTAATTGCATCGGCTAGCTTTTCATGTCCATTATCTGTTCATGACAATTTTCGCCCCGCTTTCCGTAACAGATCGCTTCTCGATGGTCCTTGATGGGCTGTGTCGGGTGGTGGCGGCGCGGAGTGCGGGGAATGGGTTGCCGGGGGCTTTGATCCTGTTGGTTTATAACCGGTTGCGGCGGTTCGAGCGGGAGGTTTTGGTGCTCATCGCCGCGATCCGGGCGGGGCGGGTTCGGGGCGGGTGGTTTTGTCCGGGCCGGGCTTCGGTGGTTCGGGTGGCGGGTTTGCGGTCGCCTGGGACGCAGTTGCCGCGCGGGTTTGCCTGGTTGTGTGGGCTGGTGCCGTATAAGGCGGCGGCGCTTGGGAACCAGTTGGAGTTTCTACTCGGCGATCCGGAAATGGTGGCGCTGTTGGCGGCCTCGCCCCGGCTGGGCAAGACGTTGCGGCCGCTGTGCCGGATGCTTGGGTTCGAAGTGGCGCTGGCCGCAATGGTCGCACCGGTGGCGGCAGTGGCTTCTGGCAGTGACGAGATTTTGCCGGTCGAGGCGACCGCGACCGCGACTGGGGTTGCGGGGTCTGGCTGGTGGGGCGATTTGCGGGTGGGGTTGGGGGCGGTTGTGACCGTGCCGGGCCTGGAGCCGGACGATGATTTTTGCGAACTGGCGTGACGGACTGGTTTTGGCTGGCCTATTTCGTTACGATATCATAACAATACGCACTTATCCGGCTTTGTTTGAGGCGTTCCACGCGGCAGGGATGTTGTGCTGGGCTCGGCTCGAGGCGGGGCTTCTGCATTCCGGTCATTGAGGCGTGTCTCTGACTGCGGAGGGGGTCCGACCGGCGGGTTTTGCCCTCTGGCGGATCGGACCCCCTCCGCAGTCAGGGACATCCCTTCAAACGAATGGTGTCCAGAGGCTTACGCCTCTGGCGGGTCCAGGGCAGGGCCCTGGCTGCGCGGAGCGCTTCCGGCGCAGCCGGATCACTGCAGGGTAATACGCGTGACGGTGTCGGTGGTGTTGTCGTGGGTGCCTTGGATGCGCACGGGGCTGCCGGGTTTGACGAGGCTGCGGTCCACGGTGTCGATGCGGATGACGGGGATTCCGGGGTCGACCACCATTTCCGACTCGCCGCCGGGGAAGGTCACTTTGATGGTGTTGCTACCGTCTGTGATGGCGGCGCCGGTGACGGTTGCGTTGGTCATGGTTTGGCCGCGCGGGTCGTTCATAGGGCGTTGGCCGATCCCTGTGCCGCGGAGGGCTTCGGGGAAGATACGCAGCTCGGTGGAATGGAGTTTGTGGTCGGTGCCGCGGATGGCGGCGGAGGCGACGTAGTCGTTGGGTTTGATGTCGGCGAGGGTGGCGGGTTTGTTTTGCAGGACGACGAGATTGGGGGAGAGGGCGAAGCGGGCGATGAGGCCGGCGGTGGATTTGAGGGTGATTTCGGTGGGGGCGATGGTTTCGACGGTGCCGTTGACGGTGAACTGGGTGGTGGTTTGGGTGGTGGTTTGGGCGGTTGTCTGAGCGGGGGCGGGGAGGGTTTGGAGGGTGAGCAGGGCGCCGAACAGCAGGGGGGCGGCTTTCATGGCGTGGGTCTCTTCTTGGGTGGGCGGGAGATTACCTGCGGACGAGGCCGATGTCGCCTTGGGAGAGGATTTCGGCGGTGTTGTTGGTGACGAGACAGGTTCGTCCGAGGGTCATGGCGAGGTTGGCTTCGGCGTTGAAGACGATGATGTGGACGAAGAAGACCATGCCGGGGGCGGCGATGACGGGCTGGCCTTGGTAGAGCATGGGCCAGTCCATCCAGTTGGGGGCGAAGGTGGTGCCGAGGGAGTAGCCGCAGGCGTTGAGGCGGTGGGGGCGGAGGCCGGCTTTGTCGAGC
The DNA here is from genome assembly GCA_025352665.1 of Rhodospirillales bacterium. GTDB lineage: Bacteria > Pseudomonadota > Alphaproteobacteria > Acetobacterales > Acetobacteraceae > CAIQQQ01. The sequence continues at coordinate 110,132 of JANXSM010000080.1, read as the reverse complement.
ACGCGGGCGTGGGCGTTGAAGGCGTCGCCTAAGGGTTCGCCGGGGCGGAGGGCGGCTTCGGCGGCGAGGAGGGCTTCAGCGCAGGCGGCGTGCATGGCGAGGAGGCGCGGGTCGGCCTCGCCGATGAGGAAGGTTCGCATGAGGCAGGCGTGATAGTGGCGGTAGGCGCCGGCGAATTCGAGGGTCAGCTGGTCGGTTGGGTCGAGATTTCGGCGGCCGGTGAAGTAGCGGCACATGAGGGCGCCGGGGCCGGAGCCGATGATATATTCGTTGGCCGGGTCGTCTCCGCCGCCCCGAAAGACGGCTGCTTGCATGTCGGCGAGGATGTCGCCTTCGAAGGCGCCGGGGCGGGTTGCGGTTTCTGCTGCGTGGAGGGCGGCGTCGGCCAGGGTTGCGGCGCGGCGGACGTAGGTGATTTCGGCGGGGGATTTGATGAGGCGGAGGCGGGTTATGAGGTCTGACCCGTCATCGAGGGTGGCGAAGCCTTCGAGGGCTGCGGTGAGGCGTTGGCCGTTGCGGGCGGTGAGGCCGTAGGAGTCCCATTCCACGCCGAGGCGGTGGCCGGCGCAGTGGAGGTCGGCCAGGAGGGTGCGCAGGTCGTTGGCGGGGGCGGCTTCGGGGCTGTCGACCCAGATGCGGACGTTTTCGACGATGGAGGTGAAGCGAGCCTGCAAACGGTCGGGTGCGCGGGTGAGCAAGGCGAGGTCGCCGTTGGCGGTGAGGACCATGCATTGGAAATAGACGTAGCCGAAGGTGTCGTAGCCGGTGAGCCAGTACATGCTTTCCTGGCGGAACATCAGCAAGGCGTGGAGGCCGCGGGCGTGCATGGCGGCGAGGGTTGCGGCTTTGCGGGCGGCAAATTCGTCCGCGGTGAAATGGGTGTGGAGGCCTTGCGGGATCATCAGTGTGCCGCGGCCCAGGTGGGGCCGGTTCCGGTTTCGACGACGAGGGGGACGGAGAGGGTGGCTGCGGCTTCCATGATTTGTTTGGCCAGTGCTGCGGTTTGTGTGGCTTCGGCCTCGGGCACTTCGAAGAGCAGTTCGTCGTGCACCTGGAGGAGGAGGCGGGCGGAGAGTTGGGCGTCGGCGAGGGCCTGGGGGAGCTTGACCATGGCGCGTTTGATGACGTCGGCCGCACCGCCTTGCAAGGGGGCGTTGATGGCCTGGCGTTCGGCGTAGCTGCGGCGGGCGGGGTTTTTGTCGCCGATGCCTGCGATCCAGAGGCGTCGGCCGAGGGGGGTCATGACGTAGCCGTGGGCTTTGGCCTCGGCGATGGTGCGGTCCATGTAGGTGCGGATTTGGGGGTAGCGGGCGAAGTAGGCCTCGATGTAGCGGCGGGCTTCGCCGGGTTCTATGGCGAGCTGGCGGGCGAGGCCGAAGGCTGAGATGCCGTAGATGATGCCGAAATTGATGGCTTTGGCGCGACGGCGTGTCATGGCGTCCATGCCGGCCATGGGGACGCCGAACACTTCGCTGGCGGTGCGGGCGTGGATGTCTTCGCCGGCGGCGAAGCTTTCCTTGAGCTGGGGGATGTCGGCGGTGTGGGCGAGCAGGCGCAACTCGATCTGGGAGTAGTCGGCGCTGACCAGGACGTGGCCGGGCTCGGCGATGAAGGTGCGGCGGATGCGGCTGCCTTCCTCGGTGCGGATGGGGATGTTCTGGAGGTTGGGGTCGGTGGAGGAGAGGCGGCCGGTGCTGGTGATGGCCATGGCGAAACTGGTGTGGACGCGGCCGGTTTCGGGGTTGATCTGTTCGACGAGAGCGTCGGCGTAGGTGGATTTGAGCTTGGCGAGCTGGCGCCATTCGAGCACGCGGGCGGGCAGGGCGTGGCCTTGGTCGGCGAGGCCTTGGAGGACGGAGGCGTCGGTGCCCCAGGCTCCGGTTTTCATGCGTTTTCCGCCGGACAGGCTCATGCGGTCGAACAGGATTTCGCCGAGCTGTTTGGCGGAGCCGAGGTTGAAGGTTTCGCCGGCCATGGCGTGGATGTCGGTTTCCATGACGGCCATGCGGGCGGCGAAATCGAGCGACATGGCCTGGAGGCCGGGCTTGTCGAGCTTCACGCCGGCCTGCTCCATGGCCATCAGCACGGGGATGAGGCGGCGTTCGGATTGCTCGTAGAGGGCCAAGGATTGGCTGGTGCGCAGGCGGGGTTTCAGGGCGTGCCAGAGGCGGAGGGTGACGTCGGTGTCCTCGGCGGCGTAGGCGGTGGCGCGGTCGAGGGGCACGTGGGCGAAGGGGATGCGCGCTTTTCCGGTGCCGGTGACGCTGTTGTAGGAGACCGGCACGTGGCCGAGGTGGAGCGTGGAGAGTTCGTCCATGCCGTGGCCGTGGGCGCCGGCTTCCATGGTGTAGGAAATCAGCATGGTGTCATCGATCGGAGCGACGTCGGCCAGGCCCGCGCGGGCGAAGACCAGCAGGTCAAACTTGGCGTTCTGGAAGATTTTGAGGACTGAGCGGTCGGCGAGCAGGGGGGCGAGGTGGGTGCGGGCGGTCTCGATAGGGATCTGGTCGCCGACGTTCTCGTGGCGGAGGGGGATGTAGCAGGCGCGGCCCGGGGCGGTTGCAAGGGAAAGGCCGAGCATGTTGGCGCGCATCGGGTCGAGCCCGTCGGTTTCGGTGTCGACGGCGACCATGCCGGCGGTGTGGGCTTCGGCGACCCAGGCGGCGAGGGCGGCTTCGGTGGTGACGGTTTCGTAGGGGCCGAAGGGTTGGGCGCCGGCGTTGGGTTGCGGGATGGGGGCGGGGGCTGCGAACAGCTGGCCCTGTAGGCCGACCGGGGCGGGCTGGTCGGGGCGGGCCAGGGAGGATGTGGGCGAGGCGCCGGGGCCGGGGGTTGGCAGGTCTTCCAGGCCGAGGCGCTGGATGGTGCTGCGAAAGCCCTGGGCGTGCAGCCAGGCGACGAGGACCGGGCGGTCGGGGTCGCAGGCGACCATTTGTTCGAGGGGGACCGGGAGCGGGGCGTCCTCGCGCAGGATTACCAGCTCGCGGGAGATGCGGGCGGCGGCGGCGTGCTCGATCAGCAGGTCGCGCCGCTTGGAGGGTTTCATGGACGGGGCCTGGGCGAGCACGGTTTCGAGGTCGCCGAACTCCTGGATGAGCAGGGCAGCGGTCTTGGGGCCGATGCCGGGGACGCCGGGGACGTTGTCGACGCTGTCGCCCATCAGGGCCTGCACCTCGATGAGCTTGCCGGGGGGGACGCCGAATTTCTCGATGACCTCGGCCTCGCGGATGGGCTTCTGCTTCATCGGGTCCATCATCTCGACGCCGGGTCGGATGAGCTGCATCAGGTCTTTGTCGGAGGAGACGATGGTGGCGCGGCCACCGCGGTCGGTGACGCAGCGGGCGTAGGAGGCGATCAGGTCGTCGGCCTCCCAGTCGGCGAGCTCGATGGCGGGGACGCCGAACGCCTGGGTGGCCTCGCGCACCAGGGCAAACTGGGGGATCAGCTCCGGCGGCGGGTCGGGGCGCTGGGCTTTGTATTTGTCGTAGAGGCGGTTGCGGAAGGTGGTGCGGCCGGCGTCGAAGATGACGGCGAAATGGGTGCCGACGTGGTCCTTCAGCAGTCGGGCCAGCATGTTGGTAAAGCCGAAGACGGCGTTGACGGGGGTTCCGTCTGGCCGGGACATCGGCGGCAGAGCGTGGAAGGCGCGGAAGATGAAGCCGGATCCGTCGATGAGGATCAGGTGGGGCGGGGGAGCGGGGTCGACCGGGGTCGGGCCTTCGTCGGTGCGTTCGTCGTCCATGTCAGTGGCCGTGGTCGTTGCCTGCGCCCGCGTTCAGGATGTAGTGGCGCGAGCAATAGGGGCATATCACGTCGCGATCCAGGATCCGCAGGAAGACCCGTGGATGGCCCAAGGCCCCGTCGCCGCCGTCGCAGGCGATGGTACGGTCATCGACATGGAAGGTTTCGGCGGAGGTAATCGCTGCGGGGGAGGCTAATCCGTCGGACATGGACGATCCTTAAGAACGATCCTGGAGGAAAGTGCGAGCGGCGCTGTTGTACTGTGGCCTGGGCGTGATAGCCATGACGACAATGCGTTCACCTCCGCGGATCTCCCGTCGCCTGGCTGTCCTCGCGCCGCTTGCGGTGGCGGGATGCGTGTCGGTGGGGGCGTTTCCGGGGCCTGCGATCATGCCGCCGGCCCAGGAGGCGCAGGCCTTCGTGATGGCGGATGGGGCGCGGCTGCCGTATCGCACGTGGATGCCGGAGGGCGAGCCGGTGGCGGTGCTGCTGGCGCTGCACGGGTTCAACGACAGTCGCAACGCCTGGGTGCTGCCGGGGCCGGACTATGCGGCGGCGGGGATTGCCGTGTATGCGCCGGACCAGCGCGGTTTCGGGGCGGCCCCCGGTCGGGGGTTCTGGCCCGGGGGCGATGCGCTGGTGGACGATGCCGCGACGATGACGCGGCTGCTGCACGAGCGGCATCCGAACCAGAAGCTGTATGTGATCGGCGAGAGCATGGGCGGCGCCGTCGCCATGCGGCTGGCGACCGAGCACATCACGCCGGTGGCGGGCTACGTTCTGTCGGCCCCGGCGGTGTGGGGCCGGGCACGGATGAACTTTGCGATGCAGGGCGGGCTGTGGCTGGTGGCCACGATCGCGCCGGGTTTGACCGTCGGGCGGGGGCCGGTGCAGGTGACGCCGTCCGACAATCGGGACGCGCTGATCCGGTTGTCCCGCGATCCGCTGACGGTGCGCGACACGCGTTTCGACACGCTGCGGGGCTTGGTGGATCTGATGGATGCGGCCCTTGCGGCGGCGCCTCGCTTCACCGCACCTGGCCTGTTTCAATACGGCGGGCGGGACGAGCTGGTGCCGCCCGGTGCTACTGCTTCGATGTGGCGGTCGCTGCCGGAGGGGGCGATGCGCGCGTTCTATCCGAATGGATATCATCTGCTGCCCGACGACCTTGGCCGTGCCGCGCCGATCGGGGATGCGATCGCCTGGATCACCGCATCGCAGCCTCCCCGCGCCGCCGAGGCGGCGGCCGCTGCGTGGCTCGCATCGCAGGGGTGACAGCGGCATCGGGTTCGCGCTATTGCTGAGGCCAGTGGACCCGTAGCTCAGCTGGATAGAGCGCTGCCCTCCGAAGGCAGAGGCCGTACGTTCGAATCGTATCGGGTCCGCCACTTCCCCTTGGTTTTCCGATGTGAGCGGACACGAGATGTGTCGGCTGCAAAACCGCTTGGCTTCATGAGGCCAGGCGCTATCCTCGCAGAGCCGTTGCACATTGGTTCATTGCGAGACGCGACGGCGGCGCTGTAGCTCTCTGTTTTATCGCGTGATTTATAAGAAACCAACGGCGGGGACGGTCATGCAGGAAAATCGAGTCTCTTTTGTTATGCCGCTGGCCGGCGTGGCCGGGAGTGGTCTGACCGATAACCGGCTGGTGTTTCCTGGGTTGAAGCCATTCTATGCCTGGGCGCAACCGGTGGCCTATGCGGTGCTGCGCGTGGCCTTCGGGCTTATTCTGGTGACCCATGGCATGCCCAAGGCGATGGGCGTCGGCCATGGCGGGGCTGCGAATGCATTCGCCCGCAACGTCGACCGGTTGCAGAACCAGCTGCATGTGCCTTTTGCCGAGGCTTTCGGCTATGCCGTGATGTCGATCGAGACCGTGGGGGCGCTGATGCTGGCGTTGGGGCTGTTCACCCGCATCGTGGCACCGATGATCGCCATTGAAATGGCAGTGATCTGCGTGGCCCTGGCACCGGCCTGGGTGTGGAACACCGGCGGCATGGAATATGCGCTGTTGATGGGCTTCCTCGCTCTGTTCATTTCGATGAATGGCGGCGGACGGTATTCGCTCGATCGGGTCATCGGCCGGGAGCTTTAAGAGATCAGGCTCGCAACGTGACCCAGGTGGCCGCGTGGTCGCGGGCGCCGTTCTGCCCGCGGACATTGCAGTCGATTTCAGCTCCCGCAGGCACACGATGTCGGGCGACGCCGCGACGGCGGCGCTGCGATCAGGTGATTTTGCCGGCGATCATCAGCAAGCCTGGTAGCGCCATCTGGGCGATCGCGCGCACCATGGGAATGTGGGCCTCATTGTAGGCGTTCGCGCGATCGAGCAGGTTCATTGTGGCAATGGTCTGGCCGCGCCAGCGCACGGGCATGTTCAGCACGCTCTCGCAGCCGAGCGAGACGATCAGCTTGTGATCGTAAAAGGCATATTCGATGTCGGCGGCATTATAGCCGATGTAGGCGCGGCCTTCGCCCAGCAGCTGTTTCATCAGCGGGCTGTCGGTGATCGGCTTCTTGCCGCCGACCGGATAGGCGTCGGGCATGTTGGTGTAGAACCGCTCGCTCTCGCGGCTGGCGTGATGGCTGATCAGGATGGTGAACAGGATGTGGCCGACGCTTGCCTTCAGCGCTGCGTCCACCGCGCGGAACAGGGTTTGCGGCTGGTCTGTCGCGGCCATCGATGTGGCGACGAGGTCGATGTTCGGGTCCAGGTTCATGCGCGCTCCGGCTTGATTGTTTCGGGCAGCAGGCCTTGTGGCCTGAAGCTCAGCACGAGGATGAGTGCAACACCGATCACCCCCTCGCGCAATGCGGCAATCCGCACTGGGGGCAGGTCGGGGAGGGCGGCGCCGAGAAAGCGCGTGCCCTCGGTCAGCGCCACGACGAGCACCGCGCCGAGGATAGCGCCGCGCATGGTGCCGGTGCCGCCGGCGGTGAGTGCCAACACGACATAGATGGTGATCAGCGGCTGGAACGCGTCGGGTGCGACGTAGCCGACGTAATGGGCGTAGAGGCCACCTGCGAGACCGAGCACGGCGGCGCCCACCACGAAGGTCTGCACCTTGAAGCGCAGCACGCGTTTGCCGGCGACGGCTGCGACCATCTCGTCCTCGCGGATGGCGCGCAGCACGCGACCGAACGGGGCTGCCGAGAGCCGGCCCAGCAGCAGGGCCACCAGACCCACCGCCACCCACACGATGCCGGCGTAGAGCAGGTTCACCTGTTCGGGCGAAAACCAGGCGCGCGGCAGGCCAGGCACGCCGGAAATACCGCTGGTGCCGTTTGTCAGCCAGATCTCGTTGGACGCGACCAGGCGTACGACTTCGGCAAAGCCGAGGGTGACGATGGCGAGATAGTCGCCCTTCAAGCGGGCCGTGATCACGGCCACCACGCTGCCGGTGGCCCCCGACACGACCGCCGCCGTGGCGATGCCTGCCACCGGCGACCAGCCGAACCGGACGCAGAGCAGGGCCGTCGTGTAGGCGCCGATGGCGTAGAAGCCGACGAGGCCGAGATTGACCATGCCGGCGAGGCCCCAGATCAGGTTCAGCCCAAGCGCCATCAGAGCATATAGCCCGGCGAACACCGCCATGGCGGCTAGATAGCTGGTCACAGCGCCCGCTCCCCCAGCAGGCCACGCGGGCGCAAGGTGAGCACCAGCAGGATGGCGGCGAAGCCGACCGCGGTGCGGTAGGAAGGGTCGAGCACGATTGTGGAGAATTCCTCGCCGATGCCCACCACGAAGGCCCCTGCGACGGCGCCTGGGATGCTGCCGAGACCGCCGACCACGGCGGCGGCGAACACGGGGAGTACCACGCGGTAGCCGGTCAGTGGGTCGACCGAGGTGTCCAGGCCGATCAGCATGCCGCCGAACCCTGCCAGGCCCATGCCAACGAAATTCGCGCGGCGCGCCACCATTTGGGCGTCGATGCCCTTGAGGGCGGCGAGCGTGGGGTTGTCGGCCACGGCGCGCATCATGCGCCCGGATCGCGTGAAGGCGAGAAAGGCGAACAGGATCGCCATGGCGATCAGGGACGCGGCGGCCGCTTCGGTCTGTTGCGGCCCGATGCGGAGCTGGCCGAGGGCGCCGAGCGACACCCGCCAGTCGCGCAGCACCGGCAGGTCGAACCCGCGCGGGTCGTTGGCGAAGCAGAACCGCACGATGTTCTCGAGCACGATGCCGAGCGCTGCTGCCCCGATCGCCGCGGTCAATGGCCCCGACGGGCGCAGGCGGCGCAGCACCAGCGTGTCACTGGCAACGCCCACTGTGCCTGCCACGAGGAACGCCGCCACCAACGCCAAGCCGGCGGGCCAGCCGAGCTGGGTATTCACGAGCACGCCGGCGTAGGCCCCCACCGTCATGTGGCTGGCAACGGCGAAGTTGGGAAACCGCAGCACGGCGTAGATGGTGGTGAAGCCGATGGCGGGGACCGCGAGCTGGGCGCCAGACAGCAGGCCGTTCAGCACGACCTGCAGCAGTTCGATCAGCAAATTCGCAGGCCCCGGCTCTGCCGGATCAAGACAGCTGCAGCAGTTTGGACTGGCCCTTCTGCACCACGTCGAACCGGAACTTGCAGCCGGTGATGTCGCCGATCGGGGTGAATTTGCACGGGCCGGAGGCGCCGGAATAGTTGATCTCCTTTCCCGCAGCGAGCAGCTTGAGCCCTTCCGTGACGCTGGTGACCGGGGTGCCCGCCGGGTTGCCGATGGCGCGTACCGCGTCGTGGATGGCCGGGCCGCTGGCGGTGCCGGCCTTGGCGATGGCCAGCAGCGTCATGCTGATATGGTCGAAGGTCTGGCAGGAATACGGATCGGGATTGGCGCCGATCACCGTCTGCACCTGTTTGAAGGCGGGGCTGTCGAGGTCCGGTGAGGGGGCGTAGGACACCAGCCCCTCGGTGACTTCGGCCGGCAAGGCTGCGATCAGCTTGTCGTTGGCGGCGTAGCCGAGCGTGTAGCGCCTGCCGTCGTAGCCGGCGCGGAACAGATCGCGCAGCAGCACCAGCAGGTCCGGCTGGTAGCTGTTGAGGAACAGCGAGTCCGGCTGCAGTTTCAGCACCTGATCCACTTCCGAGCGGAAGCTGGTTTTGCTGGCGTCGTAAATGACGTTGCCGACCGCCTGGCCGCCGCCGGCCTTGAGGTCCTGCAGGTGACGCTCGTAGATCGACACCGCGAACGGTGTCTGCGCGGACAGGTAGGCAACCTTGCGCGCACCCTGGCCGAGCATGAAGGCCACCGCGCGATCCGATTGCAGGTTGGAATCGGGTTGCGTGCGGATGATGTAGCCCTGGTGCGGCAGGCGGGTGATGCCGTCGCCGCCGGAGACGGTGAACAGCATCACCTTGTTCTCCCAGCACAGCGGCGCCACGGCGGTGGTGACGGCACTCGCCCAGGTGCCGAGCACCGCCACCACGCGATTGACGTCGATCAGCTTGCGCGCGGCGCGCACTCCGGCGTCGGGGTTGGTTTCGTCATCCTCGCTGATCAGCTCGATCTTGCGGCCGAGCACGCCACCGGCGGCATTGACCTCGTCGACCACGGCGCGCATCGCCTTGACCATCGGCGGACCGTACGCACCGCCGGCGCCGGTTTGGGGCGTGAGCGTGCCGATGCGGATCGTTTCCGCCTGCGCGTGGGTGGCGTTTGCCAGGAACGGGACGGCCAGACCCCCCAGCAGGGCGGCGCGACGCGGGATGCTTGGGGTCATGGCCTGGGCCTCCTTTGGAATGCGATACACGCTAACACGGGCTTCGTTACGCGGTCATCAGGGCACGCAGATCGGCCATCAGGGCGGCCAGCGACGGGTCGTGCAGATACATCATGTGGCCGGCTTCATAGTACGTCATGCGAATACGTTCGCAGGCGATGCCGTTGCCGGCGAGCGTGCTCTCCACCGCGTAGAACGGTGTGGCCAGATCGTACAACCCGCTGGCGACCAGCACGCGCAGCCCGGGATTGTCGCGCAGCAGGCGGCCCAGGATGGGGGCCACGTTGACATAGCCGGGCCAGGCGAGGGCGTCGTCCGGCTTGCGCACCACCCAGTTCCAGGTTTTGAGCGCCTGGGCGTTGAAGGGCACGTAGGGGCGGTCCCAGTCGATGCCGAGCGTGCGGGTGAGATGGTCGTTCACGCTGCTGACGAAGGCGCTGTCGATGGCCGAGGAGGAGACGTCGTCCTCTGGAAGTTCGCCGGCCTGGTCGTAATCGGTGCCGACGTAGCGGCTGTCGAGGCGGCCGACGGTCTGGCCGCTGGAGCGGAGCAGTTCCTTGCGGAAGCGGGCGGGGTCGATGCGCAACCTGGTGCGGTCGAGCCAGTCCGGCGACAGGCCGGTGAAGGCTGCGAGTTGGTCGCGCACGGCGATGCGGCGGGGCTCGTCCAGCCTGCTGCCGGCGAACAGGGCTGCAAGGTATTCGGGGGCGAAGTCGCGCACCTTGTCGAGGAACGCATCGCGTGACAGGTCGGTCGAGATCTTGCCGTGATACAGCGCAGTCGCAGCGAAGGTCGGCAGGAAGCACACGTCCGGCAGCACGTTGCCCTTCTCGAAACGTGCGGTGTGGAAGTCGAGAATGGTGGAGATCAGCGCGATGCCGTTGAAGGCCACGCCGGCCAGGCCGCCCGAGAGCTTGCCCGCCACTGCAACAGCTCGCGTGGTGCCGTAGCTTTCGCCGCACAGATAGCGCGGCGAGGCCCAGCGGCGATGCGTGGTGAGCCAGACCTTGATGAACTGCGCGATGAGATCGGCATCGGCGTCGAGGCCCCACACATCGGCGGCCTTGGCATCGCCCAGCATCTGGCTGTAGCCGGTGCCAGGAGGGTCGATGAACACCAGGTCGGTCTGGTCGAGGTTGCACAAATCGTTGTCGCATACGGTGTAGGGGCCGGAGCCTGTGGGCTTGGCGTCCGACGGCACCTTGATGATGCGCGGTCCGATGGCACCCATGTGCAGCCACAGCGAGGCCGACCCGGGGCCGCCGTTGAACACGAAGGTGACCGGGCGGAGGGCGGGATCCTCGGTGTCGGCGAGATAGCTGAAGGAGACCAGGCTGACCCGCGGCTTGCCGTCGGAGTCGGGCAGATGGGCTTCGGCCGCCAGGCAGCGATAGCTGACGGCTGACCCGTGGAACACGCCCTGGTGGGCGGTTTCAAACCGTCGCGGTGGCAGTGGGGGTTCGGTGTTGGGTGTGTTCGGTTCCATTGTCAGCCTCCGAGAAACAGCCGCCGCACCTGCGGATCGGCTGCGAGTTGTTTGGCCGGCCCGACCAGGGCGGTGCGCCCATCGACCAGGACGGCGGCGCGATCGGCGATCGCCAGAGCCTCCAGCGCGTTCTGTTCGACCATGGCGATGGCGGTGCCCTCGGCGTGGATGGCGGCGATGTCGTCGAACAGGGCCTCCGCCGCTTTGGGCGAGAGGCCTGCGGAGGGTTCGTCGAGCAGCAGCAGGCGGGGATGCACCATCAGCGCCATGGCCATGGCGAGCACCTGACGCTGGCCGCCGGACAGGGTGCGCGCCGCCTGGCGGCGCTTGTCGGCCAGCATAGGGAAGCGCTCCAGCAGGGCCTGGATGCGGGTGCGGGTGTGGCGGGGTTCGACGAAACCGCCCATTTCCAGGTTTTCCCACACCGTCATGGTGGGGAACACGTTGGCCTCCTGCGGCACGAAGGCGATGCCGGCCTGGGCGCGGGCGCGCGGCGAGGTGGCGCCGATCGCGACGCCTTCGAGCGCGATGCCGCCCGATTTCAGTTTCAGCAAGCCCGCCACCGCCTTCAGCAAGGTGGATTTGCCGGCGCCGTTGGGGCCGATGATGGCGACGAGTTCGCCAGGGGCGACCTGCAGGTCGACACCTTTGAGGATCTCGTCGGCAGCCCCATAGCCGCAGACGATGCCGGAGACTTCCAAAAGCGCGGTCATGCCCAGCGTCTGCGCCCGAGGTAGGCCTCTTGCACGGCGGGGTCGTTTGCCACGTCGGCGAAGCTGCCCTGGGTGAGGGTGGCGCCTTCCGCCATGACGATGACCGGGTCGCACAGGCGGGCGATCAGATCCATGTGGTGCTCGATGACCAGGAAGGTGATGCCTTCGTCACGCAGGCCGCGCAGATGATCGGCGATCTCCTCGGCAAGACTTGGGTTGACGCCGGCGATCGGCTCGTCGAGCAGGATCATGCGTGGCTGAGCCATCAGCGCGCGGCCGATTTCCAGCAGCTTCTTCTGCCCGCCCGAGAGATCGGCTGCAGGGTGGCCGATCACGCGCAGCAGGTTGAGCCGCCGGGCGATCTCCATCGCACGGTCCCGCGAGGCCGCTTCCGCGTCGCGGCCGGCGCGGCCGAAGGCGCCGAGCAGGTTTTCGCCGGGCTGCTCCGGCGCGTAGAGCAGCAGGTTGTCGAGCACCGAAATGCGGGAGATGCCGCGCGCGATCTGAAAGGTTCGGGTGAGGCCGGCGCCGGTGATGCGGTCGGGTCGCCATCCTGTGATGTCCGTGCCGTCGAACACCACGGACCCGCCATCGGGCGGCACCACGCCGCTGATGCATTGGAACGCGGTGGTCTTGCCGGCGCCGTTGGGGCCGATCAGAGCGGTGATGGTGCCGCGGGCGACGACGAAGTCCACGCCGCGCAGCGCCTGCACGCCGTAGAAGCTGCGGGTCAGGCCCGATATCGTCAGGATGTCGGCCACGCCTGGGCTCAGTGCCAGCGTGTGTGTTTCACGACCACGCCACCCTTCATGATGAGCGGAATGTGCCGGCCCTGGCCGGTCAGCAACGCGAGATCGGCGAGCGGGTTGCCGTCCACCACGATCAGATCGGCGAAGGCGCCGGGGGCGATGGTGCCGATCCGCCCCTCCATGCGGCACAGCCGAGCCGCGATCGAGGTTGCCGCCGCAATCACGACCTGTGCCGGCAGCACACGGCCGCGGATGACAAATTCCTCTGACTGGTGGCGATGCATGGCGCCGAGCAGATCGGTGCCGAACGCCATCGGCAGCCCGGCCTCGTGCATGATGGTGAGCGATGCCATGCCGGCGAGGCGGACATCGTCGATCTTGGCGATCGCTTCGCAGCCGATGCCGAGTGCCTCGCCTTCTTCGGACAGCTTGTCGTAGGTCACCAAAGTCGGCACCGCGATGGCGCCGGCGGCCGCCGCCAGTTGCGCCGTTTCCGGCTGGATCAGGTTACAGTGTTCGAGCGAGTGTACGCCGCATTCGACGGCGCGGCGGATGGCGGCATCGGTGTAGAGATGCGCTGCGACGTAGGTTCCGGCGTTCTCCGCCTCCTCGACGGCGGCCAGGATCTCCTCGCGCGCGAAGCCGAGAAAATGGATCGGGTCGGTCGGCGAGGCCACACCGCCGTTGGCCATGATCTTGATGTAGGTGGCGCCTGCCTTGAGCTCCTCGCGGGCGGCACGGCGCACTTCGGACACGCCGTCGCACAGCCGGCCCAGCGCGCCCAGGCGGGTTTCGAACAGATTGACACCGTTGTTGTAGCGTCCCCGGAAGTCGCAATGGCCACCGGTCTGGCTGAGCGCCTTGCCGCAGATGATGAGGCGGGGGCCGAGCACGCTGCCCTCGTCGCTGGCGACCACCTGGCCGTGGTCGGCGCCGCCGAGGTCGCGCACCGTGGTGAAGCCGCGCATCAGCATTTCGTGCTGGATGCGAGCCGACCGGGTGGCGACCAGCGAGTCGGGCAGGGTCGCGTTGAGCCCGAGACTGGCCACAACGGCGACGACATGGACATGCGCGTCGATCAGTCCGGGCATCAGCGTGCGGCCGCCGAGATCGATCGCATCGGCTGCGGCCGAGGCCGGCGCGTGGGCGAGGATTTCGGTGATCCGGTCGCCCTCGATGACCACGCAGACCGGCGGCCCCGGCTCGGTGCCGTGGCCGTCGACGATGCGCGCATTGGTTAGGTGAATGGCCACGATGGATGATCCTTGGCTTGGCGGCAGGGGTTGGCTCACAAAGGCTAGGGCAGCGTCACTGCCACGCAAAGATGCTATCGACGCCAAAATGAAGGCCCACACGTCCATGGATCAGCCAAGTGCCCCCGGCTTGCTGACAATTGGCTATGAGGGGACCGTTCAACGCGACGTGGTCGATACGTTGCGCCACGCCGAGGCGGTGCATCTGCTCGACGTGCGGGCGGTGCCGCAGTCGCGCAAACCCGGGTTTTCCAAACGGCTGTTGGCGGGCTCGCTGGCCGAGGCGGGCATCGCCTACACGCATCTGCGCGGGTTGGGCACGCCGAAGCCTGGCCGCGATGCTGCCCGGCGCGGTGACATCGCGACGATGCATCGCATCTACGCGGCGCATCTCGAAACGGTCGAGGCGCAGGTCGATCTGGCCCGCGCGATCGCCATCGCGCAGAACGAACGCGCCTGCCTGCTGTGCTTCGAGCGCGACCACGGCCATTGCCACCGCAGCATCGTGGCCGGGCTGATCTGCGAGGCAACCGGGTCCTCCGTGATCCATCTGGTGGCGCCGCTGCCTTCGATCTGACGGCCGGCGGGCTCGTCCGTCAGGCACGAGGCTGATAGGTTTCAGCCATGCCCGATTCGCTCCCGCCCCCGCTCGAGACGGCGTTGTACCGGCCGCTCAAGCGGTTTCTCGAAACGCGTGGCTTCGAGGTGAAGGGCGAGGTTTGCGGCTGCGACATCGTGGCGGTGCGCCCGGGCGAGCCCGCGATGCTGGTGATCACCGAAATGAAGCTGTCGTTCACCCTGGAGCTGCTGCTGCAGGCGGTCGACCGCATGGCCTGGGCCGACGAGGTGTGGCTTGCCGTCACCGCGAGCCGGCGTGGCCGTGACCAGGATCGTCGTGTGCACCGGCTGTGCCGTCTGCTCGGGCTCGGGCTGCTGGCGGTCACCCTCTCCAGCGGCGGGGTTGCGGTGATCTGCGAACCCGAGCCGTATCGGCCGCGTTCCAATCTCAAGCGCCGCGCGCGGCTGTTGAAGGAGCACGGCACGCGGCGCGGCGACCCGGCCACCGGCGGTTCGACGCGCCAGCCGATCATGACGGCCTATCGCCAGCGGGCGCTGGATTGTGCGGCTGCGATGCGCTGCGGCCCGCAGCGGCCGCGCGATCTGCGGCCTTTCGCAAGCGATGCCGGCGCCATTCTGCTGCGCAACGTGTATGGCTGGTTCGAGCGCGTGCAGCCGGGCTGGTATCGGCTGGCAGCAGCCGGTGTCGCGGCGCTGGAGTCCTGGACCGCCGCCACGGCCGGCGAGGCCGGATGACCAGGATCTTGGTTGCTGGCAATGTCGGCGTCGACCGCATCTGGCGGCTCGACCGCAAGCTGCAGACGGGCGCGCGGCTGCAATGCCTGGACCGCGTGCTGCGCATTGGCGGCGGCGCTGCGAACACGGCCGCGGCGTTGGCGGGTCTCGGCCACGTCCCGCTGATCGCCGCCCGCATTGCCACGGACGCATTGGGCGAGCAGATGGTTGACGCGATCCGCACCGCGGGGCTTGCCGTCGATGGCGTCGAGCGACCTCAGGGCGTGACCACCCCGGGGGAGATCCTGCTCGACCCCGATGGCGAGCGCACGCTGATCGGCGGGGGGCGGCGCGCGCAGCTGTTGCCGGTGGCGGTGTTCCAGCGGGTTTGCTCGATCGTCTATGTCAACTTTGCCCGGCTCGCAGCACCGACCAGCCTGCAGCCGTTGCTGGCGCGGAACTGGCTAGTCGCCCAGCTGCCGGCGGATCCCGAGGAGAGCCGGCCCGCGCATGGGCTGATCGCCTCGCGTTCCGATGTCGCTGATATCCCCGCCGACGCGCTGTGGCGCAAACGCCTGGAACGCGATGGTACGGCGCTGCGCTTCGTGGTGGTTACCGACGGTCGCCACGGCGTGGAGATCGCAGATGCGCAGGGGGTGCGGCGCATGGTCTGCGCCGCGCCGCTGTCGGTCGACAGCATCGGCGCCGGCGACTTCTTTGCAGCAGGCCTGCTCGAGGCCTTGGCCTGCGGCGCCGATGCGGATGCGGCCGTGGTGCGGGGCCAGGCCGCGGCGGCCCGTTTCATTGCGGCACGGCCCGCGATGCTGCGCGTGCTCGACCCCGCATGACTTATATTTTGGGCGCGCCCCAGCGCAAGCCGTCGATGACCACAGCGGTCAGGCGGCGGGCGCGCGGTTCCCACTCCGGTCCGGCCGGGGCGGAATACAGGCCGGACAGCCCGTGCAGGATGTCGACGGCATCGACATCGGCGCGGATCGTGCCGGCCGCGACGGCGGCATCGAGCAGCCGCTGCAGGGTTGGCGGCACTAGCCCGAACGGCTTGGTGAACAAGCCGGAATTGGCGCTGAGCAGGATGCGCAGGCTGTCGGCCATGCCACGTTTGGTGGCGACGAACAGCACGAAGCTCTGCATCCACTCGGCCAGCGCGACATCGGGCGGGTATTGGCGGGACAATTCGTCCGCGGCCGCGCCGAGGGCTGCCACCTCATGGCCATAGACCTGTTCCACCGGATGCTCGCGGGTGGGGAAATGGCGGTATAGCGTTCCGATACCCACCCCGGCCCGGCGTGCGATCTCCTCCAGCGACGCGCCGACGCCTTGCTCGGCGAACACGCCCGCGGCGATGCCCAGCAGCTTGTCCCGGTTGCGCCTTGCGTCCGTGCGCAGGGCCCTGGGGGCTGGGGTTGGCTGGTTCATGACGGTTTGAGGGTCCTCGAATAAATCGGAGGTGCCTCCGTTCGCACCCGGAGGGTTTATCACGCAATCATCTTCTCTGTGGCGGTGGCGAGGCGTCGCGCAGAGGGCAGGTTTATCTCGCAGTGGCGAGGGCGTACTATCACGCCATGACGACCGCCGAGCTTCGCCCTGACCTGATGCACCGCCTGCAAGCGGCGGTCGACCACCATAAGGCGGGTCGCTTCGCCGAGGCCGGCAATCTATATCTGCATGTGCTGGCCGAGGACCCCGGCAATCCCGCGGCCCAGCACATGCTCGGCGTGGTGCTGTTCGCAGCCGAGCAGCTGGAACGCGCGCTCCACATGCTGCTGCAGGCGCGGGCGCAGCAGCCCGACAATGCTGAGGTCCACAGCAATCTCGGCAGCGTGCTGCACCAGTCGGGGCGGCTGGAAGAGGCGCTGGCGAGCTTTGACCGGGCGCTTGAAATTACGCCCGAGTTCGCCGTCGCCCTGTCCAATCGTGGCCTGGTGCTGCAGGAGATGCGCCGCTTCGCGCAGGCATTGGACAGTTTCGCCCGCGCCATCGCAGCCGATCCGGCGTTCACCGACGTGCTGTGGCACATGGCGCTGACGCGGCTGCAACAGGGCGAATTCCGCCAGGGCTGGGCGGATTACGAATGGCGCTGGCAAACGGCGCTGCGCCCGGCCCCCGGCACCGAAGGGCCACGGTGGGAAGGTCACCAGGATATCGCGGGTCGCACCGTGCTGCTGCATGCCGAGCAGGGCTACGGCGACACGCTGCAGTTCTGCCGTTACGCGCCGCTGGTGGGTGCCATGGGGGCGAGGGTGGTGCTCGCCGTGCAGAAGCCGCTGGTTCGCCTGTTGGCCAGCCTGCCCGCGGTGGCCGAGGTGGTCGACCTCGCGGGGCCGCTGCCGCCGTTCGATCTGCAATGCCCGTTGCTGAGCCTGCCGTTCGCCCTGGGCACCGAGTTGGGCACGATCCCCGGCGATATCGGCTATCTGAGGCCAGACCCGCGCCAGGTGCTGGCGTGGCAGAGCCGGCTTTCCACGCTCAAGGGGCGCCGAATCGGGCTGGTATGGTCGGGTGCGCCGCGGCCGGAGCTGGCGTATGCCAACCGCGTCGACCGGCGCCGCTCGATGCGCCTCGCGCAGCTGGCGCCGCTCGCAACGGTTGCTGGCGTGCGGTATCTCTCGTTGCAGAAAGGCCCACCGGCCGCTGAGCTGACCCGCGCGCCGGCGGGTCTCGATCTGATCGACTGGACCGACGCACTCGACGACTTCGCCGACACTGCGGCCCTGGTGGCGGGGCTTGACCTGCTGATCACCGTGGACACCGCCATGGCGCATCTGGCCGGCGCCCTCGGCATTTCGGTTTGGGTGATGAACCGATACGACAGCTGCTGGCGCTGGCTGCACGATCGCGAGGACACGCCCTGGTATCCGACCATGCGCCTGTTCACCCAGACGACACCCGGCGACTGGGTGGGGGTGGTGGACCGGGTGGTCGCAGCACTTGTGCATGCCGGGCCGATGAATGAGTGATGCGCTGATCCTGCTGCAGACCGCTGTGCGCGCGCATCAGTCAGGCGATGCCGCCACGGCCGAGGCGGGCTACCTTGCCGTGCTGGCGGTGGCGCCGGGCGAGCCGAACGCTTTGCATCTGCTCGGCCTGCTGCTCTGCGCGCGTGGTGAGACCGGGCCGGGGCTGGCCAGCATCGAACGCGCGCTCGCGACCGATCCCGCCATGGTGCCGGCGTTGTTCAACCGCGCCAATGTGCTGCATGGGCTGGGACGGTTGGAGGACGCGCGGCAGGGTTATCTGGCGGCCTTGCGGGCCTCACCCGACTTCGTGCCGGCCCATCACAACCTCGCCCGCGTGTTGCTGGCGCTGGAGCTGCCCGGCCCGGCGCTGCTGGCAAGCGAGGTCGGGCTCGCCGTTGCACCGCGCGAGCCGGGCCTGCTGATCGCGCGCGGCGATGCGCTGCAGGAGCTCGATCGTCCGGCGGAGGCGCGCGACTGCTACGACCAGGTGCTGGCGGCTGCCCCCGAGGATGCGGTGGCGTTGACCAATCGGGCCAACGCCGATCTGGCACTGGGCCGGCAGGCCGCGGCACTGGCCGGCTATGACGCGGCCCTGCGCGCGCGGCCCGATCACGCCAACGCGCATTACAACCGGGCGCGTGCCGTGCAGGAAGGTGGCGCGCCGGAGGCGGCGCTGGCGGGCTACGACCAGGCCCTGGCGGCCGAGCCCGGGCATCTCGCATCTGCCTGGAACGCCAGCATGTGCCGCCTGCTACTGGGCGATTTCTCGCAATGGCCACAGCAATGGGGAGAAGCACTGGGGGGCGAGGCGCTCGCGCCGTCGCAGCGGCGGGTCCTGCCGGCTCCCGCCTGGGACGGAACTGGGCCCCTCGCTGGGCGCCGCCTTCTCGTCCACATCGACCAGGGCCTGGGCGACACGCTGCAGTTCTGTCGCTTCGCCCCTCGGCTTTCGCAGCGCATGGCCGAGATCGTGCTGGAGGTGCAGGCGCCGTTGGTACGGCTGCTGCAACGATCTCTGCCGCAATGCCACGTCTTGGCGCAGGGCGAGGCCTTGCCGCCGGTAGATTGCGAATGCAACCTGATGAACCTGCCGGGTCTGTTCGGCCTCACGGTCGCGACCATTCCGGCCGGGCCACCGTATCTTCTGGCGGCACCGGCGGCGGTCGCGGCCTGGCGGTCGCGTCTGGCCGTGCTGCCCGGCCGCAAGATCGGGCTGGTCTGGGCGGGCAATCCCCGGCTGGACCAGCGGGCGAGCGCCAGGATTGACCGGCGCCGTTCCATGCCGCTGGCCCAGCTTGCTGCTCTCGCCGATATCCCCGACACCTGCTTTGTGTCGTTGCAGAAGGGGGCCTCCGCGGTGCAACTGTCCGCCATTCCGTTCGGGTGCGGCGTTTTCGACTGGACCCGCGAACTGCACAACTTCGACGACACCGCGTCCCTGGTGTCTGCACTTGACCTCGTCATCAGCGTTGACACCTCGGTGGCGCATCTGGCCGGCGGGCTCGGCGTGCCGGTCTGGCTGCTCAACCGTTTCGACACGTGCTGGCGCTGGTTGTTGGGCCGCGACGACAGCCCATGGTATCCGACACTGCGCCAGTTCCGCCAGCCCGAGCCGGGCGACTGGGACAGCGTGGTCCAGCAGGTTCGCGAAGCACTTTTGGTGCCGGCGGCCTGAGTTGCGTGTGTTGAACCGATTGGAGCCCAGCCTGCGCATACTGCACGTCATTGCCGGTGCCTCCGTCGGCGGTGCTGAGACCTTCGCCGTGGACGCGATCACGGCGCTGGCCGCGCGCGGGGTGAAGCAGCATGTCATCTGCCGCCCGTACGAGGGACCTTTGCAGCGCTATGCAGACGCGGGGATCGGCACCACGACGCAGCACTTTTCGGCGTTGGACCGGTTATATCCAGGCGCGCGCCTGATCCGCCGCACTGCCGACAGCATCGGCGCCGACCTGGTGCACGCATGGATGTCGCGCGCCGGCTCGTTCGTGCCGGCCAAGCTGGTCTGCCCCGCCATCGGCTGGTTCGGTGACTACTACAAGCTGAAGTATTTCGCCCATTGCGACAGTTTCTTCGCGGTCACGCCGGATATCGCCGCATCCATCGTCAAGCGCGGCATGCCGGCTGAGCGGGTGTTCACCACCAATACCTTCGGCACCATGCCAGATGCGCCGCCGGTCGACCGGCGGGCCCTTGCGACACCTGCCGATGCGCCGGTCGCTCTCGTGCTGTCGCGCATGCACGCGGTGAAAGGCATCGACACGCTGCTGCGCGCCGCCGTGGCCGTGCCATCTCTGTATCTTTGGCTGGCCGGCGACGGCCCGGAGCGTGCGGCCTACGAGGCGCTCGCCCGGGAACTGGGTCTTGCCGATCGCACGCGCTTCCTCGGCTGGCGGCAGGATCGCAAGGCGCTGCTGGAGGCCTGCGACATCTGCGTGCTGCCAAGCCGCTACGAGCCGTTCGGAACCGTCATCATCGAGGCGTGGGCCGCCGGCCGGCCGCTGGTGGCAACCGACGCCGACGGCGCGCGCCAATACGTTCACGACGGTGTGGATGGCCTGCTGTGCCCGCGCGACGATCCGCCCGCCCTGGCTGATCGCCTGTCCCGCCTGCTGGCGGAGCCTGGGCTTGCGATGCGGCTGGCCGCTGCAGGGTTGCAGCGGTACGCGGCGGACTTCACCCGCGACATCGTCATCACCCGGCTGCTGGAAAGCTACCAACGTGCGCATGCGCTGGGCAAGCGGCCGCGTTTCGGCTAAATTCGGATGATGAACGCGCTCTGGATCACCCGTATCGACCGCTACCTGCTGCGCCAGCTATGCGTGGCGCTGCTGGCCGTGACGGTCGGGCTGGTGGCGCTGATCTGGCTCACGCAGTCGCTGAAATTCGTCGAAATGGTGGTCAACCGGGGCCTGTCCATCGGTGTGTTCCTGGGGCTGACCGGGCTGCTGATCCCGAATTTCGTGGCCACCATCCTGCCGATCACCACATTCGTGGTGGTGCAGTTCGTCTATCAGCGTCTGGCCGGCGACCGAGAGCTGACGGTGATGCGCGCCGCCGGCCTGTCGCCGCTTGGATTGGCGCGGCCGGCGTTGGCACTCGGCCTGATCGTCGCGACCTGCTGCTTCGCGCTGAACCTGTGGATCGTACCTGCCAGCTTCAGCCAGTTCCGTCAGTATCAATGGGAAATCCGCAACCGTCTGGCTGCGTTTCTACTGCAGGAAGGCGTGTTCACCACCGTGTCGGACAGCCTGACCGTCTATATTCGCACCCGCGATGCGGACGGCACGCTGCGCGGTATCCTGGTGGACGATGCGCGCCAGCCCAGCAACCATGCGACCATTCTGGCCGAGCGCGGCCGCCTGCTGGAAGGGAGCGACGTGCCGCGCGTGCTGCTCATCAACGGCAGCCGCCAGGAGCTCGACCACCAGACCGGCCGCCTCAACGTGCTCACTTTCGCCGAGAACACACTCGACCTCACGCAGAGCGGCAAGGCCGGGGAACAGCGCTACCGCGACGCCGGCGAGATGTCGCTGACCGACCTGCTGAGCCCGCCGCCGGGGGCTGTGGTGTTCGAACGCGACATCGGCAAATGGCGGGTCGAGGCCCATCGTCGGCTGGCAGCGCCCTTCACCGTGATCTCGTTCACGCTGATCGCCCTCGTCTCGGTGCTGACCGGAGCCTTCCGCCGCCACGGCGGGCTGATCCGCCCCGCCATCGCCATCGGCGTCGTCGTCGGGCTGCTGGCACTCGGCCTGGCGTTGCTCAATATCGCCGCCCGGGCACCAAACTTGATCCCGCTGATCTGGCTGCAGGCCATCCTGCCCGGTGTCGGCTGCGCCATCTACCTGTTCGCCCCGGCCCCCAGCCCCAAAGCCCTCCCCGCCCGCGGGTAGCCGGGTCAGGTCCGGCTGCGCCGGATGCGCTCCGCGCGGCCAGGGCTTTGCCCTGGACCCAGCAGGGACGGTCGCCCCTGCAACCCCGCTCATTGAAGCGGGTCTCTGGGTGAGGAGGGGTTAAGACCCGCGGGGTGCTGACACGCGCGGGTATGAACCCCTCCTCACCCAGAGACATGTCTTAACGAATGGTGTCCAGAGGCCTCGCCTCTGGCAGGTCCAGGGCAGCGCCCTGGCCGCGCGGAGCGCATCCGGCGCAGCCGGAACCAGACTCTAGCTCTCGTCGGCGAACGGGTTTTTTGTGCCTCGGAACTGGAGGCGGATCGGGGTTCCGGGGAGTTCGAACTCCACGCGCATCGAGTTCGAGAGGTAGCGCTGGTAGTCTTCGGGTGTTAGTTCGGCGCGGGTGCCGAAGATGATGAAGGTCGGCGGCCTGGCCTTGGCCTGGGTGACGTAGCGCAGTTTCAGACGGCGTCCTTCGACGAGGGGGGCCTGGTGGCGTTCGAGCGCGGTTTCGAACCAGCGGTTAAGGGCGCCGGTCGGCACGCGGGTATTCCAGACCTCATGCGCCTTACGGACCGCGGGCAGCAGCTTGTCGGTGTTGAGGCCGGTCAGCGCGGAGAGCGTGACGACGGGGATGCCCTTCATTTGGGCGAGCGAGGTCTCCAGCCGATCGCTGATCGCCTTTCGCGTGGCGTTGCGGTCGGGTACGGCGTCCCATTTGTTCAACACGATGATGCAGGCGCGTCCTTCGCGTTCGACCAGGCGGGCGATCTGCAGATCCTGGTCGTGGATGCCTTCCACCGCATCGATGGCAAGGATCACGACCTCGGCCATCTTCAGCGCCTCGATGGCGGACGAGACGGACATTTTCTCCAGGTCCTCCTCGATGCGTGCGCGCTTGCGCAGGCCAGCGGTGTCGACCAGTTCGATCACCGTGCCGTCGGTGTCGACGATCTGCACGGCGATGGAATCACGGGTAAGGCCGGGCTCGGGGCCGGTGATCTGGCGGTCTTCGCCGAGCAGGCGGTTGAGCAGGGTCGATTTGCCGGCGTTGGGGCGGCCGACGATGGCAAGCTTCAGCGCGTGGGTGGCATTGGCATCGATCTCGGCCGGCGGCGGCAACCGGTCGGCGATTTCGCTCATGAGGTCGGCCAGGCCGTCGCCGTGTTCGGCGGATACACCGACCGGGTCGCCGAGGCCGAGCGAATAGGCCTCCAGCGCCGCGTTGGCGCCGACGCGCCCCTCGGCCTTGTTGACCACGAGCAGGATCGGCGTGCCCTGGCGTCGCAGCCAGTTGGCGAAATGCTCGTCGGCCGGGGTGATGCCGGCACGGGCGTCGACCACGAACAGCACCAGGTCGGCCATGTGAACAGCTGCCTCGGAGGACGCGCGCATGCGGCCGTATAGGCTCTCGGGGTCGCTTTCCTCGAGGCCTGCGGTGTCAATCAGGCGGACATTGCGGCCGCGCAGCAGTGCCTCGGCTTCCTTGCGGTCGCGGGTGACGCCTGGGATATCCGACACGATCGCCTGGCGACGGCCGACCAGCTTGTTGAACAGGGTCGACTTGCCGACATTGGGGCGGCCGGCGATGACGACGACGGGCAGGGACTGGGTCAGCGGAGGGCCAGTAGGCGACCGTCGTCGGTGACGACGAACACGGTGCCTCCCGCAACCACAGGGGCGACCGAGATCGGCCCGGACAGCTTTTGCTCGCCGAGCACTTCGCCGGTGTAGGGGCTGACCGCCTGCGCCACAGCGGAGCTGGAGGCGACAATCAGGCGGTCGGCGGCAAGGGTCGGGCCCAGCCAGCGGATCGGGTCGCGTTGCTTTTCCATGTTCTCGAAATTCTGCAGCTGCGTCACCCAGGCGACCGAGCCGTCGATCCGGCTGATCGCTGCCAGCTGGTTGTCGACGCTGAGCACGTAGAGCCAGTCGCCGGCGATGCAGGGCGTGTCGGCGGAGGCGACATCTCGCTCCCACAGGCGGCGGCCGGAGCGCAGGTCGAGCGAGAGCATCAGGCCGCCGAGACCGGTGGCATAGACGCGGCCATCCTGGATCACCGGCATGCCGTGGATGGCGGAGAGATCGGAGACGGAGTTGCGGCCGCGGGAGGAGGCCAGACTGTCGGCCCACACGACGGCGCCGGTGGCCGCGCGGAGTGCGACGAGATCACCCGAGCCGAAGCCTGCGATGATCAGACCGTCGGCGTAGGCCGGCGCGGGCAGGCCGAGCACCGCAGTCTGCGCCTGGGTCGCCTGATAGGTCCAGACCCGCTTGCCGTCCTCGGCCGTGAGGGCGACCAGCTTGTCGCCAAGCAGCGGGATGAACAGCTTGCCTTCGGCTACCGTAGGTGCTGCGCGGGCGGCAGCGCCCAGGTCCTGGCGCCAGTTCACCTTGCCGGTGCCGGCCTCGAGCGACAGCGCCTCGGCCCGGCCGGTGCTGACGTAGAGGGCGCCGTTGTCGAAGGCGAGGCCGCCGCCGACATTGGTGCCGCGATCGTTCTCGGGCGTGGTGTCGAACCGCCAGGCGCGGGCGCCGGTGGCGACGTCGAACGCGTCCACCACGGCATCCGCGTCCATGGTGTAGATGCGGCCGTTGGCGACCACGGGCTGGGCGGTGATCTTGCGGCGATACCCACCGCCGCGGCCGATATCGACGCTCCAGGCTTGCGCCAGACGGTCGGCGACCGCTGCGTGGCCCATCTCATGCGACGGCAGGCCGCCGGCCTGCGGCCAGTCGGCGCGGGTGACCGGCGGTGGCAGGACCACGCGATCGTTGCGCGGATTGTCCACGACGAGGCCGCGATTGACCGTGAGCACGGCGACGCGGGTGCCGGGCAGGGGCGTTTTGGTGGCGCCGAACCAGTCGCCGTTGAACAGCGAGCAGCCGCCGACGGCCAGCGGCAGCAGCAGCGCCAGCCGGCGGGAGAGGCCGCGGTTGCCCATGAGGGTGTCGTCCATTCGGTTTGGATTTCCAGATCGCGGAGGCATCGGAATACGCAGCATCATCGTCAGCCGCCGAGCCTTTGCAGCAGGCCGCCAGCACGGCCGCGCACGCCGTCAGGGGCAGTGGCGTCCGCGGCGAGGCTTTTCAGCGTGTCGCGCGCAGTGTCGGTCTTGCCCAGGCGGATCGCCAGCATGGCCTGCGCCTCCTGCGCCAGCGCGCGCCACGGCGTGCCCGCGGTGGTCAGCGGCTGCAGCCGGGCGGACACCTCGGTGGGATCGCCGGCATCGATTTGACGCAACGACCACTGCAGGTTGGCGAGATCGCGCAGCAGCGGGTCAGCCGCACTGTCGGCGCTGACCGCGTTCCACAGTGCGCCGGCGCCGGCGAGGTCTCCAGTATCCGCCTTGATGGCGGCCGCGCGCAGTCGGGCCAGGTTACGGTAGCCCGGGCCGGAATCGGCTGCGATCCGTTCGAAGGCCGGCAGGGCTGCGGCACGTCCGGCGGGCGCGCCATCGGCGATCCGTTGGGCGTCGAGGAAGGCGGTCGATTCGCGAAGCGCGATCTTGCCGCGATACTGCTGCCATGCCTCCCAGGCGCCCACGCCGGCCACCACCAGCACCGCCGCTGCCACCAGCAGCATGCCGAAGCGTTTCAGCAGGCCGCGTGCGCGCTCGGCGCGCAGGTCTTCCTGGACCTCGTCGAAAATGTCGGGCACGGCCATCCTTCGCATGCAGAGCCGGCGATCCGGGCTCGATAACGCGGCGGACCATAGCGACAGCACCCCCGAACGGCAAACCTCGGCGCAGCGGCACCCCGGAACGGCAAGCCTCGGTGCAGCGGCACCGACCGTGGCGCGTCAACCGGATGGTTACCTTTGCCTGCCACACGGGACGCATGTGTCGCTTTGTTCAATTGCGCGTCGTGGTGGTGCTGGCGGCAGCAGGGTGCCTGTGGGGCTGTGGCGTGGAGCTCGCCACGCCCGGCGCGCTCGCCATCGGCATCGGCGCGGCCACGCTGCCGGCGCTCGGCCGCACAGTGCCGGACGTGTTCGTTTCTGTCCTGCGCAATCAGGATTGCTCGCTGGTGCGCGTCGAGCAGGGTAAAAGCTACTGCCGCGAGCCAGATCCGCCGCCGGAGCCGCCGATGCTGTGCACCCGAAGCCTGGCCAACGTCGATTGCTGGTCGAACCCCCAGGCCCTCACCGGCGCGGTGCGCGCGGTGGCGGATGGGCCGACCAAGCTGACGCCGGCGCAGGAGGCCTACCGCACGCGCGGCTGGTTCTGGTAGCCGTGGCTGTTATTCGACCGCGATGCGACCGTCGAGCCGGGGCGCCAATGGACCGCCCGCCGCAATGGCGGCGCTGACGATCTCGTCCACACCGGGCCCCGCGTCGTATGGGTCGATGGCATGATCGCGCATGGCCACGTAGCCGTCACCGCCGGTGCGCATGAAGTTGTTGGTGACCACGGTGTAGATCCGTGCGGGGTCAAGGGGTGCCATACGGCCGTCCGTCTGGCGGATTTCGATGCGCCCGAGCCGCTCTGCGGGCGCTGCCAGCGGCTTCCAGGTCAGGCGTAGCCCGGCGACCTGGGGAAACCCGCCCAAGCCCGCGCGCGACAGGCCGTTCACGATGGCCTCGCGCAGATCGGCGCCCGTCATCCGCAGTTTCGCCACCGTGTTGCCGAAGGGCAGCACGCTCAGCACGTCGCCGATGGTGATGTCGCCGCCGGGCAGGCCGGTGCGCAGGCCGCCGCCGTTGACCACGGCGACATCGGCACCGTGCACGCTGGCCAGCATCGCGTCAGCCACGAAACTGCCGAGTGGGCATTCGGCGATCCGGCAGGTGGTGATGTCGATCGCGGCCGGCGCGTGGCCGACCACGCGGCGGCGCACGGTGTCGAGTTGGGCGGTGTAGCCGGCGGCGATGGCGGCGACCTGCGGATGCTCGGCCAGCTCCAGACCGACATGGCGGGTGTCGCCGCCATAGGCGAGCACCTGGCCGTCGTCGGCGACGTCTAGGTCAAGCCTGCCGAAGTAGCGGCCGTAGCAGGCGGCCTGCACCACCACGGCCCGACCGATCACCTCGTGCGCCGGGCCGCTTGCACCGGCCTCGCTGTCCGACAGCAGAGTGTGGGAGTGGCCGCCGACGAACACGTCCACCCCGGGTGTTGCCGCCGCCAGCCCACGATCCTGCGCCCAGCCGAGATGCGACAGGGCGATCACCAGCTTCGCACCCTGCGCGCGCAACGCCTGCGCCTGGGCGGCCAGCACCGGAGCCGGGTCGTTGAAGCGGATGTTGGGGCCGGGGGAGGAGGTGGTCGCGGCCTCCTGCGTGGTCAGACCGACGATGCCGATGTCGAGCCCGTCTTTGCGCAGCACGGTGGCGGGCCGCAGCAGGCCGGCCAAGGCAGGCTCGGCGCTGGCATCGACATTGGCCGACAGGACCGGGAAGGGAGCCGCGCGTACAAAGCGCGCCAAGGTCTCGGGGCCGTTGTCGAACTCATGGTTGCCCACCGCCATCGCCTCGGTGCCGAGCACGCGCATGACGGCAAGCTCCACCTCGCCGTGCCAGGCCGTGTAGAACAGGCTGCCCTGAAACTGGTCGCCAGCGTCCAGCAGCAGCACGGTTCGCCCAGCGGCCTCAGCAGCCGATCGTTCGGCAAACAGCGCTGTTGCCAGGCGGGCGGCGCCGCCGAAGCAATCCGGCCGCGCGCCCGGCTTGCAGGTCAGCGCGCGGTTGTCGACCGGCTCATGGCGGCTATGGAAGTCGTTCATATGCAGCACGGTCAGCCGGTGGGCCACAGCCCCATGGGCCAGCCGGACCATCGGGAGGGCGACGAGGCTTGCGAGCAGCAGGCGACGGTGCAGGTTCATGGTGCCATCCTATCGCGCCTCGCGGCCAAGGCGAGGGGGTGCGCAAAAGTTTCATACCAAAGCAATATCGCGCATCGGTAATGCGGGTCGCCCTCTTGCGTTTGCGTCTGTGCTACACGAATTTGCAGCAAGAGGACCGTCCCGGTCCGCTTTATTGGCCACAGGACCGTTCTGGTCCGCCCCAAAGGAACGTTTCATGTTCATCGAGACCGAAGGCACGCCCAACCCAGCGACGCTCAAATTCCTGCCGGGCCGCGATGTGATGGGCGCCACGACCGCGGATTTCGCCTCGGCCGATACCACCGCGCGCAGCCCACTGGCCACCAGCCTGTTCGCCCTGCCCGGCGTGGCGCGGGTGTTCCTCGGCGCCGACTTCGTGACGATCACCAAGAACGACGAACTGTCCTGGCAGGCACTCAAGCCGCAGGTGCTCGGCGTGATCATGGAGCATTTCGTTGCCGGTCTTCCGGTGATCGAAGGTGACGGCGAGGCCGCCCTTGAGGACGTGTTGCCGGAGGATGCCGAGGTGGTCGCCCAGATCAAGGAGCTGCTCGACACCCGCGTGCGCCCAGCGGTTGCCAGCGACGGCGGCGACATCGTGTTCCGCGGCTACCGCGACGGCGTTGTGCGGCTGCACATGCAAGGCGCCTGCAGCGGCTGCCCCTCGTCGTCGGCCACCCTCAAGCACGGCATCGAGAACATGCTGCGCCACTACGTGCCTGAGGTCATCAGCGTCGAACAGGTTATTGCCTGATCCTGTTGGCTCGCCTACAAAGCGGACCGTTCGATATCGAATTATCAGGAGCAGGCCCCATGATCGACCCGTCCGCCGTCGC
The DNA here is from genome assembly GCA_025352665.1 of Rhodospirillales bacterium. Classification (GTDB taxonomy): domain Bacteria; phylum Pseudomonadota; class Alphaproteobacteria; order Acetobacterales; family Acetobacteraceae; genus CAIQQQ01. The sequence continues at coordinate 81,654 of JANXSM010000080.1, read as the reverse complement.
CGCATTGTTCACCGAGGCGCGCACCCATAACAAATGGACCGACCAGCCGGTGAGCGATGCCGATCTGACGGCGATCTTCGACGTGCTGAAAATGGGCCCGACCTCGGCCAACTGCTCGCCAGCCCGCTTCGTGTTCGTCCGCACGCCCGAGGGCAAGGAGAAGCTGCGTCCGGCGCTGTCGGCCGGCAATCTCGACAAGACCATGGCCGCCCCGGTGACGGTGATCGTGGCGAGCGACCCGAAGTTCTACGACCAACTGCCCAAGCTGTTCCCGCATGCGGACGCCAAGTCGTGGTTCGTGAACAGCCCGGCGCTGGCCGAGGAGACGGCGTTTCGCAACTCCACGTTGCAGGGCGCCTATCTGATGCTGGCGGCGCGGGCGCATGGCGTGGACGTCGGCGCCATGAGTGGCTTCGACAAATCCAAGGTCGATGCAGCGTTCTTCGCGGAATCGGGCTGGAAGTCCAACTTCCTGATCAATCTCGGCCATGGCGATGCCTCCGGCCTGCTCCCACGTTCGCCGCGCTTTGACTTCGATGAAGCCTGCGTGCTGGCCTGAACCGCAGCCCCTGGTGACCCAATCGTCGGGTCATCAGGGACCGCGGCCACGCAGCCCCACGTTGAGCCGCATCTGATGCGAATCCTCGCCCTTGATTCTGCCCTGGCCCGCTGTTCCGTGGCGCTGGTGGAGCCGGGGCGGGTGATTGCGCGGGCGAGCCGGGCGGTCGAGCGCGGCCACTCGGCCGTGCTGGCCTCCCTGGTGGCGGAGGTGCTCGGCACGCAGGGCTTCGATGCGGTCGCCGTTACCATCGGGCCAGGCAGCTTCACCGGGCTGCGCACGGCGATTTCGCTGGCGCAGGGCCTTGCCACCGGCGGCCGGCCCGTAGTGGCTGTCACCGTGGCGGAGGCGCTGGTGAAGTCACTGGGTCCCATGCCGGGGCGAGCGGTGTGGGTTGCGATCGACAGTCGTCGCGGCCGGGTGTTCCTGGTGGTTGACGGACTTGTCCGACCAATGGGACTGGCGGATCTGCCGCGGCCCGGCGGACCTATCGCTGTCGCAGGTGACGCAGCTATTGCTGCCGCCGCCTGGTTCGCGGCGGGCAATGTCGACGTGCAGCTGACCGACGCGCGCCTACCGCTGGCCGAACATGTGGCAGCCGTCGCCGCGCGGCGCCTGGCGGGCGAGCTTGCGCCGCTTGCGCTGCAACCGCTCTATGTCGATCCACCGGAGGCGAAGCTGCCCGCCGGCGGCCTGCGCGCCGCGCCGCGGTGAGCGTGGTGCTGATGGCATCCGCGCTGCACGTAGCGGTGCTCGCAGCCATTCACGCCGAAGCCTTCCCCCCCGAGGCGCGCTGGAACGTGGACGCGATGGCGCAGCAGATCAGCCTGCCGGGCAGCTTCGGTATTTTCGCCCGGCCTGATCCGGACGCACCGCCCGGCGGTTGTCTGCTGGCGCGCGTGGCGGCCGACGAGGCTGAGATCCTGACGCTTGCGGTGTTACCGGCCCTGCGTCGGCAGGGCCTGGCCAGCGTGCTACTGCACGCGGCCGAGAACCGTGCCGAAATCGCCGGTGCGCGTTCGATGTTCCTGGAAGTGGCGGCGGACAACGCCGCAGCCCGAGCGCTTTACGGCGGGCGGGACTATCGCCCGGTCGGCCTGCGCCGCGGGTATTATGGTCCGGGAAAGGACGCGCTCGTGCTGCGGCGCCAACTCGGACCCCCCAGGTCAGGCGTAGGCATCATGTAGAAACCGTAAGGTTTTACGGCTCAGAGCCTGATCGCTTCTAGAGTGTAATGACGTCTGATAGGCGACGTCATTACGCTCTAGCTCTTTGTTTTATCGCGTGATTCAGACCTTTCGGTGATTCCACCTTCGGTCATCACGCTCTGGTAGGCGAAGCGGTCAGGCTCTAACCTTTCGTTTTGACGATCAATTTTATCGCGCGGTTGGTTCAACCTCAGGCGATATTGCTCTAGGCGCGCGGTCCGCGCCGCAGCCAAACCGTGTTGACCCCGTCCGCGTCGGCGTCGATGCGCAGCACACTGTGGCCCTGCTCTTGGGCGGTTCGCGGCACGTTGCGCAGCGGTTCCAGGCCTTTGAGGCGCACCATGAGGATCTCGCCTTGGGAAAGCCGGTCCAGTGCCAGCCGGGTGCGCACGAAGGTCATCGGGCAAATATCCCCGGTGATATCAATAACCCGGTCTGCCACGAGGGCCGCAGCAACCGGCGATCTGTCGCATTCGGTCATGCAACTTGTTTCGTTTCTCTTGGTCATAACTACTCTTTAACGTTGCACCAAAATATCCGTTGCGGACATGGTCACTCATTCCTGTATGCTGCGAGCCTTATGTCTAGGAAGGTAACGGTATGGCTGACATTGAACAGAGTATCGATATGCTTGGTTTGACCGCGCAGATCGTCTCGGCCTATGTCTCAAACCACTCCGTCACGCCCGACTCGTTACCCGCCCTTATTCAAGACGTTTATCGCACACTGACCGGTGTGGGTCGCGAACTGGTGGTTGCCGACAAACTGCACCCGGCGGTTCCCATCAAGAAGTCGGTCTTCCCCGATCACATCTTCTGTCTTGAAGATGGCAAGAAACTTAAGATGCTCAAGCGGCATTTGAAGACCGCCTACAACTTGACACCCGATCAGTATCGCGAGCGTTGGGGCCTGGCCGCCGACTATCCGATGGTCGCCCCCAACTATGCCCGCCATCGCTCGTCGTTGGCCAAGCAGATTGGGCTCGGAACCAAGCCGCGCGTGCGCAGCTGAGGGCACCTGACGCATCATTTTCGCTTGCCGTGCTCCGTGCGGCTCCACGACCGGCACCGTTCACGATTGGACATACTAACCCTGGATCGGCTACGCCATGGGCTTGGCTGCAAGCGTGGCGCCTGCCAGAAGCGGCGCGCCGTCGGGCATGCGCCATACGGCACAGGTGAGCTGGGAACCGGATGGAAAGCCGCATCGAGCGACTGTGCATCGACAAGGGACTGAAGATGACCGGCCAACGCCGGATCATCGCCCGTGTCCTGTCTGAACCGGGGGACCACCCCGATGTCGAGGAACTCTACCGAAGGGCAACAGCCCTGGACGGCCGCATCTCGATCGCGACGGTCTACCGCACAGTACGGCTGCTCGAGGAGAAGGGCATTCTGGAACGGCGGGATTTCGGCGGCGGCCGCGCCCGCTACGAGCCGACGGAACACGGCCATCATCATCACCTCATCGACGTCGACAGCGGCCGGGTGATCGAGTTCGAGGATCCCGCCCATGAGCAGCTGTTGCAGGAAATCGCGGAAAGACTGGGGTTTGACCTGGTCTCGACACGACTCGAGTTGTTCGGCCGGCGGGCCGACCCGCAGAAGTTACCGACAGCTGCCCCGCGCCGCTCGACCGACACTGTGAAGCCTGCGAAGCAATCCCGCAGCCCGCAGGGCGTTTCCAGGTGACCGGCATCGCATCCGACCAGTCGTCGGTGGGTGGCTTTGCCGCCCCTGACCTCAGCTTCGGCGAGTTGCGCGCCGGCAACCTGGGTGTCCGCATCGCCACCACGCCGGCCGAGATCGATGCTGTCCAGGCGCTGCGCTACCAGGTGTTCTATGAGGAGATGGGCGCCAACCCTGACCCGAGTGCCGCGCGCACCCATCGCGACGCGGATGCGTTCGACGATGTCGCCGACCATCTGCTGGTGATGGACCATGCCATCGGCGACGGGCCGGACGGAGTGGTGGGCTGCTACCGCCTGATCCGCGAACAGGCGGCAGCCCGGCTCGGGAGGTTCTATTCGGCCGACGAATATGACATTACGACGATGTTGCGTTTTCCGGGCAAGGTGCTCGAACTCGGCCGCTCCTGCGTCGGGAGGGAGCACCGCGGCCGGGCCGCGATGCAGCTGCTGTGGCGCGGCATCGCGGCCTATGTCGATCTGCACGGCATCGACATCATGTTCGGCTGCGCCAGTCTGCCCGGCACCGATCCCGATGTGCTGGCCGCGGAGTTGACCTATTTGCACGCCAATCATCTGGCACCCGCCAACATCCGTCCGGTGGCATTGCCGGAGCGATATGTGGAGATGCGTCGCACCGACCCCGCATTGCTCGACAATCGGCGTGTGCTGGCGAGCCTGCCGCCGCTGGTGAAGGGTTATCTGCGCCTGGGCGGCTTCGTGGGCGACGGTGCCGTGATCGACACGCAGTTCAACACGACCGACGTGGCGGTGGTGGTGAAGACCGACCTGGTCACCGAGAAATACAGCAGGCATTACGAGCGCCAGCGCCGCGATGCCGTCGAGTAGCGTCGTGGCCGACCCGGCGCCGGGCCCCGTATTCAACGTTGTCATGACATCCAATTTTTTGGCGGCTCAGGCGGTGGCGATCCTGGAAGCGGCCGGCTGCGTCATCCACTATATGCCCCCCTATCCGTCGGCGGCAGCGGTGGCTGACTTGACCGGCAGGGTCCAGGCGGATGCGATCCTGACCCGGCAAGGCCCGGTGGACGCCCGCGCGATGGCAGCTTCGGCGCGCCTGTGCGTGGTGGCCCGGCACGGCGTGGGGGTGGACGACGTGGATCTTGTCGCCGCCGCCGCGTACGGCGTTCTGGTCACGCGGGCGACCGGCTCCAACACGGTCGCCGTCGCCGAGCACACGCTGGCCTTCATTCTGACGCTGGCCAAGAACCTGCGACCGCTTGGCATGGACATCGCCGCGGGCGGCTGGCGGGACCCCGCGGCGAGCGTGCGGGACCTGGCCGGCCTGCGGCTCGGCTTGGTCGGCTTTGGCGGGATCGCCCAGGCCGTGGCCGCCATGGCGCGTCCGTTCGGCATGCAGGTCAGCGCCTTCGCACCGAGCCTTGCGGGCCAGGAGACGCCGGGTGTGCGGCTTCACGCAAGCCTGACTTCCCTGCTGGCGGAGGCGGACGTGGTGTCGTTGCACTGCCCGCTGACGCCTGCGACCCGTCACCTGATCGACTCGGCGGCGCTGGCTTCGATGCCGCCTGGTTCGTTCGTGATCAACACGGCCCGTGGCGGCATCGTGGACGAGTGGGCACTGCTGGCAGCACTCGACAGCGGCCACATCGCCGGCGCCGCGCTGGACGTGTTCGAAGGAGAGCCGCCCGCACCCGGCCATCCCCTGCGCAGCCATCGCAAGGTGATCGCCACGCCGCATATATCGGGCGTGAGCCGGGGTTCGTTCATCAACATGGGCGTCATGGCGGCGGAGTGCATCGCCTGGGCGTTGACCGGCCAGGCCGTGCCGGTCGATCGGGTCGTTGTCGGCGGATGAGGTTGTTGCGGCTGGAACGGCTCGGCCGTCTGTTCGGCTGGCGGCACGCCCTGCTGAGCGGGCTTTTGGGGGCCGCCACGGCCCTCGCCTTGCCACCCTTGCACGTGCTGCCGGTGCTGTTCGTCACCATTCCGGCGCTGCTGGCCCTGATCCACGGGGTGGAATGGCGACGCGCGGGATGGACCGGCTTCTGGTTTGGCCTCGGCCTGCACATCGTCGGACTGTACTGGATCACCGATGCGATCCTGATCGAGGCGGACACGTTCTGGTGGGTGGTGCCGTTCGCCGTGCCCGGCCTGTCCGCCGTGCTGGCGGTGTTCATCGCGGTTCCCTGCGCGCTTGCCAGCCGGATTCGGGTTGGCTGGCCGCGGGTGCTGGTGCTGGCCGGCACCTGGGTGCTGGCGGACCTGTTGCGCCAGTTCACCGCCACCGGCTTCCCCTGGAACCTGCTCGGCAGCGTGTGGGAGGTGCCAGGCGGGTTTGGCGACGTGTTCATCCAGCCAGCCGCTTGGGTCGGCGTGCATGGCCTGACCCTGCTGACCTTGCTGGTGGCGGCGACCCCTTCGATCGGACTGGGTTCGACGCTCAGCGGTGCCGTCGTTCTGGCGATCTGGGCCGGGCTTGGGGTGTGGCGGCTGGACCGGCCGTTGCCCGCAGGTCCCGGGATCGCGGTGGTGCTGGTGCAGGGCAATGTGCCGCAGGGCGAGAAGTTTGACCGCACCGCGGCCCAGCGCAACTTCGAATCGCACCTCGACCTCACCCGCGAAGGCGTGACGCGGGCCGCAGGGAAACCCACGGTTGTGCTGTGGCCGGAGACTGCGAGCCCGTTCCTGCTGCAATCCGACGCGAACGCGCGCGCAGCTCTTTCGGCGGCTTCGTCGGGCCCCGCGCTGGCCGGCAGCATTCGCTTCGACGAAGCCGGGCGGCCGCGCAACAGCATGATCGCGGTGACCGGGCCGGGGCCCGCGGCTGCAGTGTACGACAAAGCCCATCTGGTGCCTTTCGGCGAATACGAACCGACCTGGATCCCGCTTGCCTTCAACGCCATGCCAGGTGGAGGTTTTGTGGCTGGGCCCGGGCCTGCCACGCTGCATGTGAACGGCGTGCCGCCGGTTGGGGCGATGATCTGCTACGAGGCAATCTTTCCGGGCGCCGTGGTCGATCCGGCCGATCGGCCCGCCTGGATGGCGAACATCACCAACGATGCCTGGTTCGGCGACAGCTCCGGCCCCCGGCAGCACCTGGCCGCCGCGCGAATGCGCGCGGTGGAGGAGGGCCTGCCGCTGATGCGCGCCGCCAACACGGGTATCTCGGCCGGGTACGACGCCCGGGGCCACGAGCTCGGACGGATCGGCATGCGGGAGAGCGGGGTTCTCGTGCTCGACCTGCCGGGTGCACTGCCACCCACTCTTTTCGCGCGATACGGGTTGTTGCTCCCGCTGGGGCTCGCGATTGGGGCCATCGGTGCGGGATTCATGGTCCAAATGGGATCGAAAACGAGACACGTTTAATTTTTAATAACTCCTGCCTAAGAACTGATGCAACCGTTGACGATTAGAGGTTGTGCCGTTAAGGTTCTGGTCAACCAGAAGCATCAGTTGTGCGCCGCTCTATGCCGCTTTTGCCACGGCCTCCGGCAGGGACATTCCGTGCTGTCGGTTATGGATGGCGCAACACAGCAGGCGGACATGGACGATATCGTGGACAAGTCTGAAGTAGAAAAGCCCGACCGCGAGTCCAAGCAGAGCCCGATCGACGTGCATGTCGGCAGCCGCATGCGACTGCGTCGGACCTTGATGGGCATGTCGCAGGAACGCCTGGGCGAAGCGTTGGGCCTCACCTTCCAGCAGGTGCAGAAATACGAGCGCGGCGTGAACCGCGTCAGCGCGTCGCGGCTGTTCGACCTTTCGCGGGTGCTCGATGTGCCGATCAGCTTCTTCTACGACGATATGCCCGAACCGCTCGCCAACGTCTATGGCGGCCAGGCCGGCAGTGCTGGCTCACGCAAGGCGATGGGGTTCTCGGAAGCCCAGGACGGCTTCGGCAACGACGACACGCTGAACCGTCGCGAGACGCTGGAGCTGGTGCGCGCCTATTACCGCATCACCGATGCTTCCGTGCGCAAGCGCGTGTTCGAGCTGATCAAGTCGCTCGTCCCGGAAACCCAGGAATAGCGCGCACGGCGCGTACCGGCCCAAATCGGGCCGATATTGAGTCCTTGCGCGGCGTCCTCGAAGCCTCCGACGACTTGCATCAAGGTGCTCGATCTGGAGAGGCGGCTCGGGTTAACGCTTTACGTCCTGATCGGGCCGAAGCTCATCCGGCGCAGCCGGGCGAGCTTATTGGGTCTGCAACGCAAGCTGTGGGTTGTCGAAGACCGGGTTGCGCAGACGGTGCAGCGCGCGACCGAGGGCTTCGGCCAGATCGCGTTTTTCGACTTCTCCGAGGTCGCGGCCGATTTCCACGCGAAGTTTGCGGGCGACCAGCAGCAGTGCGGGTACGCGTCCGGGCCGTTCCTCCAGCGTGAGACCGAGCCAGGCCGGTTCGAGCGTGAGCTCGCGCCGCGTTCCATCGGGCGCGGTTCGGGTGATGCGCAGGCCCTGGTCGGTCAGCATCAGCAGTTCGCTGCCCCGCACCGCGCGCGCGTTCAGCCTGAACAACGCCGCCGCCAGCAGCAGCTCCAGGCCCGTGAAGCCGCCGACCGGCCACGCACCGAGCCACACGAAAACCGAGGCGGAGAGAGCGCACATCGTGCAGATCGCGAGCAGCAGAAGCCGCAGCCGCGCTGGCGACAGGCTGCGGTGGGGGACGATGACCGCCTTGAACAGGAGTGTTTCGGCAGGAGAGCTCATCGACGACAGATAGCACGTAAAGCCGGCTTGCCAGCCCCCGCCGGTGCGCGCAATCACTGCGCCATGGCCAAATCCACCGATGCTATGCCGGGTCGGACCCAGACGGCCGCCCGCCGGCAACCTCGCCAGCGGGGGCCGATTTCGGCGACCAACCCGATCCGCTCGCGCCTGATGCCGGCGCGCGACGTGCGACCTTTTCTTGAGGCGCTGGCGTCGGCGCATCCGGATCCCAAGAGCGAGCTCCTCTACACCAACCCCTACACCCTGCTGGTTGCGGTGGTGCTGTCGGCGCAAACCACGGATGTTGCCGTCAACAAGGTAACCAGGCCGCTGTTTGGCAGTGCACCGACGCCGCAGGCGATGGTCGAACTCGGGGCCGAACGGATCGGTGGGTTCATCCGGACTATTGGCCTGTGGCAGGGCAAGGCGCGTAACGTGGCGGCCTTGTCGGCCCAGCTGATCGAACGGCATGGCGGCGAGGTTCCGAACGACCGGGCGGCGCTGGAAGCGTTGCCCGGGGTGGGGCGCAAGACCGCGAACGTGGTGCTGAACGTGGCGTTCGGCGAAAGCGCCATGGCGGTCGATACCCATATATTTCGGCTTGGCAATCGCACCGGTTTGGCACCTGGCGCCAATGTCCGCATCGTCGAGGACGGACTGGTCCGCCGTGTGCCGGCGGACATGCTGCGCGACGCGCATCACTGGCTGATTCTTCACGGTCGCTACGTGTGCAAGGCGCGCCGGCCGGAATGCTGGCGCTGCGTGGGAGCTGCCTGGTGCCGTCTGCTGCACAAGAGCCCGCCGCCGGGCTGACGGAATGGTTCCGTCCAGAACTTTGTGATAAAACGAATTTCGCGTTTATCTATCACTCTCCGGGTTGGCCCGTTTGAGACGTAACGATATGGTGCAGTGCACGCGCGGTCGAAATTGCCTGCGAAGTGGGGGTTGAACATGGACTCACTGGCCGACTTCCAGTCACGCGTGGTGCTGGTGCTGGGCGACATCATGTTGGACCGCTACGTGTATGGCGAGGTCCGGCGGATTTCGCCGGAAGCGCCTATTCCGGTGCTTCGCGCTCAGCGCCAGCGGTGCGTGCTCGGCGGTGCCGGCAATGTCGCCAAGAATGTCACGGCGCTGGGTGCCCGTGCGATCCTGGTCGGCGTGATCGGCGATGATGCCGCGGCGGGGCAGGTGCAGGAGGCGATGGGCGGTGCCGACAGTGGCATTTCCTTCTACCCGGTGACATCCGCCGGCAGGCCCACCACCGTCAAGACCCGTTTCATGTCGGGCGCGCACCAGCTGCTGCGGCTGGACGAGGAGGTAAGCACCCCCGTCGTCGGCGAACTGGCCGAGGCCCTGCTGACAGCCTACGGAGAGGCGCTGGCGCTGGCCGATGTCGTCGTGCTGTCCGACTACGCCAAGGGCGTGCTGTCCGACACCGTGCTGCCGCGAGCCATCGCCATGGCGCTCGAAGCTGGCAAGCCGGTGATCGCCGATCCCAAGCGGGCCGATTTCTCGGCCTATGCCCGGGTGACGGTGCTGACGCCGAACGAGCTCGAGGTAACCGCGGCGACCGGCCTGCTGGCCGCCGATAATGAAGGGGCGGTGCTCGCCGGCCAGGCGGCGCTGGATGCCAGCGGCGCGGACGCGGTGCTGGTCACGCGTTCCGAAAAGGGACTGACCCTGGTGCGCCGCGATGCCATGGCGTTGCATCTGCCGACCGAGGCGCGCGAGGTTGCCGATGTTTCCGGCGCGGGCGACACGCTGGTGGCGAGCTTTGCCATCATGATGGCCACCCGCGCGGGCATGGCGGAAGCCGCGCGCGTCGCCAATGTCGCGGCCGGGATCGCGGTGGGCAAGCCGGGGACGGCAACTGTCAGTCATGCCGAGCTGGAACGCGCGCTGCACCGACAGGAACTGCTGGTGATCGACGAGAAATTCGCAGGCCTCGAGGTCGCCCAGAGCCGCATCGCAGCCTGGCGCCGGCGTGGGCTGAAGGTGGGGTTCACCAATGGCTGCTTCGACCTGATCCACCCCGGCCATGTGCGCCTGCTCGGCAAGGCGCGGGCACGGTGTGACCGGCTGATCGTGGCGCTGAATACCGATGCCTCGGTGCGCCGGCTGAAGGGCCCGACCCGGCCGGTGCAGAACGAGACGGCGCGCGCCACCGTGATGGCCAGCATGGCGGCAGCCGACGTGGTGATGCTGTTCGACGAGGACACGCCGCTTGAGCTGATCACGCGCTTGCTGCCCGATGTGATCTTCAAGGGCGCCGACTACACCGCCGACCAGGTGGTGGGCGGCGATGTCGTGCTCGCCAACGGCGGCGAGGTCGGCCTGATCGATCTCGAGGAAGGCTTCAGCACCACCAACATCATCAAACGCATGGCCGAAGCCCCGGCAGCCTAGTGTCGCTATTCCGCAGAACCTCAGCTGAAGGTGCTGGCGGAATCGCAACACCAGTGTCCCAAGCAGAACGGATTTCGGAGCCAGGACACCAGGCATGAACGATGTGCGCTCCCCCGTCCTGAAGCTGGAGGCGCCAGAGCCGGGCCGGGTGGTCGCATCTGGCGACAAGCTGACCGGCTACGGGTGGATCGCCGGTGCCGGCCGGGTTGCGGGGGTCACGGTTTTCCTCGGCGACGTGCGCATGTGCGCGGCGGCGACCGGGTTGTCCCGCAGCGACATGACCGAGCTGAGCGGCCCCGAGTTTCACCCCGAGGGCTTTGCCTTCACCGGCACCGTCCCGTCGCTGCCGCCAGGTCCGGTGGAGCTGGTTCTGGTGGCGCGCACCGCAGCCGGCGAGACCCGGGTCGGGGTCTCGCTCGTGATCGCGGGGGGTGACGTGGCGCTGCTGCCGACGCGACTGGTCAGCGAGCCTGCCCTGGTGGTGCGGGTGGAAGACGCGATCCTGGATCCCGACGAACGACTGGTGGTCCGCGGCTGGGCGGTCAGCCTCAGCCCGGTGCAGCGGGTCGAGGTGTTCGGACCAGACGGGCTGCTCGGCATCGCCCGTGGCGGGCTGCTGCGCGCAGATGTTGCGGCGTCGTATCCCGGTTACGCCGATGCCGGCCGCGCCGGATTTCGGCTCGATCAGATGGTGGACGCCGAGACCCTGGTCGGCGCCGATCTGCGGGTGGTCGTCCACGCCATGGGCCTGCCGCCGCGCCAGGTGGTGGTTCCGGTGCGTCAGGATCGGTCCAGTCCCGAGGATGAGGAGCCGGTCGAGGCCGTGGCACCGGCGGAGCCAGCGCAATCGGCCATGCTGCTGCGGCTGGAGGAAAGCCGCGTCAGCGATGAAGGGGTTCTGCGCGTGCGCGGCTGGGCGGTGGGCCTTGCTGCCATTGACGAGATCCGCGTGTATCTCGAGGACCGGCTGCTGGGGGTGGCGCAGAAATCCATGCCGCGCAGTGATGTGGCGATGGTGCATGCCGATTACCCCGACAGCGCCGATTCCGGCTTCCTGCTGCTGCACACGCTGGACGAGAGCGCCCAGGCCGGCGAGACCATTCGCGTGGTGGCCCGCATGTTCGGCGGCATCGCCCGCCAGGCGACGGCCGCGCTGGAGATGCCGCCGGTCATCCGCAGGCCGCAGCAGGGTCAGAGCACCATCCGCCTGCACACCGATCTGGTGAGCCTGGACGAGGATGGCGCCGTGGCTCTCTCGGGCTGGGCGGTCTGCTCCTCGGGGATCGCCGGGATCGAGGTGGAGCTGGGCGGCGTCAGCCTGGGGTTCGCCACATGCGGGGGCGACCGGCCCGACGTCGGCAATCACTTCCCACAGATCCCTTCCGCCCGCAGCGCGGGCTTTCGCTTCGCAGGCGGCGGCCTGCAGCCGGTCAGCGGCGAGCAGATCGTGCGTGTCATCGTGCGCGGCAATGAGGGCGAGGCGAAGATTTCGCTGCTGCCGGTGCTGGCAGCGCCGGTGACAGGTGCCTCAAGCGTGGGGCAGGACGGCGGCAACGGCATTCGTTTCTACCTCGACTCTCCCCTGTACACCGGGACTGATGCGGGCAATGTCGCACGCGAGACCGTGCGTGGTTTCATGTCGCTGGCCGGCTGGGCGCTGTCGCCGGTGGGCATCGCGGGGGTTGAGATCCTGGTCGACGGCACCTCGTTAGGGGAGGCCTATTACGGCATCCGCCGCGAGGACATCGGTGCCGCGTTTCCCACCATGGACAACGCGTTGCTATGCGGGTTTGCCATGCTGGTGCCGCCGCAGGTGCTGCGCCGGGGCAGCCATCTCGTCCGCGTCATCGTGCGTGACAAGTCGGGCGGCACGGCGGATGTCTCGTTCACGGTCGAGGCGGAGCCTGCGACATCCCAGGACGGACCCTGGCAGCTGCGCCGCAAGATGACCGATGGCGAGGTTAACCTCGAACTTGCGATGATCGATGCGATCGGCGCGCGACCGGTGTTCGAACTCGCGATGCCGCTGGTCGACGGCGGCAAGCCTGAGATGGCGCGCGTGCAGCTCACCCTCGATTCGCTGCGCCGGCAGGTCTACGCGTTTTGGCGCCTGATCGTGCTGCTGCCGGAGGGCGTGAGCGCGGAGGGACTGCTTGAGAGGCACGAGGACCTCGCCGATCGCGTGCGGGTGCGTTCGGCTGCACCGCCAGGGATTGCCGCGGACTGGTCGGGGCCTTTGCGGCCGGGCGACCTGCTGGGCGTGGATGCCTTGCTGGAATTCGCGGTGACCGCCTGCCAGTCAACCGGCGCCGATTTTCTGTATGCCGATGAACGAAGGGTCGATCCGGGCGACAACGAGATGAAGGCGTTCTTCAAGCCGGACTGGTCGCCCGATCTGCTGCTGTCGACCAACTACATCGGCAGGCCTTGGCTGGCCTCCGCAGCCCTTTGGGCGCGCACGGCGGTGGATGCACAAGCCTGCGGGGAGTACGGCGTGGTCCTGCAGCTGACGGAACAGGCGGAGCGGATCGTGCATATCCCCCGCGTGCTGTGCGAGCGGGGAACTCGGCAGCTCGACAGTACGCCTGTGGAACGGGCGGCGCTGCGCGCAGCGTTGGAACGCCGCGGTGTGCGCGGCCGCGTGGTGCCTGGCCGCAGCGCGGGCACGCACCGGGTGCAGCGGCGGGTCATTACCAAAGGCATGGTGTCGATCATCATCCCGACGGTTGCCACCCGGGGGTTGGTGCAGGTCTGCATAGATTCGATCCGCTTGAAATCCACCTGGCGGAACTTTGAACTCGTTGTTCTCGACAACATCTCCGAAGACAATGTGGTCTGGAAAAAATGGGTGCGTGAGAACGCCGATGTCGTCGTGCAGATCAAGGAGAAGTTCAACTGGTCGCGCTTCAACAACAAGGGGGTGGCGCGCGCGCATGGCGAATTCCTGTTGTTCCTCAACGATGATATCGAAGTGCTCGACAGTAGCGCCGATTGGCTCGAGTGCATGCTGGAGCATGCCCAACGCCCGGAGGTCGGCGTCGTCGGACCGCAGCTGCTTTATCCGGACGGCAAGGTTCAGCACGCGGGCATGTTCCTGGCCGACGGCGTGGCGCGCCATGCGTTCCGCTTTTCGCCGTCCGATGAGCCGGGCCCGTTCGGGCTGGCCCTGACCCAGCGCAATGTGATGGCGGTCACCGGCGCCTGTTTCATGGTTCGCCGCAACAGTTTCGAGGAGCTTGGCGGCTTCGATGAAACCCATGCGGTGATCAACAACGATCTCGATTATTGCCTGCGCACGCAGCGTGCCGGCCGCAGTGTGATCTACACGCCGCATACCACGCTGATACACCATGAGATGGTCAGCCGCGCCAAGATCGGCGACGTCTACAACGCCCGAAAGTTCACCGCCGCCTGGCGCAGCGTGTTCCTTAAAGGCGATCCTTATTTCAGCCCGCATCTGTCGGCGGAGTATGATGATTATGTGGCAGAGGCCGAGCCCACGACGGTGCTTCATGTCGGCCATCCGCTGATCGCCGCCGAACGGGTACGACGTATCCTGGTCGTCAAGCTCGATCACATCGGCGACTTCATCGCGACCCTGCCGGCGTTTCGACGACTCAAAGTGCTGTTTCCCAATGCCGAGCTGCACGTGCTGGCGGCCAAGGCATCGCAGTCGCTGGCCGTGCTGGAGCCTGCCATCGACCGGATGCACGAACTCAATTTCTTCCATGCGCAATCAGCCAAGGGTCAAAAGCAGGTCGCCCGGCGGGAAATGGACGAGCTGCGGTCTAAGCTCGAATCGTTCCATTTCGATCTCGCGATCGACCTGCGTCGCCAGGGCGACACGCGCGACATCCTCAGGCAAACCGGCGCCACCTGGCTGGCGGGGTTCGACCAGAATAACAGCTACCCGTACCTGGATATCGCCGTGCCCTGGGAGGGCGATATCGCCCGCACCTCCAAGCGCCAGCATGTCACCGATTCGTTGCTGCAATTTGTCGAGGCGATCGCCGTGGCCTGCGGCACAGATCGCGACGTAATCACCGGCTTCCCGGACCGCGACACCGCGCGTGCACGGGTTTCGGGGCTTCCGGCCATCGTGCCTTTGCTGCCGGAGCTGTTCGCCCGCCCCCTGGTGTGCGTGCATCCGGGTGCGGGCAACGAGAACAAGCAATGGGGCACGGCGGCGTTCGCCGGCCTGATCGACTTGCTGGTCGAAGAAGATGATGCCAACGTCATCATGATCGGCGGTCCGGACGAGCTCGTGACCGCCCAGGACGTGCTGCAGGACGTGGTGCACAAGGAGCGCGTCACCTTGCTGGTCGGCAAGACCTCGTTGCGGGATCTGCCGAACCTGCTGCGCTCCTGCGATCTGTACGTGGGCAATGACAGTGGTCCGAAGCATATGGCGGCAGCCATTGGTGTGCCGACCATCGGCATCCACTCCGGCACGGTAGATGCCAGCGAATGGGGCCCCATGGGGCCCTCGGCTTTGGCGTTGCGCCGTGATATGACCTGCAGCCCCTGCTACTTGTCCCGTATTTCGGACTGCCACCGTAACCTTGCCTGCATGCGCGGGCTGAAGCCTGGCGATGTGCATCGTGCGTGCCAGCGTCTGCTCGCACTTGGAGCCGCGCATTCCTTTCCTCCCGTTTCCAGGAGCATGCTTTGATCATCGTCACCGGCGGAGCTGGGTTCATCGGCTCCAATCTGGTTGCTGCCCTGGAAGCCGCCGGCCATGAGGACATCGTCATCTGCGATCGCCTGCGTGATGGCTCCAAGTGGCACAACATCGCCAAGCGCCTGCCGGTCGACATCGTCAGCCCCGACGACATCCTGGCGTTCATTGAAACGAACGCGGCCAGGATCACCGCCATCTATCACATGGGTGCGATCTCATCGACCACTGCGGTGGATGGCGATCTCGTGCTGAAAACCAACTTTACCTTTTCGGTGGACCTTTGGCATGCCTGTGCAAGGCACGGGCTGACGTTCATCTACGCCTCCTCGGCGGCCACTTACGGCGATGGCGAATGCGGCTTCGATGACGACAATGCGCTCGCAGCCTTGCGCAAGCTGCGCCCGCTGAACCTGTATGGTTGGAGCAAATGGCTCTTCGATGGTTGGGTGCTGAAGGCCTTGGCAAGTGACACGCCGGCACCGCCGGTTTGGTCGGGTCTTCGCTTCTTCAACGTCTATGGCCCGAACGAATACCACAAGGGTGCGATGCAGAGCCTGGTTTCCAAGATTGTCTCGGCGCATCGCCCGGGGCAGCCGGTGAAGCTGTTCAAGTCTTACAAGGAAGGCTTCGCCGACGGCGAGCAACTGCGCGACTTCGTCTATGTGGCCGATGTGGTTGCTGTGTTGATGTGGCTGGGCGTGCTCGATCGTCCGGCTGGTCTGATCAATTGCGGCACCGGCGAGGCGCGTAGTTTTCACGATCTGGCCGTAGCCGCCGTGGCAGCCTGCGGCGATCGGCCGAAGGTCGAATTCATCGATATGCCGGAGGCGATCCGGCCGCAATATCAGTATTTCACATGCGCGAACATGCAGCGCCTGCGGGGGCTGGGATATAATCAGGAATTCACGTCTCTCGAAGTCGGGGTCGCCGACTATGTCAAATCGTACCTGCTCGCGACCGACAGATATCGTTAGGTTGTTGCGGCCAAACCATGCCTTCCCATGATAGTTTTGTGTTCCATACAATGGTATTGCAAAACGATGGATCTGATGGCGGTTCCCGTCTAAGATCAGAACGTACAGGCTTTTGACAATAGCGCTCCGGGCGGCCGGGGCGCCTTGCCCCTGGAAGGCTTCCGATGAAATATCTCGTTCCGTTCGCCACGCTGAGGCAGACCATCCGCTTTGTGTCTGAAAAGGGCAGCCTCAAGGCAGACCTGACCTACGACGAGTTCCTCGACGTCGTCCGCAAGTTGCTGGTCGCCCTTCCGGTCGATGAGGAATGGTATCGCGCCACCTATCCGGATGTGGCCGAGGCGATCGACGCCGGTGTTTACACGTCGGCTACCAGCCATTTCACCGAGCACGGCTACCTGGAAGGCCGTCGTCCCTTCGCCTTCGAAGTCGACACCGAATGGTATCTCGAGACCTATCCCGACGTGAAGGAAGGCATCGAGACCGGCGAGATCCTGTCTGCCGAAGATCATTATAACCGCCATGGCTACGAGGAAGGCCGGATGCCCGCGCCGGCGTAGCACTCGCGGGGCAACGCAACGCCCGCCCGGTATCCCATCGCTCAAGCCTCGGCCGGGTTGAGATTGCGCATCAGTGCCGCCGGCTTGCCCGCTCAAGAGCAGGTCGGCTACCACCCTCAGCGAGAAGATGAGAGACTGCGTCATGACCCAGCTGCACTGGCTCGCCGAGGATGCCAACTGGCGCGCGCGACTGAAGGTGTTGCGCACAACGACTTTTGCCAAGCCGGAGGACGCGTGGCCGGAGGCGATGGCCTTGGCGAATCTGCGCATGGACTTCGTGCGCACCAACGCGCTCGACCAGACGATGCGCGCCGTGTTCGGCGACAAGCCGCCTGGTGGCACCGGCACCAAGCCGATCCGCCTCGCCCTGCTGGGCTCCTGCACCATGGCGCAACTGCACGGCGCCATCCGGGTGGCGGGGCTGCGCCGAGGCATCTGGATCGACATCTACGAGAACGACTACGGCCAGTATATGCAGGAACTCATCGAGCCCGACTCCGGCCTGCATGCGTTCAAGCCCAACATAGTTCTGTTCGCGCTGGACGCGCATCACCTCGCCGCCGGCCTGTCGGCACAGTTCGAACAGGCGGACGGGGCTGCAGCGGTCGAGGAACAGACCAACCGGATTTCCGAATGCTGGCGCCTGGCGCGCGAGGCGTTCCGCTGCCCGATCATCCATCAGACGCCCTTGCCCGTGCATCCCGATCTGCTCGGTCTCAACGAACACCGCCTGCCCGGATCGGCGGCGCGAGTCATTGCCCGGATCAACCAGGATCTTCGGCCGATGGCCGATGCGGCCGGCGTCGAACTGCTGAGCGTGGATACCCGCGCGGCCCGCGACGGCATCGCCGCCTGGCACGATGTTGGTCTGTGGCATCGCGCCAAGCAGGAGATTTCACCCACCGCAGCACCCTTCTATGGCGACATGGTGGGCCGCCTGGTCGCAGCCCTCCAGGGCCGTTCGTCCAAATGCCTGGTGCTCGATCTCGACAACACGCTCTGGGGCGGCGTGATCGGCGATGATGGTATGGACGGCATCGTGATCGGCCAGGGCAGCCCGCTCGGCGAAGCCTATACCGCGTTTCAGGAATACGCCCGCGACCTGTCCCGCCGTGGCATTATCCTCGCGGTGTGCTCGAAGAACGACGAGGCCAACGCTGTCGAGCCGTTCGAGCAGCATCCGGAGATGGTGTTGAAGCGAAACGACATCGCCAGCTTCATCGCCAACTGGAGCGACAAGGCGAGCAACATCAAGGCCATCGCCGCTGAACTCAATATCGGCCTCGATAGCCTCGTGTTCGTCGACGATAACCCTGTCGAGCGGGCGCTGGTGCGGCAGGAACTGCCGATGGTGGCCGTTCCGGAAGTGACCGACGACCCGATCACCTTCCTCCAGGCGGTGTCGGACGCGGGCTACTTCGAAAGCACCGCGATTACCGACGAGGACCGCGTCCGCTCCGCGCAATACCAGGGCAACCGAGCCCGGGAGGCGCTGAAATCCTCCACCACCGACATGCCCGCCTATCTGCGCGGGCTGGAGATGGAGATGATCTGGCGCCGGTTCGATCGTATCGGCCTGCAGCGCACGGTACAGCTCATCAACAAGACCAACCAGTTCAACCTGACAACGCGGCGCTACACTGAGGAAGACGTGGTCGACGTCATGCAGTCCAAGAAGGCGTTCGGCCTGCAACTGCGACTCACCGATCGGTTCGGCGACAATGGGATCATTGCCATTTGCATCGGCAAGATGCAGGACGAGGACGATCTTATGATCGATACTTGGCTGATGAGCTGCCGTGTGCTCGGCCGCCAGGTGGAACCCACCACGCTCAACCTGATCGCCGCCCAGGCCAAGAAGCTGGGCGCCAAGCGGCTGCTCGGCGATTTTATCCCGACCAAGAAGAACGCCATGGTGCGCGACCATTACGTGAAACTTGGCTTCGATCTCGCCGAGACGCATGATGACGGCGGTACCCGCGCCACGCTGGACCTGACCAGCTTCGTGCCAGCAGAAACCTTCATCACCGTCACGGAGGGCTGAGCCCATGACCGAGCCCGAAATCTAC
This sequence comes from Rhodospirillales bacterium, assembly GCA_025352665.1. GTDB lineage: Bacteria > Pseudomonadota > Alphaproteobacteria > Acetobacterales > Acetobacteraceae > CAIQQQ01. The sequence continues at coordinate 62,818 of JANXSM010000080.1, read as the reverse complement.
AGCGCCCTGACCGAGATCTTTCAGGACGTCTTCATGCGCGATGACCTCGTTCTGACACCAACACTTTCTGCCAAGGACGTGGCCGGCTGGGACAGCTTCAAGCAAATCGAGATCGTGATCGCAACCGAGGAACGGTTCGGCATCAAACTGCACACCCGCGAACTCGACCGCCTGCAGAACGTCGGCGACCTCGCAACCGTCGTGGCGAGCAAGGCGGCGTGATCATACCGGCGGCCGCTCACGGTTGAAGAACAGATCAGCGGCCGCCGGTCAGCGATTTGGCCTAGAGCGGGGTGGCGTCCGATAAGCGACGTAATCCCACTCTAGATCTTTGTTTTATCGAGTGATTCAGACCTTTCGGTGATGCCACCTTCGGTCATCGGGCTCTAGCACCCAACCCGGCCGGGCCCATGCTATTTCGGGGCGAACACCATCACGCACGAACATCCGCCAGGCCCGGCACCGCCCGGCACGAACACATGTCCGGTGCTGTCGTCCACCGCCACCGAGTGCGGCGTGCTGCCGCCCTGCATGGCGACCTTCTGCACCAGCGTATTGGACTTCGCATCGATCACTCCCAGCACGCCGCCGCCGGGCATGTTGGGGCCTCCGAAATAGTACTGGTTGTTCTTGGCACTGTAGGCGACCATGTCGGCACCGCCGATCTCAGCAATCCTCGCCACTTCGGCACCTGTCTTGGCATTCATCACCACCGCCACCGGCGGCATGCCGTCCTTGCCGTGGGCGGTGCAGCCGAGCAGGAAGTTCTGGCCGGGACCAAACGCCAGCCCGTTTGGATGGCAATTGCTCACCGTCAGCATCTTCACGATCGCACCGGTCTTAGGATCGACGACCGCGACACCGCCCTTCTTCGGATCTTTTCCCAGTTCCGGGATCGCCACATAGAACATCCTGTCGGCCTTGTTGAAGCCCGGCTGTTCGGCGCCGTCGGTTGCGTCCTTGAACAGGGTCTTGGCGATGATCCTATGGCCCGCACGCGTAGAGATCAGTGTCGCATACGGCGGATCCTCGGCGTTGTTGACGCCGATTAACACGCGGCCTGCGGGGTCATAGCTCATTTCGTCCAGCCGGGTGCTGCCGCCGGTCGAGATCGTGTCGACGATCTTCATCGTCTTGATGTCGATCACCTTTAGCGTGCTGTCGCCGTCTCCGGCCCAGATCTGCTCGCCGATAACATGGATGCCGTCCGGGCCGGACCTGTCGCTGTTCGGCTTGCCGTTGACGCTGATCACGCCGATGAAGCCGCCGACGCGCCCGACATAGGCGTTCTTTGTGGTGTCGATCACATCCACACCCTTGTTGGTGCGGTCGGCCAGGTAGTAGCGATGCGTTTTCGCATCGACGAAGCTGATGTCGAACGAGGCGAGTGGATCGCCAGGAATGGCAATCGTCGCGATCTGCTTCAATTCTGCTGCCTGCACTGCTCCCGCGGCGAGCGTTACAGCAGCCACGGCCATGATCAACCTGCTTTTCATATCGATTTCTCCCTACGTGCAGGCTTCTACGAGCCCTTCGTCCAACCGACTGTAGGGCGCGTGTGCCCTGCATTCCAGCATCCTCGCCGCCGCGCCACGATCATCCGGTGCGAAAGGCATCGCACCTCGCCGGGTCGGCGGAGCCTCTCCACGACACCGCGCGATCAATAAAAACGCTGTCTAAAACAGCAGCCCTTTCTTGAGCATTCCGTGCACGCCTTTTTCGCCGTTGACTGTTTGGGTCACGCGGAAGTCCACAGCCAGCGAGCAGAACTGATACGCTTCCTCGCGCGACAGGTTGGACCGGCTGCAGATGAAGGCGATCATTTGCCGCAGCGCCTGGCGCATGGCCACGTCGAGGTCTTCGTTCATGCCCATGCTGATGTAGTGCGTGGCGGTTTCGCCGCGCGGATAGGTCAGCACCGGCTCGCTACCCTGTTGCTTGTGCAGGGTGAAGGTGAAGGTGCCGGTCAGGCAAATTTCCAGTGCGTTGATGCACACTTCGCCGTCGCCCTGCACGCCGTGGCCGTCGCCGGCCGAGAACAGCGCGCCGGGTGCCCAAACCGGCAGGAACAGGGTGGCGCCAACACCGAGCTCCTTATTGTCTAGATTGCCGCCGTGTTCGCGCGGCTGCACCGTTGAGAGGGGTCCGTAGTTCGGCGGCGGTGCCACGCCCATGACGCCGAAGAACGGGGCCAGCGGCAGTTCCAGCCCGTACGGCATGCGGCCGACCATGCGTTCCTTGTCGACCGTGATGTGGGTGAGGAAACGCTCGGTGAAATCCATCGGCAAGGTGCCGGCCAGGGGGCGGAAGCCGCAGAAGCCCCAGTCCGCGCCGAATTCGATCTTGTCGATATGCACTTCGAGCATGTCGCCGGGCATGGCGCCGGCGATTGCGACCGGCCCGGTGATGATATGGCCGCCCTGGCGCGGCAGCTCGGCTGCATGAATGGCCGCAAGTGCGGGCGGTATGGTCAGACCCGAGCTTGCCGGCGGCATGGCGTCCGGCCCACCCGACACGCATTCCAGCACCACGGTATCCCCCGATTCGACCGTCAGCAGGGGGGGGTAGTTCGGATCGAAAGTGCCCCAGCGGACAGTTTTCGGGGTGGCGGGAATGCGATGCAAGGCCATGGTCGGTCACTCCTGGATGCGCGATCGTCTTGCGCGCCGCTGCATCCGTCAACCCGACGCGTTACAGTTGGAACTGAGCCGCCACGGCGGGGAAATCTGCGGCGATGCTGTGCCGCTTGGAGGGACGCGTTCCGTCGGCCTTGCGCACCAGTTGGCAGGTGCGCAGGCCTGCCGTGGCGGCGGCATCAAGTTCCGCCTCGACATCGGACAGGAATAGCGCTTCCGCTGGTGGCACGTTGATGGCGATGCAGAGCCGGTCGTAGCTTTCGGGCTCGCGCTTACCGCCCACGTTGGTGTCGAAGAAGCCAGCGAACAGGCCGGTCAGGTCGCCATCGTCCGAGTTCGCGAACAGCAGCCTTTGGGCCTCGGCGGAGCCTGAGGAATAGACGTGCAGACGCAGGCCGGCGCGCGACCAACGGCGCAGCGCTGCGGCCACATCGGGATACAGCGCGCCCTTGAGCGAGCCGTCGGCGTATCCCTCGTTCCAGATCATGCCTTGCAGCAGCTTTAGCGGTGTCACTTTGGCATCGGCGTCCATCCATGCCTGAAGCGTTGCCAGCGGCGTCCGCTCGGGCGCCATCCGGGCAATTTCAGCGACCAGCGACGCCGCCTCGGGTCGCGCGATGGCTTGGGCGAGCCTTGCGCGGGCGTAGGGAAACAGCGTGTCGCGCACGAAGGCGATCGGCGTGGTGGTGCCTTCGATGTCCGTGATGACGGCGGCTGGCGGCAGCGTGGTCACGCGGCGGTGGTGATCGGATCGCGGCCGCGGGCGGGAAACCGCTCGGAAATCACATCGCCGGTAAAATGGGCGACCCAGCCGGAGGTGTCGCTGAACACCCGCAGGGCGGTGAAGAACGGTGCGTCGCCGGCGTCAAACCAATGCTGGGTGTTGGCGGGCACGCTGATCAGGTCGCCCTGCACGCAATGCGCGTCCCACACGCGGCCGTCGACATGCATGATGAAGTTGCCCGCGCCATGGACGAAGAACCGAACCTCGTCCTCGGTATGGGTGTGCTCGGCCAGGAATTTCTGCCGCAGGGCTCCCGCCTGCGGGTGATCGGGCGTCAACTTGATGACGTCAGCGGAGCCGGCGCCGAGTTCGCCCATCAGCGTGTCGAGATACGGGCGGTAGGCAGCCAGGATGGTCTCGGCGCTATCGGCGGGCTGCAGCGTCACGGGGCTTTCCCAACGCTCGAACCGCACGCCGATCTCGGTCAGATGGCGGGCAATCTCACCGGCGTCCTCGGTGGCGACGATGGCCATGGTGGGATCGGCGTCGGAAAACACGGTGAGGCGGCTCATTTTCCCAGCTTCCTTCGTTCCAGTTCGCAGGCGAGCAGAAATTCCAGCCCCTCCAGCCGGGCGAGCGCCATGGCCATGTCGGGGCCCCATACATAGACGCCATGACCCCGGATCAGGTAGCCCAGCGGCGTGCCGCGGACGAGGGTCGGCTCTGCAACGGTCGCAAGACGGGCGATATCCTGGTCATTCTCGAAAACCGGCAGGTCGAGAGCCACCTCGTGGGTCGACTGGCCTTCGAAGACCTTCAGCACCTCGTACCGCGCCAGCCGTATCGGCCCGGGCTGGGCCATGGACAACACGGTTGCCGCGACCGAATGGCCGTGCAGAACGGCGCCGGCCTGCGGATATATGCGGTAGATCTGGCAGTGCAGCAGCGTTTCGGCGCTGGGGCGCACATCGGACGTGATTGCCTGACCGAGCATGTCGACCTGTATCACGGAGCCGGCGTCGAGGAAGCCCTTGTGCCCGCCGCTGCGAGTGATGGCGGCCCGGGACGCATCGAGCCTGACCGATATGTTTCCGGCGGTTGCCGGAACCCAGCCTCGCTCATCCATCCGTCGGCCCGCCTGGATGATCGCTTCGATCGCCCAGGCGGGGGTCTCGCCGCCGCGCTCATGCGCAGCGGTGTCAGGCGGTGTCAAGAATGATGCGGCGCCGTCGTCTGGGCCGTGCTCGAGGTCGCGGTGCCAGGCGGCGAAATCGTGCTGGTCGGCTTGTCGCTGGCGGTCGCGGCCATCGATTCGTCGGTCTCGTCGGCCATGTTCTTCTTGAAGGACTTGATGCCCTTGGCGAAGTCACCCATCAGCCCACTGACCTTGCCGCCACCGAACAGCAGCAGCACGACCAGAAGCACCACAAGCCAGTGCCAGATGCTGAAACTACCCATACGCCCCTCCAATCGCTTTTCCGCCCCTCACATGGCGCAGGCGCCCGCCGCATGCAAGCGGCGGGTTGGTGCGGGAGCGCAAAGCGGCTCGCTTCGCCTGTCGTGTGGGCAAGTGTTAAGCTTGCGGTGTATTCAGCCGCCACCTGCCAGCTGGCGCGCACGTGGCGGCGGGCGGCCGGTTTTGGAGGTCAGCGCAATGGTTGCGGCCACCTGGGTGGTGCGCTGCAATTCATCATGGGTGGCGGGGATCGGCGGCTGGATGAAACCATAGGTCGGGTAGGCATGGCTGCCGAGCTGGCCGACCGGTGGCCACCACACACGAACCTCCGTCCAATCGTTGCGTTCCGAGACATCGACAACCAGTTGGTCCTCGTTGAGCGTGCTGGGCACCCAGTTGGCCTGCGTCACCAGAATCTGTCGCGGAGCGACGAGGCGGGACACCACGGAGACATGGCCGTCCGGCAGCCGCTGTTCGCGCTGGAACACCAGGGCGCTGCCGAGGACCGGGCGGCTGGCGCGCACATAGACCCCCTCGGCGTTGTCCCACCAACTCGCCGCATCGCCGTAGAGTGCAATCCCGGACAGTTCGCGCGCGAAGGGTGCGCAGTTGATGCCGGGATAGGAAACCCCGCCGCTGCCGGAAAGCGCCAGGCCGGGGCGGGCCGACGACCCACAGGCCGCCAGAGCAATCAGCGACAAACCGGTCGCAAGACGCGCCGCGAGGCGGGCCATGCGAACCGTGCGGAGGGTGAAAACGCGGCGCGCGACCATGCGGGACAGCCTATCAGCAAAAGCTTCGAAGCGTCAGTGATTGCTGCATTTTTAGCGCCGATTGTGTCGCAGTCGTGACCGGCGCAACATTTTTCGATTTGGCAATGCCGTGCGTGGTCGTCTTCTACCGAGGAAAATGTCCTCGCGCGCGGCGGGTCACTTGCTGCGCGAGGCGCCGAGCGCCCAGGCGAGCACGCCCTTCTGGGCATGCAGACGGTTCTCTGCCTCGTCGAACACCACAGACTGAGGCCCGTCGATCACCCCTTCGGTCACCTCCTCGCCGCGATGGGCGGGCAGGCAATGCATGAAGATCGCATCGCTTGCGGCCCGTGCCATCAGAGCCTCGGTGACACGATAGGGGGCGAGGATGTTGTGGCGGTTGGCGGCGGGGTCGTCATTCATGCTGACCCAGGCGTCGGTGACCACGCAACGGGCCCCCGTCACGGCGGCTTCCGGATCTCCGGTCAGTTCGATGGTCGCACCTTGGGCGCGGGCCCAGGCGATCAGCTCGGACGGCAGCTTGTCCGGTTCGGGGCTTGCGATGCGCAGGGTGAAATGAAACCGGGCCGCCGCCTCGATCCAGCTGCGAGCGACATTGTTGGCATCGCCGCACCAGGCCACGATCTGGCCTGCGATCGGGCCGCGGTGCTCCTCGAAGGTCAGCACATCCGCCATGAGCTGGCAGGGGTGGGAGGCCGCGGTGAGCCCATTGATGACTGGCACCGTGGCGAAACGCGCCATTTCAGCCAGTTTTTCCGGGGCGTCGGTGCGCAGCATGATCGCATCGACATAGCGCGACAGAACCCGGGCGGTGTCGGCGATCGACTCGCCGCGCCCGAGCTGGGTGTCGCGCGCCGAGAGCACGATGACGTCACCGCCGAGCTGGCGCATCGCCACCTCGAAGCTCACCCGGGTGCGGGTGGAGGGTTTGTCGAAGATCAGCGCAATGGTTTTGCCGGCGAGGGGGCGGGACGAGCTTTCCGCCTGCTTCATGTGGCTGGAGATATCCAGCATGTGGCGCAACGTGGCGGAATCGAAATCCGCTAGATCGAGGAAGTGACGGGGTGCTGGGGGCACCCCGCCGGTCTCGGTTCCGCCGCTGGCGCGAAGCCGTGCCGCGCCGCTCACTTCGCTGCCATGCCGACCGGGGCCGGCATCACCCGTCGCGCGCCGCGACGCATCATCTCCACCGCGGCGTCGATGTCCGCATCGGTCAGCACCAGCGGCGGCACCAGCCGGACCACATTCTCGCCGGCACCGACGGACAGCAGGCCCTCGGCCATGAACGCATCCTGCACCTCGGTGTTCGGCACAAGGCATTTCAGACCGAGGATGAGGCCGGCACCGCGTGCCTCCTCGAACACGGTCGGGTAGTCGCGCGCGATATCGACCAAGGCGAACCACAGGCGGCGCGCCTTGCGATCCACGTCGGCCAGGAAGCCCGGCGCCAGCACCACGTCCAGCACCGCATTCCCGGCCGCACAGGCCAGCGGATTGCCGCCGAAGGTGGTGCCGTGGGTGCCGGCGTAGAGCGATTTCGCCAGATGCTCCTTGGCCAGGATCGCACCCATCGGGAAGCCGCCGGCGATGCCCTTGGCGATGGACATCACGTCTGGCTTGATCTCCGCCCACTCATGGGCGAACAGTTTGCCCGTCCGGCCCATGCCGCACTGAACCTCGTCCAGACCGAGGAAGATGCCGAATTCGTCGCAGGTGGTACGCAGATCGCGCAGGAACTGCAGCTGGGCGGGACGGATGCCGCCTTCGCCCTGCACTGGCTCGATAATGACGCCGGCGGTCTGCGGCGTGATGGCGTCGCGCAGCGCGTTCATGTTGTTGAACGGCACATGGTCGAAGCCGTCGACCTCGGGGCCGAAGCCCTTGAGGTATTTGGCATTTCCGGTAGCGGCCAGCATCGCCAGGGTGCGGCCGTGGAATGCGCCTTCGAAACAAATCACCCGATAGCGTTCTGGGTGGCCGGCATCGTGCTGCGCCTTGCGCATCATTTTGACCATGCCCTCGTTCGCTTCTGCGCCCGAGTTGCAGAAAAACACGCTGTCGGCGAACGTGTTGGCGACAAGGCGCGCGGCCAGCGTTTCCGCCTGTGGGATCCGGTAAAGGTTCGAGACGTGCATCACCTTGTGGGCTTGCTCGGCGATGGCGTCGGTGAGGTGCTTGTGGCCGTGACCGAGAGAGGAGGTGGCGATGCCGGCGCCGAAGTCGAGGAATCGTCGGCCGTCCACCGTATACAGCCAGCAGCCTTCGCCCCGTTCAAAAGCGAGGTCGGCGCGGTTGTAAGTCGGCATCAGGGCGGGGATCATATCCTCGTGTCCTCGTCAGGCCCCGTGGGGGGCTCACATTCCCGGATTTGCTCCATCGTCGCACCCGTGTGCGGACGGTTCGGGAAACGCAGAGAATGGGGGGCTGACAGCGTGCAAGTCAAACATGCTGCACTGTTTCCGCGTTGCCGCATGGCACAGATGCGCGCGGCGTCTGCCGAAAACGAGGGATGCGTGCCATCGTCGTCTATGGCCGAACCCAAGGCGGCAGGTCCGCCCCCCACCGAAACTTCGTTGCGCGAGGCAGCACTTGCGTATCTGTCGCGCTACGGCACCACACAAGCCGGGCTGGTGCGCGTGCTGGATCGCAAGGTCGCGAGATGGGTGCGCGCGGCGGGCGAAGTGTCGTCGGAGACGACCGCGGCACTGCGAACCGCGGTGCGCGTTGTGGCGCAACGCCTGGTGACCGCAGGCATCGTCGATGACACCTTGTTTGCCGAAGCGCGTGTGCGGTCGCTGAACAGGGCGGGGCGGTCGCGTCTGGTGGTGGCAGCGCATCTGGCGGCCCGCGGAGTCGACAGCGCCGTCGCCCGCGCGGTGTTGCCACAGGACGGCGAGACGGAACAGGCGGCGGCGGTCGCCTTTGCCCGCCGTCGGCGCATCGGCCCGTTCCGACGGGCGGATGCCGAGCCCGATTCGAGGCGCGAACTGGGCATGATGGCACGGGCCGGCTTTACCCAGGAGATCGCAAGCCAGGTGCTGCGATTGGAGCCCGATGCCGCCGAGGCGATGCTGAACCAACTGAAGCAGTCTTGACCGAGCCGATCAGCTTCACCCGGAAAGGTGCGTGGCGCGGCGCGGTCCGCTGTATTCCGCTCATCATCAGCATTATTCCGTTCGGCCTCGTCGCGGGAGTGACCAGCCAAGGTGCCGGGCTGTCGCTGCTGGAGGCGATGATCATGAGTGCCGGGGTCTATGCCGGTGCCTCGCAGCTGGTGGCTCTGTCGATCTGGAGCCACCCGCCGCCGCTGCTGGCCACGGCCCTTGCCGCCTTCGTGGTCAATCTTCGGCTGGCGCTGATGGGCCCGGTGCTGGCGCCTTGGCTGGATCGGCTACGTGGCTGGCGACTATGGGGCAGCCTGTTCTTCATGGCGGACCAGAACTGGGCGCTGTCGGTGACGGAGATGACGACGGGCGGCCGGGACGCCGGGTTTCTGCTCGGCAGCGGGCTGTCGATGTGGCTCGTGTGGGTGCTCAGCACCGGAGCCGGGCATCTGCTGGGTGCCAGCATGCGGCCGCCCCCGGGGCATCCGCTGTTCTTTGCCGTCCTGGCCGTGTTCGTCAGCATGCTCGCCGGCATGTGGCGGGGCGGCAAGGACGTGCTGCCGTGGCTGGTGGCGGCGGCGAGTTCGTCGATCGCGTCGTTCCTGATGCCGGGCACATTCTGGTACATCATCATCGGTGCGTTTGCGGGCACGCTGACCGGTGGCCTGCGCGATCGGACTGTCGCCTGATCGTGGAGCCAATCAATCTCGCCGCGATCGTTTTGATGGGTCTGGCGACCTATGCGTGTCGCGGTGGAGGCTATTGGCTGTTTCGCCAGATCAGCCCGAGCCCGCGCGTGCGGGCGATGCTGGCCTATGTCCCGGGCACGCTGTTCGTGAGTTTTGTGGTGCCGGCGCTGCTGCAAGGCGGCCTGCAGCCCAGCGTCGGGGCGGCGGCAACGCTTGCCACCATGCTGGCCACCCGCAACACAATCCTTTCAATCGTCGCGGGCATCGCTGCGGCCTGGGTGGTGTGGGGCTTTCGATGAACGAATGGAGTCCAGAGGCTCGGCCTCTGGCGGGTGCAGGGCAGCGCCCTGCTCGGGCCGAAGGCCTATCCGGCGGAGCCGCGCCAGCTTCAGCGACGCGCGGCGACCACGGCGGCCTGCAGGTCCGCCAGATCGACGGCGCCTGGCATCATGTGGTCGCCGACGATATAGGCGGGGGTGCCCTGGATTTCGAGTTTGCGGGATATGGCGAGGTTGTTGGCGATGCGGGCCAGCACGTCCGGAGCGGTCATGTCGGCTTTAAGTTTCTCCCAATTCAGACCGAGCTTCGTGCTGGCGGTGCGGATGATGTCTTCGTTGACATCGGGTCCGCCGGTCATCAGGGCGTCGTGCAGGCGTTGGTAGCCGCCCTGTTTCTGGGCGGCCAGCAGGGCGCGGGCGCCGAGGACGCTGCCGGGGCCGAGCACCGGCAGGTCTTTGTAGACCAAGCGGATGTCGTGATCCTGCGCCAGCAGCGTGGCCAGCGTGGGCAGCATGCGGCGGCAGTAGGGGCAGCGCACGTCGTAGAACTCGACCAGCGTGACGTGGCCGTTCGGGTTGCCGGCCACGGGGTCGCCGGGGGTTTCGGTCAGGGCGGGGCCGAGGGCGCGGATGGCGGCGCTGGCGGCGGTGTCGGCCTGTTTCGTGTCGTCCTCCTGCAGGACTGCAATGGCGTCCCTGAGGATGGAGGGGTCACGCTTCAGGGCATCGCGCAGCACGTCCACGATTTCGGTGCGCTGCTGGGGGGTGAAGCCGGCGGCGAGGGCGGGCCAGGGGCTTGCCGCGAGGAGCAGGGCTACGAAGCAGGTGAGCAGGCGCTTCATCATGATGGGTCCGCTATCGGTTGCTGGGGCTTACGATCAGGGTTATGGCACAGTCACCACACTCTGGGAGACTCCGCTTGATGGACGGCATAACGGCAAGGGCCTGTTCGGCAGGGCTGCTGGCCAGCTTCCTGTCGATGTCGGGTTGCAGCGTCCTGGACGGGGTCACCAACGCCATCGCCCCAACTCCGCGGGCGACGCCGGGGCAGGTTGGCAACGTGACGGGTTTTCTGGGCGGCGTTGTGGCGGACGAGCCGCAGGCCGCGCTGACCGGGCGGGCCATCCTGTCGGCCGGCGGCAATGCGGCCGATGCCGCGACCGCCATGGGGCTGATGCTGTCGGTGACCTTGCCGTCACGCGCGGGTCTTGGGTCGAGCGGTGGGTGCCTGGCATATGCGCCCGATACGGCTGGGCCGGGCGGCGGCGCCGCCGAGGCCTTGTTGTTCCCGGCGATCGCGCCTTTGCGGCCAGGCAACGCCGATCGACCGGCGAGCCCGCCGATGCTGGCGCGCGGCCTGTTCGCGCTGCAGGCCAAATACGGCGTGCGGCCGTTCGAGACGTTGATCAGCCCGGCGGAGCAGGCGGCCCGATTTGGCTTGCCGGTGTCGCGCGCGCTGGTGGCGGACCTTGCGGTCGTGGCGGGGCCATTGGGCGTCGATCCGGCGGCTCGCGCAGTGTTCTTCAAGGACGGCCACCCGCTGGCGGAGGGTGACACTCTGGTCCAGCCAGATCTGGGATCCACGTTCAGCCAGTTGCGCACCGGTGGCGTGGGCGATCTTTACCAAGGCCAGCTGGCCAGACGGCTGGAGGATGCGATGCCGTCGGCCGGGGGGGGGCTGACCGTGGGCGACCTGCGTGCCGCCTTGCCGCGTTTCGTGACGCCGATCACGCTGGAAGGGCCGCAGAGCGACACCGTGGCGTTCCTGCCGCTGCCACTCGATGGCGGCCTGGCGACGGCTGGCGCCTTCCAGGTTCTGGTGCAGGACCGCGGTTCGCCCGATCCGGGCGTGCTCGCCCGAGCGCAGGCCCGTGCTTTGGGTCTTGCCACTGCGGCGCGGCGGGGCACCGTCGATCCTGCGGCGGCCTTGGCGGCGGCGGCTCCGGCGCCTGCGGTGGGGCCGTTGCCGGCTTCGACCAGCTTTGCTGCGCTGGATAGAGACGGCAACGCGGTGGTGTGCGCCGTGAGCATGGGCAATCTGTTTGGCACCGGCCGCGTGGCGCGAGGCACCGGCGTGCTGCTGGCTGCGTCGCCGATCAAGGTTCCGCAACCGCTGCTATCGGCGGCGCTGGCCTTTAATTCCAACCTGCACGCGTTCCACGCCATGTCCGCAGGCTCCGGCCAGGAGGGGGCGCCGGTGGCGGCCGCCTTCGGGCTGCTCGCCGGTTTAGGCGGTCGCCTGCCAGCGAGTCCGCCGGAGCCGGGTCGGGCCAATGTGATCGCCTGCACCCGCTATCTGCCGGACACGAACGGCAGTTGCGGCTGGTCGACCGATCCGCGCGGCTACGGCATCGCGGTTGGCAGCAACTGAAAAGCATTCAGCGATGAAGGTGGGGCGGGGCGCCGAGACGCCGGCGTTCCTGGTGATGGACGTGGTGACGCAGGCCAATGCCCGTCAGGCGGCCTTGGCACCGAACGCGCCCAAGGTGATCCGCATGGAGGTCGGCCAGCCCGGGACCGGGGCGCCCGCCGGCGCCGTAGCCGCCGCCCAGGCGGCGCTGCGGGACGGTCTGCCGATGGGCTACACCGAGGCGCTGGGTCTTCCGGCGCTGCGGGCTCGCATCGCCCGCCACTACATGGAGTGGTACGGTCTCGCTCTCGATCCGGCGCGTGTGGCGGTAACCGTCGGAGCGTCCGGCGCGTTTCCCCTGGCCTTTCTGGCGGCCTTCGACCCGGGTGACCGGGTTGCCATGGCGGCTCCTTTTTACCCACCTTATGTCAACATCCTGCAGTCGCTCGGCATGTTGCCGGTGATGCTGGAGACGGGGCCGGACAGCCGGTTCCAGCCCACGGTGGCGATGCTGGAGGCGCTTCACCCGCGGCCGGACGGAGTGATCGTGGCGAGCCCGTGCAACCCGGCCGGCACCATGTTGCAACCGGCTGAACTGGCCGCCATCGCCGGCTGGTGCCACGCGCATGGCGTGCGGTTGATCTCCGATGAGATCTACCACGGGCTCCAATACGATGCGCCGCTCGCAACCGCCGCGACCTCGCCAAGCGCCATCGTGGTCAACAGTTTCTCCAAATATTTCTCGATGACCGGTTGGCGCATCGGCTGGATGGTGCTGCCGGAGGATCTGGTGCGTCCTGTTGAACGGCTGGCGCAGAACATGTTCATCAGCGCACCGCATATTGCCCAGATCGCGGCGACGGCTGCGTTCGACTGCACGCAGGAGCTGGAGGCCAATGTGGCCACCTACCGGCGGTCGCGCGCGGTTCTGTTGAAGGGATTTCCGGACGCCGGTTTCGCCCGGCTGAGCCCGGCGGAAGGTGCGTTCTACCTCTATGCCGACGTGTCTGACCGCACCCACGATGCACAAGGATTTTGCCGTCGCATGCTGGCTGAGGTGGGGATCGCCGCGGCCCCAGGCGTGGATTTCGACCGCACCCGCGGCAACCGCTTCATCCGCTTCAGCTACTGCGGCGCTGAAGCGGATATGATCGAAGCGGTCGAGCGTCTGAAAATCTGGCGTTAGAGCAATATCGCCTTTCAACCGGCATCTGGCTCCAGACTAGGCTGCCAGATCCCAGGCGGGGGCGAAGGCTGGGTTCACGAACCTCTGGTCCTTCGGCAGGGCCGCGATCGTGGCACGATCCTCATCGTCGAGCTGGAGGTTCAGGGCGTCGAGATTGGCCTGCTGGCTTTCCGCCCGGGCCGCCTTGGGGATGGCGGCGACGCCGTCCTGGTCGAGCAGCCATTTCAGCGCGACCTGTGCCGGGCTCACACCGTGCTTGCCGGCGATCCCCGTCAGCGCCGGGTGGTCGGCGAGGCGGCCCTGCGCAAGCGGGCAATAGGCGGTCGCTGCGATCTGCTTCGAGCGGCAGTAGGCGAGCAGTTTCGTCTGGTCGATCAGCACGTGGTATTCGAACTGGTTGACCGCGATCGGGGCGCCGATGTCCTCCACTGCCTGGCGCAGGAGTGCCACCGGGAAGTTTGAGACGCCGATGTTGCGGGCGAGACCTTCTTCCTTGAACTTGATCATGGTCGCCAGTGCGGCCGGCAGGTCCATGCCCGGATGCGGCCAGTGGATCAGGTAGAGATCCACATAGGAGGTGCGCAGCAGCTTGAGGCTGTCGTCCATTGCACGGCGCAACGCGTCTGGCGCCAGGTTCTCCCACCATACCTTGGTGGTGAGATGGATGTCGCCACGCTGGACCTCGGTGTTGGCGAGAGCTTCGCCGACGGCGTCCTCGTTGCCATACATCTGCGCGGTGTCGATATGGCGATAGCCGCGGGTCAGCGCGCCCTGGACGGCCTGGGTGCACTCCGCGCCCGTCATGCGCCAGGTGCCGAGCCCGAGCTTGGGCATTTTGAGTCCGTGGGTGGTGATGTCGGTGGGCGTGGCGCTCATCGGGGCGTGTCCTAACGTTTGGTGAAGTCGACCACGGCAGCAAAACCGGTCTCGCTGCCGAAGGCCAGATGCGTGCCGTCGCCGCTCCAGGCCAGGGCGGAGATAGAGCCGCGGCCCGCCGCCGCAATCGGCAGGATCCGCTGGGCCGCGATATCCACCATGACCACCAGGCCATCGGAGAACCCGGCGGCCACTGCCTCATGGGCGGGGTGGCAGGCGACGTAGGTGCACAGCACATTGTCGCCGCCGGCCAGTTCGGTTGGCGCCTTGCCCATCGGGCCACCGCCGGTGAACGGCCACAGCACCACCGCTTCGGCCCCGGAGGAGGCGAGCCATTTGCCGCTGCGGGTGAACGAAAGTGCCGCCGTTTTGCTGGGATAGCCGGTCATGCGCATGTGCTGCCCATCCGTCAGCCGCCAGCCGTGCAGCGCGTTCTCCTGCATGGTGGTGACGATATTCTCGCCGTCCGGGCTCATTGCAATGCCGGTGTGGCTGCCTTTCCATTCCAGCTTGCGGGGGTTGTCGGTTTTGGAGCCGACGAACCAGAGGCTCGCTCCGTTGTAATGGCTGGTGGCGACACGCTTGCCTTTGGCGTCGAACACGATGCCGGTGACGCTGGAGGGATGCTCCAGCGTCTTCAACGGCTTGGCCGCACCGTCGAACAGGAACAGCCGCTTGCCGACGCTGCACGCCAGCAGGCGTGTTTTGCTGTCGGTGAAGCTTGCCACCTGCTCCACCCATTTCATGCCGTGGCTGGCGATCTGTGACAGACCGGCGGTGGGGCCGATGCGCAGAAAGCCACCGTCATCGCCGCCGGTGATGAAGCCGGTGGGGGCTGCGTCGGGCGCCAGCGACAGCAAGGCGCCGTCATGTGCCGCGACGCTGGTCCAATCCTCCAGAGCGCCGCGCGACACCAGGTGCGCCGTGCCGTCGCCGAGGCCGAACGCGCATTGGTTGCCGGCGCGGTCGAACGCGGCGGCGACCACGAAGGCGTCCAGCTGCCGTTGGGCGCCGCGGGTTTCCAGGATGTGGTCGGCGGTGGTGACGCTCATGCTCAGTCGACCTGGCAGGCTTCGAACCCGCGCCGCAGCTGCGGGCGGTTGAGGTTGCGCCCGATGAACACGATGCGACTGGTGCGCTCCGGCTGCTTCCATTTGCCCACGAAATCGCCGTCGGCGATCATGTGCACCGCCTGGAAGGCGAACCGCCTGTCCTCACCCTGATAGGACAGGATGCCCTTGGTGCGCAGCAGATCCTGTCCCTTGGTGGCCAGCAGGTCGCCGATCCATGCGTTGAACTTTTCGGGATCGATCGGCCGTTTCGCCTCGAAGCTCATCGAGGCGATTTCGTCGTTGTGCTCGTGTTCGTCCGTCTCCAGGAAATCGGGCGTGTGCGCCAGCACGCGATTGAGGTCGAAGGCGCCCTGGTCGAGCAGCTCGGCGATATCGACGTTGGATTTCTCAGCCCGGAGGATACGGGCGGTC
This sequence comes from Rhodospirillales bacterium, assembly GCA_025352665.1. GTDB lineage: Bacteria > Pseudomonadota > Alphaproteobacteria > Acetobacterales > Acetobacteraceae > CAIQQQ01. Next base: position 47,262 of record JANXSM010000080.1, on the reverse strand, counting down.
ACGTTGATCTTGCGGATCTCGGCCTCGACCGCGTCCGCCTCGGCGGGGGTGACGAGATCGATCTTGTTCAGCACGATGACATCGGCGAAGGCGATCTGCTCGGCGGCCTCGGTGCTATCAGCCAGGCGCTGGGACAGATGCTTGGCATCGACCACGGTGATGATGGCATCGAGCCTGGTGCGCGCCTTCACCCCCTCATCGACGAAGAAAGTCTGCGCGACCGGGGCGGGATTGGCCAGGCCCGTGGTCTCGATGATGATGCCGTCGAACTTGCCGCGCCGCTTCATGAGGCCGTTAAGGATGCGGATCAGGTCGCCGCGAACGGTGCAGCAGATGCAGCCGTTGTTCATTTCGAAGACTTCCTCGTCGGTGTCCACGACCAGGTCGTTGTCCACGCCGAGCTCACCGAACTCGTTGATGATGACGGCGTATTTGCGGCCGTGCTGCTCGGTGAGGATGCGGTTCAGCAGAGTCGTCTTGCCGGCGCCGAGATAGCCGGTGAGCACAGTGACGGGGACGAGCTCGGCCATGGTCGACGTGAGGGTTTCGGACATGCTGCAGGCTCCGGAGTGGGAAGGCACTTTTATATAGGACGGGAAGCCCGGCTCGGCCATGCGGCCAGCACAGAGCTCCGTAGGGCCGTAAGCCGGTGGGCCGCCGCGGGCAGATCGAACCGCCGGGCCTGGGTGCGGCCGGCGATGGCCAGTTCCGCCCGTAACCCGGGGTCGCTGGCCAGTCGCAGGATCGCTTCGGCGATCGCTGCGGGGTCGTCAGGGTCGATCGTCACCGCGGCGTCGCCGATCACCTCGACGAGGCCGCCGCGCGGCGAGCAGATGAGGGCCGACCCACAGGCCATGGCTTCCAACGCGGTCAGACCGAAAGGCTCCGGCCAACGGCTGGGTACCACCACGATGGCGGCCGACGCCATGGCGGCCAGTACCTGGTGGTGCGGCCGCCAGCCGCGCATGGCCACACCCGCCGCCTGCGCCTGCGCCCGCACCGCGCGCAGGAACGGCGTGTCCGGAGAGTGGGCGCCGAACCGGTCCGCCCCGATCATCTCGGCCCGCCAGCCGGGGAGCTGCGGCAGGGCCTGGGCACAAGCTGCGACGAAGCGGTCGGCGCCCTTGTCGGCCACGACGCGGCCGGCGAACAGGATCACCGGCTCTGGTGTGGCCGATGGCACCGCGGCGCAGTCGATGCTGTTGGGGAACACGGTGATCGCTGACGCTGAAATTTCCGGCGCGAGCCTTGCGGCCACCCAGTCCGACACTGGCGCGATGCGTGCCAGCGACCGGCCCAGGGCCGCCCGCTCGCGCGGGGTGCGGGCACAGCGCATGCCCCGCGGGTCGTTGTGCAGGAACAAAATGACGGGGGTCGTGGGGAAGCGCTTCGCCAGATGCAGGGCGATGTCCGGCCGGTTGTGCACCTCGATCAGCCTGGGCTGTAGCGCCTTCAGCGCCCTGACCAGTCCGATGGCGTAGCGGCTCGCCTGGCGCAGCGGCAGCAGAGGCAAGGGCACCGGCCGGAACGCCACGTCGTCGAACGGCGCTTCGGCCGGCATGCCGTAGACGACCGTGCCGGGCAGGGCGCGGGCGAGGCGATGCACGAGCAGACCCACCGCCCCCGTGGCCTGCGGACTGAACAGCTCTCGTGGCGGCAGAATGGTTGCGATCTCAGCCATGGCAGGGGATTACTCCGCTGCCGTGGCGCAGGCTATGCCCGGTCGGCTTCGCTCCATCACCGCGCGGGGGTTTTCATGCTGATGCGGCGACTTGTGTTTCTGGCGATCGCGGTTGCGACGGTGATCGTCATGACCATCCTGATGCTGCGCGTGCTCGCCCCGGGCGGGTGGACGGCGGTGAAGCTGCTGCTGCTGGCCTGTTTTCTGTGCGCCGTGCCCTGGCTGGGCCTGTGCTTTGGCAACGCCATTCTAGGATTTGCCACGCTCGTACTGGCACGTAACCCGCCGCGTGCGGTGCTGTTCGTTGCAGGTGACCTGGATTTTGCGCCGATTACCGCGCGCACCGCACTCGCAATGACCGTGCGCAACGAAGACCTGGCTGCCTTGCTGCCGCCGCTGCAGCGGCTGCGCGACAGTCTTGCGGCACATGGCGATCGCTTCGCGGTGTTCGTGCTGTCGGACACGCAGGATCCGGACCTGGCCGCGGCCGAGCTGGATGTAATTTCCCGGTATCCTGCGATCATCTACCGTCGCCGCACGGACAACACCGGGTTCAAGGCCGGCAACGTCATGGATTTTTTGGACCATCACGCCGATGGGTTTGACCTCGCCGTGACGTTGGATGCCGACTCGCAAATGACGGGTGATGCTGTGCTGCGGCTCGTGAGGATCATGCAGGCCGATCCGCGAGTGGGGCTGGTCCAGCACCTCACCGTCGGCGCTCCGGCGGAGGCGGCGTTTCCCCGCTTGTTTCAGTTTGGCATGCGCGCGGGAATGCGGGTCTGGGCGACCGGGCAGGCTTGGTGGCAGGGCGATGAGGGGCCGTATTGGGGCCATAACGCCATCTTCCGCATAGCACCGTTTCGTGAACATGCCCGCCTCGGTTCGTTGCCCGACGGCAGCACGATCCTGTCGCATGACCAGGTGGAGGCGGCCTTGCTGCGTGCCGCGGGCTGGCGTGTGTGCATGTGGGCGGGCGAGGACGGTTCGATGGAACAGAACCCGCCGGCCCTGCCGGAATTTCTCAGCCGCGATAGCCGTTGGATGGCGGGCAACTTGCAGTATTTTGCGCTGTTGCGCAGTCTGAAGCTGCGACCGATGGGGCGTTGGCAACTCGTCCAGGCGATCCTGCTGTTCCTCAGCATGCCGCTTTATCCCGCGATGTTGGTGCTCGCCGTGATCAACGGTGCGACCCACGGCGCGGATGTGCCGCGCGATCATTTGCTGATGCTTGCCCTCGTGTGGCCAGTGGTCATCTATTCGCCGAAACTGCTCGGCTATGTCGAAATCCTGGTCTCTCGCACCCGCGCCGGCCGTTACGGCGGGGAGTGGCGATTCGCACTGGGTGCCCTCGGCGAAATTCTGTTCACCTTGCTGCTGGACGCAGTGGTCGCACCGAGCAAGCTTGGCGCAATGGGCCGCGTTCTCACGGGCCGCAGCCCAGGCTGGCTGCCGCAGAACCGTTCCGGCCGCGGTGTGCCGTGGCGAGAGGCGGGCCTGCGATTCTGGTCGACGACCTTGTTCGGTCTCGTGCTTTTCGCAGCGCTTTTCAGCATCTCGACCTGGGCGGCCCTGCTCGCCATGCCCTTCGCCGGCGGCCTGCTGCTCGCCATTCCCTTCGCGGTCGTCACGTCCTCGCTGTGGCTATCGCGCCTCCTGCAAAGCCATGCGGTGGCTGCCACGCCGGAAGAATGTGACGATCGCTAGAGCCTGATCGCCTCCGACAGGCGAAGCGGTCAGGCTCTAGGTGTTGACGTTTTGGGCCCCCTCCAGAGGCGCTTCATAGGCCGCGATGAACCACTCCTGCGGCCCCATGGCCGCGGCCTCATACCATTCAGCCACCAGCGGATGCGCGCGCACGGCGGCGCAATACGCCTCGGCGGCGGCCGACAGCGCGGGCCGATAGGTGAGAAACCGTGCCACCACCGGCGCATACATTGCATCGACCGCCCCGAAATCGGCCCCGAACAGGAACGGCCCGCCGGCGCGTGCCAGCGCCTCGCTCCACAAGGTGTCGATGCGCGCGATATCGGCGAGGGCGCCTGCCGTGCGCCCGGCGCCCACGGCCGCGCGGTACAGGCTCATCGGCATCGCCATGCGCAACTCGCGAAAGCCGCTGTGCATCTCGGCAGCCATGGCCCGCGCCAGCGCCCTTGTGACACGTTCCGCCGGCCACAGCTTCGGCTGGAATTCGGCGCAATATTCGCAAATCGCCAGGCTGTCCCATACGCGCGCGCCGTCGTGTTCCAAATAGGGCACGAAGCCGCTGGGGCTGGTGGCCTTGACCGCCGCCGTCGACCCGCCGGCCAAGGGGATGACCGTTTCGATCACATCCAGCCCGGCCAGCCGCACCGCCAGCCATCCGCGCAGCGACCAGGAGGAATACCGTTTCGTGCCGATATACAGCGTGCCGTCAGCCATTCATGTCACTCCAATCTTGCCTGCCGCGGCACAACGCGCGACCTTGGCCCAAGTGTAGTCCAGGACCACCACCATGAACGTCATTTCGCCCCGTCCGAACAATCTCGACGCGTTTTGGATGCCATACACCACCAACCGCACCTTCAAGGCCAACCCGCGCATGCTCGCGCGCGCCGAGGGCATGTACTACTACACCAACGACAACCGCGAAGTGATCGACGGCACCGCCGGGCTGTGGTGCTGCAACGCCGGCCACGGCCGCCGCGAAATCACCGAGGCGATCCAACGCCAGGCGGCGATCATGGATTTCGCGCCCACTTTCCAGATGGGCCATCCGATCGCCTTTCAGGCTGCCGCCAAGGTCGCCGAAATCACTCCCGATGGCATGGACCGAGTGTTCTTCACCAATTCCGGGTCTGAATCAGCCGACACCGCCCTCAAGATCGCGCTGGCCTACCATCGGGCGCGCGGCGAGAGCAGCCGGGTGCGGCTGATCGGCCGGGAGCGTGGCTACCATGGGGTGGGATTCGGCGGCATGTCGGTCGGCGGCATCGGCACCAACCGCAAGCAGTTCGGTGCTCTGCTGCCGTACGTGGACCATTTGCCGCATACCCACGACATGGCCCGCGCCTTCACCCGCGGCCAGCCGGAGACCGGTGCCAACCTCGCCGATCAGCTGGAAAACCTGGTCGCCCTGCACGGCGCCGAGACGATCGCTGCCGTGATGGTAGAACCGGTGGCGGGTTCCACCGGCGTGCTGGTGCCCCCGGTCGGCTACCTCAACCGACTGCGTGAGCTCTGCGACAAATACGGCATCCTGCTGATCTACGACGAGGTGATCACGGGCTTCGGCCGCCTGGGCACCAATTTCGGCGCCGAGCGGCTTGGCGTGGTGCCAGACATCATGACGATGGCCAAGGGCCTGACCAATGCCGCCGTGCCGATGGGCGCCGTTGCCTGCCACGAGAAAATTTATACCGCCATCGTGGAAGGCGCTCCGGCCGGGATTGAACTGTTCCACGGCTACACTTATTCCGGCCATCCGCTGGCCTCGGCCGCTGCCATCGCCACCATCGACTTGCACCACAGCGATGACTTGCCTGGGCGCGCCCGCGCCATGGAGGCCAATTTCGCCGACGGTGCGCATTCCCTGAAGGGCCTGCCCAACGTGATCGACATCCGCAACCTCGGCCTGGTCGCAGGCATTGAGCTGCAGCCGCGTGCGGGCGCACCCACCGATCGCGCGGTAAAGGTTTTTCAGCGCTGCTTCGACAACGGCGTACTGATCCGCACGACGGGCGATATCATCGCACTTTCACCGCCGCTGATCGTTGAACCAAAGCACACCGACAGGATTTTCTCGGTTCTGGCGGACGCGATTCGGGCCGAGGCGGCCTAAAGCCGGGCGATCACGGTGGCTGTCAGGTCGGGCACAAAGTTGCGACGGATCGCCGAACCGCAGGTGCACGGCAATCCCGCCTGATAGAACATGCCCTTGTGCGCCAACGGAATGCCGTGCGGCGGCCCGGGCGGCTTGCCGTCTGCCATCCCGGCATCGGCCGTTAGAGCGTGATGACCGAAGGTGGGATCACCGAAAGGTCTGAATCACGCGAGAAAACAGAGAGCTAGAGCGGGATAACGTCGCCTATCAGACGTCATCCAGCTCTAAGGCGGATGCTTCGGCGGTTTCGCGGTCAAGCCAGAGGGTTGCGTTGATCGTGGGGTTGGCCGCATCCAGCCGGGTCAGGACGACTGCTGCCACCAGCGACAGCTCGGCAAGCGCACTCACGCGGCGATGTCGGCCTCGGTGCGCGCCAGAAATTCCATCGATGTGTCCTTAAGCTTGGCTGCGGTGCCGGCGGCGAAAGCCGCCAGGGGTCTCCGTTGTCTCGCGCACGAAAAATCGACTGAAATAAGCGGGGTCGACGAAACCTAGGTCGTATGCCACAGCCGAAATACTTTGGCCCGTATAGATCAGGCTGCGTTGGGCTTCGAGCACGAGGCGGTCATGGATCACCTGCTGTGCGGTGCGCCCGCCGTTGCGACGGCAGATTGCATCCAGTCGGCCCCGGGTCACCGGCAGGTTGGCTGCGAGCTCCGCCACGGAATGGCTGGCACGAAAGCGCTGTTCGACCTCGGCGCGAAACGCCTGCCATAGCGCCTCGCCGGCGGAGGGGCCGTTGCTGTCTGCTGGGCGCAAACGGTGGATTGCCACCATCAGCAACTGCACGAGCGCTGCGACTGCGACCGTCATGGCCGGAGCGGAGAACTCCAACTCATCGCGGATGCGGCTGAACACCAGTTCCAGATCATGCGAGGCAGCTTCGGCCGCAGTCAGCGAGCCCACCATCGGGGCTGCAAAACCGCGGCCGGTTTCCAGCCCGGGCAGCCCTGCAATGAAAGCGGCGGCCAGGGTCAGCACCCATCCCTTGCTGTCCGGTTGGAAGGCGAAGCCGTGGGCCGTGGCCGCTGGGATCACCAGCAGCGCCGGGCCGGTGAATGCCAGCAGCTGCGTTTCCATCTGGATTTTTCCGCAGCCTTCGGCCACCCAGAACGCCTGGGCCAGCCCGTCGTGCAGATGGGGTGCGATCGCCCAGCCGTGCGCGTCAGACCGCAGCCGCAGGCTTTCCACATGCACGAACCCCGGCTCTGCCTGGCGCGGCATTTCGCCATACAGGAAGTAGCGCGGCACGGCGCGCGACAGGGGCCCATAAGGTGCTGCCGCGACCTGCACCATGCTCATGGGGGCTCACTCATTGGAGATCGCTCATAGCGGGGAGCATGGCCAGACACGCCCTGTTCCGCAACGTCTCGCAAGGGGCACCGCCTTGCTTTCGTGATAAAGCCACGCCACTTGGCAAGAGCGATATAGGAGCTCACTATGATCAGCCGCCAGATTTATCGCGACGCGATGGCGCGCCTCGGTGCTGCCGTAAACATCGTCACCAGTGATGGGCCAGGCGGCCGGCGCGGTTTCACCGCATCTGCGGTGTGCGCGGTCACCGACGATCCGCCGACGCTGCTGGTCTGCATGAACCGATCGAGCGACAGTGCTGCTGGCTTTCTGGAAAACCGTGTGCTGTGCGTGAACGTGCTGGGCGCCGAGCAGCAGGAGCTCTCGCCGATCTTTGCCGGCCACGGCGGCGTTGCCACCGAGAACCGGTTCGACCACGGCACCTGGTCCACGCTCGAGACGGGCTCTCCCGTGCTGGCGGATGCCACCGTGTCGTTCGACTGCCGGGTGGTCCAGGTCACCGATGTCGGCACGCACCACGTATTGTTCTGCGAAGTGGCGGAAATCGCCACCAACGGAGCGGCTCAGGGCCTGATCTATTTCAACCGCAGCTATCACGCCCTGGCGGTCAGCTGATACCGACCGGTTTTGAAGCGGACGCTTCGCGCATCAAGACGGGTCGGCATCGCGCGCCTGGTTGGCTACAGGCGGCGCGCCAAATGTTATCGGAATGAACCGATCGCCCTGCAGTTGTGACAGCACGCCGGTGTGGATGCTGAACTGGCAGCCATGCAGGGCCAGCCGTCCTTCGGCCTCGGCTGCGACGATCCAAGGAAAGCTGCGCAGGTTGGCCAGCGAAAGCCGCACCACCTCGCCTTCGTAGAAGCTCAGCAACGCATCCTGCGAAAGCCCCTCTGGCCGGTTCATCAGCACGGGGCTTGCGATACTTACCCAGTTCTCGACAAAATCCTGGGCCTGCATCGGCGTTCCCTCCACCATCGCCTGCACGCCGCCGCACTGGGCGTGGCCGAGCACGACGATATGGGCGACCTTGAGCACGCGCACGGCGAATTCCAGGGCGGCGCTGGTGCCGTGATACTGCGCGTCGGGAAGGTAGGGCGGCACCAGGGCTGCCACGTTGCGGACCACGAACAACTCGCCGGGTCCGGCATCAAACACGGTCTGTGGGTCGACCCGCGAGTCTGAGCAGGCGATGACCATCGTCTGCGGGCGCTGCCCGGCCAGCGAGAGCGCCTGATAGCGGGCGCGCTGCGCTGGCCAAACATCAGCGCGAAAGCGTCGGTAGCCGTCTAGAAGTGTATTCATGGCATCCCGGATAGCACCCCGGCGAGGATTTCTCCAGGCCGGGGCGCCGGATCGTCACATCTCGCTGTAGCTGCCATTGTGCCAGATGTAGAAAACGTAGTCGGCAACCGTCACGTCGCCCTTTTTATCATAGCTGATCTTGCCCAGAACGGTGTCCCAGGTGCCGGCGTGCAGTGTCTCGGCGACTTTCTTGGCGTCGGTCGTGCCGGCCTTGGTGGCAGCCTTCGCCCAGATTTCGACCGCGGCGTAGGAATACAGAACATAGCCTTCCGGATCGATGCCCTTGGCCTTGAACGCATCGACCACAGCCTTGGCGGTCGGGCGGGTGCGCGGGTCGGACGGGAAGGTCATCAGCGTGCCTTCACCAAGCGGACCGGTGATCTGCCAGAATTCGTTGGTGACCAAAGCGTCGCCGCCGATGACGGTGACGTTCATGCCCTGCTCGCGCGCCTGCTTGACGATCAGGCCGGTCTCGGTGTGGTAGCCGCCGATGTAGATAACGTCGACGTTGGCCTTCTTCATGAGAGACACGAGCGCCGAGTAGTCTTTGTCGCCCGGAACATAGGCGGTGTACATCGTCTCCTTGACGCCCAGCTTGTTCATCGCCTTCTTGGTCTCGTCGGCGAGACCCTTGCCGTAGGCGGTGTTGTCGTGCAGCACCGCAATCTTGCGGGTCTTGAATTCTTTGGCGATCAGGGCGCCGGCGACAGCGCCTTGCTGGTCGTCACGGCCGCAGGTGCGGAACGTGTTCCACGACCCTTCATCAGTGAACTTCGGGTTGGTCGAGGCCGGCGTGATCTGCAGGATGCCTTCCTCGGTGTAGACCTTGCTGGCCGGGATCGAGCTCGACGAGCAGAAATGCCCGGCCACAAACACCACCTTGTCAGCGGCAAACTTGTTGGCGACCGACACGGCCTGCTTGGGGTCGCACGCGTCATCGCCGATCGACAGCTCCAGCTTCTTGCCGAGCACGCCGCCCTTGGCGTTGATGTCGTCCACCGCCTGTTGGGCGCCGGCCTTCAGCTGTGCGCCAAAGGTGGCATTGGAGCCGGTGATCGGGCCGGCGGTGCCGATCTTGATCTGGGCCGAGGCGGGGGCTGCCGCCATTACGCCGGCGAAAGCCAGTGCGGCTGCACCGGCGATGAGAGTCCGTCTGAACATGAAATATTTCCCCGTGTGGTTCGGTCCCCGCTGAGTGCGGGGCTGGGTTGCAGCGTAGTCACAACACCAGGCGGCTGCAAAGCCTGGTGCGAAACGTTTTCCCGGAGATGCGAGCTTCTCGGATCAGCAGATCGTCAATGCCCACCTTCCAGATAGGCTGCCCGTATCTCGGGCCGCGCCAGGAGCTCGGCGCCGGAGCCGGCCATGGTGATGGCGCCGTTGACCAGAACATAACCGCGATGAGCGAGGCGCAGCGCCTGGAACGCGTTCTGTTCAACCAGCAACACGGTGAGCCCCGTGGTGCGGTTCAGCTCCCGGATCGCGTTGAAGATCATCTTCACAATCAACGGCGCCAGTCCAAGGCTGGGCTCGTCAAGCAGAAGCAGCTTGGGACGGCTCATCAGCGCCCGGCCGATCGCCAGCATCTGCTGCTCGCCGCCCGAAAGTGTTCCGCCTCGCTGGCCGATGCGCTCCTTCATGCGGGGAAACAGAGTGAACACCTGCTCCATGGTCTGGCTGACCTGGGCCGCCGGCCTGCCATGCCCGCCCATCAGCAGGTTCTCGTAGACGGACATGCGGGGAAACACCCGGCGCCCTTCCGGCGACTGCGCGATGTCGCGCCGCATGATCTCATGCGTCGGCAGGTGGGTGATTTCCTCGCCGGCGTAGATAATCTGGCCGTCTCGCGCCCGCGGCGTGCCGCAGATGGTCATCATCAAGGTGGATTTGCCCGCCCCATTGGCGCCGATCAGCGTGACGATTTCGCCGGAATCGACCACGAGATCCACACCCTTCAGCGCCTGGATCGCCCCATAATAAGCGGTGACACCTTTGAGTTCGAGAAGCGTGCTCATGCCGCGACCTCGGCAGCGTCGTCGTCCAAGCCTTCGTCGCCCTCGCCGAGATAGGCTGCGATGACATGCGGGTCGTTGCGAATATACTCGGCAGTTCCGTCGCTGATTTTCCGGCCATGGTCGAGCACCACCACGTGGTCGGAGATCCGCATCACCACGCCCATGTCGTGCTCGATGAGCAAGATCGCCGTGCCCTCGGCGCGGATGCGTATGAGCAGCGCCGAAAGCTCGTCCGACTCACGTGGGTTGAGCCCTGCAGCCGGCTCGTCCAGGCAAAGCAGCACGGGCCGTGTGCACATGGCGCGCGCGATTTCCAGCCGCCGCTGCGCACCATATGGCAGGCTGCCGGCGGGCTCGTCGGCGCGCGCGGTGAGCTGCACGGCATCGAGCCACAGCTTCGCCCGCTCCAGTGCCTGCGCCTCCAGCCCGCGATAGCCGCCCAGGCCGAACACCGAAAGCAATCCCCGCGCAACGTTGGGCATGGCGAAGTTGTGCTGTGCCACCAACAGGTTCTCCAACACGGTCATGCCAGAAAACAGGCGGATGTTCTGGAAGGTGCGCGCCACCTTGGCCCGGCGCGTGATGATGTGGCCCGGCATGCCCGACAACTCGAAATCCCCGCCGTCATGGCTCAAGGCGATCTTGCCGGAGGTGGCGCGGTAGAAGCCGGTGATGCAGTTGAACACGGTGGTTTTGCCGGCTCCGTTCGGGCCGATCACTGCGGTGATGTCGCCGGCCCTGGCGTCGAACGACAACGCGTCCACCGCGGTCAGACCACCGAACCGCATGGTCAGTTCCGAGACGCATAGCAGCGGCATCAGCCGTGCCCCTGGCTGGTCATGTCGGCCGATATGAGCTTACTTTGGCCGAGCGAGACCGAGGGGGTGCGGCCGGAAACCAATCCACGCGGCCGCGTCACCATCACCACCACCAGCGCCACGCCGAAGATCAGCATGCGATATTCGTTGAACTCGCGCACCAGCTCGCCGCCACCGATCATCACCACCGCGGCCAGGGCAACGCCCAACTGACTGCCCAGGCCGCCCAGGACCACGATGGCCAGCACGATGGCCGACTCGATGAAGGTGAAGCTCTCCGGGCTGATGAACGCCTGGCGTGTCGCGAAGAACGCTCCGGCAAACCCGCCGAACGCAGCCCCGATGGCAAACGCCGTCAGCTTGGTGACCGTGACGTTGATGCCCAGCGCCCGGCAGGCGATCTCATCCTCACGCAGCGCTTCCCAGGCCCGCCCCAGTGGCAGCCGGCGCAATCGCATGGATACCCAGTTGGTCAACAGCGCGAGGCCGAAGATGACGTAGTAGAGGAAAGCCACCCGATGGGTGATGCTCGGCTCCAACCCGAAGAAGTCGGCAAAGCTGCCAGGGCCACCGCCGACGTTGAACGTGAGGCCAAAGAACGTCGGCCGCGGAATGCCAGAAATGCCGTTCGGCCCGCCGGTCAGCTCCGTCCAGTTCAGGATCACCACGCGAATGATCTCGCCGAACGCCAGGGTCACGATGGCCAGATAGTCGCCGCGCAGCCGCAGCACGGGAAAGCCCAGCAACACGCCCCAGAATGCTGCCAAGAGCCCGGCCAGTGGGAGGCAGGTCCAGAATCCGAGATCGAAATTCTGCGCCAGCAACGCGTAGGAATAAGCACCCACCGCGTAGAACGCGACGTAGCCAAGGTCGAGCAGGCCTGCCAGGCCCACCACGATGTTGAGCCCCCAGCCCAGCATCACATAGGTCATCACCAGAATGCCGACGTCGATCCAGTAGCGCCCGCCATAGATCGGCAGGGTCAGAGCCGCCAGCAGCAGCAATGGCGCCACCAGGCGCCCGCTACCGGCAAAGCGCGACGGTTTGAGCGAGATCACCGGAATGCCCCGGGTCTGCCGCCACAGCACCAGGGCGAAGCGAAACACCATGGTGACGGCGACCAGCAGGCCGACCACGCCGAAATTCGGCACCAGCTCCATCTTGCCGGTGTTGGTGACGTTGGTCTGCAGCCCGACCATCGCCGCGAACAGCCCCAGCGCCACTAGGCCCGAAATCCCGGCGTCCCGCAGCGCTGTCACCAACGGGCTGCGCACCCGGGCTGTCATACCTTCTCCACGTCGGCGCGGCCGAGCAATCCGGAGGGCATGAAAATCAGCACGATGATGAGCACTGAAAACGCTGCCACATCCTTGTATTGCACCGAGCCGTAACCGGACCAAAAGGCTTCGATCAGTCCAATTGCGAGCCCACCGATCACCGCACCCGGCAACGAGCCGACGCCACCTAGCACCGCCGCGGTGAACGCCTTCACGCCTGCATTGAAGCCGATATAGAAATTGATCGACCCGTAATACAGCAGGAACATCATGCCTGCGACGGCTGCCAGCGCGGCACCGATCACGAAGGTGAGGCTGATCGTGCGGTTGGTGTCGATCCCGAGCAGTGCTGCCATCTTGAGGTCCTGCTCGCAGGCGCGCATGGCGCGGCCGAGCGACGTCTTGGTCACCAACCAGGTGAATATCGCAAGCAGCGACAAGGTCACCACGAAGATGACGATCTGCATCCAGGAGAGCTGCACCACGAACCCGTCCTGCTCGAAGATCGACATGCCGCCTGGGATCATCGAAGGCATGTTCTTGTCCCGCGCGCCCTGCGCCACCTGGGCGAAGTTCTGAAGCGCGATGGACATGCCGATGGCGCTGATCAACGGGGCCAGGCGAAACGAGCCGCGCAACGGCCGATAGGCGATCCGCTCGATCGCCCAGCCATAGATGGCGGCGAACGCGGCCGCGAACACCAAAGTGAGCGCCAGGGTCAGCGGAACCGAGGTGACCCCGAGGGCTGAGAGCCCGGTGATGGCGATCAGTGACAGGAACGAGCCGATCATGAACACGTCGCCATGGGCGAAGTTGATCATGCCGATGATGCCGTAAACCATCGTGTACCCCACGGCGATCAGGCCGTAGATCATGCCGAGGGTGACACCGTTAATCAGTTGTTGCAGCGCGTAGGCCAAATTCTCACCGAATCGTCATGAAACACTGGCACTACCAAGCATGGGTGGGAGCCATGCGCAAGGCGCAAGGCAGGTCGACTTCAGTGCTTCCCATAGCGGGATGCGGTTGCTATACGCACGCCTCCGCTGGCAATCGGCTTCGGTCAGCAGGCGGGCACTTAGCTCAGTTGGTAGAGCAGCTGACTCTTAATCAGCGGGTCGAAGGTTCGAACCCTTCAGTGCCCACCACTTCCGAGCGCTCGCTCGCAAACGTTTTCGACACGCATCCGCGAGCGGGTCGGACTAGGAACCAACCACCGCGCGCGGCGTTTTGTCTGGGTCCGAAAATTCGATCCAGACGGAGCCCTCCATGACACTGATCATCATTATCGTCGTGCTTGTGGTGCTGTTCGGTGGTGGCGGATATCATGGCTACCGCTCTGGTTATTACGGCGGCCGGAGCTATGGTGGCGGACTGGGGCTGATCGCGCTCCTCCTTATCCTGTTCTTGCTGTTCGGCGGCGGGATGCACAGTTTTTAGAGCAATTTCGCTTGAGGTTGAATCAACTTCGGGATAAGATTATTCGTTAAAACAACATGTTATGACCTGATTGCTTCGCCTATGAGACGCGATCAGGTCATATGGAAATCTGCCGTCCATGCTGCACTGGCGGTTGCGGCATGAACGGCAAATGACCTGATGCCCGAGGAGCCCGCCCCCGTGACCGCCTCAACGCCACCATCCGCGCCCGCCGCTTTGCCCGGCAGCGCCACCCAGCAGACGCTGCTGCGCAACATCCAGATCGAACGCATCCAGGAGTCCCGAGCGAGCGAGACAGGGAGTAGCGCGGTCGACACCCGTATGCCGGACGAGCAGGCGGAAATGCCCCTGCCGAACGATCCCAAGACCGTGTTTCTGGGTGGTCTGTTTCTGCTGGCCTGTCTGTCTGTGATGTACGCAGCGCAACAGGTGGTGCTGCCCATCGTGGTCTCCCTGGTCCTCAAGCTATTCTTGCAGCCGGTGGTTCGCCTGCTCTCCCGCATCCGCATCCCACGCGCGCTCGGAGCATTGCTGGCCGTGGTGCTATTTCTGCTGATTTTCGTGGGCCTCGGCACATTGCTGAGCGCGCCGGCCTCGCAATGGGCGGCTGACCTGCCGGCGGCGATGCCAAAATTGATGGATCGGTTCAAATTCGTCCAGGGCCTGGTGGCGAACGCTCAGGGCACGCTCGACAATCTCGGCGTCAAGGTTGATCTGGCCAATGGCGCCGGGCTCTCGCCGACCGCCTTGGTCGGTTCCGTGATTGGCGGTACCGGAGCACTCGCCTCGCACATGCTCGAGATCTTGCTGATCCTGTTCTACCTGCTGGTGTTCGGTGAGACCTTCCTGCGCAGGCTGGTCGAGATCCTGCCCACCTTTAGCGACAAGCGTGACGCCGTTGCGATGTCGACCCAGATCGAACACGACCTGTCGGCCTATCTGCTGACGGTCACCGCCATCAACGCGGTGGTCGGCTGTGCCACGGCGCTGGCGATGTGGGTCAGCGGCGTCCCCGGGGTCATCCTGTGGGGTGTCGTCGCCTTCGCCGTCAATTTCATACCCATCCTGGGGCCGGTTTGCGCGGTGGCCTTGTTCGTCGTCGTCGGTCTGGTGGTGCACGGTGTCACCTGGTGGGCGGTGCTGCCGCCGGCGCTCTACCTCGGCATCCATGTCGCCGAAGGCGAGATCATCACACCCATGCTGCTGGCGCGCCGCTTCACCATCAATCCGGTGGCTGTCATGCTGGCGCTGGTGTTCTGGTACTGGATGTGGGGCGTGGTCGGCGCAATCCTGGCGGTGCCTCTGCTCGCGGTCATTAAAATCGTCTGCGACCGCATCCGTCCGCTGCGCGCCTTCGGACACCTTCTCGAAGGCTGACCGCAAAGATTGTGAATTTGCCTGAACGTTCTGCCATCCGGTGCATTTGCCGAACTGGTCTCGAGCGAAAGGGGCGCAGGATGGCCTGGCTCATGGTGGTGGCGGCTGGGTTGTTGGAGATGGTGTGATCCTATGCAGCTGAGGAGTCGGAGGGCTTCCACAAGCTAGGCTGGGGCGCGCTCCTTCGTCGTTGGCGTGGTGCTGCGGGGCGAGACCATCAGCCTGTGGCGAATCGCTAGCGCGGTCGCCATTGTAGGTGGCCTGATCGGGCTGCGACTGACCAGCTCGAGCTGAAACCCGTTGCTGAAGGGCTGGCCAGCCTGATGTCCGAAGCTTGTACCGCGCAGCCCATCATCATCGATACCGATCCAGGCTACGACGACGCTTTCGCCATTCTGCTTGCGCTCGCCGCGCCGGAGCTTCAGGTGCTCGGCCTCACCACCGTCGCCGGCAACGTCACGCTCGACATCGTGTCCGACAATGCGCGGCGGATCGTGGAACTGGCGGGGCGGCCGAACGTGGCCGTCCATCCCGGTGCCGACCGGCCCTTGCTGCGTCCGGCCGCCCACGCGTTCGACATTCATGGCAGCATGGGCCTCAACGGCTACGACTGGCCGCCACCGGCGCGGCCGCCCAGCGCCGTCCACGCGCTCGACTGGATGCTGCAGACCCTGGCCGCGTCGGCCGATCGCACCGTCACCCTGGTGGCACTCGGACCGCAGACCAACGTCGCCATGCTGTTGCGTCGCGCACCCGCGCTCGCAGCCCGTAAGCTGCGCCGCATCGTCTGCATGGGCGGCAACTACTTCGCCGGCGGCAATGCCTCCCCCGCCGCCGAATTCAACATTCTCGTCGACCCCGAGGCGGCGGCCATCGTATTCGCCTGCGGCATCGAACTCGTCGCCATGCCGCTCGACTGCACCAACACGGCGTTGACGCCTGTTGACTGGATCTCCGACCTCGCCAGCCTTGGCACCGAAATCGGCACCGCCTGTGCCGGGATGATGGGTTTTCTCAAACCCCCGCCGGGGCAGGCCACCCGCCCGCTGCACGACGCCGTCGCCATGGCCTGGATGCTCTGGCCGGAGCTGTTCGAAGGCCGGCTGTGCAACGTCGAGATCGAAACCGCCTCGCCCCTCACCCTCGGCGCCACCGTCGTCGACTGGCGCGGACGCACCGCGCGGCCAAAGAACTGCCTGTGGATCAACGGCTGCAACGCGCCCGAGATGTACGCGCGCATGATGGAGCGCCTGGCGAGACTGCCGGGCTGATCGAAGATTGCGCATCGCGCAACAACCCGATCTTCGGTACCATGCGGTTTGCAGACGGAAGGGATGCCTATGCAGCAGGAAGTTATCGTTCTCGGGGCCGGCATTGTCGGCATTTCCGTGGCCCTGCATCTGCGCCGGCGCGGCCAGAACGTGGTACTGGTCGACCGCGGTGGACCCGGCGAAGGCACGTCCTTCGGCAACGCCGGGCTGATCCAGCGCGAAGCGGTGTATCCCCATCCCTTCCCGCGCGACCTCAACGAGATCATCCGCATCGCCTCCAACCGCTCGGTGGACGCGGTCTATCATGCCGCCGCCCTGCCGGGGCTGGCGACGCCCTTGCTCCGCTACTGGCTGAATTCCGATCCGAAGCGCTACGTCCAGGCAGTGCTCGGCCAGTCCCGGCTGATCGCCACGTGCGTCGATGAACATCTAGACCTCGCCCAGGAAGCCGGCGTCACCGACCTGCTGCGCCCGCTCGGGTGGCTCGCGCTGTTCAGCAAACCGGCCGCCTGGGCCGAGGCGCAGCAGCAGGCCGAACGCGCCCTCGCCGAACACGGCATCAACAGCGTGGCGCTGGACTCGGCGGCGCTTGCCACAGCCGAGCCGCATCTGTTGGTCGAGCGCCTTGGCGCGATCCATTGGACCGACTCGCTGTCGGTGAGTGATCCGCATGCTCTGTCTGTAGCCTATGCTCATGCGTTCACCCGGCGCGGCGGCACCATCGCCATCGGTGACGCCGCCACCCTGACCAAAACCGCGACCGGCTGGCGTGTGCGGACCGCCGATGGCCCGGTCGAGGCGCAATCCGTCGTGGTCGCTCTCGGCGCCGCCTCGCCACGCGTAACGTCACCGCTCGGCTACAACCCGCCGATGTTCGGCAAACGCGGCTATCACATGCATTACGGATTGCAGGGCAACGCGGTGCTGAACCATCCGTTGCTCGATTCCGACAGCGGCTTCATGCTCATCCCCATGCGACGGGGCGTGCGCCTGACCACCGGCGCCGAATTCGCCCGCCCCGACGCTGATGCCACGCCCGTGCAGCTCGAACGCGCCGAGCCGCTCGGCCGCAGCCTCATCCCGTTGGCGGAGCGCGTCGACGACATGCCATGGATGGGGGTGCGCCCCTGTACGCCGGACATGGTGCCGATTATCGGCAAGGCGACCCAGCAGAAGAACCTGTGGTTCGCCTTTGGCCATGCCCACCAGGGCCTGACCAACGGTCCCACCACCGGCCGGTTGATCGCTGAAATGATGACCGGCGAAACCCCGTTCCTCGACCCGACGCCCTATCGTCCGCAGCGCTTCTAGCGTCGAACCCAACGGGTGGGATTCCGGCTGCGCCGGATGGCCTTCGGCCCGACCAGGGCGTCCGCCCTGGACCCGCCAGAGGCGACGCCTCTGGACCCCTTTCGTTGGGCCATGTCTCTGAGTGAGGAGGGGTTCATACCCGTGGGCAGCGCTCACCCGCGGGTATGAACCCCTCCTCACTCAGGGACCCGCTTCAATGAGCGGGGGTCCAGGGGTGACTGCCCCTGGTAGGTGCAGGACGAAGTCCTGCCCGCGCGGAGCGCATCCGGCGCAGCCGGAATCCCACCCGTTGGGTTCGACGCTCGAATCGCTCAGGATTGAGCGTCGGGTGACAGCACGATGCAGGTGGTGCGGGCTTTGCTCAGCTTCTCGCAGGCCTGAACGGCGCTTTCACGCGATAGGCCGGTGAGCCGGGCGCGATACAGCGTGGCGCTGCCTTGTTTGCGGGTGCCGACTGTCGGCTGCCCCGCGACCTGGGCTTTGTTGCGGGCCTGCTCGGCGGCGGAATGGGCGAGGCCTTCGCTGCCGAACGCGCCCACCTGAACCGCCCAGTTGGTGGCGCCGCCCTGTTGACGGGGCATTGTATCGGCCATCGCCGTCGGGATCAGCCGGAAGCCGCCACGCTGTGGCGGCTGCTGCACGCTTGCGAAGGATTGGGCCACGTAAGGCTGGGACACATAAGGCTGGGGCGCGCTGGACGGCGCTCCGAGAGACTGCGGCGGCGGCGAATAGCGCGGCGGCTCGGGCAGGGAGGCCATCTGCACCGGCGCACGGCTCGCTCCGGTCCTGCGGTTATCAGCCAGCGCCACGGGGGCCGCCTCACGCGTGCCGGGGTAACGCGGCCCGCGCGGGATGTTCATCGGAATCTGGTTGATCGGCAGCAGGCCGGCCAGCGAGATGCGGCCTGGCTCGACGCCCTGGATGCGCGGCGCGATCTTGGCGACGTAGTTGCGCGTCTCATCGGGCAGCGGGCGGCGGCGTGTCAGATAGTCGTCCAGCCGCGACGGTCCCGCATTGTAGGCCGCCAGAAACCCCGGCGACCCATACAGATCGTACATCTCGCGCAGATAGGCGGTGCCGGCCATGATGTTGTCATGCGGCTCATAGGGATCGTCGTCGAGGCTGTAGCGTGAGCGAAGTTCGTCATACGTGCCCGGCATCACCTGCATCAGACCCATCGCGCCGGGTGCCGAGGTATCCAGCACCTTGCCGCCCGATTCAGCCCGAATGACCTCGCGAATCCATCGCTCAGGCATGTCGTATTTCGCAGCCGCCTCGACGATATACGGACCCCAGGGGTCGCTCGATGGTCCCGGAGGGCGATAGTCGCTGCGCGCCCGGGCTTTGTACTGCGCCGCTTCAACAACCGGATTGATCTGTGGCCGTGACGACGAGCAGGCGGCCAGGCCTGTAAGGGCCAAGGCACATGTCGCGTAGCGCAAAAATCGCGCGTTTCCCAAAAGCATACCGGCTTGGCCTTCTGGCAGTGGGCGGCCGCCAGCGGCAGCGCCGGGTAAAGAACAAAGGGCGATCGGCGACTAGCGGAGAAGCTTCACTGCCAAGGACAGGAAACACGCATAACTCTCTATACACAGGCCATGTTTAAAACAAGGCGGCTCTTGCCTTCCCACCCAACGGAGTGACTCTGCCGCGCTGTTCGTGCAACAGTTTGGACCTTGCCCGGGCCGTTCCGAGGCGCCCAAAGCCCATCCGTTCCTTGGAGTCTCGCCGTATGACCACCCTTCGTCGTGTTGTCGCTTTTGTGGCGCTGGCTGCCAGCGTGTCCCTCGGAGCCTGCGCACCGACGAACACGAACTCCATTTATACCGGTGCCGATCTCGGCCGCACCGCCCAAGTGAGCTACGGCGTCATCGTATCGATGCGTCCGGTGGTCGTCCAAAACCAGAGCAGCGGCATAGGCACCCTGGGCGGGGCTGCCGTCGGCGGCGTTGCCGGCAGTTTCATCGGCCGCAACGACGTGCGCGGCAATATCCTCGGCGCCGTCGGCGGCGCCCTGCTCGGCGGCCTGGCGGGCACGGTCATCGAAGCCTCGGCACGCACCGGCAATGCGGTGGAATTCATCATCCAGGAGAGCGGCGCCAGCGAGCCGATCTCGGTCGTGCAGACCAACGAGGATAATTTCCGCCCCGGCGACCGCATAGTGCTCACCCGTGGCGCACGCACCCGCATCGGCCATGTCGGCGCCTGACGCGATCGTGCATCGAGCTCGCGGCGGCAGCTGACGGGAATGAAACCATCGTAGACATTGCGACAGACCCGCCGATAGGGTATCGGCCCGTCCAACAATGAGTCAGCACCTTCCGCTGGCGGCGCGGGCGCCGTCGATTGAAATTACTTCGGCTCCTCGGTTCAGGGAGCGGTCGCGCTTTGCCGTGCGCGATTTTCTGGACGCCCTGATCCTCTGGCGCCTGTGCTGGACACTGAGCTGGCTCGATATCAAGGTTCGCTACCGGGGTTCGCTGCTAGGCCCTTTCTGGCTGACCCTGTCGACCGCCGTGATGGTGGGCTCGATGGGCTTCCTTTACGCCGAGCTATTCCATATGGACCTGCACGAGTACCTGCCGTTCCTGGCGCTCTCCATCGTGCTCTGGAATTTCCTGAGCGGGGTGGTGGCCGAGGCATGCATCAGCTTTACGGCGGCCGAGGGCATGATCCGCTCCGTTCGGATGCCGTTCGTGATGTATGGCGCTCGGGTCGTCGTGCGCAATGTCGTTATTCTCGCGCATAATGTGGTCGTCATCGTGGTGGTTGACGTGCTGCTGAAGGTTGTGCCCGGGCACGTCGCCTGGCTCGCCATCCCGGGCTTCCTGCTGTGGTTGGTGGTGGGTTTGGCCCTGTCGGTGTCACTGGGTTCGATCTGCGCGCGGTTTCGCGACATTTCGCCGATCATCGCCAGCATCATGCAGATGGCCTTCTTTATCAGCGGCGTGATCTGGCAACCCTCGCAACTCGGCAGCAGCCAGTATCTGTTGCTCTACGACCCGTTCTATACGTTGTTGGAGATTGTGCGCGGCCCGCTGCTGGGCCAGGTGCCCAGTCTGGCAATCTATGCGTCCGCGCTGATCTCCGCGGTGGTGGTCTGTGTTCTCTCGGTCCTGGTGTTCGCGCGCACGCGTAACCGCATCGCGTTCTGGGTGTAATCGGTGGACATGTCGGTGCGTAATGCAGAATTGGTCGCTGACCACGTCACGCTTGATTTTCCGCTTTATCATGCCAATTCGCGCAGCCTGAAAAAGACCCTGTTCAAATCCGTCACCGGCCGCATGGGCGCCGACGGGCGGTCGCGTGTGGTGGTTCAGGCTTTGCGCGACATCAGCTTTCGCCTGCAGCCTGGCGATCGCCTGGGTCTGGTCGGCGGCAACGGGGCCGGCAAGACCACGCTGCTGCGGGCGCTGGCAGGCATCTACGAGCCGCTGGGCGGCGAAGTCCGCATCCGCGGCACGCTCAACGCCCTGCTAGATCCAAATCTTGGCATGAACGTGGAGCTGTCGGGCCGCGAGAACATCATGCTGCGCGGGCTCTACAACGGGCTCAGCACGGCTGCGATCCGCAGGCTGGCCGACGATGTCGCCGAGTTCGCGGACCTCGGCGAATTCCTCGACCTGCCAGTACGCATCTTCAGCTCCGGCATGGTGGTGCGCCTCGGCTTCGCGCTGGCCACCGCCATCCGCCCCCAGGTGCTGCTGATGGACGAGTGGTTCCTGGCCGGCGATGCCAACTTCATGGAGAAGGCCCGCGCCCGCCTCGAAGACATGGTGCGCGGCGCCGACATCCTGGTGCTCTCCACCCATGCACCGTCGGTGGTGATGGACTGGTGCACGCGAGTAATCTGGCTTGATGAAGGCCGCATTCGCGCCGATGGCACCCCAAAGGACGTGTTGACCCAGTATCTGGGCCACTCGCCCGGCGGCTAGAGATCTGGATGGACCAGGCATCGCAATGGATGCGCCTGATCGGCGGCCTCGCGTTGCTGACGCCCTTCGTTCTCTCCCGCATTCCCGCCCTGCGACAGCATACGCGTGTGGTCGGTCTTGCCTTGGCGGTGCTTTATATCGGGTTCGGCATCGCCTTCATCCTTTGGTACACCCTGGTCAGGGTGCCACCGGCCTAAGGCGGATGCACAATTCCGTCGCCGCATCCACCGCCGCGGTCGAATAGAGCAAGGGCACGTAGTCCCCGGCCGCCCACAGCGGCGCCAGGTCATCGTAATGCGGGCTGCGGGGGTCGCCTGACTGCCCCGGTGCATTGATGGCCCGGCTGGCGTCCCAGTTGCCGACATCCAACACCATGCGGAACGAGGCGCCATGGGTGACCTTGAAATCGCTGAGCCGGTAGCCGGCCGCCATCGGTGTGGAGCCGGAGCCGCCCTTTGGCAGAGGTTCGACGCCTCGCAATGAGGCGATCCGGGCGAACGGATGTGGGAAAGCGCCGTGATGCAGCCGGCCCCAGGCCCACCCGGCGGGATCCTCTCCCATCCGTTCGATGCATTCCGCCCAGGCGGCCTCAAGCGTGCTGGCCAACAGGGCGCTAGGATCCGGCAGGCGATGGTCGGGGTGTTCAAGCAGCCCGATCAGCGTTTCCACATCGCCGGGCACCATCAGCGCGCGCGCCACTGCGTCCGGCGCCAGCCGGTCGAGCAACGCGGCCTTCAGATGGCGTGACCACCAGACCTCCTGCAAGGCTGCCGCCGCCGACCCGCGCGAGAGATGAAAATCCCAGCTGCGCAGCAGATCGGTCGCCTGGCCGGGCAGCGCTGCGATAAGCGCGCCCAACCGCTGCGCCGGAATGGAGAAATCATCCGTCTGCAGCGCCATCGATTGGGCTAGGCTGTGCTTGTCCTGACCATCCAGCACCGCATGGATGCGGGCGCTGCGGGAATGCTCGGCCCATTCGAAGCCCAGCTTCACCCGCTCCGCCGGAAACCCCGCCGGCAGGTTCATCTCATTGGCCGTGGCAAAGAACCCGCGTGCGGGATCGATCGCGCGCGGCAGTTCGTCGAACCCGTGGAACCCCTGCCACTCGTAGCGCCCATCGCCTGGCACCGGCAGCAGCCCGTCCCAATTGGTGCGCACGGGGCTGGATCCCGCGGCGAACCAGGCGATTTGGCCGGTGACATCGGCGTAGACCTGGTTCACCGACGGGCTCGACCAAAACGACAGCGCTTCGCCGAATGCTTCCGGCGTCCGCACGTCGAGATAGGCGAGAGAGGCGAAATAGGCGGCCGAACCTGGCTCCGTCCACACGGTGCGGATGGCGAAGGCGGTGGCACCCTGGCTGTGCACCACCGGGCCATGGCGGGTGAACAGCAGGCTCACCGCCTGGTCATCACAGCCGCGCACGACGATCGTTTCGGTGATCTCCGTCATGCTCTCGAACCCGTCGCCGTAGCGGTACAGCATGGGGTCGGCGGGATCGAGCGCATAGACGAACAGATCCTCCTGATCCATCGGAAAGATGGTCAGGCTGAACGCCGCATGGCCGTTGTGGCCAATGGAAACGCCGGGCAGGGCCGGCTCGCCGGCGCCGATCACGTCAAGCCCGGGTGCCGTCAAATGCACGATGCTGCGCAGCGACGGCAGCGCATGCGCCCGGTGCGGATCACTCGCCAGGATCGGCCGCCCCGTATCGGTGCGGCTGCCGCTGACCGTCCAGTTGTTGGAGCCTTGCAGATACACGTCCCCGGTGTCGGCCACCTTGGTCCAACGCCACGCGTCCTGCAGCGGCGCGTTCATGCGTTCGGGGCTGAAATCGGGGGGGGCGGTGGCCAGGCGGAACACGTCCAGCACGTCCTCCGGCACGCAGGCGGGATCGAACCCCTCGGGGATCTGGATGTCATGCGCCGGCTCGATGGACCGACGGGCCAGGTCCGCCTCCAGCCCGCCGCGCGCCATGATGCGCGCCCGCGCGGCTTCCGACAGCACGTTGCGCACCAGCCCGTGGCTGCGGATGCGTACCACGTCAGACGCTTCCCACCGCTCCGGCCGCGTGTCGCTGACCGCGAATTCCGGCGGCAACAGCCCAGGATCGGCCTCGGTCAGCGCGATCCAGGCATTGATCCCCTCCACGAACGCCTGCGTGATGGCGCGCGCATCGGGCGTGCCATAGGCGGCCCACTCGGCGTCCATGTCGCCGCGATACAGGAACAGCCTGGCGGCCCGGTCCTGCGCCAGGAATCCCGGTCCGAAATCCGCCGCCATCCGCCCCAGCCCCCGTTTGCGCCAGATATCGAGTTGCCACAGCCGCTCTCGCGCCGCTGAGAAACCCTGCACGAAGAACGCATCGCGTCGCGAAGCCGCCCGCACATGGGGAATGCCCCAGGTGTCGATCCGGATTTCCGCCGGATCTTCAAGACCGGGCACGTCGAACTGCAACTCGTCCATGGGCAACTCCTGCGAACCGCAGGACCGTGTCGCGCGGGGTGGTGATGATCGCCAAACCGGGCGTGAAGCACAATGAGGGTTAACGGGACTCCGCGATTGGAGTAGCGACAGCTCGTAGATGCGAATGGGACGCCTGCATGCTGGACGGAAAACGGATAGCGGTGATCTTGCCGGCCTATAACGCCGAGCGCACTTTACGCCAGACCTATGCCGAAATTCCCCATGACATCGTGGACGACGTGATCCTCACGGATGACGCCAGCCGCGACAACACGGCAGCCATCGCCCGTGAACTCGGCATCCACACGCTGGTGCATGCAAAAAACCGCGGCTACGGCGGAAACCAGAAAACCAGCTACCAGGAGGCGCTCGCCCGCGGCGCCGATATCGTGGTGATGCTGCATCCCGACTATCAGTACACCCCGCGTCTGGTCACCGCGATGGCCTCGATGATCGCCTCCGAGCAATACGACGCGGTGCTCGCCTCGCGCATTCTTGGTCGTGGCGCGCTCGCTGGCGGCATGCCGCTCTACAAATACATCGCCAACCGCGGGCTCACCTTCACCCAGAACCTGCTGTGCGGGGTGAAACTGTCCGAATTCCACTCCGGCTACCGCGCCTGGAGCCGCCAATTGCTGGAAGGCCTGCCGCTGCTGCGGCTGTCCGAGGATTTCGTGTTCGACAACCAGATGCTGGCCCAGGCGATCTTCTTCGGCTTTCGCATCGGCGAGATCTCCTGCCCGACCAAATATTTCCCAGAAGCCTCCTCAATCAACTTCGCCCGCAGTGTCACCTACGGTTTGGGTGTGCTCGCAACCTCTGCCCGCTTCCGCCTGCACCGCTGGGGCCTGGTGCGCGAGCCGATCTATATCGACGCGCCGGACATGCGGCTGCCGCACACGGCAGCCCAACCGATCGAATGAGACCGGTTATCGCCGCGGTGCTTGTCATCGCCTGTTGTATCGCAGGGATCGTCGTGTGGCGCCTGCGGCCGGATCTGGTGTCGCAGACCGCGGAATGGGCGTCCGCAACGCTGCGCGGCATGGGGCCGCGCGGCTGGTTGGCTGTCGCGGCCGCCCAGGTGATCGTGGCCGCCAGCGGCATCCTGCCGGCGTCCCTGATCGGCGTCGCCGCCGGCGCAGTGTTCGGCTTGCCGATCGGCTTCCTGGTGGCGTCGGTCAGCACGATGCTGGGCGCCTTGCTCGCCTTCGCGCTCAGCCGATCGATGTTCCGCCCCGTTATCGCCCGCCGCCTATGCCGCTCGCCGCGGCTGGCACAGCTCGACCAGGCGGTTGGCCGCGACGGTTGGAAACTGGTCTTGCTGCTGCGCCTGTCGCCGGTGATGCCGTTTGCCGCCACCAGCTATCTGCTTGGGCTGTCTGCGGTCACCAGGCGCAACTATCTGCTCGGCACGCTGGGTTCATTGCCGGCCTTGGCCGGCTACGTGTTCGTCGGCACGCTGACCGACGCAGGGCTGGACGCTCTCAACGGCGAACCCCAGCCGCTGCGCTGGGCGCTGCTGGCCGCGGCCGGGATTGCGACCTTGATGCTGACCTGGAGAGTGGCCGCGATGCTGCGGGTCTATGCTGCAACACCCGAGTAGCTGCGGCATCTGGAGCGTGATGACCGAAGGTGGAATCACCGAAAGGTCTGAATCACGCGATAAAATAAAGAGCTAGAGCGGGATTGCGTCGCCTATCAGACCTCATCCCGCTCTAGCCGCCCGCGATCGCATCCCAGATGGAGCTGAGGCCGCCGATCACCATATCGGCGCCCGGCGGTGCCCCCTTCCTATCGCATGACCACAAAACGCTGCGAATGCGCGGCTTAGAACAGCGTTGGATGAAACGCACCCGCGACTTCGCTCACCCGGAACGAAGCCGTGCGACGCAGGTGGGCGGGGATGATGACACGCCCGCTGGATACCGCTTCGGCGAACATGGCGTGGCGAGTGGCAACCGATGTCGGAGCATCGGTGCAGAAGGCGGTGGCCCATTCCGGATGCGGTATTTGGACAGGCGAATGCATCGCATCGCCGCAGAACAGCGCCCGCGTAGAGCCGCGATCGATGCGCAGTCCCAACTGGCCCGGCGTATGCCCGGCCAGGGCGCATAGCGCCAGGCCGTCGGCGAGCTGGTAGCCGTCATCGACAAGTTCGGCCTGGCCGGCCGCGACGATCGGCAGCACGCTGTCGACGAAGGCGCCGTGGGCGATGGTCTCCGCACCCTTCAGTCGGGCCTGCATCTCCCAATGCGCCATTTCGCTGCGACCGATCAGGTAACGCGCATTGGGAAACGTCGGCACCCATCGCCCATCGACGCGTTGCGTGTTCCAGCCGACATGATCCACGTGCAGATGGGTGCAGAACACGGTATCCACCTGCTCCGGCGCCACGCCCGCGGCCCGCAGGTTGCGCAAAAACCGGTCGTCGGTGCGCTTGTCCCAGGCAGGGCGCGCGCTCCGCGCCTTGCCGCAGCCCACGCAGGTGTCCACCAGTACCACGCGCCCGGCATGGCGCAGCAGGAAGCTCCGGCAGGTCAGGTGCAAGGTGGCGGTGGCCGCCGTGTAGTGGTCAGGCTCGATCCAGTCGAGATACGGCAGCAGCTCATCGGGATGAACGCCTGGCATCACCATCGCGAGCGTCATGTCCATCGTCTCGATATCTTCGATTTCGTCGACGCGGATATCGCCCAGGGAGAAGGTCATTGTCACGGATCCTTGGCTGCCCACGGAAACCGCGGATTGGCCATTGAGGATAGATGTTGCGGCATCGAAGTCGAGCGTGATCTCATGGCCCCTCGATGAGGAAGGTTCGCCCATGGCCCATGCCGTGAAATCAACGGTTTGTCCGCACGACTGCCCCTCCACCTGCGCGTTGGAGGTGGAAGTGCACGACGGCGCCAGGATCGGCGCGGTGCGCGGCGCGGCCGCCAATAATTACACCGACGGAGTCATCTGCGCCAAGGTCGGCCGCTACGCCGAGCGCGTGCACCACCCCGGCCGGATCACCCAGCCGCTGCTGCGTACCGGGCCCAAGGGCAGTCGCCAGTTCCGCGAGATCGGTTGGGACGAGGCGCTCGATCGGGTGGCCGAAAACTTCGTCCAGGCCACCGCACGCCATGGTGCGACTTCGGTGTGGCCGTATTATTTTGCCGGCACCATGGGCCTGCTACAGCGCGACGGCATCAACCGCCTGCGCCATGTGATGGGCTACTCCCGCCAGAGTGCCACGATCTGCTCGATGGTCTGCGAAACCGGCTGGATGGCGGGTGTCGGGCGCATGACCGGGCCAGACCCGCGGGAGATGGCGAAGGCTGATCTGATCGTGGTGTGGGGCGGCAATCCCGTGAACACGCAGATCAATGTCATGACCCATATCAGCCGTGCCCGGAAGGAACGCGGCGCGAAACTGGTGGTGATCGACCCCTACCGCACCGCCACCGCCCAGGTGGCTGACCTGCACTTGGCGCTGCGCCCTGGCACCGATGGCGCGCTCGCCTGCGCCGTGATGCATGTGGCATTCCGCGACGGTTTCGCCGACCGCGCCTATATGGCAGCGCATAGCGACGCGCCGGCAGGGCTGGAGGCGCATCTGGCCGCCCGCGGACCGGATTGGGCGAGCGAGATCACCGGCCTGTCCGTCGCGGCTATCGATGGCTTTGCCCAGTTGTACAACAGCACCGAGCGCGCCTATCTGCGGCTTGGCTACGGGTTCTCCCGGCTGCGCAACGGGGCGGCCAACCTGCACGCCGTCACCTGCCTGCCGACGGTCACGGGCAAGTGGCCCACCGAAGGCGCCGGTGCGTTCTGGAACAATCGATCGATCTATCATTGGAACAAGACGCTGATTGAAGGGCTCGATCGGCGAGATACCAGCATCCGCGAAATGGACATGAGCCGCATCGGCGCGGTGCTGACCGGCGAGCGCCACGAACTGCGCGGTGGGCCTGCGGTGCATTCGATGCTGATCCAAAACGTCAATCCGGTGACGGTCGCCCCCGACAGCAACCGCGTGCTGCGCGGCTTCAATCGTGAGGATCTGTTCGTGTGCGTGCATGAGCAGTTCATGACGGAAACCGCCGCCATGGCCGATATCGTGCTGCCGGCGACGATGTTCTTGGAGCATGACGACCTGTATCAGGCCGGTGGCCACAGCCACATTCAGATCGGCCCCAAGCTGATCGACCCGCCTGGCAGCTGCCGTTCCAACCACGCGGTGCTGCAGGGCCTTGCCCAGCGTCTCGGCGCCGTGCATGCCGGCTTCGACATGACCGAGATGGAGATGATCGATGCCACGCTGAAAGCATCTGGCTGGCCGGACGCGCAAACGGTGTTGGCGGAGCGCTGGATCGACGCACAGCCGGGCCTGGCCGAAAGTCACTTCAGCAACGGCTTCGGCCATGCCGACGGCAAGTTCCGTTTCACCCCGGATTGGGCGGCGATTGGTCCCAATCATCACGCCATGCCGCGGCTGCCCGACCATATGGCGGTCAATGACGAAGCAAACGCGGAACGTCCATTCCGGCTGGTGACCGCACCCGCGCGTCAATTCCTCAACACCAGCTTCACTGAAACGCCCTCGGCGCGAAAGCGCGAAGGGCGGCCGACTGCGTTGATCCATCCAGACGATGCCGCCAGGCTGGGGATCGTCGAAGGCGGCAAGCTGCGCCTGGGCAATCGCCTGGGTGAGGTCATCGTGAACGCCCGGCTGTTCGACGGGCTGCAGCCAGGTGTGGTCGTGGTGGAAAGCGTCTGGCCGCATGCCGATTTCGAAGGCGGCGTCGGCATCAACGCCTTGGTCAGCGATGATCCCGCCCCGCCGCTCGGCGGTGCCGTGTTTCACGACACCGCCGTCTGGATTCAGCCGATCGCGGCCGAGGTGACGCTGGCCGCGGAGTAGGTCCGGCTATTCCGCCGCAGGTGTCGCCGTGTGGCGGAACATGTTCCTGCGAGCCTCTTCGTCGAACTCGGTCTTGAAGCTGTGGCGGTCTTTGAGGGCGATCGCTCGGGCGGCGGCCGGGCGTGCGCTCACGGCATCGAGCAGCCGCTTCACATTGGGATATTCTGCCCACACCGCATCGTCGCCGACCACGAAGGGCAGCGCGCGCGCCCAGGCCCACACGGCCATGTCGACGATCGTATAGGTCTCACCGACCATGAAGCTGCGACCTTCAAGATGCGCCTCGAGAACGGCGTAGTGGCGGTGGGCTTCGAACGTGTAGCGCGTGAGGGCGTAGTCCTTGGGCTCCGGCGCGAAATGACGGAAGTGAACGGACTGGCCGGAAAACGGACCGATGCCGCTGGCGGTGAACATCAGCCAGGACAGCAGCTGACCGCGTGATGCGGGCGAAGCGTCTGGTAGAAATTTGCCGGTCTTTTCAGCGAGATACAGCAGGATGGCGCTGCTGTCGAACACCACGGCATCGCCGTCGACGATGCAGGGCACCTTGTTGTTGGGGTTGAGGGCCGCGAATTCGGCGGCGAATTGTTCGCCCTTGCGCGTGTCGATCGGGATTGCCTCGTAGGCGAGGCTGGCTTCCTCGAGGAACAGCGCGACCTTCATCGGGTTGGGCGCCAGGCTGTAGTAAAATTTCAGCATCGGTTTGCCTCCGTGGCCGCGCATGGTTGCGCGCTGAACCGTTATAGGATGATCTGCCAACCGTATATGATGGAGACGCTGTAATGACCTGGGACCGCGTCAATGGTGTGTTTTCGTTGGGCGATGTCACCGTGCAATCCGGTGAAACCATATCCGACGCGAAACTGAGCTGGAAAACCCACGGCACGCTATCGCCTGCGCGTGACAACGTGGTGGTGTATCCCTGCAGCTACGGGGCCCAGCACCAGGACCAGGAGTGGTTGATCGGGCCTGACGGCATTCTTGATCCCACTCGCTGGTTCATCGTCATCCCCGACATGTTCTCGAACGGCCTGTCTTCGGGTGCCGCCGAAACCGCTGGTTTCCCTGCGGTGGTGACATCATGGGACAATGTGCAGGCACAGCATCGCCTGCTTGCCGAGCAGTTCGGCATACAGCGGGTGCACGCCGTATACGGGTTCTCGATGGGCGCCCAGCAGGCCTATCACTGGGCGGCAGCGTTCCCGGATCAGGTCGACCACGCCTTCGTGCTGTGCGGCAGCGCCCGCACCTCTGTTCACAACAAGGTGTTCCTATCGAGCCTGCTGCGCACGCTGGAGGCTGCCCCCGAGCATATCGGTAACGGTCGCTTCTCGGCCGAACCCAGGCTCGCCCTGCGGGCTTTCGGGCATATCTATGCCGCCTGGGCGCTGAGCCAGGACTTCTATCGCGAAGGCCTGCACCTGTCGGCCTTGGGGGGGAAAGATCTCGATAGCTTTCTGCAAACCGATTGGGTGGATCAATATGATCGTAAATCGGCGGCCAATCTCTATGCCCAGCTGGTCACCTGGTATCATGGTGACATCAGCGCCAACCCGCTCTACCAGGGCGACCTGTCGCAGGCGTTGGGCGCGATCAAGGCACGGGTGATGTTGTTGCCGGGGGAGACCGACCTGTATTTCCGGGTGGCCGACAATGCAGCGGAACTGCCTTACCTCGCGCGGGGCGAATTGCGTCCCATCCCGAGTATCTGGGGCCATCGGGCCGGTGCACCGCGGCTCAATCTGGCCGATTTCGCGTTTGTTAAGCAGGCGGTGCGGGGCTGGCTCGACTGATGCCGCACGACAGCTCCAGCCCCGCGTGCGACCATTTGACCGCACAACCCGACCACGCAATGGAGCTGCGCGCATGAGACGTAAGGTGCACCGGTGAGCATGGCTCCCATTCTGGAGATGCTCGGCATTTCCAAGACCTTTGGCGCCAATCGTGCCCTGTGCGATGTCAGCCTTACAGTTATTCCCGGCGAGATCCACGCGCTGATGGGCGAAAACGGCGCCGGAAAATCGACGCTGATGAAAATCCTGTCGGGCGCGTATCAGGCGGACCCCGGCGGCCAGATTCGCATCGGTGGCGAGCCTGTCGTCATCAATGGCCCGCTGGCCGCGCGACGATTGGGCGTGTCGGTGATCTACCAGGAGCTGACGCTCGCACCGAATCTTTCAGTAGGCGAAAACATCTTCCTCGGTACCGAGCCGCGCCGTGGCGGCATGATCGACCGCGCCGCCATAACCAATGCCTGCACACCGTTGCTGCAGCGGTTGGGCGTTTCGTTCACCCCTGCCACGCTCGTCTCTACCCTGTCGATGGCCGAACGTCAGATGGTCGAGATCGCCCGCGCACTCAACGCGCAAAGCCGGATCCTGGTGATGGACGAGCCGACCACCTCGCTGTCCTCGCGCGAGACGGAGCGGCTGTTCGACTTGATCCGCCGGCTGCGCGCCGATGGACTGGCGATCATCTACATCAGCCACCGCATGGCGGAGATCTACGATCTTGCCGACCGCGTCAGCGTGCTTCGCGACGGCAGCGCGGTCGGCACGATCCCGCGCGCGGAGCTGTCGGCCGAAACGCTGGTGCGCCTTATGGTGGGCCGCGACCTCGCGACCTTTTACAAGAAAGACCATGCGGCCGCGTTGGCGCGGGGCCCGGTGATCTTGTCGGTACGCGATGTCGGCGACGGCCAGCGGGTGCTCGGCTGTGGCCTGGATCTGCACGCAGGCGAGGTGCTTGGCATCGCAGGCTTGGTGGGTGCGGGACGAACCGAGTTCGCCCGGCTTGTCTACGGCGCCGATCGCGGCTCAGGTACCGTCACCCTCGATGGCCGCGCGCTGCACATCGCAACCCCGCGCGATGCCATCGACGCGGGCGTTGTGTATCTCACGGAAGATCGCAAGCGGCTCGGGCTGTTCCTTGACATGTCGGTGCGGGAGAACATCAATCTCGGTGTGATTGGCCGCGATGCAAAGGGCGGCGCGCTGCTCGACTTCGCCGCTGCGGCGCGGCGCGCGCGCGATGCGATCGCAGCCCTCGGCATCCGTGTTTCGGCCGACATGATCAATGTCGGAGCGCTCTCGGGCGGCAATCAGCAGAAGGTGCTGCTGGCGCGGCTGCTCGAGACGAAGCCGCGCGTGCTCATTCTCGACGAGCCCACCCGCGGAGTGGACATCGGCGCGAAGTCGGAAATCTATCGGCTGATCGATAGCCTGGCGCGCGCCGATGTCGGCGTGATCGTCATCTCTTCCGATCTGCCGGAGATCGTCGGCATCTGTGACCGTGTGCTGGTGATGCGCGAAGGGCGGATGGCGGGGGAGATTGGCGGTGATGGCCAGCCCGTGACGCAGGAAAATATCATTGCCATCGCAACCGGTGCCGACGAAAGCGCTGGACAGCAAGCCGCTTGATCGGCGCTCTAAGAAAGACTTGGGGAGGTCACGGTGTCTGAAGCAGTCAGGGTTCGTCGCAAGCTTGCCTTTCGCAATGCCATCCAGGTCGCCGGCATGTTGCCTATCCTGGTGCTGCTGGGGATCATGTTCCAGTTGCTGAGCGGCTGGGTGGAGGCAGGAAACCTGTCCGGCGCCTGGGCCGAGGGCCGGTTCATGAGCTGGCAGAACCTGTCGATCGTGATGCAGCAGGCCTCGATCAACACGGTGCTGGCGGCGGGCATGACGGTTGTGATCCTCACCGGCGGCATCGATCTGTCGGTGGGCTCGATTCTGGCTGCGAGCGCCATGGTCGCCGTCATCGCCTCCAAGCTCGAAGGCCTCGGCCTGCTCGGCATTCCCGCAGCAATGCTCTGCGGACTTCTGTTTGGAGCGATCAACGGTGCGCTGATCGCCTTCATGAAATTACCGCCGTTCATCGTAACATTAGGGTCGCTCACCGCGGTGCGCGGCATCGCGCGATTGATCGGCGGCGACACCACCGTGTTCAATCCCTCACTGCCCTTCGCCTTCATCGGCAACGGCACGCTGGCCGGGCTGCCGTGGCTGGTGGTGATCGCCATTGCGGTCATCCTGGTCACCTGGTTCATCCTGCGCCGCACGGTGCTGGGCGTGCATATCTATGCTGTCGGCGGCAACCCGGATGCCTCACGCCTGTCGGGTATCAAGGTGTGGGCAGTGATATTGTTCGCCTACGCGTTGGCAGGCCTGTATGCCGGGTTGGGCGGCGTGATGTCGGCGGCGCGTTTGTTTGCCGCGAACGGATTGCAACTCGGCCAGTCCTACGAACTCGACGCTATCGCCGCCGTCATATTGGGAGGCACCAGCTTCGTTGGTGGCATCGGCTCGATCTGGGGCACGCTGATCGGAGCACTCATCATCGCGGTGCTCGGCAACGGGCTGATCCTGGTGGGTGTCTCCGACATCTGGCAGTACATCATCAAGGGATTGGTCATCATCGGCGCCGTGGCGCTGGATCGCTATCGCATCCAGGGTTCCGCAAGAGCCTGAGAGGGATCGGGCGCGGTGCCATGGTCGAACCGCGGCCGCAGCAGACAGACCACCAAAAACTGTGAGGACACGCACATGCGCAAACTGCTTCTCGCCGCCACCGCGGTTCTGGCCCTCGGCACCGGTATGGCCCAGGCGAAGGATCTCAAGTCGATCGGCATTTCGCTCGGCTCGCTCGGCAACCCTTTCTTTATTGCTCTCTCCAAGGGAGCTGAGGCTGAGGCCCGCAAGGTCAATCCCAACGTAAAGGTGCTGACCGTCGGCTATGACTATGATCTCGGCAAGCAATTCACCCAGATCGACAATTTCATCGCAGCTGGCGTTGACATGATCCTGCTCAACCCCGGCGACGTGAATGCGCTCGAGCCCGCCATCAAGAAGGCGCAGGCGGCCGGCATTCTAGTGGTTGCCGTCGACACCGCAGCCAAGGGTGCCGATTTCACCGTCACCACCAACAACATCCAGGCGGGCGAGATCGCCTGCCAGTACATCGTCGACAAACTTGGCGGCAAGGGCGATGTCATCATCCAGAACGGTCCGCAGGTGTCCTCGGTGGTTGATCGGGTGACCGGTTGCAAATCGGTGTTCGCCAAGAACCCGGGCATCAAGGTGCTGTCGAGCGACCAGGATGCCAAAGGCTCGCGTGAGGGCGGGCTTAACGTGATGCAGAGCCATCTGATCCGGTTTCCCAAGATCGATGCCGTGTTCACCATCAACGATCCGCAGGCGATCGGCACCGACCTCGCGGCGAAGCAGTTGAGTCGCAAGGGGATCATTATCGCCTCGGTCGACGGCGCACCGGATATCGAGAGCGCGCTGGCCGACCCAAACAGCCCGTCTGTGCAGGCCTCTGCCAGCCAGGACCCGTATGTGATGGCGCAGACTGCGGTGAAGCTGGGCGTGGAAGCTCTGAGCGGCAAGAAGCCGGCCGAACCGGTGGTGCTGTTGCCCTCCGTGTTGGTGACGCGGGACAATGTGAAGGCGTACAAGGGCTGGTCCGCCGCGCGCTGAACATCACTGGTGAGCGTCCTCATGATCACGATGGACGCCGAAACGAGCAGGCTCTCGACGGAGGCGCGCAAGGATGGCCTCGCCCCACGCGAGTTGTTTGCTCGGTTCTGCCGCTTGGTCGGCCACGCCGAGGCCGCCGCCAGGATGTCCTGAGGCCTTGAGGTCGCGCATCCACCCTCCTTCTGCCAGCCACGCAAACGGCAGAAGGAGGGTGGATGCCAATCATTGGCGCGCAACACGATGCAGCTTGGCCTGCGGCAGTATGGCCAAGTCGCACTTTCGCCCACGCGCGATCGCGGACAGTTGATCGACATCCATGTGCTCGGGCTGGCCAGTATTGCACCGGACGTGACGGGTGAGCGGGCACAGGCCGTGATCCTGTCTGGCAAGGTGCTGCGGTCAAGGCGGTGCTGGCTGACCGCACGCGGTGAATCGAAAGGCAAAACAGATGGTAAAGCTACCGGAAGCTCTGCTGGAGGCAACGCGGCTGACCAAGGCAGGCCGTTTGGTGGAGGCGGGAGTGGCGCTTCGGCGCATGCTAGGAAACCTGCCCGGCCTTATCGCGCCCGTGATGCCCCAACTGGATTTCGGTCGGATGGTGCCTCCATCGCGCGCGATACCCGATCTGCCGCCTGGTGCGCAGTTCCTTGCCAAACAATTCACCAATCCCGCGGGCACGCGCCCGTACCGGCTTTATGTTCCAAGCGGTGGCGCCGGTGCGCCGCGGCCGCTGATTGTGATGCTGCACGGCTGCACGCAGTCGCCTGAGGATTTCGCAATGGGCACCCTTATGAACGCTTCGGCCGAGGCGCATGGCTGTCTGGTGGCCTGGCCCGGCCAGATCGGCTCCGCCAATCCGCAAAGATGTTGGAACTGGTTCAACGAGCGGGACCAGCACCGGGACAATGGCGAGCCTTCGCTGATCGCCGGCATCACCCGCGAGGTCATGGCCGACTACGCCGTCGATCCCGGGCGCGTGTTCGTGGCCGTGTTGTCGGCCGGTGGCGCGGAAGCCGCTGTGATGGGGCAGACCTATCCGGATCTTTACGCCGCGATCGGCGTGCATTCCGGCCTCGCCTGCGGGGTTGCCGGCGACATGCAACAGGCGATGGTGGCGATGCAGCTTGGTGGCGCCTGGCACATGCGTGACCATCGCGGCCGAGTGATGCCGGCGATCGTCTTCCATGGTGACCGGGACAGCACGGTTAATCCTGCCAATGCCGACGCCGTGGTCGCTCAGGCGACGCAGGATGGCGTGTTCCGGATTCGCTCGGAGCAGGGCCAGGTGCCCCGCGGCCACGCCTTCACCCGCACGCTGCACGCCGATGCCGCGGGGCGGGTTGTGGTGGAGCAATGGGTGGTTCATGGCGGCGGCCACGCCTGGTTCGGCGGCAGCCCAGCCGGTTCCTACACCGACCCGCGCGGGCCGGATGCCACCGCGGCCATGCTGCGTTTCTTCCTCACGATGCCCCACCCTGGCGGGCCATGACGCGCTGCAGCGCCTGGATCAGCTTGATCTTCGAAAACGGCTTGTGCAGCACCAGCACGTCGGGCGGCAGGGTGGTCTCGCTGCCCACATCGCAAAAGCCGGTGATCACCATCGCTGGCAGATCGGGCAGGATTTTGCGGCTTTCCAGAATGAGATCGATGCCGTTCATACCCGGCATGGCGAAATCCGTAAGGATGGCATCGAAGCTGCCGCCGTCGGCCAGCAGGTTCAGCGCGTGCGCGGCGCTGCGCGCGCGCGTCACCTGCAGGCCGGCTTTGGCCAGGAACTCGCTCGCGGTCACCAGCGTCTCGGTCGCATCGTCCACCACCAGCACGCGGCCGGAAATCCACGGCACCCTGGCCCCTGCGGTGATCATGCCGATTTCCGCCACGGACGGCAGTTGCAGCTCGACGCGGGTGCCGACCCCGGGCTCGCTGAACAGCCGCAGCTCGCCGCCGGATTGCTCGGCAAATCCCTTGACCATGGAAAGGCCGAGCCCGGCCCCGGCAACCCCGCTGCCCGTGCCGTCCACGTCGCCGGCGCCGGTGGTGGTGAAGAACGGGTCGGTGGCGCGCGCCAGAGTGGCCTCGTTCATGCCGGCGCCATTGTCGATCACGCTCACCACAACCCAGCCGCCGCCGGCGTCCGGGTGGCTGCTGGCGTCGATGGTGATCCTGCTGCCACCCGGGCCCTGGTTTGTCGCACCCACAGGGGCGACGCGGGTTGCCCGAACGGCATTGAGCACAAGGTTTAGCAACGCAGTCTGCAGTTGCGCGGGGTCGGCGAACAGGGGCGGCGTGCCGAGCGCAACCCGCACGCTGATTTCGATGCCGCCGGCCAGTTCGGGCCGGATGACCCGAACCAGCAACTTGCGCATCTCGGCCAGAAACCCGTCGATATCGATTGCCTGTGGCCACAGCACCTGGTCGCGGGCGTAGGCAAGCAGCTGGCGGGTCAGACTTGCCCCGCGTTGGGCCGCGGTAAGCGCCGATGTCGCATACCCATGCGCGCCGGTGCCAGGGCTCACGTCCTCCAGCACCATCTCCAACCCTGCCATCACCGCCTCGATCATGTTGTTGAAGTCATGCGCAACACCTGAGGAGAGCTGCCCCAGCGCCTCCATCTTGTGGCTGTGCCGCAGGCTTGCCTCGGCCAGGTTGCGCTCGGTCACGTCGCGGGAAGAATCGACCAGATGTGCGATGCGGGCACTGTCGGGGTGGCGAACCGGCGTGATCGACCCCTCGAACGCGCGTATCCCGGTGGGCAGCTGGTAGCTGGCGGCGTAGCTGATGGCATGTCCCTGGGCGAGGCAGGTCCGGAGATGCACAACAGCCTCGGCCTCGATCGCCTCTGGCAGGCACGCGCCGAGCCGGTGGCCCGCCGCCGGAAGCCGTTCACCGCATAGCCGGGCGAAGGCGGCATTCGACGAGACGAGCGTGAGCTCGGGTGCGCCGTCGCTGCTCTCATCCTCGTCCACCGCGACAATGAACATCACATCCGCGCTGTGGCGGAAGTGGCTCGCCTCGCGCTGGGCGGTCTCCGTCTCACGGCGGGCCTGCGCCACCACCTGCCGCTCCAGCTCGATCTGTTCGGTCACGTCGCGGATACAGATCAGGATGTTGCTGATCCGGCCGTCGCCGTCAGCGAGCGGCACCCGGGTCCAGTCGATCACGCGGGTCTGCCCGCGGATGGTGCGCGTCGCCAGCCCCTGCGTCTTGGCGCGCCCGGCCACGGTCTCGGCCAGTCCTGCCTCGATGATCGAGCCTTGCGGGGCCGCGTGGATGTCGCGGACGCGGCGACCGATCGTGCTGCCGTGCGGAAGGTCGAAGATCGCCTCCGCCGCCGGATTCAGCGCCTGGTGCAGGTACCGCCCGTCCTTGGTAACCTCGACATCGATCAGTGCGGCAGGAGAGTGCTCGAAATAGCCGCGTTGGCGACTTTCACTGGTCGCAAGCGCTGCGGTGCGTTCCTGCACCCGCGCCTCCAGCGCTTCGTTCGCCGCGCGCAACTCGGCGAGGTGACGCCGCTGGCGACGGCGGCCGCCCAGCAGGAACAAGGTAAGAATGGCACTCCCACCGGCGAGCACTCCGCTCATAATGGCGGCGATGACGGTCACGGAGAGCAATCGGGCCGAATTCGCTTGATGCAGCCGCAGCTGTGCGGTTTCGCCCTCCTTGATGCCGCTGAGCAGCGCTTCGATGCGCGCGGACAGGTTGCGAACCGCCTCCCCCCGCGCGCTGGGCAGCACGAAGCCGTCACGCGGGTCGCGCACCAGGGCCGGAGCCTCGCGCGTGACGTTGAGGCGTGATCCGATCAGCGGGGCAAGCCGGCCGATGCGTTCGTTCTGCACCGGGTCGTCGGCGGCAAGCGCAGACAGATCGGCGAGGTCCCGCAGAGCCTCGGCGGCGGCGGCACTCGAGCTGAGCCGATAGGCGGGATCCTGGCTTAGCGCGAAACCGCGGGCGTCTGCGATCGCCTGCTGCAGATGCGCCTCGAGGCTGTAGGTTTGCCGTAGAAACAAAAGGGAATGTTCGACCGACGCGGCCGCTTCCTGCTGGCGGCGCGGCAGCTCGACGAGGCCGGTCACAAAACCGATCCAGGAGAAAAGCCCCACGGCCATGGCGGCGTGCACGGGGCGGATCGTGATCCGCGCCCACCGCCATCCGTTCCCTGGCTTCGCACCGGGCGGCTTTGGACCCGTGTCGACATCTCTGGCAAACATCGGCACCCCTCGCCCGCGGGCATTCGTCTGCTTGCATCATTCAGGCCCTGGCCCAGCTGCGGCACGCAGACCAGGCGTTTTCAGTGCTCCGCCGCTCGCGCAAACACAAGTCTCTTTGCGAAACGATCGAATTTCTCCGTGGGCCCGCGCGTTTCGGGCCGAATGATGGCACGGCTTGACGAAGCCGGACGGCGGCGGCGTTATCGACCGGCGTCGATCGGGAAACAGTCCATGCCATCTCCAGCCAGTATGCAATTCATCGCCCACACGCCAGGCGGGGCAGAGACGATGGTGATGCAGCAAGGACCGGTGCCGTCGCCTGCCGCGGGCGAGGTGCTGATCCGCGTGGCCGCGGCCGGCGTCAACGGCCCGGATGTGGCGCAGCGCGCCGGTTCGTACCCGCCGCCGCCGGGCGCCAGCCCGCATCTTGGGCTGGAGGCTGCCGGCGAGGTCGTGGCCGTGGGGGAGGCGGTGACGCTTTTTCGACCGGGCGACAAGGTCTGTGCCCTGTGCAATGGCGGCGCCTATGCCGAATATGTGACCGCCCCCGCCACCCAGACCCTGCCATGGCCGAATGGCTACGACGCGCTGCATGCCGCAGCTTTGCCCGAAACCTATTTTACCGTATGGGCCAATCTGTTCATGCTCGGCCGACTGGTCCGAGGAGAGACTGCGCTGATCCATGGCGGCAGCTCCGG
Organism: Rhodospirillales bacterium; assembly: GCA_025352665.1. Lineage (GTDB taxonomy): Bacteria > Pseudomonadota > Alphaproteobacteria > Acetobacterales > Acetobacteraceae > CAIQQQ01. Next base: position 7,901 of record JANXSM010000080.1, on the reverse strand, counting down.
CATCGGCGTCACGGCCATTCAGCTGGCGCGCGAATTCGGCGCCACCGCCTATGCCACGGCAGGGTCTGACGCCAAGACAGCTGCCTGCCTGCGGTTCGGCGCCGCGGCCGCGATCAATTACCGCACGCAGGATTTCCAGGCTGAGGTGAAGCAGCTGACCGACAGTCGCGGCGTCGATGTGGTGCTCGATATGGTCGGTGCACCGTATTTTCCGCGCAATCTGCGCTGCCTGGCACTGGACGGGCGGCTGGTGCAGATCGCCTTCCTGCAGGGATCCAAGCTCGAGAATTTTGACCTGATGCCGATCATGACCCGCCGCCTGACCGTCACCGGCTCCACGATGCGGCCGCGCACTGCGGCCCAGAAGGGCGCGATCGCCGACCAGCTGCGCGAGTACGTCTGGCCGGTACTGTCTGCTGGCCGCTGCGCCCCCGCGATCCATGAGGCGTTTCCCCTCGCCGAGGCCACGGCCGCGCACCGGCTGATGGAAAGCGGCGTGCATATCGGCAAGATCATGCTGGTCGTGACCTGAGGTGCAGCAGGCTGAGCCAGACGGTATCCCCAACGCGGGTCTGCTCCAGTTGGCGGTTTCCGTGGTGCTGCTGTCCTGCTCCTGGCCGGTGACCAAGATGGCGCTGACCATGGGTGCGAGCCCGATGTGGTTTGCGGTTGGCCGGGCCGGCCTGTCCGGAACCGCAGCCTTTGTCGCGCTCGCAGCCCTCGGCCGGTTGCGGTTGCCGAGCCGCCATGACCTGCCGGCGCTGCTCGGCGTGGGTGTGCTGCAATTGGCGGCCTTCTTCGCCCTCGCCCATGCCGCGGCCGCCTGGATTCCGGCCGGCCGCACCGCCATTCTCGGCAATGTGACCACCATATGGATCGTTCCGTTATCGCTGCTGGTATTGGGGGAGGTGATTCCGCTGCGTCGCTGGCTGGCGGCGGGGCTCGGCATGGCGGGAGTGGCCGTGCTCATCAGTCCTTGGTCGATCGACTGGTCCAGCCGCGCCGTCGTGCTCGGCCATGCACTGCTTTTGCTGGCAGCATTGGCGTGGTCGACGGCCATTACCATCGTGCGCCGTTACCCGCCGCGTGGCTCCATGCTCGACCTGTTGCCCTGGAGCTTCCTGGTGGCGACGTTGCTGCTCACCCCGCTGGCGGCTGCGACCCAGCCTGGCCTCGGCCAGTGGCCACCGGCCTCGCTCGCAGGACTTGCCTTCATCGGATTGTTCGCAGGCCCAGTCGGCACCTGGTGCCTGATGGAAGTCGCGGCAACACTGCCGTCCATGGTTGCGAGCGTCGGTTTCCTGGCGGCCCCCGCCTTGAGCCTGCTGCTGTCCGCCTGGTGGCTCGGGGAACCCCTGACGGCGGACCTGCTGATCGGCGCTGCGTTCATCATCCTCGGCGTTGCCGTGGCGGCGATCCCGAGCCGGCGCCGGGTGGTCGTGCCATGATCCTGTCTGCAACCGAGGTCGGCGCGGGTGCGCCGATCGCCCTGCTGCACGGCCTGTTCGGGGCGGCCACCAATTTCGGTACCGTGCAGAAACGCCTCGCTGCCGGCCACCGGGTGGTGACGCTCGACCTGCGCAACCACGGCAGCAGCCCGCACGCCGCGCACATGGGCTATCCCGCGATGGCGGAGGACGTGCTGGAGACCTTGCGCAGCCTGGGCGCGCTGCCCTGCACGTTGGTCGGCCACTCCATGGGCGGCAAGGTTGCGATGGCGGCGGCACTCGAGGCGCCCGGCGCCATCACCCGCCTGCTGGTCGCCGACATCGCGCCGGTGCGCTACCCACCCTCGTTTCGCCACTTTGCCGAGGCGATGGCGGCCATCCCCCTGCAACCCGGCCTGACCCGCATCGTCGCCGACCAGGCGCTGGCGGCCACCGTCGACAGCCCCGCCGTACGCGCCTTCCTGCTGCAGAACCTGCGTTTCGGTGAGGCGCCGGGCTGGCGCATCAACCTCGCCGCGATCGCCCGCAGCCTGCCAGGCATCGAGGAATGGCCGCAGCTGGACGAAACCGCCTATCGCGGCCCGACCCTGTTCGTTGGAGGCGAACGCTCCGACTACATCCGGCCGGAGCATCGCCAGGCCATTCGCGACCTGTTCCCTGCCGCACGCTTCGTCACGCTGAAGAACGCCGGCCATTGGCTGCATGCCGACAACCCGGCTGGATTCGTGGCACTGGTCGAGTCCTTCGTTGCCTGACAGACTGCAGACGGCTGACAGACTTGCCAGTAGATCGGAAGTACGGACATGGACGTCACCACCAAGAACTACAGCACCGACATTCCCTCGATCCGGACCCAGGTCAGCCCGGAAGAATGGACCGCACGCGTGGATCTCGCCGCCTGCTACCGGCTGATCGCGCTCTGGGGCATGGATGACATGATCGCCAACCACGTCTCGCTGCGCGTGCCCGGCGAGCCGGCCGCGTTTCTGATCAATCCCTACGGCTATCTGTACGAGGAGATCACCGCCTCCAGCCTGGTCAAGATCGACCTCGACGGCAATATTCTCGCCAAGCCGGATTTCGACTACGGCATCAACCGCGCCGGTTTCGTCATCCACAGCGCGGTGCATCGGGCACGGCCGGACGCGCATTGCGTCATTCACACCCACACGCCGGCGGGCATGGCGGTGTCGTCGCTGAAACAGGGTTTCCTGCCGATGACGCAGACGGCGATGCGCTTCGACCAGATCGGCTACCACGACTACCAAAGTGTCGCCGTCGATCTCGCCGAGCAGGAGAGCATCGTGGCCGACCTCGGCACCGCGGATCTGCTGGTGCTGCGCAACCACGGCCTGCTGGTGGTGGGACCCACGGTGCAACAGGCGTTCAGCAACATCTATCGTGCGGAACTCGCCTGCAAGGCACAGCTGCTCGCCATGGCCGCCAACGCGGAGCTGGTGTTTCCGCCCGACGAGATCATCGCCAGGACCAACCATCTGTACCGCCCGGAAACCAGGCGACCGTTCGGCGTGCTGGAATGGCCGGCGCTGCTGCGCAAGCTCGACCGGCTGGACCCCTCGTTCCGCAACTGATGCCAGCCCGCTTCGATGCTGACTCTTTTAGCATCGAAGCGGGCTGGCATCGTGCGCCGGGCTGGCCGGCGCCCTCGCATCATCCGCCCATAGATGCTGCGCGGCGTAGGCGCGATACGGCCGCCAGATTTCCGCGCGCGCCAACAGGGCCTTCGGTGTGGCTGGTGTTCCGTCCAGCCGCGCCATGCTGCGCAAGAGACCGACGTCGCTGGCGGGAAACGCGTCCGGATGGCGCAGCGCCCGCAGCGCCACATAATGTGCGGTCCAGGCGCCCACGCCCCTGATCGCCATCAAACGGCCGACGCAAACCGCCAATTCGGCATGCGGTTCGAACAGCGCGGGCTCGGCGAGGGCTGCGGCAGCGACGGCCTTGATGGTGGCGCGGCGGCTTGCGGGCATGCCGAGCGCCCCGAGGTCGGCATCGAGCACCTGGGCCGGCGTGGGAAAGCACCGCGTCAATCCATCGGCGTCGATCGGCGCGCCGCAGATCGCCACCAGCCGCCCAGCCAGAACACGCGCGGAGCCGACGGTGATCTGCTGGCCGAGCACGGCGCGCAGCGCGAGTTCGAATGGACTCCATCCACCCGGCGGCCGCAGCCCGGCACGCCGCGCGACGAGCGAGGCAAGCACCGGATCACCAGCCAGATGCGAATTGATCGGACCAAGATCGATGTCGAGCCCAAACACATGCCGCACCCGCGAGACGGCATCCGCACGATCCACCTTCAAGCCATCCGGCCGAAGCGCAACCCGGACCATGCCAGCATCGAAACTGCGGACATAAGTACCCGACTCAACGCGTTCCACGCCGTCAATCGCACGCGCCGCCAGGAAACCAAGTGTCGCCGCCGGATCGAAGGGCAGCGACGCCGGGGTCAGGAAATGGCTCAGCGCCCGGTCAGGATCCGGTCGATCAGCTGACGCACCGTCGGGATGAAGTTGTTGCCGTAGAACGGGTCGGACGCGAAGCGATAGGCGTTGTGACCGCTGAACATCAGATTGTGCTCCAGCGTCGCCTCGTCCTCGGCATGGCTCACCGCCTGCAGCGTCTTTTGGATGCAGAAGCTGCGCGGATCGGCCTTCTTGCCGTTGCTGAACTCCGGCTCTTGCTGCGACCAGTTGGAGAAGCGGCACTGGCTGAGGCAGCCCATGCAGTTCACTTGGTCCGTCACGATCTCCCGCGCCCGCTCCGGTGTCACAAAGATCAGCGTGCTGTCGGGCGTGCGCAAGGCCTCGACGAAACCCTCCACCTCCCAGCTGGTCACGCGGGTGAGGTCGCTTGGCGTCAGATACACCAGCCGCTTGCGTGGGCCCACGCCATAGGGCGCCGTATGTTCGCCGATCGGCTCCGGGGTGAACGCCACCTGGTGCTCCGACCGCTCGCGCAGCTCCTGGATAAAGCCGTTGTTTACGGCGGACGAATAAAAACCGGTCGGGCTGAAGCGGTTAAGGAACACGTCCCCTTCCTTCAGCTTCATCAGCCGCTGCTTCCAGGCGTCACTGATCGGGCTCTCCATGGTCAGCAGCGGACGGGTGCCGAACTGGAAGGCGATGGGGCCGAGTTCGGGGTTGTCGATCCAGTTCTCCCAATCATCCAGCCACCACACGCCGCCGGCCATGATGATCGGCGTGTCGCCCAGGCCGAAGGTGCGCAGTGTCTGGCGCAGTGCCAGCACACGGGGATAGGGGTCTTCCGGCCGGGTCGGATCCTCGCCGTTGGATAGGCCGTTATGGCCGCCCGCCAGCCACGGATCCTCATAGACCACGCCGCCGAGCAGATTGGCGGCCTTCGAATACGCCCGCTTCCACAGCGCGTTGAACGCGCGGGCCGACGAGACGATCGGGTAATAGTGCACGTTGAACTTCGCCGCGATCTCAGACAGCCGATATGGCATGCCGGCGCCGCAGGTGATGCCGTGGATCAGCCCTTTGGCGCCTTCAAGTACGCCGCTGATGACCCGCTCGGCACCGCCCATCTCCCACAGGATATTGGCGTGGAGCCGGCCCTGGCCACCGCTGATGTCATGGGCGCGCTGGGCCTGGGCGATGCCGCCCTGAATGCCGTACTGCACCAGTTCCTCATGGCGTTCGCGCCGCGTTCGGCCCTGGTAGGTTTGGGGAAGCAGCTTGCCGTCCGCGTCGTAGAAGTCCGCGTTAACAGCGCTGAACGTGCCAGCGCCGCCGGCTGCGGCCCAATGGCCGGCGGTGACACCTGTCGAGATCGACACGCCTTTGCCGCCTTCTACCAAAGGCAGGACATCGACTCCGCCCATCCGGATGGCGTTGATTGGCTTCATGGCCAGAATCCCCTCATGTCACCCCGGTCCCCTATCATCCAGTCCCTTTATCGCCAGACTATCTGTGAGCATACGGACGACGGTTTAAGATAGACGCCTAAAAATGCAATCTTTGTAACAGAACAGACGCCCACCCGATCACTCGGATGGACGTCTTTCCGAAGCCTGGGCCGCCGTAAGTGTTATTGCGCAGCTTGGTCGTTGTCACGCGGACCGCGCTCGCGGCCCCCACCTTCACGCCCGCCGCCTTCACGTCCACCGCCGGCCTTGGCGCCGACCGTGTCGGTGATGTCCGCCCCGGTGGTCTGGTCGACCACGCGCATGGACAGCTTCACCTTGCCGCGATCGTCGAAGCCCAAGACCTTCACCTTAACGCTGTCGCCTTGGTTGACGACGTCGGTGGTCTTGTTGACCCGGCCCTGCTGCAGTTCGGAGATGTGAACCAGGCCGTCCTTGGCACCGAGGAAATTCACGAATGCGCCGAACTCTGCGGTCTTGACCACTTTGCCGGTGTAGATCTGGCCAATCTCTGGCTCCGCCACGATGCCGCGGATCCAGGCGATCGCTGCCTGGGCCTTGGTGTCGTCGGATGCTGCGATCTTGATCGTGCCGTCGTCTTCGATGTCGATCTTGGCGCCGGTGTTCTCGACGATCTCGCGGATCACCTTGCCGCCGGTTCCGATCACGTCGCGGATCTTCTCCTTGGGCACCTGGATGATGGTGATCTTGGGCGCCGTCGCCGCCACGTCTTCACGGTTGCTGGTCAGCGCCTTGGCCATCTCGCCAAGAATGTGGATGCGGCCTTCGCGAGCCTGGTCCAACGCAACCTTCATGATGTCGGGCGTGATGGAGGTGATCTTGATGTCCATCTGCAGCGAGGTCACGCCAACGCTGGTGCCGGCCACCTTGAAGTCCATGTCGCCGAGGTGATCCTCGTCGCCGAGAATGTCGGACAGCACGGCGAATGCGCGGTCTTCCTTGATCAAGCCCATGGCTATGCCAGCCACAGGGCGGAGCAGCGGCACGCCGGCGTCCATCAGCGACAGCGAGGTGCCGCAGACAGTGGCCATCGAGGAGGAGCCGTTGCTCTCGGTGATCTCGGACACCACACGCATGGTGTATGGGAACTTGTCCTTGGATGGCAGCAGCGGGTGGATGGCGCGCCATGCAAGCTTGCCATGGCCGATCTCACGACGGCCCGGGCTGCCCATGCGGCCGGCTTCACCGACCGAGTATGGAGGGAAGTTGTAGTGCAGCATGAAATGCTCGCGGTATTCGCCCTCGAGCGCGTCGATGATCTGCTCGTCCTGGCCGGTGCCCAAGGTTGCCACGCACAACGCCTGCGTCTCGCCGCGGGTGAACAGCGCCGAGCCATGCGCGCGCGGCAAGATGCCGACTTCGGCGAGGATCGGACGCACGGTCTTCGTGTCTCTACCGTCGATGCGAAGCCCGGTGTCCAGGATGGCGTTGCGGACGATGTCGGCCTCAAGCTCCTTGAACAGGCCCTTCGCCTTGTCGGCGTCCAGACCTTCCGCGGTCAGTGCAGCGGCGGTGGCCTTCTTTGCGGCACCGATCTTCTCCTGGCGAACCTGCTTCTTGGTCTCTTTGTACGCCTCGGTGATCCCGGCACGGGCCAGCGCATCGACACGGGCGGCCAATGCCTTTTCAGCGTCGGACGTCTCGACCAGCGCCCAAGGATCTTTCGCAGCGTGTTCGGCGAGCTCGATGATCGTCTGGATGACCGACTGGAATGCGGCATGGCCGAACGTCACGGCGCCGAGCATCACATCCTCGGACAGTTCTTGCGCCTCAGACTCGACCATCAGCACGCCCTCGACCGTGCCAGCCAGCACCAGGTCCAGCTTGCTGGTCTTGAGCTGCTCTGAGGTCGGGTTCAGCACATAGGCGTCGTCGATATAAGCGACGCGCGCGGCCGCGACCGGGCCGAAGAAGGGGATGCCGGACAGCGTCAATGCCGCCGAGCAGCCAATCATGGCAACCACATCCGGATCGTTCTCGAGGTCATGGCTCAACACCGTGGCCACAACCTGGACCTCGTTGCGGAAGCCATGCGGAAACAGCGGACGGATCGGACGGTCGATCAGGCGGCTGGTGAGAACCTCCTTCTCGGTCGGGCGGCCTTCACGCTTGAAGAAGCCGCCGGGAATTTTGCCGGCGGCAAAGGTCTTTTCCTGGTAGTTCACCGTGAGCGGGAAGAAATCCTGCCCTGGCTTCGGTGTGCGCACGCCAACGGCCGTGCATAGCACAACGGTGTCGCCGTAGCTTACCAGCACGGCGCCATCCGCTTGGCGGGCGATCTTGCCGGTTTCGAGGACGAGCTTGCGGCCGCCCCATTCCAGTTCCTTGCGGAAATAATTGAACATCACGTCTTCCTTTCGTCATCCATCGCGACGGGCGGACGGCGTCTCGGGGAACGCGGGATGAGACTGCACCCGCAGCCACGTCCACGTTGCCGGAAACGCCGGTGGATCCACCGGATCGCCCCTCTGGGGCCCTTTGCCGTTTGAGGTTTGCATGGCGGGGGATTCGCCCCTCGACCCCAC